>DATELZ010000229.1:0-26024 GCA_035276045.1 Pyrinomonadaceae bacterium | reverse complement strand
ATCACGTCAGAGTCGAAGCTTGCGAGACCTGCAAACACTATCTCAAAGGTGTTGATCTCACCCGTCGCGGCACTGCTCAACCGCTCGTCGACGAAGTCGCCGCTGCTGCGCTGGACTTATGGGCCACCGAACACGGTTATATGAAAATTGAGTTGAATCTTATTGGCTTATAATTCAAAACGTTGACATTACCTCACGCGAGGCATAATCTTCTCTCACACCCCCATTTCCGGATCCCCCAAGAGGCAAGAAACCCAGGATCTCGGTCATGGATCTATCCAGAAGAACTTTTATCAAGACAACCATTGTCGGCGGTGTTGGTCTATCGGCATTCGGCTTCAATCTTGGTCCAATCTATGCGCAAACTCAGGGACTGAAGATCGACCGCACTACCGAAACTCGCAGCACTTGTCCGTATTGCTCCGTGAGCTGCGGCGTCATCATTCACACGATTGGCGACAAAGCAAAGAATGTCACGCCACAGGTCGTTCACGTCGAAGGTGATCCCGATCATCCGATCAATCGCGGCACACTCTGTCCGAAAGGCTCGTCGCTCGAACAGGACATCCACAACGATCGACGTCTGCTGAATCCGCAGGTGCGCCGTCCCGGTTCGGATCACTGGGAAGACATCTCGTGGGACAACGCCTTCAACGAAATCGGCCGCTGGGTGAAAAAGACCCGCGACGAAACGTTCGTCGAGAAGGACGACAAGGGCTTTACGGTTAATCGCTGCGAAGGCATCGGGTGGACCGGCGGGTGCACCGACACCAACGAGCTTAATTACCTGGCTGTCAAAACAATGCGCAGTCTCGGCGTCTGCTACTTCGAAACGCAGGCCCGAGTTTGACACGGTCCGACGGTCTCCAGTTTGGGGCCCACCTTCGGACGCGGCGCAATGACCAACGGCTGGATCGACATCAAGAATACCGACATGATGTTGATCATGGGTGGCAATCCGGCCGAGAACCACCCGTGTGGCTTCAAGTGGCCTATCGAAGCAAAGCTGCGCCGGAACGCGAAGATGATCGTGGTCGATCCACGCTTCACGCGCACCGCCGCCACAGCCGATCTATTTCTACAGATCCGCGCCGGCTCTGACATCGCCTTCCTCGGCGGTCTGATCAATTACGCGATCGAGAACAATCGCATCGCCAAAGACTATTTAGTCAATTACACCAACGCTGCCTTCATCATCAAAGACGGTTTCAAACTTCCGGAAGACGGTTTGTTCTCCGGCTTCGACGCCAACACTGCGGTTTACGACACGGAAACGTGGAACTATGAACAGGGCGGCAATCTTGGACCACCACCCGCGCCAACCGGAGCATCTTCTGGTGAAGCAACGGGCGAGGAGTTGAAAACAGGACGACAACCGGCGGAGAATTTTGAACGATCGTCGCGGCCTGTCGCCAGCCGTCCCTCAACTCCATCCGCGCAAGGGCCATCAGCCGCCGGCGGAGTCATGAGCAGCCAGACTGGTGGCGGACATCAAGCGGCTGGTCCAACTGGCGCGGCGGCCCAAGGTGGTCCAAAACCCACGCCGTCATTGCCGCCAAACACCGCTTACGATCTCTCGCTTCAGCACGAGCGATCGGTATTCCAGTTATTGAAGCAGCAATACTCCCGCTATACACCGGAGATGGTCGAGCGCATCACCGGAATTCCGAAAGATCAGTTTCTAAAAGCTGCCGACCTGTTCACTTCCATTCGCAAAGACGGCGACACGAAGAAAGCAGCGACGATCATCTACGCCGTCGGTTGGACGCAGCACACAACCGGCACGCAGATCATTCGCACAGCGGCGATCCTCCAGTTGCTGCTCGGCAACGTGGGCCGATCGGGCGGTGGCGTTAATGCGTTGCGCGGTCATTGCAACATACAAGGCGCGACCGACATGGGCGGCGTGTTCGATATCTTTCCCGGTTATCTCAAGATTCCGGCGCCTTCTGATATCGATCTCGCGACCTTCCTGAAACGTACGACGCCCTCGGCGTCCAAACCCGACGTGTGGGACTCTTATAACTACTGGTCCAACACGCCGAAGTTCATGGTCTCTTTTCTCAAGGCGCTTTACGGAGACGCGTCGCAAAAGAGCAACGACTGGGCTTATCACTACCTGCCCAAGATCGATCGCAAGTATTCGTGGACCGAGATGTGGGACTTCATGTACCAGGGCAAAGTGAAAGGACTGTTTGCCTTTGGCATGAACGGCGTCGCGATTGGTCCAAACTCGCACAAGAACATCGAAGCGCTCAAAAAGGCTGACTGGCTTGTCGTCTGCGAGCTTTATCCGGAAGAGACGAGTGAATTCTGGAAAGCTCCGGGCACGACGCCGGAGCAGATGAAACAGATCAACACAACGGTCTATCGCTTACCGGGCGCGGGGTTCGCCGAAAAAGACGGCACGTTTGTGAACTCAGCGCGATGGTTGCAGTGGAAGTACGTCGCCGTGCCGCCGCCGGGCAACGCGAAGGTGGACCAGGAGATACTCGCGCGTATCTTTTTGAAAGTGCGGGATCTTTACAACGCGGAAGGCGGAAAGTTTCCCGATCCGATCGCGAATCTCTCGTGGAACTACACGACCCCGCTGAATCCTTCGCTCAGCGATCTCGCGAAGGAAATCAACGGCCGCGCCCTTGCCGATCTCAACGACGAACAGATGTTTCCCGGCCAGACCATCAAATCCGGTCAACAACTGCCCGGTTTCGCGTGGCTGCGCGACGACGGGACGACAGCCTGCGGCAACTGGCTTTACTCCGGTTCGTGGACCGAAGCCGGTTCACAAGCGCAACGCCGCAACACGGACGATCCTTCCGGTCTCGGAATTTATCCAGGCTGGGGTTGGTCGTGGCCCGCGAATCGACGCGTCATGTACAACCGCGCCTCGTGCGATCCGTCAGGCAAGCCGTGGGACGTCACGCGCCGGCAGGTTTGGTGGAATGAAGGACAACAGAAATGGGTCGGCAACGACGTTCCGGACTTCAAAGCCGATTCGCATCCGCAAGATCACATGGGGCCGTTCATCATGAATCCCGAGGGCGTTGGCAGGATCTTCGGGCCGCTCGCCGCTTTCGCAGACGGTCCATTTCCCGAACATTACGAACCGACGGAGAGTCCAATCGCCAATCCGCTCCATCCGAATCATTCGACCAGTCCGGTGGCGAAGAAGTACAACTCCGACGCGGATAAGTTCGGCACGGTCGATCAGGGATACAACATCGTCTGCACGACGTATCGCCTGACCGAGCACTATCACTATTGGACCAAGAACAATCCGATGAACGTGCAGCTCGTGCCGGAACCATTTGTCGAGATCCCGGCGCAGTTGGCTGACCGAATGGGAATCACGGGCGGCGAACGAGTGAAAGTCAGCAGCGCGAGAGGCCAATACATTGCGAAGGCGATGGTAACGAAACGAATCAAGCCGATGATGATTGACGGCAAGGAGACGTTCCAGATCGGAATACCCATCCACTGGGGTTATCGCGGCATCAAGGAAGACGAAGGCAAGACGGCGCTTAATCCCGTCAACCTCTTGTCGCCCGCGGCAATCGATCCGAATGCCTTCACGCCCGAATTCAAAGGTTTCCTCGTGAAGATTGAGAAGGTGTGAAACGCGATGAGTAATCCGCGAACAATGCAGATTCAGGAAATCTCGGCGCACCCTGGACCAGTGCCGGGCCGGGGGGCGCAACGCGCTGTTGAAGTTTGCAAGTACATTGACGTCACGACCTGTATCGGTTGCAAGGCTTGCGAGGTCGCGTGTGTCGAATGGAACGATCATCCGTTTCGCGAGACTACGTTTGACAACACGTATCAAACGATGTCGTCGACCGAGTGGAATTACTGGAACCTGATCAAGTTTGTCGAACACGAACGCGACAACAATTTCATGTGGCTGATGCGCAAGGACCAGTGCATGCACTGCGAAGATCCGGGTTGCTTGCGCGCCTGTCCGGCTGATGGCGCGATCGTCAAGTTTGAAAACGGGATCGTCGATTTTCAGCAGGAGAATTGCATCGGGTGTGGTTACTGTATCTCCGGTTGCCCGTTCGACATTCCGAAGTTCAATCCCCAAACGAAAAAGGTGTTCAAGTGTACGCTGTGTTCGGATAGAGTGGGCCAGGGACTCGAACCGGCGTGCATCAAGGCGTGTCCGACCGGGTGTTTGCACTTTGGCACGAAACAGGAGATGGTCCAGATCGCGCGTACGCGCGTGTCGCAGCTCCAATCAGAATCGGGGTTCAAGAACGCCGGTGTCTACGATCCGCAATCAATCGGGGGGACGCACGTGATTTACGTTTTGCACGACATCACGCAGCCGGAGTTGTACGGCGGTTTGCCGGCGAACCCGACGATTCCGCCGAGTTACACAGTCTGGAAGTGGCTGGCGAAGCCGGCTGGCTTGTTGATGGCGGCGCTCGGTGTTTTCGCCGTCTTCTTTCATCGCATCACGGTTGGACCAAAGCTGCCGCAGCCTGAGCCTGTGCCGGTAGTGACCGACCATCCGGACGAAGCAGAGTCTGGCCGAAAGGAAAGACCATGAGCTCTTCCGCCGAACGTTTTGATCGAGAGGCACGGCAAGAGTTTGGCCGTCACGGACGAACTGTGATTCATCGCGGCGAGTTGTTGCGGCATCCGGTCTACACGCGGGTCCTTCACTGGTCCGTGGCGATCACGTTCATCCTGGCGCTGCTTTCGGGTTTTGCGATCTATTCGCCGTGGTTGTATCGCTGGTTGACGCCGTTGTTCGGCGGCGGCGCGATGACGCGATTGCTGCATCCGTGGTTCGGGCTTGTCTTCAACATCCTGTTCTTCTTTCAGTTCGTGAACTGGTTTATTCCGATGAGCTGGACGAAGTCAGATTCGCGTTGGATGAAACGGATCAAAGGTTATGTAACCAATCGCGAGCCCGTTGAACCGCGGGAGACCGGTTTCTTCAATGCCGGTCAAAAACTCTACTTCTGGGCCATCGTTATCTGCGCGGTCGTTTTTCTGGTGACCGGCATCCTGATGTGGTTCGACAACCTCGTGGCGCGTTGGATCGTGGCGGTCAGTTATGTGCTGCACGACATTGCGGCGCTCGTGATGCTCGGCGGTTTCATTATTCACATCTACGAAGGCACGGCGGCACAACCCGGAACGTTCCGCTCGATGGTTGATGGTACGGTGACAAAGGAGTGGGCCTGGACCCATCACCCGGGCTGGTATGCCAAAGCCACGGGCCGCGATCCCCGCGAAGACTACGAGGAAGCCGCCCGAAAACAATAATCGGCATGCTTCTAACGCATGAAGTCTGTCGCTCTTTCAGAGCTTCGTCCCTCTTACCCAACAACCAGGGGCTTGTGCTCGCTCCGCTCGCACCGCCCCTGGCTACCCTCTCTCCTGCGCCTTCGGCGCTGAATGATGTCAGGCGCGCCTCATTGGCAACAACCTCAGATACGTCAATGACACACCGCAAGCGATTTGCGACTGAGCGCCGTAGGCGCGGCATAAGGTAGCCAGGGGCGGTGCGAGCGGAGCGAGCACAAGCCCCTGGATGACTACACGTGAAATATCGAGCACTGAAAGTGCGACAGAAGAGATTTCTGTACCAAAAATAACATCTAGACAACCACGCAAGCGACAGCCTATTCTGGCTGTGCCCAGAACCTGAAGGGAAGACAGTGACTCGCCCAAACCGCCATGAATACATTCTCGCCAGGAGGGCAATCGCCCTCGCGACGTGTCGTCGCGACCTTGACCTTTGATAGTCGCAATTCCGGTTCAACAATGGGGATGCGCTCGATCTGCAAAGATTCGCGCCAGATGCTCTATTCAGCGCCTGACGCAGCCCTGGATCTGCGCATCACCGTGCAAAACGACGAGTGTGTCGTAGCCGGACAGGTCATACGCGAAGGTTGTACCGATGCCACAGTAGAGATCTCAGGCGCTGCCGGAGCGGCGCAGGCGAGACTGAGCGAGTTGTGTGAATTTACACTTCCCGCGGTTCCGGTTGGTAATTATTCATTGTTAATAAAGATGTTAGACGTAGAGATCGAGATTTCGGAGTTAGAGCTCAAGGACTGAGTCTGACCAAATGCAGCGTGCGGAACTTGCGACGCTTCTCGTGAACTCAAGCAATGCCCGGCGAGAAACATTGCTCTGGGAGAACTCTGCCCTGCTCGATGTCGAACTTGCCTATTGTTTGAAGGACATCTGTCTCGACGGCTGGAGCACTCATCCCGGACAAGCCATTGGCGCAGCCGCTTCGCTTGAACTACTTGCGGAAATTCGCCCCACTTCCGAAATCAAAGCGCTAACCGCCTGGGCCGCCGGTCTCAAAGCACTAATCGATGGCGAAATGCAGTCGGCCGTCTCCGCGCTGGAAGAATCGGAACGCCGGTTTCGCAGTCTCGGCAAGATTCACACAGCGGCGGCGACGCAGGTCAGCAAGCTCATCGCGCTCTCAACTCTGGGACGCTACGACGAAGCGATCGAATGTGGCCTGCGGGCGCGTGAGATCTTTCTCGCGTACGGCGATCTGCTGGCGGCAGGCAAGATCGAACACAACATCGGCAACCTGCACTTTCGCCGCGATCGCTACCACGACGCCGAAGTATTTCAAACCGCGGCTCGCGAACGTTTCGCCGCCCTCAACGATCAAAAACAACTGGCGACCGTCAACAACTGTCTGGCAAACACTCATGCTCAGCTTCATAAGTTCAAGTCTGCCGAAGATATTTTCGACGAAGCCTTAAACCAGGCAGCAAGAGCGAATCAACCCGTCACGATCGCGGGAATCGAAGGAAACATCGGACTCTTCGCTTTACTGCAAGGCCGCTACGATCGCGCGCTCGATTTTCTCGAACGATCGCGCCAGCGTTACATCGCTCTCGGCCTCACGATCCAGGCGATACTTGCCGAACACGAGATCGCCGACACGTATCTCGAACTCAATCTCGCTGCCGAAGCCCTCGCGATCTACGAACGAGTGATCCCGACGTTTGTTCAGCATGGAATGCGCGCCGAGGAAGCACGCGCGCAAGCGTATGGCGGCCGCGCGTTGATGTTGTTGGGCCGCACCAAAGAAGCGCAGCGCTGGCTCGATCACGCAAAACGACTTTACGCCGCTGAACAGAACCCGGTGGGCGCTGCTCTCGTCGAGTTGACCCACGCGCAGTTGCTCTATCGCGAAGAGAAGTTTGAAGGCGCGCGTGTGATGGCCGGCAAAGCTGAGCCGGCGTTGTTGATGTCGGGCAGTTGGCAACGATTACTGCTCGCTCGCTGGCTGCGTGGTGAATCGGATCGCGCGCTGGGCAATGTTGGACCAGCACGCGAGTTGCTCGTGCAAACGCTGCGCGACGCGCAGGCGCACGGGCAACCACAGATTGCCGAACGTTGTTTTAGCTCGCTGGGCGCGCTCGCGTTGGACCTGGGAGATCTGAGAATTGCGGAATCAAACTTTTCCAAAGCAATTGAATTGACGGAAGAACTGCGCGCGCCTCTTCCCGGCGAGGAATTTCGCACTGCGTTCTTTTCGAGTCGAATCTCTCCTTATCATGAACTTGCCAAGCTCTGTCTCAGCGAAGGCTACCGGCGCATCATCGAAGCGTTGACCTTCGTCGAGCGCGCCCGTTCGCGGGCGCTGGCGGATGCAATCGCCGGACGGCTGCTGCTGTCGACCAATGCGCGCGATGATTTTGAAGCGCATCTGCAAAGACAAGTGGCAAAGTTGCGGGAAGAGCTGAACTATCTTTACAACCAGATGCATCGCTCGGTGCGTGGCGCAGTCAAGACTCAGGACGCGGGACTCGAAAGCAAAATTCTCGAACGCGAATCGAAGCTGTTGGAGCTTACGCGCCAACTACAACATCGTGGCGCAGGCGGAGAAAAGAAGGATCCGGAAAAAGATCTCTTTTCGCTCCCCGAACTTCAGACTGCGCTCGGTCCCGATCGCGCGCTGATCGAGTACACCTCGATCGGCGACGAATTGCTTGCGTTTGTGGTTACGAATGAGCGCGTTGAAGTCGTCCGGGATCTCGGCAGTGAAACTGAGATTGTCGAGGAGATCGAGCGTTGCCGTTTTCAGATCGACACGCTGCGCTATGGATCGACAGAGATTCGAAAGCACCTGCCGGCGCTCACCGAACGGACGCAGAAGCACCTGCGTTTTCTCTACGATCGATTGATGCGGCGGATCGAACCAAGGATCGGCGACCGTCACGTCGTGATCGTGCCGCATCGAGCGCTCCACTATCTGCCGTTCCAGGCACTGTATGACGGCGAGAGTTGGTTGATCGAGCGGAGAGAAGTTTCTTATGCGCCGAGCGCCGTTGTTTTGCAGCAGTGTTTGGCGCGGCTGAAACGCGATTTTCGACGGGCCCTGTTATTGGGAGTGGCCGACGAACAGATCCCGGGTGTGCGTGACGAGCTGCACGCACTCAACCAGATATTTCCCGATGTCAGACGATGTTTGGACGAAGCTGCGACTACCGAAGTGTTGCGCCGCGATGCCGGCGACTTCGACGTGGTCCACCTTGCCTGTCACGCGCAGTTTCGTTCCGACAATCCTCTGTTTTCTTCGTTGAGATTAGGCAATGGCTGGTTCACGGCGCGCGACGCTTACGAGTTGAGGTTGAATTGCGGACTCGTGACGCTCAGCGCATGTGAAACCGGCATGAGCGCGATTGCGCCAGGTGAAGAGTTGATGGGACTGGCGCGCGGTTTTCTCTCCGCCGGGACGCCGACAGTCATGATGAGTCTATGGACCATCGACGACGAGGCTACGACCGAGTTGATGGTTACGTTCTACGACGAGCTCGCCCGGACCAGGTTGCCCTCCGCCGCGCTGCGTACGGCCCAGGTAAAACTGTTGCAGCACCGGGAGCACCCGTTCTTCTGGTCGCCATTTGTTTTGGTAGGCCGGTGGTGAGCTAAGTTGAACTCGGCGCATCTCTGCGGTCCTCTGTGTCTCTGCGTTTTACTTGTTTGCACCTTAAGCTTAAACGCAGAGACGCAGAGACGCAGAGGACCGCAGAGGACCGCAGAGATCCAAAAGTATTGGCAGCCGAAAATTATTCCGCTATCTTCTAGGCAGGTCTTCCCCGACAGTTCTCAAGGCATCAGAACGCTACAAAAAGGGGGCTCGTTATGCGTCGCCTATTGACGTTTCTGGCTCTGTTGTTGCTGGCTGTCTGTTTCCTCACAAACGTCCGAGAGCCCAGCGTTGCGAACGCAATCGACGAAGACGACGATGAAGACTTTGTCGCCGGCGAGGTTGTCGTAAGGCTGGTCAGTGCCGGCGATCTGCCTGGTGTAGCTTCCCGCCATTCGCTCGATCCTGTTCCCCTCGATCAATTTGGTTCGCGGCCCATTTACCGTCTGCGTATTACGGATAATGCGCGAGTTCAGGATCGGGTAGAGAATTTAGATGACGACTCGCAGGTTGTTCTGGTCGAACCGAATTATGTTGCGAGACCGCCGGTTGGCGGCGGCAATACGTGGAGTGTCGGGAATACCTGGAGTGTGGGCGGTGACCAGGGAACGTTTACGGCGCAATGGGCGCCGAATAAGATCCGCTTGCCACTCGCGCACCAGATGAACCGGGGGACTGGACCAAATGGTCCAATCAAGGTCGCGGTGTTGGACACTGGCGTCGATCGTCAACATCCCGGACTTGCCGGTCGCCTGTTGCCGGGTTGGGACTTTGTCGACGACGACAACGATCCGAGTGAAGTCGGTAATCAGCAAATTGGTCCGTACGGACACGGCACGCACGTCGCCGGATTGATTTCCCTGGTCGCGCCCGAGGCGAAGATCGTGCCCCTGCGGGTTTTGGATGAAACCGGCATGGGAAACATCTGGGTCCTTGCCGAGGCTTTGGCGTTTGCCGTCGATCCCGATGGCGATCCGTATACCAACGACGGCGCTGACGTGATCAATCTCAGTCTGGCCACTCTCAGAGAAACCAAGTTGATCGGTGAACTGCTGGCGAAAGCTTGTGGCGACGCAGATTATGACGGTGATTACGATTTTCCAGTGGCGACAAATCCGTATCTCGTCGTCGTTGCCGCGGCAGGAAACAGCGGAGACGACACGGAGCATTATCCGGCGGCTGAAAACGTCGACGGCTTGATTGCCGTTGCCGCATCGACCTCCAACGACACGTTGGCGTCGTTTTCCACGAGAGGATCGTGGATCCAGGTGGCAGCGCCGGGCGCGGCGATTTTGAGTACTGTGCCGAACGGTCAATACGGAACGTGGAGCGGAACGTCGATGGCAGCGCCTATTGTGGCCGGGGAAGTCGCGCTCATTCGGGCGAAGTTTCCGACCTTGTTGAATAAAGACATTACGCGTCACGTCGAGCGCATGTCGATGGAGATAAATGGCGACGTGCACTCGCGAATCGACGCCGGCACGGCCCTGACAACCACGCCCAACGGCAATCCGATTCCAACTCCGACGCCAAGTCCGTCACCGACACCAACTCCAACGGCTACACCAACACCGAGTCCGACCCCGCCGCCCGGGTTAATCGGGCTCATCAAACGCATCCTGTTTTAGATTGTTGTATGCTGAGGACAATATCTCTTAAGCGGAGGAACTATTGTTCTTATCTGACCTGGAAACGCCGGCTGTCGTCGTCGACCTGGACGTGATGGAGCGAAATCTGTCGCGCATGGCAGAGTACTGTCAAAGTCATAACCTGCGGCTGAGGCCACACACGAAATCACACAAGATCCCCGAGCTGGCGAAAATGCAATTGGAGCATGGGGCGCAGGGGATCACGGTGGCGAAGATCGGCGAAGCGGAAGTGATGCTCGACACGGGGTTCACTGACATGTTGATCGCGTATCCGATTGTCAGCCCGGGCAAGGCGGAGAAGCTTGCGAATCTCGCTACTCGCGCTGACATCACAGTTGCGCTTGATTCCATCAATGCCGCGCGGGTTATTTCGCAGGAGGCTCGGCTGAAGAGCGCGCAGGTCAGTGTTTTGGTGGAGCTTGACGTTGGTTTTCGCCGCTGTGGTATTGCGAATGAGGACGAATTACTGAGTGTGGTTCAGCGAGTTGTCGATCTGCCGGGCCTGGAGTTCAAAGGGTTGATGTTTTTTCCTGGAAACTTTCAGGTTCCGGAAAAGGAACGGGCGGAATTGAGAGTTGGCGTGAATGAGTTTCTCGAACGCGCGGTGTCGAAGCTCGAAGCTGCGGGTATCGCCGTGCCGGTTGTGAGTGGAGGATCGACGCCGACCGCTCGCGAGTGTCACCTGTTTTTTGGCGTGAACGAGATTCGCCCCGGGATGTACATCTTTAACGATCGCAACATGGTCGGCGTTGGGATTGCCGGCGTTGAGGATTGCGCGCTTTCGGTTGTGACGACGGTGGTCAGCACGAGCGTTTCGGGACGCGCGATCGTCGACGCCGGATCGAAGACGTTTTCCTCCGATCGCCACCTCGCGGGTGATGGCAAAGGGTTCGGCCTGATCAGGACCGATTTCGGATTAGACGATTTGACTGAGTTGGACCAACTCTCGGAAGAACATGGTCACTTGAATATCAGCAACTCACCTCATAACTATCGCGTCGGCGAGCGCGTCTGCATCATCCCGAACCACGTGTGCAGCACGGTTAACATGCACAACCAGATTTACGGGATACGCGGTGAGCGGGTTGAGACGATGTGGGAAGTTGCCGGCCGGGGAAAGGTGCGCTGATTCCGTGATACCGACAGTGGTCGTGGTGAAAGACGGCGAAGTGCAACCGGGAGTTTATCCCGGTCGCCCCGTTCGCGCGCCGTTTTGAGTTTGCGGTTTATTGTTGGGTTGTTGCCGGCGGAGCAGCCTTCACTGCTTCGATCTGAAGATCGATAGTGACTTCATCGCCGACGTTGCGCCCGCCGTTCGGCATCGCTGCGCCCCACGTGATTCCGTAATCGCGCCGGTTGATCTTCGTCTCTGCTGCTATTCCGAAGCGCACGTTTCCACGGTTGTCTTTGACGGCGCCGTGGAGCGTGAACGGAAATGAGATCTGCTTCGTCACACCCTTCATCGTGAAGTCGCCGTGCAGCACGTGACCGTTGCCTTTCTTTTCCACCTTCGTGCTCTTGAAGGTCAATTCGGGAAACTTGGCGACATCAAAGAAGTCGGCATTGCGCAGGTGGTTGTCACGTCCCGCTATGCCGGTGTCGATGCTCTCGACTTTGGCGGTAAATTCCACGGTCGATTTGGTTACGTCGGCAGCGTCGTAGTGAACGGCGCCGGTGAAATCTTTGAACCGTCCTCTGACAAACGAGATCTCGAAGTGTCGAATCGAAAAACCAATCACGCTGTGCCCCGCGTCCATCCGGTAATCGCCGGTGGGAATGGCTTCAAACGCAGGCTTCTGCTGTGCGTCGGCAGGTCTTGAAAAAGAGGCCGTAATCAGGAGAGCGGCACACACGATTAACAAAAGGAAACTCTTCGATCGGACCATTTGTATTCTCCTTAAACAGGTGGTTGAGACTTGGAAATAAGAAAGTACACGACCCACGAAAATTTCCCAAGCGCTGAACGCTGCTACGGTAAGGCGGGTGTATGTTGACATGAATGATCCCTCCATTTCCCGTGGGTGGTTTTCTGCAAAGTACCCAGGCGAGAGAGCGCCGAAGGCGTGGCAGATGGTAGCCAGGCGCAGGCGCGAAACGCCGCGGCGCCTGGAAAACTGTTCTCGTTTGCGTTGAGCCCTGAAAGGGCGGCAGAATCACCACACGTATTGCTCGTCGTATTCAATTCCGCTCAGTTTTAATAGTTCGAGATACTCTTCTTGAAAGGTCTTGCGGCGATGATGTGCCTCTTGGTTGAGAATATATTTTCTCACCTGTTCGATCTGAGAGGGGCTAACCGTCACGCCTAGATACCCAGGTTGCCATTGAAACTTCCGTTGTCCGACATCTCTATGAATCCAGCCTGAAGAATCGGCCTTGACGTCACGCAGAACATAATCCAATCGGTGTGTTGCCTTGAGACCAATCAACAGGTGCGCGTGATCTTCAATGCCGCCGATTGCGAGGGGACAACCCTCGATGCCTCTGACGATCCCACCCATATAGGCATGGAGATTGGCCCGCCACTCTTTTTCGATTATCGGGATTCGATCTTTTGTGCTGAAGACAAGATGATAGTGAAGACTAAGATACGTCGAAGGCATGAGGAATACTCCTGTGAGGTTGAGAGTAAAAACGGCGTGATTGTAGCATCTTCTGCCGCCCTTTCAGGGCTCCACACGAGTCGGGGTTGGTCCAGGCGCCGCGGCGCTTCGCGCCTGCGCCTGGCTACCCTCTGCCACCGCTTCGCGGTTTCAGCATCGTGTCCCCGGGGCCGGGCGAGATTGGAGAGGACCGCAAGATTCGAAGGGTCCGCGAGACTCGTCAGTCGGTCTTGATTTGAAAAAGAACTCGTGACGCGCGCAATGGTCCCAGCATCGAAACTACACCCGGTATAACGTCGTAAGGTGAGTAGGCTTCCGGGCATCCAAGCAATCGAAGAGCGCCGGAGGTGCGGGAGAGGGTAGCCAGGCGCAGGCGCGAAGCGCCGCGGCGCCTGGAAGAGAGAAGCAGAAAGAAGAGCACCGGAGGTGCGGCAGAATGAATATCAAAAACTTACCAATCAATAGCCACGAACACCTAAGTTCATGTACCGACGAAAATGGTTATCACGGATTGATAGCGATTCATAGCACGCGGCTTGGGCCGGCGATTGGGGGGACAAGGTTTTGGCAATATCGAGATGAAGCGGAGGCGATCGAGGATGTGCTGCGGCTGGCGCGTGGGATGACTTATAAGAATGCGCTCGCGGGGCTCCCGCTTGGCGGTGGCAAGTCGATCATTCTTAAAAATGAGCACCGCAACGATCGGGAAACGATTTTTCGGACGCACGGGCGCTTCGTCGACACGTTTGCCGGGCGATACATCACCGCGGAGGACGTTGGGACCAGTCCCGCGGAGATGGAATACATCCGCAAGGAGACGCAACACGTTGCCGGCTTGATGTCGGGCTCGGGTGATCCTTCGCCCGTCACGGCTCGCGGAGTTTTTCGCGCATTGCAAGCGGCGGCGAAGTATCGTTGGGGTTCTGAAGCGTTGGCCCAACGGACAATTGCGCTGCAGGGATGCGGCAACGTCGGTTATCACCTCTCGTCGCACCTGCACGCCGCGGGAGCGCGTCTGATTGTTAGCGACATCGATCCGAACAAGGCCGGCCGAGTCGTGAACGAGTTCGGCGCAACTGCGGTAACACCGGAAGAGATCTACCAGGTCGACGCAGACGTCTTCGCGCCCTGTGGTCTCGGCGGCGTGCTGAACGACGAAACCATCCCACAACTAAAAACCGAGATCGTCACCGGCGCCGCGAACAATCAGTTACTCGAACCAAAACACGGCGACGATCTCGAAGCGCGCGGCATTCTTTACACGCCCGACTACGCCGCCAACTCAGGCGGCGTAATCAACGGCTGTCGAGAATTGCTTGGTTGGGATTCAGCACAATCCGCTAAGAAAGTCGACGAGATCTACGACACGATTCTCAACCTCTTCCAACTCGCGGCCGCGGAAGGCATTCCCACGTACAAGGCTGCGGATCGGCTCGCCGAACAACGACTGGACCACGGATGATCTAGTCGCGTGAGGCACGCGTCTCAGGCGCGACCAGAAACACCTGAATCGTCGCCGCCGCTCGCAACTTCTCTACAAACGCGCGTTCTGCCTGTCGCAGTTCGACCTGTTCCAGGTACTGCCTGATCGCGTCTTTCGTTTGCGCAAAGTCTCCGCTGACGCGCTCCTTGTTCTGATCGTAGAACAGTTGCGTTTGCTCGCCGGTAACCGCCTTCGGCTTCACTTCAGCTTCGAGCAACGCGTTGACTGTGATCTTTCTTTTCTGCGCTTCCTGCGTGAGCAGCGCATCGTTGATGCTGAGTTCGAGCTCGTCTTTGCGCAGCTTGTAGACTCGTTGCTGCACGTCTGCGATAAACGGCAGCAGTGATTTTTCGACGTCGCCAGACGTGATCGTCTCGCCTTTGACAGTCGCCAGCACACGCGCGCGATCGGCAGCAGTAGCAGGCACCGTGACTTCCGTGACGAGCACTTTCACTTCAGCCGCCGTGCGCAAAGTATCGGCAAACTTCTTCGCCTCTTCGCGTTGCCGTTGCTCGAACAAGTAAGTCGTGATGTCTTCGACGAGATCTTTGAACTCGCCTTTGATACGCGCTTTGTTCTGATCGTAAAAGACCTGCGCCTCCGTCGGCGTCGGACGTTTTACTTTGGCGACGACCTCTTGCTCGAGCAGTTTCTCGGCAGTCAGTTCGCGCTTCTTCGCTTCGGCGTTGAGCAGTTTCGAATTGATCATCAGGTCGAGTTCGCGTTTGCGAGCTTCGACGACGTGCTGATGAAGCTGGGCAACGGATTCGCCAGTCAACTTCGCAATGTCGCTGCTCGTGATCTTCACACCGTTCACGACGGCCAGCGTATCCGGTAAGACTTGCGATTCGCAGGCGCAATCCGTGACGGGGGCGGATTGTGTTTGCTGCGAACGCGCGGTTGAGGGGTAGACAAGATTCAGTAACAAGAGGGCAAGGATAAATCGGTTCATTTCGGTCTCCTTAAAGAACGTGTTCTCACAATCGCCTAAGCAAGAGCCGTGCTAACACAAAAAATCGCTGTTCTTAAACACCGCGCTTGCTCAAAATGAGACACACAGTGCATACTGCATGCAGGAAGCCTTGCAGAATCAACCTAGGTTTATCGGCTACGCAATAACAGCCACAATCTAGAAACCAAAACATAGATATTGATCCCTTCTTAGGGAGGCTGCCCGGCGGGTAACCTCTACCGAAAACTGCCTATGAGTGTCCTTTCAAGAGTATCGCCGACCGGTCCCCGCACCGGACTTAGCACGGTTAAGAAGGGGCTCAGCATACGCGTTATTGTCGGATTTACTGCGCTCACGCTGCTCTTGACGGCAATCGTGATCATCACGTGGGAACAAGTGTTACGGCCGCCTTATTACCGGTGGGTCGCACGAAATTACCCCGGCACTGAAAACATCATTACCCGGTGGAAGTTCGAACAACGGGGCGAGCATTTCTTCATCTCGATGACGGTCGACCTCATCGTCGTCAGCATCCTTCTGGCAATGGCCGACCGACAGCAGCGACGGCTCGTCGATGCTCACGAAAAACTGGCTCATAGTGAGAAAGTCGCGACGCTCGGTCGAGTCGCCGCCCAGGTGGCGCATGAAGTGAGAAACCCACTCGCCGGGTTGTTGCTCTATTCAGAACATCTCAAAGGTAAAATCTCCGGCAAAGTTTCCGCCGGCGAGGTAGAACTGGTCGACAAGATCATCCACACCGTCAACAATTTAACCAGCACCACCGAACAGATTCTCAACTACGCTCGCCCGGTGAAACTGGCGCCGCAACGAGTCGATCTAAACAGCGTCGCGCGTGATGTAATCCAGCTTCTCAGCACCGAGATCGCCGCCAATCACGTCGAAGCGCAATTGGATCTCAGCAGTGGACCAGTCGCCGGCATGCTCGACGAAGCGTCGATCCGCGCCGCCACACTCAACCTCGTTCTCAATGCCGTTCAGTCCATGTCCACGGGTGGACACCTGCGGATCTCCACCGGAACAGAGAGCGACAAACTGTGGATGACGATCGCCGACACCGGCTCAGGGATGAGCCCGGATCAGATCAAACACATCTTTGAACCGTTCAGTACGACGAAGAGTCGTGGACTAGGCCTCGGAATGCCTTACGCGCAAAAGATTATCGAACAGCACGGCGGCAGCATCCTGGTCCAAAGCAAACTGCAAAAAGGCACGGAAGTCCGTATCGAATTACCGGTACGTCTAGAATTACCCCCAATCACAGGAGTACATCGTGAAAACCCGACACCCGAAGAAGATCCTGGTCGTAGACGATGATCATAGTGTCGCAGACTCTCTCTCACTCATCCTCAGCGAAGCGGGCTTTGCAGTAACTGCCGCCCATAGCTTCAACGCCGCGACGTCGATCTTGAAAGACAGTCTGTTCGATCTCGTCATCACCGATCTTCGTCTTTCAGACGCAAGCGGGATCGACTTGACCACGCACATCAAGCGACAAACTCCGGAAACCGAAGTCATCCTGATGACGGCCTACGGTTCGCTCGACGTGACGATCGAAGCTATCAAGGCGGGCGCTTATTATTATCTCGAAAAGCCTTACACGCGCGACCGTCTCATGACCCTGGTCGAACGCGCGTTACAGTTGGCCGCGTTGCGACAAGAGAATGAGACACTGAAACGGACGCTGGCGGGCGAGAGTGAAACGTTCGGCATGGTCGGCCACGATCCGAAGATGCACCAGATCTTCGAGACAGTCCGGACTGCCGCGCCTTCCGATGCTTCGGTCTTGATCGAAGGCGAGAGCGGCACGGGCAAGGAACTGATCGCGTCGGCTTTTCACTCGCAAAGCCAACGCGCCAATGGTCCATTTATTCGGATCAACTGCGCCGCTATTCCAAACGAGCTGATCGAATCCGAGTTGTTCGGCTACAAGAAAGGCGCTTTCACCGGCGCCGATCGCGACAAGCGCGGGCTCATCGAAGCAGCCAACAACGGCACGCTTCTGCTGGACGAAATCGCGGAAATGCCCAGTCACTTGCAAACGAAACTGTTGCGCGTGTTGCAGGAACGTCGACTCCGCCGCCTCGGCGCAGAACAGGAGATCGCGGTTAATTTTCGTCTCGTTTCCGCCACCAACCGCAACACGCTCGCGCTCCTCGACGAAGGCTTGCTGCGCAAGGATCTATACTTTCGTATCAGCACGATCAAAATTAAGGTCCCACCTTTGCGTGAGCGTCTCGACGACGTGCCGATCATCGCGCAGCGATTCTTGGTGCGCTTCAACGAGCAATATGGAAAGAAGATTCGCGAGCTCTCACCGGATACGATCTCGCGACTGGTACGTTATGATTGGCCCGGCAACATTCGTCAGCTCGAAAGTGTCATCGAACGCGCGGTGCTGTTTTGTTCAGGCCCGGAGTTGATGGCGAGTTGTTTGCCGGAAGAGTTTCAAACGCGTCTCACCAGCTCGACGTTCATAATTCCTCCGCTACTGCCGATGGAAGAGATCGAGCGCGAAGCAATCATGCAGACGCTCGAACGCACGGCGGGGAACGTCAAGAAGACTGCGCAAATCCTTCGCTTCCCACGCCCGACGTTCTATCGGAAACTCAAGAAACTGGGTATTAAAGTTGAACGTCGAGTGCCGCCAATGGCCGCGAAGCCGTGAAATGACTGTTGCTTTAACAAGCGAAAAGATCAGTATTCTGATCGTCGACGACGAACCATCCGTGGGCGACGCGCTCAAGCTCGTGCTGGAGTCGAGTGGTTACGAGGTGGTGCTGGTCAATAATGGACTGGATGGAATCGACCAGTCGCGGAAGCGGCGTTTCGGTTTCAGTATCGTCGATCTTCGTTTGACGGACATCTCCGGGTTCCAGGTCATCACGAACATTCTCACGCTGCAACCGCAGACGCCGATTCTTTTGATCACGGCTCATGGCAGTCCGCAAGTTTTCGCCGAAGCCAAGCAACTCGGGGCAGTCGGCGCGTTATCCAAGCCGTTTCATCCTTCCGAAATCCTTAAAGTAATCGACTCTCACGTCAATGGTCCAACCGATGATTCAGTGTGAAGCACGCTAAATAGCGTCTGTCTCACGCTGAGACATGGCCACAAGAAGCACAAAAAAAGCGAAGACACAAAAGGCACAAGTCTAAGAAGCACAGAAGGCTTGTAAAACTACTGCTCAATCGTTCGAAGTCCTTCTTGTGCCTCTTTGTGTCTTCGTCTTGTGCCTTTTGTGGTTGTGGTCCGGGTGTTGCACTAGGCCCGCCCGACTCTCATCTGGAGGAAACTGATGAAGACAATTAGTCCGATTTACCATTGGAGGAAGCCCTCCCTTCTCTTCCTCTGTCTGGTGTTGTTGTCGACGGCGACCAGCACCTTAGCCCAGTCAGAAGAATTAGAAAATCCGACAAACGGGGACGTCATCGTGCGTCCTACACCCACACCAACACCAACACCCACAACCGTCCCGGTCTGTACGCGCACTATCAAAGCTAACGTAGTCGCATTGGACCAGGCGCTAATGTTCAACCGTCTCGGAGCACTTAATCCGAACGGAATGATCTACGCACTCAAACAAGACGTTATCGCCATCGATTCCACGAGGGGAATCGTCGCCGGCAACGTCCGTTTACGCAAAGACAAACGGCCGCGTCCCATCGTGCTTCGCATGAACAGCGGCGACTGTCTGAGCATCACTTTCACCAACCTTCTTTCTCCATCACCGCTCAGCAATCAGCCGGCAACTCGTACCGCCGGCATTCACGTGATCGGTATGGAGTTGGTAGGTGGAATCAGTTCTGACGGATCGAACGTCGGAACCAACCCGCCCAGCCTGATCGGGCCGGGCGCTTCAACCGTTTACACCTTCACTGCAACACGTGAAGGCAACAACCTGATGTACAGCACGGGCGCGACCACCAGCGGCGAAGGCGATGGCGGAACACTGGCCGAAGGTTTATTCGGCAGCGTCAACGTCGAACCCAAAGGCGCTGAATGGTATCGCTCGCAGGTAACTCAGGCAGACATGGCACTGGCCACAACCGGAAATACTCCGGGCGGTCAACCAGTCATCAACTACGACGCTGTTTACCCGGTGGGTCATGCTCGCGCGGGTCAGCCAATCCTGAAGATGCTCAACGGCGATACGATCGTCAATACCGATCTCAACGCCATCATCACAGGACCGAACAAGGGGCGCTTTCCAAATGGGACCTACCGTCCTAACGCAACCAATCCGGATCGCGACCGTCCGTACCGCGAGTTCACCGTGGTCTATCACGATGAAGTACGCGGCGAACAGGCGTTTCCGCAGTTTGAAGATCCGGTGCTTAGTCACACGCTGCACAGCGTGCGGGACGCGTTTGCCATCAACTACGGAATCGCCGGCATAGGCGCGGAGATTCTGGCAAACCGTTTCGGCGTGGGACCGATGTTCAATTGCACTGAGTGCAAGTATGAAGAGTTCTTCCTGTCATCGTGGACCGTCGGCGACCCCGCGCAAATCGTGGACGTTCCGGCCAACACGACTGACAGCAACGGAAACCTGATCAGAGGCCGCAAAGCGACCAAGGTCTTGTATCCGGACGATCCTTCAAACGTGCATCACAGCTACATCGGCGACCCCGTGAAGATGCGTGTCGTGCATGCGGGACCGAAAGAACATCACGTCCACCACCTGCACGCGCACCAGTGGCTGCAAACACCCGACGACGACAACTCGACTTATCTCGATAGTCAGGCTCTGGGACCGGGTTATGCATTTACAACGGAGATCTCGCACGGCGGCACGGGAAATAGAAACCAAACCGTCGGCGATTCAATCTTCCACTGTCACTTCTATCCCCACTTCGCCCAGGGCATGTGGGAGTTGTGGCGAGCGCACGACGTATTCGAAGCCGGAACGGTGCTCACCGGCCGCGGTGTTCCCGTGCCGGGTGCGCGCGCGTTACCCGACGGCGAAATCGTCGAAGGAACACCAACGCCCGCGATCGTTCCGATCCCGACGTTGGCAATGGCGCCGATGCCGACTGCTGCTGTACCGGGTTATCCGTTCTTCAGCCCGGCGGTTGCCGGACATCGTCCGCCAAAACCACCGCTCGACACCGTCGACGACGGCGGTCTGTCGCGTCACATCATCACGGGCGGCACCGCTGTGTCCGTGGAAAATCGTCTCGACTTCAGCAAGGAACTGATCACCGCGATTGCTCAGAGCATTCCGGAGACCGGTACTGTCAAGGAAGTCGCGGCGATGCAGTATCACGAACAGCGTTTGCACTCGAGCTACAAACCTGATGGCACTCCGGCCAACTTCGTACTCAACGGTCTGCCGCGCAAACCAGGCGCTCCCTTTGCCGATCCTTGCATGGACGACAACGGAAATGCCGTGGGCGTGCCGCGTACGTACAAAGCAGCCGCGTTTCAACTCGATCTAAAACTTAACAAGGCGGGCTGGCACTTCCCGCAGTCGCGCATTCTTTCGTTGTGGGCCGACGTTGCTCCGACACTGGCCGGCACAAGGCCGCCGGAGCCGTTGTTCTTCCGCGGAAATACAAACGACTGCATCACGTTTCATCACACAAATCTGATCCCTGGAGTTTACGAGCAAGACGACTTCCAGGTGCGAACTCCAACCGACATCGTCGGTCAACACATCCACCTCGTGAAGTTTGACGTCACGGCGTCAGACGGCTCGGGCAATGGTTTCAACTACGAAGACGGCACGTTCAGTCCGGACGAAGTGATCGAACGCATCCACGCGATTCGCAGGCAGAATGGCTGTAGAGGTCTCGATGCCGGTGATGCGCGTGATGGCACGTTTACCTGTCCGACGGCAAGAGCGCATCCGTACTTTGGCACTCTCGGCGCGCAGACCACTGTGCAACGCTGGTACGCCGACAACACGTTGAACAACAACGGCGTCGATCGCACTTTGCGCACGGTGTTCTCGCACGATCACTTTGGACCATCAACCCATCAACAAACTGGTCTCTATTCCGGTCTCGTCATCGAGCCGCAGGGCTCAGTCTGGAGGCACCCGGAGACGGGCGTCGTGATGGGCACTCGCGCAGTCGACGGTGGACCAACAAGCTGGCAGGCGATGATCGTCCACAAGAATCCAGCGGACAGTTATCGTGAGTTCTTGTTTGAGTTCGCCGACTTCCAACTCGCTTATCAAGCCGGAGCAGGCGTCGATGCCAACGGGCATCCGATTGCCGATCCGCAACGTGTAATCGGTCCGCCGATCATCAACGAGATCGGACTGCCGTTCATAGTCGAGAACGGCATGGTTTGTCCCGGTGGCGTTCCGGCGCCTTGTCCGGAAGCAGTCTCGGCGGCAGATCCGGGAACCGGCAGTGTGAACTATCGCAACGAGCCGGTGCCTTTACGCGTCCGCAACCCCAACACCAACATGCAGGCTGGCGGCGCAGCCGGCGACTTGTCGAAGGTTTACAAGTCAAACATCACTCGCGCCGATCCGTTGTTCAACGTGCAGCCGACGTTCTATCCGGCGTTGACCCAGGGCGTGCAACCCGGCGATCCATTCACGCCGCTACTGCGAGCTTACGAAAATGACAAAGTTCAAATTCGCATCCTCGTGGGAGCGCATGAAGAAACGCACAACATGACGATCAACGGTCATAAGTGGTTCCATCAACCGGGAACACCGACCGATCCGTTGGCAGTCAACAACACCGGTTATCGCAATTCGCAGATCGCCGGCATCTCCGAACACTTCGAAATGCTGACTGGTAAAGAATCGATCCTGGGCAGACGCCCGTTCATCGATTACCTCTACCAGAACAGTGCTTCCGTTGACGGTCAATGGAACGGCATCTGGGGAATACTCAGGATCTACAACGGCCGGGCTGGTTTGCGTAACGATCTCTTTGCGTTGCCAAACAACCCGGAAGGCGCTGCGCCGTTGACAACCAACGATAGTGCATTCCCCGTTGACTCCGAGTTTCCGAACGGTGTCACGGACTACAGAGACACGACCGATGGTTCTGTGTCCGCCGATACGGAACCGACCAGCGATACACGGTTCATGTCGGACGAAATGGCCGCCGATCCGGAACGTACTTCGGGCGAGTTCCGAGGTTTGGGCGAGGGAGATTCGAGACAGGCCGTCATGTCATTGCCGACGGACTTCGCCACCGGCAAGTTGGTGGCGACCGGCGTCTGCCCGGCGAATGCTCCGCGACGGACGATCAAAGTGACGGCTGTAAGTGCTGCGGCGCTTCCAGGCGGCAAGCTCGTCTACAACAGCAGAGCTGGCAATGGCGGTGCGCTCAATGATCCCACTGCGATCATGTACTTCCGCAGTGGCGACATCGACTCATTCGGCAAGGTGAAGGCAGGGGTTCCGATTGAGCCGCTCGTGGTTCGCGCAAGGGCCGGCGAGTGTATCAACTTCTACCTCTTCAACAAGCTGCCCAAGGTGTTGCCTGATCTCGCCGGCTTCAATACGATGCCGAACATCATCCATCACTTCAACGCCAACCAGGTGAAGCCTTCAAACCAGGTTGGTCTCCACCCGCAACTGCTCGCTTACAACGTAGCGAACAGCGACGGCAAGAACGTCGGTTTCAATCCGAACCAGACAGTTGGACCAGGCGGTGTTGCGCGGTACACGTGGTACGCCGGCGACGTCGTCATCAATGGCAGCCAGCGTTTGGCGACGCCGATTGAATTCGGCGCCACTAACCTGATCTCGTCCGATCCAATCAAGCACAGTAACAAGGGGGCGATCGGCTCGCTGATCATCGAACCGCAGGGATCGACCTGGATCGAAGACACAACTTCACGCGCGCAAGCCACAGTGACAAGAACTGATGGCACCTCGTTCCGTGAATTCGTGCTCCAGTTCCAGACCGATATCAACATGCGGTACGCCGACAATAGTCCAGTGCCGAACCTCGGTGGTCCGGAAGGCGCGGAAGACGCTGAAGACTCTGCTCAGAAAGCGCTCAATTACCGCACCGAACCACTTTGGAAACGGATGGGCTACGCGCCGGAAACCGATTTCGAAACCACCCGCAACTTCGACTTCACCAACGTGCTGACTAACGCAATGGTTGGTGGTGATCCGCAAACGCCAGTCTTTACGGCGAGCGCTGGTCAGGAAGTCAGGTTCCGGATCCTGAACGCAAACGGCCACATGCGCAACAACGTGTTCAACCTGCACGGTCATTTCTGGCAGGACGAACCCTACGCCAACAACTCGAAGGTGATTGGCAACAATCCGCTGTCAGAGTTCAAGGGTGCGCAATTTGGCATTGGACCGTCCTCGCATTATGAAGTGATTCCCGTGAATCGTGCGGGTGGCGCCCGAAGAGTGGCGGGCGACTACCTGTATCGCACACAGGCAGCCTTCATGTTCGATGGCGGTATCTGGGGCATCTTCCGGGTAACACCGTAGGCGGCTTCAGATTGCGGTTGGGTTTCAACCGCACGGGTGCAGCCTGTCGGGGGGCAGGCTGCACTCACCCCTAACACATTGCCAGTTAGCTGATGGAGATACCGATGAAAGTCTTTGCAAAACTCACGATCGTTGTCGTGCTACTCTTCAACGCCATTGCCGCATTCGCTCAAGAACAGAAACTTGTCGAGCAGGGAATAGCGATCGAATTCGCCGTCGATCCATTAATAGCCAACAAGAAATTACGAGCCGGCGAAGATGCAAACATAAAATTCAAAGTCACCGATACAAACAGCGGCACGCCCGTTAAAGGTCTCAACCTTTCCGCGTGGCTCAGCCTGCGCGCCAGTGAGACACCTGCGGACGCTGCGCAATGTCGCGAGAAGATCCAGTCGTACCTGACCGGCAGCATGCGCGCGCGGCCCGACGTCGATCTGAACTCTTATTACATTCTCTCGCTGAATCGCAGCTCCGACATTTCCGTCATCGATCCGCTTCTCGGTTTTGGCGGCAGCAAGTTGTTGACGCTCGTCATGATGAAGAGTCCGGGTGAAGACTGGGTGCTGACTGCGGATCGCGAAAAACTCTTCGTAACCTTGCCGCTGATCAATCAGGTGGCCGTGATTGATACGCATAGTTGGAAGGTCGTGAACTACGTCGACACCGGCGTCAAACCGAGCAGCATCGTTCTGCAAGCTGACCAGAAATATCTGTGGATCGGTAACGACGGCGGTGATGGCGTGACCGTGATCGACACCGCCACGTCGAAAGTCGCCGCGACGATCGCGACGGGCAAGGGACATCACGAGATCGTCGTCAGCGACGACAATCGTTTTGCGTATGTTTCGAATCGCGAGAACGGCACGGTTTCGCTGATCGACGTGGCGAAGTTGGAGAAGATCAAGGACGTCGAAGTTGGTCCAACTCCTGTTTCGCTCGCGTTGTCTGAACTGAGCAAATCTGTGTATGCGCTCGGCGAGAAGGAAGTGGCGGTGATCAATGCGCAGGGTGAAGTGGTAACACGGATCAAGACCAGGACCGGATCTCGATCGGTTCGCTTTGCGCCCGGCGGACGTTATGGATTTGTAGTCCATTCTTCTGAAAACACGGTGGGCATTTTCGACGCGGCTTCGAACCAGATGATGCATGAGTTCAAAGTCGGCAAAGCTCCCGACCAGGTTGTTTTCAGCGACACGTTTGCTTACGTCAGATCGCTGGAGACGGAAACTGTCGCCATGATTCGTCTCGCGACTATCGGGACGGAGATCGACATCACCGACTTTCCCGGTGGACAGGGACTGCCCGGCAACGGTTCCAGGCCGGTACGCGCCGATTCAATCGTCCGCGCGCCGGAAGGAAATGCCGTGATCGTCGCGAACCCGGTTGATAAAACTCTCTATTACTACTCGGAAGGCATGGCCGCGCCGATGGGTAATTTTCAGAACTATCGTCGCGAGCCTCTCGCAGTGGCGGTTGTCGATCGCAGCCTGCGCGAAACCAGTCCAGGTGTTTATTCGACGACGATCAAGCTGCCTGCGAGCGGTAATTACGACGTCGCGTTTCTGACAGACGCGCCGCGCATCGCGCGTTGTTTTCAAACGAGTGCCGAAGCGAATCCGATGCTGAAAGAAGCGCCGGCTGTCGCGCTGAAGCTCGAGCATGCGATCGAGAAGCGCGAATTGCCTGTAGGCGAGAATTTCCCGCTGCGTTTCAAACTGATCGAAACTAAGACCAACAAAGCGAAGGATGATTTGCAGGACGTGCGTGTGCTGACGTTCTTAGCGCCCGGCACGTGGCAGCGGCGCGACATCGCGAAGTCGTTGGGTGATGGCAACTATGAAGTCAACCTTCAGGTGCCGGAGGCCGGTGTGTACATGGTCTTTGTCGAATCAGGTTCGATGGGCGTGCGTTATCGCGATCTACCGCGCTTGATGCTGCACGCTGAGGTGAAGAAATGAGCCACAAAAAGGCACAAG
>DATELZ010000228.1:0-19451 GCA_035276045.1 Pyrinomonadaceae bacterium | reverse complement strand
ACCTTCAATCCAACACGAATCTGGCGGGGGCGCATGGTGCGGGTGGCGAGGAGGAAGGAGGAGAGGAAGGCGTTCCGTTGCTCTTCGGTGGCGGTTGGTGAGAGGGAGTTGAAGTTGATGAATTCGGAGCCGAAGCTGAAGACGGTTTTGTTTAGGACATTGTCGAATTCGACCGTAGGCCTGAGGCGGAGGCGTTCGGATAGATGGAAGTCGCGCGTAAGGTTTAGATCGAAAACGAATAGACCCGGACCGATACCGGCGTTGCGTGGCAGATTGCCGGACCGGCCGATCGTTGGGCTGGTGAACGACGCGACCAAAGTCGGATCGATCGTTTGACCTGGCCCACGCCAACGCAGCAGTCGCGTATCGCCGGAGAAGTTTGGACGATCGTTTGAGACGTCGTCGAGATTGCGATCCGTACCGCCCAGCGAGATGTTGAAAGGCGCACCAGAAGCAACACGCCAGATTGGCGACAACTGGAACGCGCCGAGATAACGAGGAAGACCAAACGCGCCTGAAAAGACAAAGCGGTGGCGCCGATCGAGCAGACTGCGTGCACGCTCTGCCCGAAAGTCTCCCGGCACAAGCGCGTCGGACGTGTTCACCACACCATCGTCGATCAAACTCGACAGCGTATAACCCGCCCGAAAAGTAAAGTTAGAATCAAGTCGCTTCCGCAACTCGATCGTCAGCCCGCGATAGAAGCTATTGCCTACGGAGATCAGTTGCTCAACTTCACCACGCGCCGGATCAGCTCTCAAATTGTTGAGTGCAGCGAGCGCTACTTCGATGGCCGTAGTCGAAGACGGATGATTGAGATTGACAATCGAAAGCGGCGCCCCGACTTCCACTAACCTGCTTACTGCACTCTGATCCGTGGTTCCAAAAACAAACCGCACAAACTCTCCAGCCGTCGACGTATTGTGCAACGGCCGCACACCCGTATTCGGATTGACCGAATTCACAAAGTCACGCGACGCCAGAAACTCGGAAAAGTTGCGAAAGCCAGCCGGCAACACCGGCGCATTCGCATTGAACTCCCGCCAAAGATGAATCCCGCGCGTAAAGCTGAAATTCGCTTCGACCGAATATCCATGCCCCAGATCGCGCTCGACTCCGGCATTCACCTGGTAACTCTCCGGAATTCGTAACCGCGGATCGAGCCGGCGCGAAAAGTCAGTATTCAACGTCGCAAATTGATCTAAATCCGTGATTCCGGGGAAGCGAATGTTAGCCGCGATGAACGTCCGCCGCTGTTCAGTTGTCATCAACTTGCCGGTCGATGGATCTTGAAGCAGATTCGTGTCGAAGAACCGTTGCTGCTTCCCGAGCGTGAAATCGTCGATCGTGCGCAGCAACGGCCGGTTGTAGAACATTCCCGCACCGAAGCGAAAGACAAGCGTGTCAACGGGACTGTAGGCGACGGAAAACCGTGGCCCAAAATTATTCCCGTCACGAAGAATCGACTCACGCTCATATCGCAATCCATAACTAACCAGCAGTTTCGGTACGACCTGCCACTCATCGTGCACGAACAAGCTCACGTACCGATTTGTCTGCGTCGAGCGGCTCTGAAAGTTCTGCCGAAACCGCGACGGCCGTCCGGCAAGAAAATCTCCCGCACTCGCGAAATTGAACGTACCGGTCACGTCCGTCAGATCGACGAAGTTCGAACGCACGTAATGAATATCACCGCCAACCTTCAGCGAATGATCCCCGCTAACAAGCGACAGCACGTTCTGCAACTGAACCCGATCCTCGCGCCGGTCGCTTCCTCCGGACGTCGACGATCCCGCCACCAACGTTCCGGAACGTCTCTCCGCATCGCCAACCTCCAACGGATCGTTCAGCGCAATCAACACAACCGGTCCTCGCGCAACCTGTGCTTCAAATGACGGCGCAAGGCGCGAGTACTGCATGCGCAACTGGTTCACGATCTGCGACGAGAAGACGTAGTTGTCAGAGATCGAGATCGCATCCGAATTGCGCCTGCGTCCCTGGAGCGATTCCGCCAGTCGATTGCCACCGCCAAACTGCCGCAGATTCAGCAACCGGCTACCCTGATAAACAGCCGACACGTTGTGCACCGCATTGAACGGATGGTCCACGCGTGTCATGAAGCTCGTGCTTTTGATCGGCGTGCTGATTGACGAAACGAATGGCGCGACCTCCGCCGCCAGCGCCGTCGATCCGGCATCTTCCAAACGCGCGCGTTCAGGATTGGTCGGGCGCGGCAACGGAAACAGCGGATTCTGCACAAGGGGAACGAGCGTATCGATCAACGCGCTATCGAGCACCCTGCTCGTTTCAAGTGAACCGAAAAATACGGTCGAGCCTCGCAATGGACCACCAAGCGTGAATCCCGCGACGTGCTCCTGTAGCGGTAAGCGCGCCAGGCCGAGCGAGTTGTTTCTGAACGTGTTTGCATTGAGCGCTTCGTCGCGGAAGAAATAAAAACCGCTGCCGCGAAACTGTTGCGTGCCGCTGCGGGTGCGCAGATTGACTCGCCCGCCCGAAGCGCGGCCGTACTCAGCCGAGAATTGGTTTGTGATCACCTGCACCTCCGCGACTGCCTCCAGCGAAGGCTGGAAACGTTCACGCGCGGCGCGATCGTCGTTGTTGTCGAGACCGTCGATCGTGAGATTGTTCGAGTAAGCCGGTGCGCCAGCCAACGAGAACACACCTGACTCTTCCGGCGTCGACGCGTGATTTGAGTTGCGATCTTCCGCGAGATCGCGTGTCGAGAGCGGCTCTTCGGTGACGCCCGGCAGCGTGAAGATCAGATCGAGCACCGAGCGTGACGGCAGCGGCAGTAGATCCGTTTCGCGTGACGTGAGTGTCGCGCCGGCGACGGTGCGTTTCGTATCGACTAGCGGAACTTCCGCACTCGTAACGACGACTGGTTCGACAACGAGACTCGCAGGCAGCAGCGTCACGTCAAAGCCAATGCTCTGACCGGAGACAGCCGCTATGTTCGTCAGCTCTTGAGTGGCAAAACCGGATGCAGAAACACGGATTGAATAAGTTCCGGGTTCGAGTTGGACCAATCGATACCGGCCACGATCATCCGTTGTTGTTCTGCGAGTGCCAACAAGAATCTCGGCGCGAGGAACAGCAGCACCATTCTGGTCCGCGACCGTGCCATAGATCGCGACCGTATCGAGATCCTGCGCGTGAACGAGTTGAAGATTGAAAGTAAAGACAAGTACAGCGAGAAGCGTGAGACGTGAGGTCATATTTTAGACTCCTGATTAGTGAGGTTAAAGTGTCGCGCACTTTAACACTTCAGGAATCTATCGATCAACTGTGCGCGATCAACTGCGTGTGGATCGTCGTCGCAGTGCAGCGGTGCGTGTCATCGGCACCAACGATTCACTTCCCTCGGGCGGTGGATCGAAGTTTGTCAGCTCGTCGGCGTGCGTCTGCAAGTACTGAAAGAACCGCAAAAACTCATGCTGCATCGCATCCATCTTCTCGCGCATGTTGAGAATAATCTCGACACCCGCGAGATTCACTCCTAAATCACGCGTCAACGAAAGAATCAGCTCGAGCCGCTCAAGATCGGGATCAGTATAAAGCCGCGTGTTGCCTTCAGACCGCGACGGCTTCAACAACCCTTCACGCTCGTAAAGACGCAGCGTCTGCGGATGAATGCCGTACTGATCCGCCACCGCGCTAATCGTGTAAGTTTTTGCTTTTCTGCTCATAACTTAATTAGAGCTTTGTACTTGGTACTTTGAACTTTGTACTAGTGCCTTATAACAAAGCACAAAGTACAAAGCACAAAGCTCTACTCAAGTCCCATCTCGACGCGTGGGTTCGTCGAGTTTAACCTTGAATACTCACGCAGCAACTCTTTCGTCTCTTCCGAAATCACTTTCGGCAACGTCACCTGCACTTCAACAAACTGATGACCCTTCGCGCCCGGATTCCGCAACGACGGCGCGCCACGATCGCGTAAACGAAACTTCTGTCCCGACTGCGTACCCGGTGGAATGCGCAACTGCGTCTTGCCTTCGACAGTCGGCACCTCGATCTTCGCACCCAACGCAGCCTCGGGAACGGTGATCGGCACGGTCACGTAAATATTGTCGCCCTTGCGCGTGAAATACTTGTGCTGGCCCACGTTCGTGATGATGTGCAGATCGCCCGACTGCGCGCCCATCCGCCCGCCTTCACCCTTGCCCGGAATTCGCACGCGCGAACCTGTTTCGACACCAGCCGGAATACGCACCTTCACCGTCTCGGTCTTCGGCGTCGTGCCTTTGCCATGACACAGCGAACACGGCGAACGGCGACGTCCGGTGCCGCTGCAGTCAGGACACTCCTGCGCGAAACGCAAGCGGCCGCCGGCACGTTGCACCTGCCCCGATCCTTTGCACGTCGAACAAACAACCACCGGCCCGCCAATGTCGCCGGCGCCGTTGCACCGCGAACATTGGTCGGAACGATTGACGGTGATGTTTGTCGTCAGACCATTAATCGCTTCTTCAAACGAGAGCGCCAACGGCATCTCGACGTCAGCGCCTCGTTGCGGTTGAGGACGCGGTGGTTCCTTCTCTTTCGCAGCTCCGCCACCGAACAAGTCCGCGAAGATGTCGCGAAAGCTACTCCCGGAGCCCCCCGACCCGGTTGAACCACCGCCCCAATCAAACCCTGTGAAATCAAAACCCGGAGCTGCACGTCCACTCGATGGACCCGCGCCCCGCGCCGCGGCATCGGCGAGATTGTCGGAATACTGTCCGAAGCGATCGTAAACGGTGCGCTTCTTCGGGTCCGACAAAACATCGTGCGCCTCAGACATCATCTTGAAGCGCTCCTCGGCGGTCTTGTCACCCGGATTTACGTCAGGGTGATACTTGCGCGCCAAACGCCGGTAAGCCTTCTTGATTTCTTCGGGCTTGGCGTCTCGCTTGATGCCGAGTATTTCGTAATAGTCCTGCTTAGCAGCCATTTAGCTATCTAACGAAAGGGCGGAGCAATTATATCGTCTCCGCCCCTTCAAACATCGATCACCGGATGATCGATCCTGTTATTTGTTCTCGTCTACGTCCACGTACTCCGCATCGATGACGTTGTCGTCACCCGAAGAACCGGAAGAACCGGACGCACCAGCAGCCGATGCCTGGTCGCCAGCCGGCGCACCTTGCGGCGGCGCTTGTTGATACAGCGCCTCGGCCAGTTTATGCGACGCTGTCTGGAGCTGATTAAAAGCATCGTTCAGGTTGTCAACGCCACCTTCAGCCAGCGCCTTCTTCGCCTCGGCAATCGCCGACTCGACGTCTGACGCAACTGCACCGACCTTTTCACGGTTCTCGGAAAGCGTCTTCTCCATCTGGTAGACGAGCCCGTCAAGACGATTACGCGCTTCGATCTCTTCACGTTTGCGCGCGTCGTCAGCGGAGTGCGACTCGGCGTCCTTCATCATCCGATCGATCTCGTCCTTCGCCAGGCCGGACGAAGCCGTGATCGTGATCTTCTGCTCGCGGCCCGTGCCCATGTCTTTCGCCGAGACGTTCACGATGCCGTTAGCGTCGAGGTCGAAAGTGACTTCCACCTGCGGCATACCGCGCGGCGCCGGTGGAATGCCGACGAGATGAAACTTACCCAAAGTGCGATTGTCGGAAGCCATCGGACGCTCGCCCTGCAACACGTGAACTTCGACTGAAGTCTGGTTGTCGGACGCCGTCGAGAAGATCTCCGATTTGCGCGTCGGAATCGTCGTGTTGCGCTCGATCAGTTTGGTGAAAACTCCGCCGAGCGTTTCGATGCCGAGACTGAGCGGCGTAACGTCGAGCAACAGAATGTCAGTCTTCTCGCCCGAGAGAACGCCGGCCTGAACGGCCGCGCCGATCGCGACAACTTCGTCAGGGTTCACGCTCTTGTTTGGCTCCTTGCCAAACATTTCCTTAACGATTTCCTGAACTTTCGGAATACGAGTCGAACCGCCGACCAGAACCACTTCGTCGATCTTATTCGCTTCCAGGTTGGCGTCTTTCAAAGCACGCTCGACCGGACCGCGAAGCCGCGACAGGATCGGATCCACGAGCTGCTCGAAACGAGAGCGCGTGAGTTTCATCGCGAGATGTTTCGGTCCCGACTGGTCAGCCGTAACGAACGGCAGGTTGACTTCAGTTTCCATCGTGCTCGAAAGCTCGATCTTCGCTTTCTCAGCGGCCTCTTTTAACCGCTGCAGCGCCATCTTGTCGTTCGAGAGATCGATACCCTGGTCTTTCTTGAACTCTTCTATGATCCACTCGATCAGCCGTTCGTCGATGTCGTCGCCGCCGAGGTGCGTGTCGCCGTTGGTCGATTTCACTTCCACGACGCCTTCGCCGACTTCGAGAATCGAGACGTCGAAAGTGCCGCCGCCGAAGTCAAACACCGCGATCGTTTCGTCTTTCTTCTTGTCGAGACCGTAGGCGAGTGCAGCCGCCGTCGGCTCGTTGACGATACGCATCACTTCGAGACCGGCGATCTTGCCTGCGTCTTTGGTGGCCTGGCGTTGCGAGTCGTTGAAGTAGGCCGGAACGGTAATGACGGCCTTGTCGACTTTCTGACCGAGATAATCTTCGGCTGACTGCTTCATCTTTTGCAGGATGATGGCCGAGATCTCAGGGGGACTCCACTCCTTGCCGCCGGCGGAGATGCGTACGTCGCCATTGCCCGCGCCCTGAACTTTATAGGGAACCTGCTTAATTTCTTCGCTAACTTCGTTGTAGCGGCGTCCCATAAAGCGTTTGATTGAATAAACCGTATTTTCTGGATTGGTGACCGCCTGGCGTTTTGCAACTTGTCCGACGAGGCGGCTGCCGTCTTTAGTGAAGGCCACGACTGATGGCGTGGTGCGGCCACCTTCGGAGTTTGTGATCACGGTAGGCTCGCCGCCCTCCATCACCGCCACCACAGAGTTGGTTGTACCAAGGTCAATGCCAATAATCTTGCTCATCTTTTACTCTCCAAACTTAAACCACAGATCTATTGTGAAATCCGTGCTACTTGAATGCCGGGTCAATATAAGACCTGAGTCACTTGTTGTCAAGTTTCTTTGAGTGGGTGGCTGTCGGGCGATCTTCGTTGACGAGTTTGGAGACGAAAAAGACGTAATGGCCGCCGGAGAGGACGGCGAACGCGAAGACTGTCGTGTAAACCGTGGGCAAGTAATAGCCGGTTCCGTAAGGGACGCTGGCCGCGAACATGACCAGGCCGATGGCGATGATCTGGACGAAAGTGTTGATTTTTCCCAGCACGGACGGGCGAAAACCGCGGAAGCCGGTGACGATATTGATGGCTGCGGCCCCAACGAGGATGAACACGTCGCGGCTGATGACGGCGATGGTCACCCAGAACGGGACCGGCAAGTGCGACGGTAACGGCTGGGGAAATACGCTCCGCATTGACAGGACGATGAATGCCGTCACCAGCAACAACTTGTCGGCAATCGGATCGAGAATCGTGCCGAGTTGTGATTTTTGATTGAAGCGCCGGGCTAGGAGGCCGTCGAGTCCGTCAGTTACGCCCGCGAGGATGAAGATGCCGAGTGCGAGACCGAAGTTCTGATAGAAGAGCAGCGAAACGAATACCGGAATCAGAACCATCCGGAAGACAGTGAGTAGGTTGGGGACAGTGATAATCCGTGCGGACATGAAGATATCCGTGATATCCCTTTGACTGTGTTGCGGTTACTTACTGCTTCGGAGTTCCAATAAAGAAACTTCAGGAGGGCATCCGTAGCGGATGGGCAGCACGACAGTGCCGAGACCGCGGTTGACGTAAATCTGCGTGTTTCCCTGGCGCCACAGTCCTTTCAACATGCGGCGGCGTGGACGTCCCGAGGCGCTCCGTTCGCCCCGAATCGCGACCTGCCCGCCGTGTGTATGCCCGCTCAGCACGAGATCGACGGACGCGCGGGCGGCACGGCGCAAGATAATCGGATTGTGCGCCAACAGAAGTTTCATTTCATCGTTACGGGCGCCTGCGAGCGCCAGCGGCAGGTCTTCGAGCCCGACCATCGTATCGTCCACACCCGCGAGCCAGATCGCTTCGCCGTTTAACTCGAAGCGTTGGCCTTCATTTATCAGGACGGTGATGCCTTCCGCGCGAAACAGGTCGGTAAGCAGTGCTGCGTCGGTCCAGTGGTCGTGATTTCCAAGTACTGCGTAAACGCCGTAGCGCGCTTCGAGGCGGCCCAGCATCTCGGCACACGGCGCGGCGTAATGACGCTCTTTCGAGATGTAGTCGCCGGTAAGAGCGATGATGTCCGGTTTTAGCCGGTTGGCAGTGTCGACGGCGCGTTCGATCTGTTCGGTACTGGAAAAGGGACCGTGGTGAATATCCGAGAGCTGAACGATACGAAAACCCTCGAATGCTCCGGGAAGCCGATTGAGATGGATGCGTTCATGCTCGATGGTGAGCATGTGCGGCTCGGTCAGTGCCGCCCGGGCGACGTGCGTCAAGCTAACCGCCAATGACCGGAGGGGAGTTTCTGGTCTCTTGGAACCGCCGTAAGGCGCAACACGTCCACGCTGGTTCCATCGAATCGGAGTCGCCATGTTTTTCAGTGTGATTTTAACGCCACCTGCCGGGGAAGCGCTAAAGGTGGGGCGCATTATAGAGACCTCCTTCCGGGGAAGCAAATCTTGAGGCGATTTAAATGATATTTTAGGCCAATGAATCACGGGCTCGATCCGTCTGTACTGATTGGCGTGGCCGTCATGCTGGTCGTGGCGAAGCTGGCCGGCGAGGTCTTTGAGCGGCTGGGACAACCGTCCGTTCTGGGTGAGCTTTGCGGCGGCGTTTTGATGGGAAACCTGGTGATTTTAGGTTTCAACGGCGCGGAAGGATTGAAGACGAACGAGACGATTGCGGCGTTGGCTGAGTTGGGCGTGATCATTCTGCTGTTTGAAGTCGGGCTCGAGTCAGACTTGCGGCAGATGATCGAGGTTGGTTGGTCGTCTCTGTTGGTGGCTGCGTTGGGTGTGGTGGCGCCGTTTTTCCTTGGCTGGGCTGTGTCGGCGTACTTTATTCCTAACGAGCCGAGACTGGTTCACGTTTTTATCGGCGCGACGCTGTGCGCGACAAGTGTTGGCATCACGGCGCGTGTTTTTAAAGATCTGGGCAAACTGGCGACACGCGAGGCGCGGATCATTCTCGGCGCGGCTGTGATCGACGACGTGCTCGGGTTGCTGATTCTGGCGGTTGTTGCGGGAGCGATCAGGGCGGCGGCGACTGGCGGCGTGTTATCGATGATGGACATCGGTCTGATCGCGTTGAAGTCGATTGCGTTTTTAGTGGCGGCAATCGTGATCGGGCACTTTTTGATGCCGCGGATGCTGCGGGGCGCGGGACGTTTGGAGACGCGTGGAGTTTTGTTGACGCTTGCGATCTCGTTTTGCCTGTTGTTGGCGTGGGCTGCTGCGAAAGTCGGGCTGGCGCCGATCGTCGGCGCGTTTGCGGCGGGGTTGATTCTCGACGAAGTTCACTACAAACCGACTGGCGGTCGCGCGGAACGCGATCTTAACGATTTGCTGCAACCGGTCAGCACGGTGCTGGTGCCGATCTTTTTTGTGTTGATGGGGCTGAAAGTCGATCTGCGGCTTTTCATGCGAGTCGACATTCTTGGTTTTGCGGCGGCGCTGACGATTGCGGCGATCGTCGGCAAACAGATTTGCGCGTTGGGCGTGGTTGAGCGTGGCGTGAATCGTATGGCGATCGGGTTGGGAATGATTCCCCGCGGCGAGGTCGGGTTGATATTTGCGGGAATTGGCGCGACGTTGATGTTGCCGTCGGCGAGTGGTGTTAACGAGCCGGTGATCAGTGCGGCGACTTTCGGCGCTGTTGTGATCATGGTTATCATTACGACGATGATCACGCCGTTTGCGTTGAAGTGGTCGCTAGGACGAAAAAGGGAGGGTTAGACCATGGGAACAAAGAAGGACCAGCACAAAGTCGGCACGCCCCCAAAACCACGCGGACAACAGACCGGATTCGCCGGTAATCCCGATCAAAACAGGGAAGAGATGGATGCGACGCCGGCGTTGCGTGGCAGTCGCAAGAAGACTAACAAGATGTTTGGCGATGCGTCGGAACAGCACATCGGCGGCGACGCGGTGACGCCGAGCACAAACCGCCCGTCGACGCCGGGGATGCGGCCGTTGACCAAGAAGTAGCTTTATTTAGCGCGGATTAGCCAGGCGTTCAGGTCGGTTGCTCGCGGAGGGCAGTTGGGCGTAAAGCGTTCGCCGATCATGACGTAGCCGTGTGGCAGGGGAAAGCCTTTGCAGACGGTTTCACTTGGACCAGGCACGCGGATCTCCCACGCGTTGGTGGTGATATCCGAGTTGTTGCTGTTGGCGCATGCGGGTGATTTGATCTCGCCGATCACCACGTAACCTTCCGGCACGGACGCACCGGCGATCTCGCGGCCGTGCCACAGAAAGAACCCTTTGCAAAGTTTCTCTTCACGCGCGGGTTTGCGAATGAGCCACGCATTCGTTTCGTCGTTCGGCCGCGTGCTCTTCGGGCAGTGAGCGATGAATCCTTCCCGCACGATCGCCATGTTGATCGGCACGTCAGGTCCTTCACAGATCCAACGTCCTTCCGTTCCAGGCTTCACCGGATCGTTACGTGAAACCGGAAGCGAATCGCCCGCTTCGACAGCAGACGACACCGGTGGCCGTTGCGTGTTTGCGGTTCGCACGACCGTGCCTGATTTGTCCACTACGTAAAGCGTTAGCGAGCGGACGGTGAGTTGCGGACGATTGATCCGCACTTCGACGCTGCGTTGTTCGCCCGGTTGGCCCATCGTGCGCGGGTAGTATCCGATGCTGTACTCGTTGTGGAGTTCGTCGACGATGCCGGCGATCGCGCGATCCAGATCGCTCAGCTCCGACGCGGGATAAACGCCGGTGTTCGTGATCTCTGCAAGCCGCAACAGATAACCGCCGGCGCGCCGATAGTCCTGTTCGTTGAAACCAGTTCCTTCGGTTGGCAATGTGGTTTGCGAAGGCGTCTGCGCTTTCAAGCGATCGTAAGTGCTGAACTGCACCGGATAAACGAGCGTTTCCGTTCGCTCGACTTTAGTCAACGTACTTTCGAGCGTCGCGTTGCGGCTGTCGTTATCGACGCCGTCGCTAAAGAGAACCAACGCCGTGCGTCCCTTGATTTTCAGTTGTTCGGCAAGGACGAAATCGATTGCGTCATAGACGCGGCTGGCGCCACCAGCACGAATGCTTTGAATCGCGCGGCGCAGTGTTTCCCGATCGCTCGTCGGCTCGGCAATCACTTTGACGTCATCAGAAAACGCGACAATCGACGCGCGATCGTCAGGCCGCATCTTCTCGACGAAAGCCAACGCCGCGTATTGAATATCGCGTAAATTGAAGACCGTCGAACGGCTGGTATCGATCAACAACGCGACCGTGAACGGATGATCGACGGGAGCGAAGTAAGCGATCTCTTGTTTGACTCCATTCTCAAAGATCTGAAAATCTTCCCGGCGCAGGTTCGGAACAAACTTTCCATCGCGGCCCAGGACCAGCACCGGTGAAGTAACGAGCGTCGTCTTAACGCGAATCACATCTTCGGGGGCGACTTCCTGCGCCTGAACCACCACCGCCACAACGACGGCGAAAAGCAGCAGCGCCAGCGTGCTTTGTAGTATCTTTAGCACAGTCACAGATTAACACCGATCCCGGCCAACCGAAGCGACAGGACCGTGTCTATGGTAGCGGTGACTGACAGCGAAACAGACTTAATCCGGCGCGCCCAGGAAGACGACGCCAACGCGTTTTGCTCACTCGCAGAACGCTACGCACGCCGGATCTATCTGCTTGCGTTTCACTATTGCCGCAACGCGCAGGACGCCGAGGATCTTTCACAGGAAGTTTGGCTGAAGGCATACCAGGCGCTCGCGGGTTTTCGCTCGGATTCGTCGTTCTACACCTGGTTACGCCGAATCACCATCAACGCTTTCCTCAATAATCAACGCCGTCCGGGGCAGAACGCGGTGGTCGAATTGATCGACTCCGACATCGACGCGTTTTTTGAATCGCGTCTGGCATCGCCCGAGACGATCTACAACAAGGTTCTCTTTGAAAGCGTGATGAGCGCCCTCGAAGATCTGACGCCGACACAGCGATTGATGTTTCTGCTCCGGCACTACGAAGGAATGTCGTACGACGAGATCGCGGCCGCGATGAACTGTTCTGCCGGAACGGTGAAAAAAGGCGTGTCGCGCGCGATCTCGAAACTGCGCGCAAAGTTGAACACGAACCAGGACCAGGACGAACCTGAGCAATTTACGCGTCTGGCGGCTGAATGCTGATCGGGAGTATTTAATGCACAACTGCAAGACAACCAGGGAGCAATTGACGGAACACTTTGTCGACGGCGTCGATCTGCCGGCGTCGTTGACGAGGGAATTGCGCGAGTGCGCAGAATGCCGTCAGGAGTTTCGCGCGCTCAAGGAAACGCTGCGGCTGACGACGCAGCTCATCGAAACCGCCACGCCGCCGAACAACTATTGGCCCGGTTACCACGCGCGCCTCAGAGAGAAACTGCATGCCGCGCAGCAACCGCGCAGCGAGCCGGGCCAGCATCACTCAGGCGATCGCCGTCAATCGTGGCTGGTGCGGTTCTTTGTTTCTTCAATTCGTATACCCGTTCCGGTGGGTCTCGCGCTGTTAGCCATTTTTGGTTTTTTGATTTTTAAGAGCCGTGTTCCACCGGCTGAACCTTCGATCGTTCAAGTTCCCGTCGAGGTGCCGGTGATTCAGGAAAAGACAGTGGAACGGGAACGGGTCGTCTATCGCGACAGGCCAACGAGGCGACCAAGACAAACACCGGCGCCTCCTGTGACAAACGAATCCGTTACGGCTAGTTTCGAGGGCTTCGAGCCTGCCGAAGAAGTGAAGCTGACAGTCCTCAAGGGAGGGTACCGGAAATGAGAACCAGGATCTGGACCCTGCTGCTTTGCCTGCACTGTCTTGCGATTGCCGCGACGGCGCAGAATCCCGCCAAGCGCCAATTAGTGTTACCGGTTTCAAATGGCGGTTTCGTTGCTTTCAGAAGTGAAACGTCGGTGCCTGCCGACGCGCACACGAGAGAAAACACCACGCTGTCGGCGAAGTTGTTTGCCGAGGCTGTCGCCGGCGAGAATCGCATCATCCATCGCATACTTACCGATGCCGATCGTCGAGTCGTCTTCGCTTACGATCTGGTTGTCAACTCCGATCCGGTGACGAAAAAGTTCAGCCTGATCGTGCTTCCCGCGGACGAATCGTTTCGCCGCTCGTTCCTGAGAGACGGCGCGCCGCTGCGGGCGAACGAATCGTTTGCGACGTTTCCGAAATCGACCACCGCACAAACGCTTGACGATGGCGATGCTGTTTCACTCGAACTGCTCGTCAATCGCGAATCGGGCGTGAAGATCGTCGACGTTGTAAAAGTGACGTTCGATCGATCCAGCCTGCGGGAGAGTTTTCCCGATAACGCGCCGAAGGATTTCACGCTCGACGCCGTTGCGCTGTCTGTCAAGAATTACGAATTGGCCATCGATGGAAATGTTATCGGGCGGAGTAAGTCGAAGCTCGGTTGTGAAGGTTCGTTGCTGTGGATCTACATTCCCGATCGCGGACGGTTCATCATTTCACTTGTGCCGCGCGAGGGATACTCGTTCCAGAAGACCGGGTTGCTCGACGGAAACCGGATCGAGTTTGTCGCCAACGGCGAATACTACGAATGGACCGCTGGAGAATCGATCCTGCCGAACGGTGGCGCGTGGCATCTCTGGGTGTTGCACGATCCGGACTACACGCCGTTTCTGTTGAATTCCGAAAGAGCAACGCCAAAAGCCGCTGCCCCGAAAGCTCCGAGTGTTTTCGCGAAACTCGAGGATGCGCTGCTTACGCGCCAGGGAATAACGCTGAGTGTTAATCAACCGCGTGTGGGAAGTGGTCGTTCCGGACGCAGCCCGTTAATGCCTCAACGCGTGATGGTCGGCGGCGCCGACTCGATGGACAATCTCTTGCCCAAGGGGCCGTAGCCGATTAAGAGTCTCTCCGACTAACAAACCCAAACTAATTAATTAACCGGAGGTCTGCATGAATCGAAAATCGATGCAGTTGGCAGTCGTGTGTCTGCTGTTGTTGCAATCCGTTGTCTTGGCGCAATCGGTGGACGTGCCGAAGTATGAGGTCGGGGTGGAGTTTACCACGCTGGAGCGGGACCAGTTTGGATCGAAGAAGGCTGAAGCCGGTGTTGGCGCGCGGTTTACTTACAATCTCAACGAGATGTTTGCGTTTGAGGCTGCGGGGTATTTGTTTCCTGACCGGTGTTCCGGTTGTTTGAATGGTGGGAGGATGCATCAGATCGTTGGGGGCGTGAAGGTTGGTAAGCGATTCGAGAAGTGGGGATTTTTTGCGAAGGCGAGGCCGGGAGTGGTCAGTTTTAGCCGGGGTCAGGCACAGGTGGTGGGGATCCCTCCGGGGGGACCATTCCCGTTTGAGCTCAAAGTGAACCGGACGACTAATTTTGCGGTGGATATTGGCGGGGTAGTTGAGTTTTATCCTTCACGAAGGATCGTTACCAGGTTTGACGTGGGCGACACAATGATTCACTTCAAGCAAAGCACCACGGCTTTAGTCGGCTTCGATCCTCTGACCGGGACGCCCGCGTTCTTTCTCGTCACCCGGCCCGCGAGAACGACGCATAACTTTCAGTTCATCGCGAGCGTCGGGTTCAGATTCTAGCTCTCTGCGTCTGCGGTGAAAACTGTAGAGACGCAGGTAAACGCAAAGGACGCAGAGGACCGCAGAGAGTGACACTACTGGTCCGTGCGTTTTGGTGGATTAGCCGGTTTGCGAAAGGCAGTGTCCGGGACGTCGACGTTGAACTTCACGTCCACGACGCGCATCGTGATGTCGCCGTTTGCGATGTTGCTCGACTTGTTCAGGAAGGCGACCATCACGCCGTTGATGTTGCGATAGTCTTCGAACGTCTGCGTTTGCGGTATCTCGACACCAGCCGTTTCGCTGACGATTAACGAATCACGCTTCAGCAACAGGAACGACTTCGTGGAAACGTAGTCGATCACCGGCGTGCCTTTCTCGCTTTTCTTCTCGACGACGTAAGCATCTTCGTCGCCGACCTTGGCGATCTTCTTGACGGCGATCGTCTTGTAGTTTGTTTTCCAGTTGAGTACGTCGTAGAAATCAGCGCCGGCGCGAATGTCTTCGAGCCGTTTGCCGGAGTAAGTTTCCGGTGGACCGAAGCTCATGACTTCGCCGCCGTTGCTGCCGTCGAAGAAGGTGTAGATCTGCGCGATCTTTTTGCCGATCGCGGTGAACGTCATCTCGCTGCCGACAAGATTCGGCGCACGCGCGCTGATCGTGCCGTTGGCCTGCACGCCCTGGCTTTCCATGTCGACCTGAACGGTCATGACTGACGATTTGTTTTTGCGCAGGTTCTCCTCGCCACCGTACGCTGCGATCATTTTGGCGATCAGTTCGTCAGAGGAGATCAGATCGCCCGATTTCGGTGGCAGCGGTGGTTCGTCAACCTTGACTACAACTTTCGGCAGCACGAAATTGCCGTTTGGTTGTTCGAGAAACATCTCCGTCTGCGATTCTTTTCCTTGAACTGGTCGGAAGGTGCAAAAGAAACCTGCCGGAGCTGGATCGGCCAATTTATAACGGCGTCCGCCGAGGTTTTGCAGTGGGTATGTAGGCTGGCCGGGAACCGTCAGCGTCAACTTGTCGTCCTTCATCGCGACTTCAAAGCTCACACCTGCGGCTGCCAGATGGTACGTGCCGACCTCACGCTTCGGATCGCCTGCTGGTTCGGCGCTCTTCGTTTCTGCAACTTTGGGTTCCGCAGCCTTCGGATCGCCGACGAGGTTCTTCCAAATCGTGGTCATCGCAAAAGCCCCGAGCGAAGACGCCGTCACGTTAGTCAACAATACGAAGCCGAGCTTCTGATCCGGCATCAACGCGACTTGCGAATTAAAGCCGTCGATGTTGCCGCCGTGTTCGACGACTTTGTGTCCGTTCCACTGGCGCAGGAACCAGCCGAGACCGTAATCGACCGGACCGGCGATGTTCATCTGCTTGCGCGTGAGTTCTTCAAAACCCTTCTCGGAAACGATTCGCTTGCCGTTGTAGTTGCCGTTTGCCAGCATGAGCCGCAGCCACTGGGACATGTCGCGGGCGCTGGAGTTGATCGCTCCGGCGGGCGCGGCGGCCGCGATTTCGCGTTGCGGGAGGCGGCGAGTTTGTTTGGTTGACGGGTTGTAGTCGTAACCGAACGAGAAGTCGCGCGCTTTCTGCATTGCGAGAGAAGACGTGTCGCTGTTTGTCATGCCGAGCGGTTTGAAGATGCGCGTGGCGATGAGCTTGTCCCAGGTAGACTTTTCGGCTTTGGCGACTGCTTCGCCGGCGGCCGCGTACATGATGTTCTGGTATTGAAACTTCTCGCCGAGCTTGGCGGTTGGTTTTGCTTGTCCGGCGACTCTGATCAGCTCCTCGCGGTTGAGCAGACCGGTAACCATCGCGAGATCGGTGCGGTTCAGACCGGAACGATGGGCCAATAGATCGCGGATCGTGATCTTTGCGGCTGCATCCTGATCCTTCAACGTGAAGTAAGGCAGAAACTTCTTCGGCGAATCGTCGAGCGAGAGTTTGGCGTCGTCTGCGGCCATCACGGCGAGCATGCCCGTGAATGCTTTGGACGCCGAACCGATGGCGAAGCGCGTGTCGGGTGTGACGGGCAGCTTCTTTTCGAGGTCTTTCTCGCCCAGGCCTTTCAAGTAAATGATCTGATCGTCTTTGACGATGGCGAGCGAGATGCCGGGAATGCCGAGTTCTTTACGCCGCTCGTCGATGGCTTTCTCGATTGCTGCGAGCGCTGTGCTGTAGTCCTGCGCCGTCGCGGTGGTTGCCGCCTGCTGAGCTGTCGCGAGTGGTAGCGGCAGCAGTGATGCAGAAAGAGCGAAACAGAGTACGAAGGCAGAAATCAGCCGTATCGAAGCCTTAAACCAAATCATTTGTTGTTCTCCAGGGAAAAAAAGATCCGTGTTCTCAAAAACACGGATCTTACGGATTCAGGTTGGATTCTGTTTCAGTTCACCGTCCACATGTCGCCGCTGTTGATTAGCTTCTCCAGGTTTCCTGGGCCTGATTTCGCGACTGCGGCGTCAATCTGGTCGACCATCAGGTCCTCGTAAGTCGGACGCTCGATGGCGCGGAAGATGCCGACGGGCTGCGGAAATTCAGGCTGTTCCATGCGGGCAAGCATGAACGCGACTGACGGATCTTTCAGGTGCATGTCGTGCACCAGCAGATCGTTTTCGGTGATGCCGTTTTCGCCGATGGTGACGATTTCCGGAAGCGCACCGTTCATGCGGATACCTTTGTTGCGTTCCTTGCCGAAAATCATCGGTTTGCCGTGTTCGAGGTAGAGAACGCGATCCGAGCGGACAGTGCGTTCCGCGAAATAATCGAATGCGTGATCGTTGAAGATGTTGCAGTTCTGGTAGACCTCGATAAACGAGATGCCCTTGTGTTTCGCGGCGGCTTCGACGATCGAGCCGAGATGTTTGACGTCGATGTCGATCGAGCGCGCGACGAAGGTCGACTCGCTGGCGATTGCTAGTGACAGTGGATTGATCGGATAGTCGATCGCGCCTGAGGGCGTCGACTTCGTCTTCTTGCCGAATTCTGAAGTCGGGCTGTACTGGCCTTTCGTCAAGCCGTAGATACGGTTATTGAAGAGGATGTAGTTGATGTCGAGATTGCGCCGGATGGCGTGAATGAAGTGATTGCCGCCGATCGAAAGCGCGTCGCCGTCGCCGGTGATCACCCAGACGCTGAGTTCGGGATTGGCGCACTTGATGCCGGTGGCGATCGCGGGCGCGCGGCCGTGGATGCCGTGGAAGCCGTACGTGTTCATGTAGTACGGAAAGCGCGACGAGCAGCCGATGCCGGAGACGAACACGATCTTCTCGCGCGGGATGCCGAGTTCCGGCATCACTTTCTGCACGTTGTTGAGAATCGCGTAGTCGCCGCAACCGGGGCACCAGCGCACTTCCTGATCGGAAACGAAGTCAGCCTTCTTCAGTTGCCCCGGCGGCGGCGCAACCTTGCCCGATACGGACGATCCCGCCTCGCTCTCGGCGGAAACCACCACCTTGTTCCCACTGTTTCCATTAATCTCTGTGCTCATCATTTCTCCTGATCTGGTGCGCTTTTTTCAACCGCGTCCTGCAACTCGAGATACTTTGCTCTCACGTAGGGGTCAAGTTTGTTAGCAAAGTCTGCGTCGAGGTTCCTGAACTTTATCAACTCCTGAACATCTGCCAGATCCTTTAAACGGTGCGGAGCTGAAATACCCGAAGCAAGTTTCAACTCAATTAGCTTTTCCAGCGTTACGAAATTGACTCCATCAATCCGCGTCGAAGCTGTGGCTGGATCCGGCATGCTGACTGGCTTGGGTTTTCCGTCGCCGGGATATTCACCGGTGGTCATCACTTCGATGCTTACTCCGTCGACCGCATAACCCAAACCAATCAATTCGGAGTGGAACTTTTCCAATCCTTCTGCGGTCATTACTAAATCGATGTCTTCGCTAAAGCGTGGATATCCGTGAGCGAGTAAAGCCACCGCTCCAATCACCATGTAATCGATGCCATGATCGTCAAGATCGCTTGAGAGACGAGCCAACGTCCTATTTAAATAGCCTTCTCCCATAAAGTAGCGTAAAGCTTCGGCGTAGACCTCGTGAACATGGCTGCCCGCATCGACCATTACAAATACTCTTCAACCTTCCGAACGATCTCGCGAATCTGGAACGGGCGGCCTTTGACTTTGGAGAAGGGCACCGCGTCCACGAGGTAGCGCGCGCGGATCATGGTGCAGAGTTGGCCGAGGTTCATTTCGGGAATGATTACCGTTTCGAATCCGGCCAGCACTTCGCCCAGGTTTCGCGGGAACGGGTTCAGGTGACGCAGGTGCGCCGAAGAAACGCTCTTGCCCTCGCGCTGCATCTTTTCAACCGCCGAACTGATCGATCCATAAGTCGATCCCCAACCGAGCACGAGCACCTTGCCCGTCGGCTCGCCCATCACCTCGACCGGCGGCACGTCCTGCACCGCGCGATCGATTTTCTCCTGCCGCAACTTGACCATCAGGTGATGGTTCTCGGGATCGTAGTTGACGTTGCCGGTGATGTGTTGTTTCTCGATACCGCCGATGCGATGTTCTAGCCCCGGTGTTCCCGGCAGCGCAAACGGTCGCGCCAAAGTTACTTCATCACGTGAATACGGCATGAAGTTCGCCGGATCGGTCGCGAACTTGACATCGATCTTCGGCAGCGACTCGATCGGCGGAATCGCCCACGGCTCAGCGCCGTTCGCGAGATAACCGTCGGAAAGATAAAAGACGGGCGACATGTACTTG
>DATELZ010000227.1:0-3572 GCA_035276045.1 Pyrinomonadaceae bacterium | reverse complement strand
GTCCACCGAATGGATTCGTGCAGGCCGGCAACGGAACGCTCACGGGCGTGCCCACGGTTGCAGACACGCTCGTGCCGAATGACAAAAACAATTTCGCGCCGCGCGTCTGTTTTGCTTATCGCTTGAACGAGTCGGGAACGCTCGTCGCGCGTGGCGGCTACGGCATTTACTACGATCGATTCTCGACTCGTTACGCGAACACGCAGTTGCTCAATTATCCGTATCTCGCCCTCGCAGTCGGACTGCCGGGCATTCTGCGCACGATGTCGGATCCGTTTATTCCAGTGCCGCAGCCGGGACAGTTTCCGGTGAACCCGACAATTCCGTCACCGCTCTCGCCTTTGTCGCCGCTCGTCGGCGTGCCGATCAGCGGCATCTTTATCGATCCGGAGTTGCGAACGCCGTACATCCAGCAATACAACGCAAACGTGCAGTGGGAGTTTGCGAAAGACTTCCTCCTCGAGGCCGGTTACGTCGGTTCGAAAGGGACCAAACTGCTCCAGGTAATCACGTTGAATCAACCGGTTTACAATCGCGCCCTCAACGTGTTCACCGCGCCGCTCGGCACCGCGTTGTCGACGCAGAAAAACGTTGCGGGCGGCATTCAACAAGTGCAGTCGAGCTCGAATTCCGAATACAACTCGCTGCAACTCAGCGTTACGAAGCGCTTCAGCCGCGGCTTGCAGTTTTTGAGTGCTTACACTTACGGCAAGTCGAACGATTACTACTCAGGTGGGACGATCAACGAGTTGTTTGCCACGCCCGGCGATCAGCTCGATTGGCGGACCAACTATGGACCATCCGATTTCGATCGGCGCCATCGCTTCGTCACCAGCTTTGTTTACGACGTGCCGAAGCTCGTTTCCGAGTCAAACTCGGCGCGGATGTTGCTCAACAACTGGCAACTCAACGGCATCGTGACGTTGCAAACCGGAACGCCGTTCTCGGTCGTCGACATCGTCGGCAACAACATCATCCAGCGCGCCAACTTCGCGCCGGGATTCAACGGCAGCATTGAGACCAGCGGCAGCACGCAATCACGCCTGAACGGCTTCTTCAACACGGGTGCATTTGTGTCGTCGCGTCCGATCATCGCGGGCGGCAATTTGGGAACGCCCAACAACCCGACTTTCGATCCGAACAATCCGTTTGGCAACACGCCGCGCAATTTCCTCTATGGACCGGCACAGAAGAACATGGACTTTTCCGTCGTCAAGTTCATTCCGATCACGGAAACGGTGCGAGCTGAGTTCCGCACGGAGTTCTTCAACGTTTTCAACTGGGCCAACTTCGCGAATCCGAACAACAACATCGCGGTGCCGAATTTTGTGAATCCGGACGGCAGCATTGTGCCTTCGCCGTTCGGACGGATTACGGCGACGAGTGCCGGACCGAGAGTGATCCAGTTTGCATTCAAGGTTAACTTTTAAGTGCCCAAAATATCGGTCAACGGGCTGAAGCTCTATTACGAGATCGAGGGTGACGGCGAGCCGCTGGTTTTGATTCCGGGGTTTGCGGTGGGTCGTTGGATCTGGTTCAAGCAGACTGACGACCTGGCGCAAAACTTCCGCGTTATCACTTTCGATCCGCGTGGCGTGTCCGCTTCTGACAAGCCGGAAGGTTCGCAGACGATCGCACTGCTGGCAGATGATCTTGCGTATCTGCTACAGACGATCGGCGTCAAGAGCGCGCACATCGTGGGCGCGTCGTTTGGTGGATTTGTGGCGCAGGAGTTTGCGCTCAAGTATCCGTCGATGACGCGCAAACTGGTGCTTTGCTGCACGAGTTTCGGTGGTCCAAATCATATTGTTCCCGCGCCGGCGACTATGCAGGCCATTGCTTCAACCAAGGGACTCAACAGCGATGAGCGGATGCGCGCAAATCTATTGCTGGCGTTTACGCCGGAGTACGTGCGGACGCAGGTCGCCGAGGTCGATCGCATCGTTCACCTGCGCGCGACGAACGACGTGCCCGAGCATGTTTTACTGAGCCAGTTGCAGGCGGCGATGAATTTCAACGCCGAAGAACGAGTTGAACGCATCACGAACCCGACGCTCGTATTGACTGGTGATGCGGACGTGATTGTTCCTGCGCAAAATTCTCGCAACCTGGCGGCGAGGATTCCCAATGCGGCGCTGTGTGAGATCGCCGGCGCCAGTCACACCTTCTTTATCGAGCAGGCAGGCGAGTTCAACCACCTGGTGAAAGAGTTTCTTTTAAGAGGTTAATCGAGAATTGCCGTTTGCAAAGATCATCAGCACGGGCATCTACGTTCCGGAGAAGATCGTCACGAATGACGATCTGAGCCGGATTCTCGGCGAGGACATCAACGAGTTTGTAACCGGGGTGTTGGGCATTCACGAGCGGCACGTTGCTGCTGACGACGAAAGCACTGCCGACCTCGCGACAAACGCGTGTCGCGCCGCGCTCGATGCGGCGCGAATCGATGCGGCCGAGTTGGATCTGATCGTTCTCGCGACCGACACGCCCGAACAACTTTCCCCGGCGACGTCCGTTGTGGTCCAACACCGGCTCGGCGCTGTGAATGCGGGGACGTTCGACGTTAATTGCGCGTGCGCCGGTTTTGTGACCGCCCTCGACACGGCGTCGAAATTCATTATTGCCGATTCGTCGTATCGCAACGTGCTCGTCGTCGGCGCATACGCGATCAGCAAGTATCTCGATCTGCACGACAAGAAGACGGCGACGATCTTTGCCGATGGCGCTGGTGCGGTTGTGCTCCAGGCAGTCGACGATCAGCCCGGTTTTCTGGCCGGGAAGCTTCGCGCTGACGGGAGTTTTCACGATCACATGGGCATTTACGCCGGCGGGACGCACCTGCCGATCACTCGCGAGGTGATCGACGAAGGTGTTTGGACCAAGGTGCGGTTCGCGAAGAAATATCCGGCCGAAGTCAATAACGACGGTTGGCCGGCGATCGTCGGCCACGTGTTGGCGAAGGCGCACCTTGCGCTGAGTGAGGTGAAGCTGTTTCTCTTTACGCAAGTGAACCTGAGCACGATCAAGGAAGTCATGTCGCGGCTCGATGTGCCGCTGGACCGCACACACACGATCATGGACAAGTGGGGTTACACCGGATCGGCGTGCATTCCGATGGTCCTGCATGATGCGGTGCAGGCGGGGAAGTTGGAACGCGGCGATAACGTCGTGATGTGCGCGTCGGGTGGTGGTTTGAACATGGCTTGCGTTGCGTTTCGCTGGTAATCGATCTCATGAACTATCCGACCGTTCATTCTTTATTCACGGATCGAATCAGAAAATACCCGCCGGATCGGAATGTCTTCTACTTTCGCGCGGGTAACGAATGGCAGGGCATTTCGTGGGGACGGTTTGAACAGGAGACGTTTGACTTCGCGACCGCGCTGTTGTCGCTCGATCTAAAGCGCGGTGGATCGGTTTGCATTCTGATGGGGAACGTTCCTGAGTGGCCCATCGCGGACATCGGAACGATACTGGCAGGTGGCGTCGGCGTCGGTCTTTATCCGACCAGTTCGGCGGAGCAGATCGCGTATATCGTCGATCACTCCGACGCCGAGTTTGTCCTCGTCGAT
>DATELZ010000226.1:0-12153 GCA_035276045.1 Pyrinomonadaceae bacterium | reverse complement strand
GCCAAAGCGCAGAACTACACCGGCGACGGCTTCGTAACCGTTCGCCATCCGGAAATATCCGTGGTCCAAAACGCGCTCGACTTCATCGATCGCACTGTGAAAATAACCTACTCTTCAGCGGCGAATCTCGAAACACACTGGACCGAGCGCCTGCAAAACTTTAAAGAACTCAACCGCCCTTCATGGGACATAACCCTTAACTAACAAGAGGAAACTGTGACAGCTAAAGCACCTCGAGCTTTCAACCGCGAGATGTACCACGACCGTCCGGAGAACGTCTTCTACGGCACAGACGACGGCCACCAGGATGGCTCCTTCGGCGAGTTTGCCGAGATCAAGGCCCACTACGACAGTGTCGAACCATGGCGGCACAAAGACATTCACATGATCAGCGTCGTCGGTGGTCTATACGGCCTCAATCTCATTCCGCTGTGGCGTCCAACGCGTCTCACAATCTTCGACATCAACCCGACTGCACTAACTTACTTCGAGATCATCCGCCGCGTGTTCACGATCAGCAGCGACGTGAACGACTTTCTCCAGCGGCTGACCGGCGGCGATTACGAAGTCGACGGGGAACGCGAAAAGTTTGTGCGCGAGAACATCCGGCTGAAGCAGCAGGGCTCACTGCCTCGCGAACGTGGCTCGACCAAACGTCTGTACGAACAGAGTTGGCAATACGCTTTCGAACACTTTGACCTGACGAAAAAGATCCTGACTGAAGCGCCGGTCGAGATTCGCGCCGAGCCGATGGAAAGCGACGGCTTCCGCACCTGGATTCGCGAACAGAACAATCTCTGGATCTACGCTTCCAACATCACCGAATTTCACTACTTCGATCTGGACTTTGCCGATCCGACAAACGTGGTCCTGTTGCAGATCATTTATCCGGGCGACGTGCAACTGATGGATCTCGCGCCGCTCGCCGGCGGACCAGTGAAAGTGAACTTCGAGATTCCATTGCGGGCGCAAAGGAGTACGCAGGATGGTGAATAAAACACGAATCAAAACGGATGGAGCGCCGCCCGCAGTAGGCACTTATTCACAGGCAATTCGCACCGGCGATCTTGTGTTTGTGACGGCCCAGACCGGACGCGATCCTGACACGGGAAAACTCGAAGAGGGTCTCGAAGCGCAAACGCACCGCATGTTGTCGAACATTGACGCGATCCTCAACGCGGCGGGTTGCACGCCGGCAGACATCGTCAAAGTCACGTTGTTGCTGGCTAATATCAAAGACTTCAAAGCGGTGGACCAGATCTACGCGGCGTGGCTGCCGGGATTGGGCATCACGCCACTTCCGGCGCGCACCGCATTCGCCGCGGCTTCGCTTCCGTCGGGCGCGCTCGTGATGCTCGAGGTGATCGCCGCATTTCCCGTGGAATGACTCGTTGCGCGTCACGCTCGTCATTGCAGGTCTTGGTGGCGGTGGCGCGGAGCGCATCTGCATAAATCTTGCTAATGCGTGGGCCGAGCGCGGCAAACAAACGACACTCCTCACCATCTTGCAGAAATCGAGAGCGCCTGCTTATGCGATCGATCCGCGCGTCGAGCGGCGCGACATCGGCTGTCCCCGGCCGGCGCAACTGAGCGAACTCAACCCCGCCGCGATTGCACCGGTGCAGCGACTGTTGGACGTCGCTCTTTGTCCGCAGTTGCTGCAAGATCTCTCGACGATCGCAATGCTTCGTCACGCGATCCTCGGCGCCAAACCCGACGTTGTAGTTTCATTCATCGACCGGACCAACGTGCGCGTGCTCGCCGCGATGGCGGAAACCAGGGTGCCGGTGGTCGTTTGTGAAGTGACTGACGCGCGGCGTATTTCGTTAGGGAAATGGGACGGTGCGCGTGAAGAGTTGTATCGCCGTTCGGCGGCTGCGGTCATTGCGCCCGATCCGTCGATCGCGCAGTGGCTCGCGAGTAAGGGCGCGCGGGCGCGAGCGATTCACAATCCGCTCGTCGCGCCGCTAATTCAGCACCACGGCTTGAAAGGTGAACGGCGCCGCCTCGTTACACTGTCACGCTTATCAGCGGAAAAGCGGCCGGAATTCCTGGTTCGCGCGTTCGCCAGCATCGCTGCGAGATTTCCCGAGTGGGACCTGGAACTCCACGGTCTTGGACCACAGCAGAACTTCCTCGAACACCTCGTCGAGAAGCTGGCGCCGAATCGAGTTCGTTTCTGTGGCTTCACGGAGGATCCGTACAGCGTGCTCGCGAGCGCCGATCTCTTCGTGTCGGCATCACGTCTCGAAGGTTTTGGAAACGCGATTTGGGAAGCGCTGGCGTGCGGACTTCCGGTTGTTGCGATGGACGCTGGACCACCGGTTCGCGCGCTTGTGCGACACGGCATCGATGGCCTGGTCGTGAGTCAGAACACGATGCTTGCTCTCGCAAACGCGCTCGCCGAGTTGATGGGCGATGAAGTCAAACGCGAAGCTTACGCCTCGCGCGCGCCCGAGGTGCTCGAACGGTTTCCATTCGAATCGGCGCTCGAGAAATGGGAAGAGTTGTTTCGCGAGATCTCTTTTTCATACTCGGCGACGTAATCCTCGGCCATGCGCAGATAATGGTAGCGGCGCAGCGCTTTTTCGCGACACGCCTGTGGCGAGATCTGTGAAATATTTTTTATTGCCGCCACGTACTCCTGATCGTCGCGGCAAACAAATCCCACGTCCGGCGAGATGATCTCGGGGCACGCGCCTTTGTCGCTGCAAATCACGGGCGTGCCGGACATCAACGCCTCCGCCATTCCCAACCCAAACGCCTCGTCGACACGCGTGGGAAACAGAAACGCGCGCGCGCCTGCCAGCAGCTCCGCTTTCTGTTTGCCTCTTACATCGCCGACGTAAGCCGCGCCGATCTGCCGGCACAGGCCCTCGATTCTCATGATGCGTTTGTAGTTGTTGGCTGTGCCCGCGACCACGAGATTGATGCGCAGGCGAAACGCGAGCGAGATCGCGATGTCGAGACCTTTCTTCATCTCCCAATCCATCGACGACATGAACAGGAAATAATCGCGCTTTGCTTCCGAGTAGATGCACGCGTTTGGATCGATGCCGTTCAGAACGAATCGCCGGCGGCCATGACGCTTTGCGAGCGTGCGCGAGACGAAGATCCAGTTATCGGTGGTCGGGCGTTGGGCCATGCCGCGCGTGGTCATGTCGATGTGGCAGGTGGAAACCCACGGTTTGCCGCGTGACTGCCACTCGCGCACCAGCGCGTCGTCGTGATCGGAGATCGTGTGCAGTATGTCGGCGTCCCAGATGGGTCTGGGCACTACCTGCACGCCCGGCGGCGGTAACTTAGCTGCGCCTTTCCGCAGCAGGTAGAAAACTTCATGGCCCAACTCGACGAGACCCTGGGCGAGCAGGTCGTGAATCCAATAACCGGAGCCGGAAGGATACGGCATCGGGTGCGGCCCGGCGCTGACGTCGCTAAACGCCGGGTAGCGATGTTCGGATGAAAGCAGGATGCGCATGTTTACTCGTCGCGTCCGTCGAGGCAGGCGATCCATTGGCCGTCGGGTTGAAGATGTGCGTCGAGGTGATGCATTCCGCGCGCGTTCCATCCGTGTTTAGTGGCAGTGAGAATGGGGCTACGCTCGTTTTCTACTTCGACGTATCGCTCGCGCGTTAGCTCTGTAATCTCGAAAGCCCTGACGTGCGTGCCGTATTCAGGCAAACAATCCTGGGCAAAGCGAACGATCTTGCGGCCCACCTGGAGAATTCTTCCGGCGGGCCGGGCGCGGCACTTGTCGCCGCGAACGATCGGACTGCGCGGATGTTCTTTCCATGGTCCATCAAGGTCGCGCGCAAAATATAACCGCAGCACGTCGTGGCCGTAAGGCGCGGAACAGACAAAGAGCCACCATAGATCGTCGAAATGAAGCAGCGACGGATCGGCGTGAGCGCCGTCGATCAATTTATGCTGCCTGGACCAACGCACGGGAAAGTCTTCAGCCTTGTACAGGCACACGGCCGACGTGCCCAGCGTCTCGGGGATCATGTAGTGCTCGCCCCGCCACTCAAACACGTAAGGATACGACAAGTGGAACGTCTCGCTGAGCACAATTTGCCGGTAGGTCCAACTGAAAGCGTCGTCGCTGGTCGCAAGCCCGATCTCGCCGCGCCTGGTTTCGCTGTTCAGCACTTCAAAGAACATGTGCCACCGCCCGGCGTGTTGGACCATGAACGGATCGGCGACAAACTCGGCGGAAACATCGGTCACGTCCGCGCACGTCAACATGGGATTCAGGTTGTTTGCCGGTGGTTGAAGATGGAACGGCGAGTGGCCGGTGTAGATGCCGATGGACCACATTAGATCACGCGCAGGAGACCGTCGAGACCGTCGAGATCGTGGCGATCGGGAATGGCGAAGGTGTAACCTTCGAATCGGCCTGCCAGGCCCGGCGGTTCAACCTCGAATCCGGTTTTTGAAGCCAGGTTGCTGACGTGAAGCCTGCGGGTCTGGGCACGATCGTTCCAGGCACGCACGGAATACCTGATGCCATCGATCGTTCTGATCTGTGTTTCGAGACCGCCGTCACCAAGGCGGCGTGACTCGCCCTGGCTTAACAATCCATCGACGCTCCGCAACGAACGCGCAATACGACTGTCAATCGCCTTGCGAATGATCTCCGGTCGGCCAGTTGCCTTGTACTTCTCAATTGCTCGATTGAGATCGTGATACAGAGTCGAAGTGTACAGTGCGTCGATCGGTTCGTTCTCAAATTCCGCGCGGGCGATGATTGAAGCCTTGAACTCACCACACTCGTCCATCAACTCACGATAGACGCCGGCGAATTCACGGGCCAGAGTCTGTACTTTCAATTTCTTCCTGGCTATGTGGAAATGATTTCCTTTGTAGACCGGCCGCAGATGCTTCAGCGTTTTTGGGTAACATGGATTACCGGAAAAATAATCACGCGGTAAGCGCCGAAGCAAATTGAAGACATCAACCACCGCCAGGTCTTCAACCACTTTGCGCGCCACGCACGCCGAGCCCTGATTTTTCATCGCCGCCATCTCGACCACGAGGTTCGTGAAGCGACCGGCCAGATCGGCATGGTCCGCGCAGATGCGCTCTGCGATTTCCGTCTTCAACCCGGCAGCGCCTAACAGCTTCGCCTGCAAGTGTTTGCCATAGGCGAGATCCATCTCGTTCGAAACGTTGAGCCATTTCGCATTGAAGCGTTCACGCGTTTGCGGATCGGTGCTTCGGAGCACACGGCGATAAACTTCGGCGAGATAGAAGCCACGTTCTTTGTGCTCGGTGCCAAATGCGGAATGTACGTAATCGAGTTTGAAGATCGGGGCGGTTCGCGGTTGCGTAGACTGCGTCGGCAAGTCGAGCATCGCGCCACTCATCTCCATGTTCGACGGGCTCAACGCGCCATGAATCATGCGCCAGCGAAACAACTCCGCCGCCGCTCGCGCGTGATCGTCAATCACACGCAGCATCGTCGCGGCGACATCGGGAATACGAGAGCCGTTCCCGACGATTTGCTTCGTCGCCGTCGTCATCTGGACAAACATCTCCAGCGGTGTTTGACTGCCGCGCGCGCGGCGCGCGAGCAAATGGCCGGGCCGCAGTTGTGGACCAACACGGACTGCCAGCGCGATGGGCCGCTTGCGTCCCGACGGCGCCGTCACGTGCATTCCCTGATCGATGATCGCGACGATGCGTGTCGAACCGAGGCTAAACAGGTTCACGTTTACTTCGCCAAACACCGCCTCCGAAAGACAGTCTTCAAAATGCACGCCGCCATGCGAGTGGACGAAGTCGTCTTTGTCGTTGTGACGAAAGAGCGGTGTGAAGCCGATCCCTTTTACGTAGAGATTGCCGTCACTCAGAAATCCCGCTCGTCCAGCGCCGAGCGCCGGACTGACACCATCGCCGCCGTACTTGTCGGCGTACATCGTCAAGATTTCATGTCCGTTGATCTTTGTGGTGAGTGCGCGGAGGGAAAGGGACGCGATAAGTTGATCGTGTAATTGCGGCGTGAGTTGATTATTCGGCGGAACGTCGAAACCCAACTCGCGCGCCAGCTCGAAATTACACCAGACCACCGTTCCGGGATGTCTCACAGCCGGAAACTCGGCAAACGACGCCGCACCGAGCACGCTCATGACATGCGCCTTCGACGTTCCGTTCGCCAAGCTCATGGATCTGAAAGTTGACTACACGGCCAGGCCAATCTCGTTGAATCGCAGTTGGACCGCCGCCTGGATTCGCCGGGCGCAAGCGACGTAGGCCGGCATTCCTTTGCCGATCGGATCTTCGACGTCGCCGTGAAGATCGAGACAGTAAGTTTTGCCCGCCATAGAGGGTAGCATTTCGATTACGGCCTGACGATGCGTGCTCGTCAGGCAGAAGATTATCTCCGCCTGCTCGGCAAGCTCGGATGTGAGATTGCGGGCAGCGTGTGGTCGAACCGGAACGTCGAGTGAACGCAGTACTTCAGCAGCTTCATCCGTCAGCGGCGCGCCGGCTCGCGCGGAAACTCCAGCGCTCATTGCGCGCACGTTCACCGTCTCCAGCGATTCGAAAGGGATGCGCAGCCGTCGTGCGATCTCGGCATTCGCCATCGCTGCGGCCATCGGAGAGCGACAGGTGTTGCCGCTGCACACGAAGAGAAACAAACGTTCCGGTTGCAGCAATGGAAGCGGTTTGGCGAAGCCCAGCGCGTTCTTTAGTTTGAGCCAGTAACGATCGACGTGGTGCAACGGCGACAGGACCAGCAACGCCAACACGATCAGACCTGCACCGATCAGTTGCGCGGGGCTGGGAAACGCCAGGCCGAAGAACACGGCGAGAATGTAGCTGGAGACGATGCCCGCGAGCAGACTCGACCCGCGATTCAACGGAATACAGAAAGTGTTTTCGCGTCCGTCGAGATAGATAAGCGTGCCGAAACAATAAAGACAGGCATAAAGCGCGCCGATCAACATCGCGGGCAACGTCAGGTTGCTGGTGAATATCTCTGCGAAGCCCTGGCGCAGTTGCAACATGATCTCGCCCTGGCCGATGAGTGCGAACACCGCCGGTATGGCGACTAAAAAGATGACCGCGACCATCGACTCCTCGACGAAGTAACGGCGCGTGATCTCGGGATCTTCCTGTTTTGCGCATCTCGTCAAACAGGGAATACGCAACAAGTAACCGGATAAGTAAGCGCAGATCGTGAGTGCTGCGACTCCGGTGAGGTGGTAGTTGTTTACGTCCATAAGCGCGATAGCCATCGCGGGCAACGTGATTCCGAGCGCCACCCAGGAGAACCAGCGCACGCGCCGGCGAAACAAGACGTCGACACTCGGCGCCATGATCAAAACGCCGCCACGCATCAGGAGCAAAGCGAACAGGATCGAGATGCCGGTGAACGTAAACGACAGGGTCGTCGTGCCGATGATGATCGCGGTGCCGATCCCTGAAAGGATGACGAGCGGCTGCGGGACCGGCATTTTACGTCCCATAATTTCGCGATGCGAGACGTAGCTCCACCAACCTTTGAAAGCGATGATCGCGGGCAGAACGATCGCAGTCGAGATCGCAACCGCAGGCAGCAAGCGAAAACCCGAGACTTGTTGGTCGATGCCGGGCCACAGTTTGCTCGTCAGAAATTTCGTCGAGAAACTGTAGGGCGTGTAGAAAGCGAAATAGCCTAGTGCGAGCCACCAGATGCGGAGTTTGAACTGTCGATGAGAGGTAGTCGTTTGCATGCCCGATCTCCCTTGAATCCGTTTATGGTTTATAGAATGAGGGATCGTGGGTAAGCCCCAGGACTGACTTACCGATCATGGCCAGAATGTGATCGTCGTTGTCATGGCGCACATAGAAAGACAGATCACGATAGATGCGTTCGAGGACGCTCGGGCGGATCAAACAGCGAGCGCCGCAGGCACGGATGCAGTCCTTCACCGTTGATTCCGCCAGGTGTTCGACGACGTGCCGCGCGCGGCTGCCGGCGATCTGCGCTTCAAGATAGCGCCCGGTTTCCCACAACCGCGCCACATGTCTCAACCAAAGATGGCCCGTCTCGACATTCACCGACATCTGCCCGATGTGATGTTGCACGTACGGATCGGCGACCTTGTTTTGCGACGTGATGTATTCCAGCGCGTAGTCGTATGCAGCTTCAGCAGCGCCAAGAAAAGTCGCCGCGTAATGCGGGATGAAGCAGGTCTGCCAGCCTTCCTTGAGATACTGGCCCGGATAACCGATCACGTCTGACTCGGGAATAAACGTGCGCCGGAAGTGGACCACATGACTGACAGTCGCACGCATCCCGATCGGATCCCACCACCCGGTGTCTACCTCCACGGAAGGATCGGAGAGATTGCACGCCATCATCAGTTGCGTGTCGAGCGAGCTTGCTTCCGCGTGGCGGACGCCCCCCGGGCCCGCCGTATTCACGAGCAGGATCGCCCATTGCGCGCCACTCGCACTAGTCGCAAATGCTTTGTTTCCCTCGATAATGTAACCGCCATCAACCTTCTCGACGCTCGTGCCGAACTTGACGGGTTCGCCCGGCTTGCGGGCCTGTGGCTCACCGCTCCACGCCACCCACTTTTCACCGCGCTCGACCACGCCTTTGAACCAGCGAGTTTTTTGCTCTTCGGTGCACATGCCGCCCAGCAGCACGAGCGAGTTGACGTGTCCTTCCCAGCAACGCGCGAGCGAGAGATCGACACGCGCGATCTCTTTCGTCATCATCCAAAGCGTGAAAACGTCGCCGGCGTATGGACCAAGACCGAGTCCGCCGTATTCTTTCGGCACGACCGGCGCCTGAAGACCTGCATTAAACAGATCGTCGAAGTCTGCAAACGGAAAGGTCGCGTTGCGATCGTATTCAGGCGCGCGCGGCGCGAAGTTCTCACGGGCCAGCACGGCGACGCGATTGATCAATTCCTGCTGCCCGGTATTTAGTTCGAGCAGGTTGTACATAGCGTGTTTGGATTCTGTTGTTATCATCACACCAATATCTCTTCGGGCATTTCGTGGCCGGTCATCATTTGAAACTGGTGTCGCACCTGGGTGATCAGCACGTCGCGGCCGTCGATGGCGATCTGTCGACGCGCGCGCGTGCTGCCGATCAGCGGCGTCGGCCGCGAGGCGTAAACGAGATCGATCACGACGGCTTCATCATTCAAGCGTTCGACTTTAAAGGGAATTTCGTCGGTGTCGCGCCCGACCGGAGTGGCATTGACGACGATATCGTAACCTTGCGCGTCGAACTCGGGGAGCGGCACATAACGCAAACCGAGCAGGGCCGCAGCGTGTTCGCCACGTTCGGCGCCGCGGTTGATCAAGGTGACGCCCGCGCCTGATTTCTGCAGTGCTGCCGCAATGGCGCGTCCAGCGCCGCCGCAGCCGATCACCGCCGCGCGTTTTTCGCGAATGTCGACGCTGCGTTTTTCCGTTGTGTCATAGACCACGTCCGGATCGGTCGTGTCGGCATTCCACCAGCCGTTGTTTCTGATCAGGATGTTTGCCGCTTCTGTGTGCCGGGCCATCGAGCTTACATTTGTCGCGGCGGCGAGTGCTTTTTCCTTGTGCGGAGAAGATACCGTCATGCCGTTGAAGGGGAAGCCAAGCGAATCGAGCGTGCGTGACAGCACAAACTCACGCCAGAACTCGTCAAACACGTCGACTTGCAACGGCACGAATAGCGCGGGATAGTTCATCTCGCGATACGACGCGTTATGCAAACGCGGCGACAGCGAATGAAACACCGGCTTGCCGATGATTGCGAACAACTCCTGGACCGGGGCGACTTCCGGCAGTCCGTAATCATCTATTAATCTGGCGATGGTTGGTTCGTTTGCAGCTCCTTGAGACACGGCGCCGAAAATCGCGGGCGCTCCGAGTTGCAGGGCCAACAGGCGATTCCAAAAACCAAGCGAGCCATCGGCATATGCGATCGTGTCGCTGCGCCGGAGCGATTTGAGCAGCCACAGTGGTAAAAACTCTTCGGCGATGCGCTCGCTTTTAGTGACGACTTTATAAAGGCTCGCAGGCACGGATGAAACAACGTCGAAACGCTCGCGCAAGTCCGAAAGATTATTGACGTGTCCGTACCACGAAACGAGACGCTTTTCCGGCGCGACTTCGTTCAACAGTTCACTCGAGAAGTCGCGATCGGCGTCCAGTTCAACGCGATCGTATCGTTCTGCTGCTGCCAGCAGGCGGCGTTGTCGATCTGGTTCCTGATTCCGAATAGAGTAAATTAAACGTCCGCGAAAATGATTGCGTATCCAATCAGGATCGAGATCGCCGGCGAGATCGGCACGCACTTCCAGCCACTGCACCGAATCCGGAAGTGTGCTTAACTCAACGCCATCCGGCGACGGCGGAGTCAATAGAGAAGCCATAAGTAAGGCTTTCGTCATAATAAGACCACCTGGTTGTACTGAGGGAGCTATTGTTGTGAATCGAAGACTACTGGCTGGCTTTGCGAGCTGGGCGCATTGCTTCTCGTGGGGAATCAGCCGTAGACATTTAGAGCGCCGTAACTATACTTTGCTTAGCGCCAGAGTTCAATAAGATATTAGGGCCATACAATTCACCGATGGGAGAAGCTTCAATGGACACCACTTTCGCAGTGTTGCCGCCTGCGCCTGCATTCAATCCGGTCAAGCAGGGCATCGCACGGGCTAATGAGCTCGGCGAAAAATCAATCGCGACAACATTGGGGTACTTTGCCACAATGCCGGCCTCGACCGGAATCATTGCCAATCCGGTTCTGTATCACGCGCCAGTCGATTGCAACGGCACCGAGATCACTTTAGACATCAGGTCTTACACGATTCGCGGCGTTATACCCGAAGCCGAGATCGTGCGCGGCAACGCCGGACCGATAGACGTAATTTTTGCAGGACTTTTTAGTGGCGCCGGTGAACAAGTCGAAGCGGCAGCAACCGGCAAAGACAAGCTCGCCGCACTTATCGATCAGAAATATTTCGAGAGTCTCGGAACTCGCGAAGGCAAGAATTTTCAAAGAGGACCATTACTCGAACAGATCGCCGCTTTTGTAAAACAATATCCAGGACTCGGACCGGAAGTCGCTATTCAACATTTTGCCACGCTCGAAAAAGCCCGCCTCAGTCGCGAAGAACATCAGGATCATGGCGTGCACGACGATCGCGATCAGGTCGGATTGCTGCTGGAAATGATCGCGACTCACATGCGCAACGTCGCGGTTGGCGGTGTCTCTGTGTACCTGAATTATCTGCTGATGAATAATTCGCAGAGCAGCGACACAGAATTGACAAACGCGGCCGGCGAGTTTATCGCCGCGGAAGTCTCCCAGGGACGAAACGCGTTCGAGATCAGTTACAGCCTGATTCTCGGCCGGCATGCAAACGATCACGAACGCGGGATCCTCGAACGTATGGGAACAATCCAAATCCATCACGGCTCTGCGGGATCGAGCATGGTCGCGCGTTACATGGCGACGCTGCACACGCTCTCCGTCTCCGATTTCTTTGTCGCCTCGCAAATGGCGCTCGACGGCGCTCGTCACTTCGGCGCGATTCACGATATGTCAGACTTTGTTCAGGAACTCGAAGCGCTGCCTGACGAACAACGCGCCCAACGCATTCGCGAAAAGATGTTGGGCGGTGGGTTGCCGACCTTTGGTCATCCGGAGATCTCGGCCGCGGGGAGAGGAAACCGCGTGGAACAGGATCCGCGGCCGGCGATCTACATCGATCCGGTTTTCAAAGCGATTGACGCTGGTCAGTTGACTGTCTCGCAGCGCCAGCAGGACCGGCTCGCGATCGCGCGTCTGATTTATATGACTGCTTTCGTGAATGGTGTGTTGAAGCCCGATCGTGAGAACGAGCCGCCGTTGCGACTAACGGCCAACACGGATTTTGGCGCGTGGTGTGTGCAGGAAGCGCTCGGCATCGAGGAGCCCGATCGCACGTTGCTGACTTACATCTTCCGTGGTTTCGGTTGGATGATGGACGCGCGCGAACAACTTCAGCAAAAGATGATTCGACCGGTGATCGCTCCCGATCCGCAGATCGTTCCCAAGCCAAACGACGACCAAACGATCCCGTCAGTAGTGGGACGTGTTCATCGTCGCTTGACTGGAGACAATCCGTTCAGTACTCACGCGAACGACTGATCACTTTCTGCGTGCCTCTGCGT
>DATELZ010000225.1:0-22667 GCA_035276045.1 Pyrinomonadaceae bacterium | reverse complement strand
CAACCACTCCGCCTCGCCAATCTACGCCGACGGCAAAATCTACTTCCTGAGCGAAGAGGGCGAATCAGTCGTCATCGCCCCCGGCCGCAAACTAAACCACCTCGCCACCAACCAACTCGACGGTCCCACCCTCGCCTCCATCGCCGTCTCCAGTGGCTCCCTCTTCATCCGCAGCGCCACGCACCTCTACCGCATCAGCAACTAAGCGGCTGCATCAGCAGGCTTTGCACAAAAAGTGCTTTATCGGGAGAAAGATGTCTCCCGCAAAGGCGCATCAGCAACCAAACGGAGCTTTGCCTCAAAAGTCCTCTCATTCTCACCTGACTTCAGTCAGGTGTAAGGCTCGCCAGGATCGAGAAACCGTTTCAACGGTTTCTCGTGATTTCGTTAGGGAAACCGTTAAAACGGTTCTCAATAAGCAGCCAGGTGAGAATGAAAGGACTTTTGAGGCAAGCCACCAAACGGCTGAGTCCAACTGCCGCCCGGCTATGCCGTATCCAATCACGGCGTGAACATGCGGCGGTAAGTGATGCCGGAGAAGTTCAGGCGCATGGCGCGGCCGTCGATGATGGATTCGAAGGCAATCCAATCGGGGGAGTCGGGGTCGCCAAGGGTGAATTTGCCATCACCACGCGGAACGAGTTGTTGGACGCCGTCGACAAACAAGCGTCCCTTGCGATAGACGATGCGCGTGTCGCCGTACCACGGACTGTCGTTCAAGTAATGCCCCGCATAACCTTCCCAATCCTTGCGCGACTCAAACGTTCGTGGTCCGGTGTAGCGCGCGCCTGCGTACCAGTCTGGTCCATAAAACGCTTCCGCTACCGCGCGGTTCTCACGCACGAACCCCAAAACGTACGTCTCGAAATCAGGATGCTTGACGATGAACCGGTCGGCGCCACCAGCACGTTCGAGCACGATGCGACGGCCCGCATGCGCCAGGATCAACTTCTCGCCTTCAGCCGCGAGCACCAGTTTCTTCTCGTTAGGCGACGTGTACTCTCCCGCATACTCAGCAGCGTTCTTCACTTCGTCTGCCGCGGGCGGAGGCGGCGGCGCGTCCGGCAACTTCTTTCCTTCAAGCGACGCATTGAAGAGATCGATCGCATACTTCGTCACCGGCACCGGCCGATAACCACGCAAGTTCGCATTCACAGATGCGAACGCGCCAATACCAGCAGTCACATCCGTGTCGAGCGACGAACTAAACGCAACCATCCCGCCTGTGTGCCGCAAACGCATGTGCCCTTCGATGTCGCTCACCCACAATCCATATCCGTACGACGCAGGCTCGCCTCGATACGGCGACTCGACCACGTTCTTCGTAAACAACCTGAAACTCTCGTCGGAAATCAACCGCCCCTTCGGCAGCGCGCCGCGATTGAGCAACATGCGAACATACTTCGCCATGTCAGCAGGCGTTGACGCGACACTACCCGCGGCGATGTCGACTTCAATCCATTGCGCCTCCGCAAGTGCGCCATTCCGCGGAAACGGCTTGCCTTCGTTCAGCGGCTCGTAACCAACAGCCATATGCTTGCGAATGTCGTTCGTGATCGTCGGCCGGCTCGCCGTCATCCCCAGCGGCACGAGTAAACGCTCGCGCATCGCATCGGCGAACGGGCGTTTGTCGCAGGCCTCGATCAGGAACCCGAGAATGTTGTAGCCGGTGTTTGAATAAAGGAAACGTTTGCCCGGCGCGTACGCGGTCCAGAGTTCGCCGAGCAAAGCGTCGAGCAAGAGCGGCGCGCCCGGAAGTCCTGCCGTGTGACTCAACAGGTGATGCGTCGTGATCGCTTCAAACTTCGAATTGATCTTCAACCACGGCAAGTATTCCGTCACCGGCTTGTCGAAATCGATCTTTCGTTCTTCCCGCAGTTGCAGCAGCGCGAGCCCGACAAACGACTTCGACACCGATCCGATCTCAAACATCGTTTCGTTTTCAACGCGCAGTCCTGCCTTCGTATCGGCGAAGCCGTAAGTCGACGCGCGGATCAGACCATCGCGATTCGCGAGCGCGAGCGTCATTCCCGGCGCGCCGGTTTCACGCATATGCCGCGCGATAAACTCGTCAAGCCGCGCAAACACAGGCTGGACCGCAGCCGACTGGGCCGCCACAGGCCCCACGGAATTGACGAAAACTGAACCCTTTGCCTCGATCACGCGGGAGGCCGCAATCACGAGTGCCGATTTTGCGCTATCCGACAAAAACTTGCGCCGCGAAACATTCATGGATATTAAACGTTCCTTATTGTTGCTAGTCCGAGCGCGTAGAGCTTAATTGTTGATTGCCAATCTGTAAATTCCGTGTAAATCTGTCACGCGGGAGAACACAAACATGATTATCGGGATCCTCTTAATCCTCTTCGCAACCCCGAGTTTTGACACCACGGCGACTGCGGCTGACTCACTCGCCAGCACATCCACTTACTACACGATCCGTAGCGACATGCGCCGCTGCGCCCCGCCGGCCTGTGGCGGTTATTTCATCAAGCTCGTGAATCAACCACGCACGCGTTGCGCGGACAGACGCTTGATGACGGAGTGCTACGTCGCCTCGATCAACTGGAACGGACAGCCGAAACCCGAAAGGGACGGTGCTGTCGTCCGCGGTACGCTCGGTTCGCATACCAATAAACACGGGACGCACGGCGTGTTGAACGCGCAAGAAGTCTGGACGCCGGCCGGCACAAACCAACCTACCGGCACTTTCTTCCGCGTGCGCGATCGTGGCATACGCTGTATCGCCGCGCCTTGCGAAACGCACCACGAAGCTAAACTGAACACGAGCGTTAGCCGCAACGTCGCGGGCGTCGATATATCAGGCGCTGGCGCGGCTGACAACGTTACAAGCGATGCTTTCCAAGCGATGACGAGCCAGGAAGGAATACTTGTCGTCGGCGCCAACAGCCCGGTAACCGGTCCAGCCGGCCGATCGCAAACATTGAAGGCGACACAGTTTTATCTTCGCGCACAAGCTTCAGCGTCAAACCCCGCACCTCCAAATCAAACCCCCAAACCATGTTTCAAGACCGGTTGCTCCGGTCAGGTTTGCGCTGACGAAGAAGTGATGACCACCTGCGAGTACAAGGCCGAGTACGCATGCTACAAACGCGCCAAGTGCGAGCGGCAAGCAAGCGGCCAGTGCGGTTTCACCGACACGCCGGAACTGCGACGATGCTTGAGACGAAACTGACGATTCCCCCTCCCCTGTCCCTCGTCGAAGCGTGTGCCAACTGCGACGCGGCCCTGGTCGGCGTGCACTGTCACGAGTGCGGCCAGAAGAAGATCAATCCGAACGAGTTCGCCGTCAAACGGTTTCTGGCGCGCGCCGTCGGCGACATCACGGACATCGAGTCAAACAAGATCTTCAAGACGTTCGTCGCGATGCTCATCCGGCCGGGTGTGTTGACGGTTGAGTATCTCGCCGGACGCCGCGGCAACTACATTGGACCAGTCAAACTCTATCTCACGTTCAGCGCGCTCTACTTCCTCTTTGCGTGGGGCACGTTAGCCGCGATCCGCGGCGGCGCAACTGAGAGAACCGCGCGAATGCCGTACGTCGTCAGCGTCGCGGCAAAACACAATGTCGCTCCGACAGTGCTCGCCGACAAGATCCACGGGCGAGCGGAAAAACTCTCGAGTGCGTTCCGATTTTTTAGTGTCTTGATTTCGGGGACGTTCCTGGCGGTGTTTTACTTCGGAATGAAGAAATACTACGTCGAACATCTCGTCTTTTCGCTTTACTACTACTCGTTCGACTTCTTCTGCAAAAGCGTGTTCGCACTCGCGTTTATTGTGGTGGCGGCGCTGGGTGGAAAATTACCTGTGATAGTGCTGAACCTCTTCTATCCGATCGCGCTGATTTATCTCGCCTTCGCGTTGAAGAAAGTCTACCAGCAGAAGTGGCTCATCACCGGCGTCAAGGCCGCCGCGTTATTTGCTTGCGAAACATTCCTCTTCATCGCCGTGAATGTCGCCGGCTTCATCATCTCCTTCTTCTGGATCTGATTACTGCGCTTCCGTGCTCTTCGCGACGATCTTCACGTGCTTGCGGATCGCCTCGTCGAGACTTGCCGCTCGCGTCCAGCTCATACCTACGCTTTGAAACCGCACGATTCCTTCATGATCGATCAGGATGTACGTCGGAAACGCACGCACGCCGAACGTTCGCTGGATCTTTCGATCCTTATCGCGATATTGCGGCCAGATCATCTTGTTCTTAGCCGTGAACTCTCGCCAAACTTCCTCATCGCCGTCGGAACTGATGCCGAGCAACATAAACGACGGCTCCTTCGAATACTTCTTGTGCAGGTTGCGCAGCTCGGGAATCGACTCGACGCACGGCGGACACCACGTGCCCCAGAAGTCCAACAGTATGACTTTGCCTTTCAATTCATCGAGCGCGACGTGTTCGCCTTCCGAAGAAGTAAATGAAAAATCGGGAGCGTAGTTTTCACGCGCTCGCCGCGGGTTCTCAGCCATCTTCGTCGCTGATTCGACGTACGTACCGTTGGGTTGCAGCTTCACGTACTGCTGCAACTCGGCGATGCCATCCGGATCGCGATTCAGTTGCAACAGCACGACGCCGAGATTGTAATGAAGCACCGCGGGCGCGCCCTCGATCGCCAGTCCCTGCCGGAACACAGCTTCGGCCGCCTGAAGTTTCTTTTGATCTTTCTTCTCGGCCGACGTTTGCAGCGCCAGTCCCTTGTTGTTGTACGCCTTGAGGATGATCTGCTGGTCGTCACTGCCCAATGCGATCACTTTGTCCGAAGTCTCGACGACGTTCTTGTAAGCTTGCAGCCCAAGATAAGCCTCAGCCATCAGGTTGAGACACTCGACACACTTCTTATCACGCATGTCATTAGCGCGCTTGAAGCTCTTCAACGCTTCCTCGAATTGAGACCGGCGCAGGAAAGCACGGCCTTTTACCAACTCCTGGTCGAAAGCATCCTCATCCTGGCTGGTAACGACTGGCGTTGCTATCAGGAATAGACAGAAGAGTCCAAGAACCAGGGCTGTATGGGCGATGCGAGTCGGGTTAATTTTGAACATCGTGGGAGTTCCTCCGTGAGGCCCGCATCATAGCACCAGTTACCTTCGTTGTGGACCGTTTTGGGCGTATGATGGGCCGCGTACCATCAGCGGCCGAATCTCTGGAAAACAAAATCCACCGCCTCGCGAAGAAGGAGACACTATGAGATCCTCAGCTACACGCTTCGCCGTCGTCATCGCGCTGTTATCTTCATTCCTGCTATCGCCGGTCACCTTGCTGGCGCAGACCGGGGTGAACGATTGGTCCCAGCTCAACTCTGTCACCAGTGGGACCAAACTCTCAGTCAAGCTAAAAGACGGAAAGAAAATGGAAGGGACCCTGGACGCGGTCTCTGACACGTCACTCTCGCTCACGGTGAAGAACAATCGCAAGGAAGTGAAACGCGACGACGTCGCGAGTGTTCACCAACTCTCGAAGAAGTCGGCAACTACGGCGACGCTGATCGGTTTGGGAGTCGGCGCGGGAGCAGGCGCGGCAGTCGGCCTCGCGGGTGACGCCAGCAGTGATGGTTTTGAGAAGATCGACAACGCTGCTGCGGCGGCAGCAACAGTGCTGGGCGCCGGAATCGGAGCACTCGCTGGTTTCTTCATCGGTAGATCCGGAAAGAAGCGAGTGCTCCTCTACGAAGCGAAGTGAGCGGTGTAAAAACTTCGCGTCGCAGATCCGGACGGCTTAGCTCTTCGTTTTCAAAGCGCTAAGTTCTTTTTCCAACTTCTGAATTTCATCCTGGATACCAGCTTTGCGGTCCGGGTTTGTCAGCGTGCTCACCGACTTCTTGAGCGCCATCAAACGCGCGACTACCAGGGCTTGATCTGCCGGCACGGCAACGTCGGGCGTGACGCCTGTCCCTTCCCAGTTGGTCTTGGTGATCGGACTGATCGCCCGGCCTGTAGGCACGAACATGCCGAAGTTCTCAGTGACGCGGAACACGCCACCGGGATGCGCGCCGCCGCCGGTCGTTTCGCCGATAATCGTCGCGCGTTTCAGGTTCTTCAGGTTGTAAGTAAATTCTTCAGCGCCGGAGAAAGTGCGTTTGCTTGTCAGCACGTACACGTCTTTGTTCAGGTAACGCTTGCCTGCCACTTCTTTCTTCGTCCAGAACTCGTCGGTGCGATTGCCTTCACGCCAATAGAGATCGTTGAGGTGTACCGGCTCAGGTCCAAATAGATACGAACAAACGAGCGCGACCATCGCCGGATTGCCGCCGCCGTTGCCGCGCATGTCGATGATCAAGGCGTCAGTGCCGTTGACGAAGTTCATCGCCGCGGCGACTGTGTCAGCGCCGAGTTCTTCGTCCATGAAGTTAAGAAATTCGAGATAACCGAGGTTGCCGCGCAAACGCTCAACCTTCGTAAAGCCATGGTTCATCCAGTTGAGGTCACGCTGTCTCTCTGCGATCTCTTCGGCCGTTGGTTCGCGTCGTGGACCACGTTCGGGAATCGCCTGGTTCGAGTAACGCACGCGCAGATGTTTGTCGTTGCTTACCGCTTGCAGATCCTTCGTTAGCTGCGAGGCAAATGCTTTCGCGCTCGTGATCTGATCGTACTCCTTCTTATCAACTCGTTCGCGGATCGACTGTTCCATCTTCTTCGCCACGTCTGGAAAGACGTATGAATCGTTGAGCCGTTTTAGAATGTTGTCGATCACTTTTGCGCGGGTGGCGGCGTCGACGGTGAGATCCGGTTGTTCGGGTTGAGCCATAGCGCCGGTTACAAACGTAAACGTGAGCAGCAGAAGAATGGCAAGCCGCGTAACGGCTTTAGAAGAAACTGGTTGAAACATCGGTGGTTCTCCTAGTTGTAAATCTGTGTTGGTTAGTCGCGGGTGAGCAGTCCGCGCAGTAATAAATCCGCGACGCCGGCAGTTCGCTGTTCGACGTCCTGGCGTTCGCCTAGTTCTGTTGTGCTGAGACTATAGGGGAGAAGGCCGTTTGTTGCTTGCAGCATTGCAAGCGCGGTGGCGTGCTCGTCCTCAAATTCCAGTTCGCCGGCTGCGCGCCCGTTGCGCAGCACCTCGGCGAAGATCTGCGCTTCGGCTTCGAAGTAGACGGCGCGCCGCGCGAGCAATCCGGGCCGAAGCGCGGCGAGCAGATCGTTGAGACTCTGGGTGTAGTGCTGAATGCTGTCGAAGCGAAACATGACACGCGTCAGTAACATCTGACGCAGCCGAGCGGCGGCGTTGTCTTCGGAACGACTGATTTCCTGGAGTTTTTCCTTGAGACGTTCGACGATGCGGTCGACGTGCGAGAGGACGACTTCTTCCTTGCTGGTGAAGTGAAGATAGATCGTCCCTTTGCCGATCCCGGCTTCGGAGGCGATATCTTCCACTGTCATTTTCCGGTATCCGTAGCGAGCTAGAAGCCGGTCAGTCGCGTCCAGAATCGCGTCCCTGACCCCCTCTTTCGGTGCAATTGCTGCCATTTTTGATGTTTTGACCGCTGACTAAATTCGAAATCCAGTCACATAGACGTTCCTGGCGGGAAAAAGTTCCGAAAGATTTGTGTCCCTAACGAAATCACGAGAAAACCGTTGAAACGGTTTCTCGATCTTGGCGAGCCTTACACCTGGCTGAAGCCAGGTGAGAATGAGAGGACTTTTGAGGCTAAGCGCAGCTAGCAGCTTTGCTCAGTTGCGAAACTCCTGCGAGACCATGAGGCCGCGGATGCCGCCGTCCATGATGCCGATGCCGACGCGGCCGAATTGGGGGCGCAGGATGTTGGCGCGATGACCGGGTGAATTCATCAGGCCCGTGTGGGCGACTGTGACTGTCGGCGCGAGCGCGAGGTTCTCGCCGGCGATGAGGAATCGCACGTTCGCTTGTTGCATGCGATCGAATGGCGTCAAACCTTCGGGCGTGTCGTGCGCGAAGTAACCGCGCGCAAACATGTCGGCCGAGTGCTTGCGCGCGACTTCCGTCAACTCCGGATCGGGCGCTAACGGTTGCAGACCATTCGCAACGCGCTCGCTGTTCACCAGGTCCAGCATTCGCTTCTCCAAATCCGGACGCGGCCGCGACGTCTCGACCGTAAAAGGCAACGTGACGCGTTCGTTAGAATCCGGTTGAACGGTCAACAGGTTGAGCGATCTCGCAATCGCGTCGCCGAAGACCGGACGCAGTCTCGCTTCGAGCGCCTGCGCGTAGACTGCCAACCGATTCGCCAACACGCTGTCGCGCGTGCGTTCACTGATGCTCTCACTCAGCGGCACCGCCAACAACAACGCTGAAACGATCGCCGCGGTTATCAAACCGTTCGCGAGTCCCGGCAACAAACCGAGCGCGTGATTAGCCGGCCGTTCATGAACGTCGCGCGACATTCGCCGCAACAACGCATATCCGATCAAGTGAACGATCACGCCTGCTAACACCGCGACGATGACGAACGCGATCGGCTGGTCCCACAGCTCCGACCATAGATCGATGCGCGGTCCGATCCAGTTCGCCAGCGGCTGGTAATAACGCAGACCCGCTAACAGACTCAGGACCCAACCCGCCAGATCGAGCACGCCAAGAATGAACCCACGGCGATAACCGTTGAGCAAACTCAACGCGATCAGAATCACGAGCAGAACGTCGATGAAGTTGAAAGTCATAAGTCAATTTTCGTTTGTCATTTTCCATTTTTCATTTGTCATTTCCGCGAGGTGAAAATGGAAAATGGAAAATGACAAACGAAAAATGACTCGATCATTCATTCTTTCGCAGTCCAAAATCGGCAATCACTAATGAAGTTTTGGACCCATCGAAGATTCAATACGCCGCCCGTTAATTGATCAGCGCAAATTTTCTAAGCAGATGTCTACTTTGTTTCATTTGGAACAATATCTGCATCGGCGCAATTCTGCATCTTTTGTCTCCCCCTCCTGCAAAAAACCAATCAGGGAGCTCGTCTATGAACATAAGATCTCGAAGGCTTCTCCAACTAGCTTCACTGCTTGCTCTAATACTTGCCGCCACCACCAGCTTTGCTCAATCCGGCGGCACCACCGTGCGCGGGACGGTACGCGATCCACAAGGCAATCTGATCGCGGGCGCAACCGTCACTCTCACCGATCCCGAACGGAACTTCACGCGCACTCAACAAACAAACCAGGATGGCGCTTATGTGTTTCAAGCCATTCCTCCGGGAACGTACAAGCTCGACGTTTCCGCTCAAGGCTTCAAAACCGCTTCTGCTTCCGGTCTCCAGGCACTTGTCGACACGCCAACCGAGCGCGACGTGCAACTGGAAATCGGCGCAGTTTCGGAAACTGTCGACGTAACTTCGGGTGCGGAAGCTGCAATCAATACCAGCGACGCAACCCTCGGAAATTCGTTTGAACGAAAACGCATCGTCGAGTTGCCGCTCAACGCGAACAACGTCGTCGGCTTGCTTTCGTTACAACCGGGCGTGTCCCGCAGTGGTTTTGTTAACGGTGGACGCGCCGATCAATCGAACATCACCCTCGACGGCGTCGACGTCAACGAACAACAGGACGGTCTCGACGTCATCACCGACGAGGCGTTTGCGAGCGTGTTGCGCGTGACTCGCGACTCGTTACAGGAGTTTCGCGTCACGACAACCAACCCAAACGCCGAACAGGGACGATCGTCAGGCGCGCAAGTTTCACTCGTGACGCGCTCCGGTTCGAATCAATTTCACGGATCGTTATTCGAGATTCACCGCAACACCGTCACGAACGCCAACGACTTCTTCAACAACGCCGCCGGCGTCGAACGTCCGCAGTTGTTGCGCAACATCTTCGGCGGATCGATCGGTGGTCCAATCAAGCGAAACAAAGCCTTCTTCTTTTTCACTTATGAAGGATTTCGCGAAGCGACGGCGACTTCGGTAGTTCGCGAAGTGCCGCTGCCGACGTTGGGCCAGGGCATCGTTCGCTATCGCACTGCCAGCGGCGCGAGCGATCCCGGTTGTCCCGCGGGAACACCGTCGGGCGTGAACTGTCTGACGGCGGACGAGATCCTCGCGAACTACGCATCGGCCGGCGCGAACCCGGGCATCAACCCCGACGGGCTCGCGTTTCTTGCCGCTGCTGCCGCACGTTACCCGGCGAATGACACGACCACCGGCGACGGTTTGAACACGAGCGGCTTTCGCTTCAACGCGCGCACGCCGACGGATCTGAACACTTATATCGCCAGGTTCGATTTCAACCTGACGGATCGTCAAACTCTCTTCCTGCGTGGCAATTATCAGAACGATCTCGTGACTCGCTCGGTCTTTTTCGATTCTGATTGCAGCACGCCGGGAGACAACGTCCAGTGCTTCCCAGACACGCCGCCGTTGACGACGTGGAACCATCCGAAGGGCATCGCAGTGGGCCACATCTGGACGGCGACGAACTCAATCGTCAACCGTTTCAACTACGGCTTGACCCGCGCGTCGTTTACCCAAAACGGCGACTCGAATGAAAACCGGGTCAACTTCCGCTTCATCTTTTCGCCCGCCGCCTACCAGCGCACGCTGCGCCGCACGACACCCGTCCATAACTTCGTCGACGACGTGTCGTGGGTGAAGGGCAATCACACGTTCGGCTTCGGCGCCAACGTCCGTCTGATTCGCAACAACCGCAATTCGCTCGGCGCATCATTCGACGAGGCGATCATCAATCCGTCGTTCTACGCCGCTTCCGGCGCGGTGCTTACGGAAGGCTTTTCCGATTTCGAGAGTGAGATCGATCTGCGCGACGCACTCGCGGCGGTGATTGGCCGCTACTCGCAATACAGTGCAAACCTCGTATACGACGCGAGCGGCCAACTGCAACAAGTCGGCGTCCCGACCGATCGTTCATTCGCCACCGAAGAATATGAAGGCTACTTTCAGGATTCGTGGCGGCTGCGGCCAAACTTCACGTTGAACTACGGCATCCGCTGGTCCACTTCGACTCCGGTCTACGAACGTAACGGCATTCAGGTCGTCCCGAACGTAAACCTGACCGATTACTTCAACCAGCGCGTGCAGAGTTCCTTCAACGGGACTCCTTTCACCGATCCGATCACTTTCGTGCTCGGCGGCAAGGCAAACAACGCCGACGGCTACTACAAGCAGGACTGGAACAACTGGGCGCCGTCTGTCTCATTCGCCTGGTCACCTGACTTCGGCGACAATCTCTTCGGCAAGGCTTTTGGACGCCAGGGCAAGAGCGTGATTCGCGGCGGTTTCCGCATGACTTATGATCGCATCGGCAGCGCTCTGGCAGTCAACTTCGATCTCAACAACCTCGCCGGATTCACTTCCGCTCGCAACATCAACGCCAACACGTTCGATGTTAACGATCCGGATCTTGGACCACTATTCGGCAGTTTGAATCCCAACGTTCGCAATCTCGAGTTCCCGAGTGCGAGTGGTCCGATCCCGACCTCGTTGCAGTTTCCTCTAACCGTTCCTTCGGATGAGGAAACGCGCATCGAAACTTCGTTGGACCAGGGAATCACCACGCCCTACAACTACAGCTTCAACTTCTCCTACGGCCGCGAAATCGGCAAAGGACTCTCGTTTGAAGCCAGTTACGTGGGCCGCTTCGCGCGCAGCCTGCTGGCAGGGCGCGACATCATGCAACTCAACAACATTCGCGATCCGGCGTCGGGTCTCACTTTCTACGAAGCGGTCGGCCGTTTAATCGACTTCCGCTACGAGAATCGTCCCATCACGTCGATCGAATCGATCCCGTTCTTCGACAATCTCTTTCCGTTCATGCCCCAATGGTGGGGAGACGCGTCGTTGACTCCGACGCAAGCTGCCTACGCGTTTGTCGCTCGTGGTGGTCCGAATGGTGTCGGCGGCGGCGACACGATCGATTACACCTTCCTGCAACTGTTGTGGGACGACCGTCCGGATTGCACTACTTGTCCGTTTGGCGGTGGTCCAGCGCGGTTCAACAACATGTTCTATCAACCGCAGTTTGGCGCGTTGTCGGCGTTCTCGACCGTCGCGCGATCGAACTACAATTCGTTGCAGCTCAGTCTTCGACAACGGCTGAGCGACGACGTCACGTTCGATTTCAACTACACCTACGGCCATTCGCTCGACAATGCATCGGGACTTCAGAACTCGACCAGCTACGGCACGGCGTTCATCGTCAATGCTTTGGACCCGGATCGGAACTACGCGACGTCAGACTTCGACGCCCGGCACATCATCAACGCGAATTGGGTAGTGGGACTTCCGGTGGGTCGTGGCAAGCATTTCCTGAACAGCACTAACAGCTTTGTCAACGGAGTGCTTGGCGGCTGGCAGACAACGGGGATCTTCCGTTGGAACAGCGGACTGCCGATCCAAACGCCTTTCGATTGCTGCGTCTGGGCCACAAACTGGAACGTGCAATCGAACGGTGTGCGAGCAAACCCGGTGAGTTCGTCGCCGACGTCTAACGATCCCGACGGCGAGCCAAATGTTTTCAGCAATCCCGAGGCGGTGTATCGCAGCTTCCGTCCCGCTCGTCCGGGCGAAGTCGGCGATCGCAACGTCCTGCGCGCTCCTGGATACATCTCGCTCGACATGGGACTTTACAAGTCGTTCAAGATGCCGTGGGAAGGTCATCAGCTTCAGTTCCGCTGGGAAGTGTTCAATGTAACCAACACTCAGCGGTTCGATGGGTTGACGATTTCCGACCTCGGTTTGGGAAGCGATCCGTTCCTCGGAGAAAGCAGCCCGAGTCGAGACTTCGGCAAGTTCACCTCGACCCAGGCCCCGTTGAACGAGACCAAGGCAGGACGCGTGATGCAGTTTGCACTGCGTTACACGTTCTAGCGGAATAATTTTCGGTCCACAGATTGCGCATCGGTCTTTATGTGCGTAATCTGTGGGCCGGAATGCTTCAATTCCTCAATATCTCCAACATCGCGCTGATCGACGAGCTTCAGGTTGAGTTTGAACCTGGGCTGAATTTGCTTACGGGCGAGACGGGATCGGGAAAGTCGATCATCGTCGATGCGCTTGGCGTGTTGATTGGCGGGCGATTTACGAGTGATCTTTTGAAGTCGGGCACTGAACGCGGATCGATCGAGGGACTGTTCACCGTCGGGCCTAATCCTGAGTTTGAACGCTTGCTGGAGAACGCTGGTTTTCCGGCGACTGAGGAGTTGATCGTGCGCCGCGAGCTTTCTGCCACCGGGCGTAACAAGATCTTTATCAACAACCAGCTCGCCACGCATTCGCTGTTGCGTGAGTTGCGTGAGTTTCTGGTCGACATTCACGGTCAGGGCGATCAGCAGACGCTCTTCAATCCACGCACGCATCTTGAATTGCTTGACTCGTTCGCCGTCGGTAATGGACTGAGGGATGACGTTGCCGAAGCACATCGTGTTTGGGTGTCGCTGCAACGTGAGCTTGATTCTTTGCGGCGCGACGATGCCGAGAAGTTTCAGTTGCTGGACACGTTGAAGTTTCAGATCGACGAGCTTGAACGGGCGCAGTTGGTGATTGGTGAAGACGAGCGGCTCGAAGAGGAACGGCGACGGTTGTCGAATGTCGAGAAGTTGACGGCGCTTTCGCAGTCGAGCTACGAACGGATTTACGAAGACGACGATGCGGCCTTAGCGCGCGTGCGGCAAACAATCCGCGACATAAGCGAACTCGCGGAGTTTGAATCGAGCTTCCGCGACTATCTCGAAGGATTGGAAAGCGCGCGCGCTGTACTTGAAGATCTCTCGTTCTCGTTGCGTGATTTTGTCGACAAGCTGGAGTTCTCGCCTGCGCGACTCGCGCAGATCGAGGATCGAGCGGCTGAGTTGTCGCGGTTGAAGCGCAAGTATGGCGGATCGATCGAAACCGCCCTCGAGCATTTGGCGCGTTCTGAAGATCGTCTTCGCCAAATCGAGACTTCTGACGAGCGTGATCAAAAACTTCAATCCGAACTTGAAAGCGCGCGTTCTGGTTATTTCAATCATGCCGGCAAACTTCACCGCGAACGGGTGCGTTCCGCCAAGCGATTCGAAAAATCCGTCGAAAAATGTATCGCCGAACTCGCAATGGAACACGCGCGATTTCAAATCCAAATCTCTGACGCAAGCGAATCCGTCAAAGGCGTCGATCACGTCGAGTTCTACTTCTCAGCCAACGCCGGCGAAGATCTCAAGCCACTCGCGCGCGTCGCTTCCGGCGGTGAAGCCTCGCGCCTGATGCTGGTCCTGAAAACCGTCGCGAACGCCACCGAGTTCCCTCGGACGATCGTCTTCGACGAAATCGACTCCGGCATCGGCGGTCGCGTCAGCGAAGCGGTGGGCATCAAACTGCGCAAACTCGCGCAAACAAACCAGGTCCTCTGCGTCACCCATCAACCCCAGATCGCCCGCTTCGCCGACAGCCACCTCGCCGTCCAAAAAGCCGTCACCGCCGGCCGCACCCAAGTCAATCTCACCAAACTGAACCGCACCGGCCGCATCGAAGAACTCGCCCGCATGCTCACCGGCGCGGAAATCACCGACAGCGCGAGACGCCACGCCAGGGAACTACTGAAGATCCTTCCCACCTAGTCTTTCCCACTTAATCAGCTTAGCCTCAAAAGTCCTCTCATTCTCACCTGGCTTCAGCCAGGTGTAAGGCTCGCCAAGATCGAGAAACCGTTTCAACGGTTTTCTCGTGAAGCAGCCCCGAGCTTCACCTGGCTGAAGCCAGGTGAGAATGAAAGGACTTTTGAGACAAGCCCACTTAGTCTTTTGGGATTAGTGGCCGAGGCAAACCGGCTTCGTGACGATATCTTGGCTCGAGTTGACGCTTCAATCGCAGCTCTACAGGAAATGTCTCGTGTCCACTAAAGGAAACAAAGGTCCAATCGTGAGGATCGGCGCCATATGCCCAAATCGTGACAAACGATCCAAAACCGTAGTAACCGTGAGGTAAATTGACCATCTCCCTCACGAGGGTGGGTATCACCCGGATAAGTGACACTCGCTCGGTGCGCTCGGGAAAAGAGGCATAACCATTTTCGTCGACGACGGTCATCGCCACATGCCCAGTGGAGCCAATCACGCGATATTCCCACTCCTGTTTCACCGTAGCCCACCGCGCGGGATTTCCATCCTGATCGAGGACACGAACTCGAATCGCAGGCGCTACCACTCGCTTCCACGGATAGATAAAGAGGAGCCCCAGGGCCACCAAGACGACAATCAATGCGAGGACCAGCTTTCGCCGGGTGTATTTCATAATTAGATCTCTGATCGCTCAGATCTTCTCAGTGCAGAGTCTTCACGCGGCCACCTCAATCAACACCTCGGGATGACGTTCGGCGATCTTCAGAAGTTGTTTGGCAGCGCCAGACGGTTCGCGACGTCCTTGCTCCCACTGTTCCAGGGTGCGTTTGGAAACACCCAGAGCCGCGGCAAACTGCGCCTGCGATAATCCGCTCTTTAACCGCACGCGAACGACACGCGATTTTACCTCAACCTTCGTTCGCTTTCCCTTACCAGCTTTGATCTCGCGTACACCGTCGAGGACTTCTTGCCAAACGTCGCGCTCGGCTTCAGACTTAGCCAGCGCCTTTCCGGTAAGTTTCTTAACCATCTCGAAACGCCTCCAACAACTGTCTCAGAATGTGTGCCGGAACGTTCTCACGCTTAGCCTTCGCATAGAGGGTTAACATCCAAAACTCATCAGGCTTGTACCGCACATAGTAGATGATACGGAGCCCGCCGCGCTTACCTGTTCCAGTTCGTCCCCATCGCACCTTGCGAACCCCACCCGACCCCGGCCGGATGTTCTAGGTACGAAACCCAATCTCGATGGTTGTAGCGGCTCGCCTGGACGGTGTCGCTATCTTGAGGTGTTGTTCTTTCTGATTCTTTAGCCATAAGATTCGAAGGAAGAGGAAAGCACTTCCCATGGCCTTTCATTAGCTAGCGTGCTCTTGCTAGATCGCAGTTTGGAATTCACCCGCTTCTCGTGTCAAACTCAATTCCACATTCACACTTTTCAAAATATGAGCACTGAACCAAACAAAGTCATCTACTCAATGGTCGGCGTCAGCAAGTATTACGACAAGAAGCCGGTCCTCAAGGATATTTATCTCTCTTACTTCTATGGCGCGAAGATTGGCGTCATCGGTCTTAACGGATCGGGTAAGTCGTCCCTTCTGCGCATACTCGCCGGGGTCGATAAGGATTTTAATGGCGAGACGGTGATTTCGCCGGGATTCAATGTCGGCTATCTCGAACAGGAACCGCTGCTCGACGATGCGCGCACGGTGCGTGAAGTTGTCGAAGAAGCGGTGCAGGAAACTGTCGATCTGCTGAAAGAGTTCGAAGAGATCAACGCGAAGTTCGGCGAGGAGATGAGCGACGACGAAATGTCCGCTCTGCTCGAACGACAAGGCGAGGTCCAGGAAAAACTCGACGCGCAGGATGCCTGGGATCTCGACTCGCGTCTCGAAATGGCGATGGACGCCCTGCGCTGCCCGCCCCCTGAAACCCCTGTCAAAATCCTCTCCGGAGGCGAACGCCGGCGCGTCGCACTCTGCCGTCTGTTACTGCAAAAACCCGACATCCTGTTGCTCGACGAACCAACAAACCACCTCGACGCCGAATCAGTCGCGTGGCTCGAACATCACTTGCAACAATACGCAGGCACGATCATCGCCGTCACTCACGATCGCTATTTTCTCGACAACGTCGCCGGCTGGATCCTCGAACTCGATCGCGGCCAGGGCATTCCGTGGAAAGGAAACTACTCCTCGTGGCTCGAACAAAAACAGGAACGACTGCGCCGCGAAGAAAAGTCGGAAACCGAACGGCAAAAAACGCTGCAACGCGAACTCGACTGGATCCGCATGTCGCCCAAAGCGCGGCACGCTAAAGGCAAAGCGAGGATCAACTCCTACGAAGATCTACTCAAACAGGAAACCGAAAAGCGTCGCGAAGATCTCGAGATCCACATTCCGCCTGGTCCACGTCTCGGCAATCTCGTGATCGAAGCGAACGACATCAGCAAAGGCTACGACCAGAAACTGCTCGTCGAACACATGACGTTCTCACTTCCGCCGGGCGGCATCGTCGGCGTGATTGGTCCAAACGGCGCCGGCAAGACGACGTTGTTTCGCATGATCACAGGCCAGGAAGAACCCGATTCCGGAACGATTCGCAAAGGCGAAACAGTCGCCCTCGCTTACGTCGATCAGAGCCGCACACTAAATCCTGAGAAGTCGATCTGGGAAGAAATCAGCGGTGGCGATGACACACTGAAACTCGGCAATCGCGAAGTGAATTCCCGTGCCTACGTCGCACGCTTCAACTTCTCCGGATCGGACCAGCAAAAGAAAGTCGGCATGCTATCAGGCGGCGAACGCAACCGCGTCCACCTGGCGAAGATGCTCAAGGAAGGCGCGAATGTTTTATTGCTCGACGAACCGACCAACGATCTCGACGTCAACACGTTGCGCGCGCTCGAAGAAGCACTGGAAAACTTCGCCGGCTGCGCAGTTGTGATCTCGCACGATCGCTGGTTTCTCGATCGCATCGCGACGCACATTCTCGCGTTTGAAGGTGACAGTAAAGTCGTCTGGTTCGAAGGAAACTACTCGGACTACGAAGTCGATAAAAAGTCCCGCCTCGGCGCGGCCGCGGAAGTGCCGCACCGGATCAAGTATCGCCAACTTACGCGCTAAGATCGCAGATGAAACGCCCCGACCTGCGTCACCTTCTCGTCAACCTGTTCAGTGAATCGAATCGAGGGTTGCTGCTGGACCTCGTGGTCTTCGCAGCAAACCTCCTGCTGATGCGGAAGCTGACGGGACTATTCGTCGAGCTTATCCAACACGTCTCCGCAGAAGAACCTGCTGCAAAATTCGCGCTCTCGCTGGTGTTCGTCGCAATGTGGGTGCTGCCCGCCGCGGGCGCCGTGCTCAAACGCTGGCACTTTCATCAGCGCGTGAAGGACGCCGCCAACAAGTTCGACGACAGCGCGGCCTACGGTTGTCTGTTCAATCCGATCTTCTATCTCTCTCTGAACCTGGTCCTCATGTCGGCGGTTCTCGCCGGGCTCGGTGATCTGCTGTTCGGCCGAGCATTAATGGACAACGGATCACTCTTCATTCCGCTTGTCTTCGGCGGGCTCATCGTGACGATCGTGCAAACGGTTCTGATCTATCGATACTTTTCTCCGCCAAAGAAACCGCCGAAGTCCGAGTTCCTGCGCCGGCCAGAAAGCGAAAGACTCGGCGACATCTGCATCTTCCTGAACATGATCCTGTTTCAGGTCGCGTGGAACCTGCTCACCGATTTGCCGCTTGGGCCACCGTCCGGTGTAGTCGAGCTTTTGGGCCGGCTTTTCTTTCTCACTTTCATAGCGTTCCTGGTCTACTTCCCGCCGCGTATGTTGTACCTCGCCGAAGACCTGCACCGGCGCAGCACGTGGCTCACGATGTTCCTGGCAAACTCGCCAGTGATTGCGAGGGTCGTGCTCGGCCTATAATATTTCCCGGCAGGAGAAACCACGGATGAAAAACCTAATTTGCGGCGTAGCGATCGCCCTGTTATGTGTCTTAGCGATAAGAGCGCAGGACGATCCCGGATCGATCAGAAACTTCGTGCGCGTCAACGATCAGTTCTGCACCGGTGGACAACCGCGTCTCGAACACCTTGAAAAGCTAAAAGCCGAGGGCGTCAAAGCCATCATCAATCTCCGCCGGCCCACCGAACATCGCGCGGAGGAAGAAGAAACGAAGGCCAAAGAACTCGGTCTGCGTTACTTCAACATTCCGGTCGTTTTCGGCGATCCGAAAGACGAACAGGCCGACGAATTTCTCAAGATCACCGACGATCCAGCGAACCGGCCCGCTTTCATTCATTGCACCGCGGCGATTCGCGTCGGCGCTTTCTGGATGATTCGCCGCGTGCTGCGCGATGGTTGGAAGATCGAAGACGCCGAAGCCGAAGCGCAAAAGATTGGCTTGCGCGAGAGCCCGCACCTGAACGAGTGGGCGCGCAAGTACATCGAGAAACACCAGAAGAAAGCTGCCACGGACATGCCCTCGACGCCGATGAAGTTCGGAGTTTTTACGGCGCGTTTCGATCCGGGCGGCACGTTCTCACTCACCGGCGATCGTTGGCCCAAGCTCGACGGCAATTGGAAGAAGTCTGACGCAGAGATCGAACTAACGACGAGTGGTGGACCAGGCGGTTGCGACAAAGCAGGCAAGTATCGCGTCAACACCGGACCGAAAAGCATGTCGTTCGAACTGATTGCGGACGAATGTACGCCGCGACGTATGATCCTCGATCGGAGCGCGTGGTTACCGTCGACAGAGACAGTCACTACGCAGAACCGCGAAATCAAGCTCACATCCGGCGAACAATTCTCAGCCCGGCTGAAGCCCGCGCCCGCGAAAGGAAGCTGGCCTTCGTTTCGTGGTCCACATGCGTCGGGCATTGCCGAAGGACAAAACCTGCCCGATCAGTGGAACGGCAAGAGCGGCGAGAACATCCTTTGGCACAAGGCGATCCCGGGGTTGGCCCATTCGAGCCCGGTTGTTTGGGGAAACCGTGTCTTTGTTACGAGCGCCGTCAGCAGCGATCCGAAAGCGACCTTCAAACCCGGACTTTACGGCGACGGCGACGCGTCGAAAGATCTCTCGCAACAACGCTGGATGCTCTACGCGCTCGACAAGAAGAGCGGAAAGATCGTTTGGGAACGCATCGCGTACCAGGGCGAGCCGCGCGAGAAGCGTCACATCAAAGCGACCTACGCGAATTCAACGCCGGCTACTGACGGGCGCATCGTCGTCGCCTGGTTTGGCTCGCAGGGTGTTCACACTTACGACGTCAACGGAAAGTTTCTTTGGAAAGTCGATCTCGGACGGCTCGACGCGGGCGCGTACGACATTCCGACTTACGAGTGGGGCACCGCCAGTTCGCCAATCATCTGGAACGATCTCGTCATCCTGCAATGCGACACGCAAACCGACTCGTTCATGATCGCGTTGAATGCGAAGACGGGTAAGACAGTTTGGAAAACAGATCGCGACGAGATTCCGTCGTGGGGGACGCCGACCGTCGCGTCAACCACGAAAGGCGAGGAGTTGATCGCGAATGCCTCCAACTTCATTCGCGGCTACGATCCACGCACGGGAAAAGAACTGTGGCGACTCGGCCGTAGTTCGAAGATCACGGCGCCGACGCCGGTCTTCGCCGACGACGTGCTGGTCGTAGTTAGTGGACGTGGGCCGGAACGGCCGATCTTCGTCGTCAAACCCGGATCGCGCGGCGATCTCACATTGCCGGATGGCAAGACGAGTAGCGATAACGTGATCTGGAGCCGCACCGGGCGCGGTTCTTACATGCCGACGCCCTTGATCTACAACGGCATCCTCTACGTTCTCGCGAACAACGGCACCTTCGATGCTTACGACTTGAAAACGGGCGAGGAATTTTACCGGCAACGGTTGCCGGTGATCGGAAGCGGCTTCAGCGCATCACCGGTTGCAGCGGACGGCAAGATCTACCTCACGAACGAAGACGGCGAGATCATCATCGTCGCTGCTGGTCCAAAGTTCTCGCATGTCGCAACGAACACGATGGGAGAACTGTTGATGGCCACGCCGGCGTTGTCGGACGGCGTGATGTACGTGCGCTCGGCAAACAGCCTGTTCGCCGTGGGTCGAAAGAAGTAACCACGGATTTAACGGATGACCGTTCAAGGAATAACGGTAGCCCTCGGGGTGTTTTTGGCCTTGCTTGTCGTCGCCATTCAGGGCGGCAGTATCCGCGGCAAGATCGTCGCCGATATTCCGGATCAGCGGCGAGCGCTCGCGGGAGTGGTTGTCACGCTGAGCGGCGAACGGCTCGGCGATAGAAAGCTCGAAACTGTCACCGATCTCGAAGGTGCGTACAGTTTCACCGGACTCGTCGCCGGTGAATACATGATCGCGGTCGAGTTTTCAGGCTTCAAAAAGTACGAACAGAAGATCAGCGTTCAGATCGAAGCGACTGTCGAACACGACGCGATGTTGCAGCCGGTCCCGCTCAGCGAATCGGTAACTGTCACCGACGATCGCACCGAGGCCACGAGAACAGAATCGACGACACCCTCGACTATCACCCAACAATCGTTGCGCGATGCGCCATTGATCGATCAGAAGTTTCAGGACGCGTTGCCGCTGCTGCCCGGCGTCGTGCGTGGACCAGACGGCAACCTCAACATCAAAGGCACGCGGCCCACGCAAAGCGGCATTCTCGTTTCGAGTCTGAACGTGACGGACCCGTGGACCGGCGCGCCCGCTATAGAACTGCCGCTCGAAGCAGTCGATACGATCCAGGTGCATTCGAATCCATACTCCGCCGAATACGGAAAATTTACCGGCGCAGTGACGACGATCGAAACACGATCGGGCAGCAACAACCTGCGCTATCTCGTGACGGGCGTGTTGCCGCGGCCACGCTGGCGCGACGGCAAACTGTTCGGCATCGGCGCCGTGACGCCGCGCATCGCCGTCGGTGGTCCACTCAAGAAAGACAAACTGTTTTTCTTTCAGAGTCTTGAATATCGTTTCGTCCGCACGAACGTTCCGAGTCTCGAAGCACTCGAGGAACGGCAGCGCGACATCCAGCGCGAGAGTTTCGACTCCTTTTCGCGTCTCGACTACGTCATCAACTCGAACAACCGCTTGACCGCCAGCTTCTCGATCTTTCCCCAAAAGCAGGACTACTTCAATCTCAACACTTTCAACCCTTCCGACACGACCGCGAACTTTCATCAGCGCGGCTGGTTTCTCGCATTCAACGAACAAGCGGCGTTTAAGTCGGGCGGATTGTTGCAATCGAGTTTCAGCGTCAAACAGTTTGACGGCGACATCTTCGGCAACAGCGGCGCGCCGTATCAGATCGCTCCCGAACGCAACTTTGGTGGTTGGTTCGATCGACAGCATCGCGAAAGCCGTCGCTACGAGCTACTCGAGATCTACAACTTCGCACCCGTCAAATGGGCCGGCTCGCATGCTTTCAAAGCGGGCGTGAATATCTCCCATACAACTTTCACCGGCAGCGATGGCAGCACGCCCGTCAGCATCCTGCGCGCAAACGGCACGACGTACCAACAGATCAACTTCGCCGGTCCCGGCGATCTCACTCAACGCCAGACCGAATACTCGTTGTTCGTGCAGGACAAGTGGATCGTGAACCAGCGCGTCGTGTTCGATCTCGGTTTGCGTTATGACCGCGATCGGATCGGCAAAGAAAACAACTTCGCGCCACGTCTCGGCGTCGTCCTCGTGCCTGCTGCCAATGGACGGACCGTGGTGCGCGGCGGTGTCGGTCTTTTCTACGATAAGATTCCACTCAACGTCGGATCTTTTGAGCAGTACCAGGATTTTGTTGTCACCACCTTTGCGAATAATGGAACGACGATCGTCGACGGACCACGATTATTCCAGAACACGGCGCCCTCCGATCTGGAGAACCCGTACAGCGTCGCCTGGAATGCGCAGGTGGACCATGAAGTCAGCCAACGACTGTTGCTCCGGCTTGGTTACGAAGAGCGCAGCACGCGGCGCGACTTCGTCCTCGAACCCGTTCCAGACGGAACAACACTGAACAGTGGCAGGCTCTTGCTGCTAAACTCTGGCCGGTCGCGTTATCGCGAGTTGCAGGCCGTCGCCCGCTTCCGTTTCCAGGAAGGACGCAA
>DATELZ010000224.1:0-58776 GCA_035276045.1 Pyrinomonadaceae bacterium | reverse complement strand
CACCATGAACGGCGCGCCGAAACAGGTCGAGAAAGTCGCTTCGGGTTCTTTGATTCCCTTTTCCGTGCCCGCGACCTTCGCCGTGTAGCCGGAAAGGAAGTGATACATCGCCTGCTCAGGCGAGAGACGCGCGACCGGCGGCAGCACGCCAAACGCATCGGCAGTCAACATGATGATGTTGCGCGGATGACCGGCGTGGCCTTCGGGAACGATGTTCGCGATGCTTGTAAGCGGATACGAGGCGCGCGTGTTTTCCGTCTTCCGCGCGTCGTCGAGATCGATCTGGCGCGTCACGTCGTCGTAAACGACGTTCTCCAAAATCGTGCCGAACATTCGCGTCGTGCGATAAATGTCGGGCTCGGCTTCGGCCGAGAGTTTGATCACTTTCGCGTAGCATCCGCCTTCGAAGTTGAAGACGCCATTTTCAGACCAGCCGTGTTCGTCGTCGCCGATCAAACGTCGTTCAGGATCGGCGGAGAGCGTCGTCTTGCCTGTGCCGGACAGACCGAAGAAGATCGCGACGTCGCCTTCGCCGCCAACATTCGCGGAGCAGTGCATGCTCATCACGTCGCGTTGCGGCAACAGGTAGTTCATGATCGTGAAGGCGCTCTTCTTGGTTTCGCCGGCGTAAGAAGTGCCGCCGATCAGGACAAGACGCTGGCTGAAATCCATCAGGATAAACGTCGGCGAACGCGTGCCGTCGCGTTCCGGATCTGCCTGAAAACTCGGAAAATTGATGATCGTGAATTCCGGTTGATGCGGTTCGGTCTCGGCAGTGTTGCTGATGAACATCGTGCGCGCGAAGAGCGAATGCCAGGCTAACCCGTTAATCACGCGGATCGGCAGGCGATACGTCGGATCGGCGCCGACGAACGTGTCCTGCACGAAAAGATCGCGGCCATTGGCGTGGGCCATCATTCGTTCTTTCAGCGCGTTGAACTTTTCCTGCGAAAAATCTTTATTTACTTCGCCCCAAAAGACTTTGTCTTCGCTGCCCGCTTCGCGCACAATCGCTTTGTCTTTGGCGGCGCGGCCGGTGTGTTCGCCGGTGTCGACGATCAGGTTTCCGTGGTCTGAAAGAACGCCTTCGTTGCGGCGGGCGACCTCTTCGTAGAGTTCGGGTGTGTTCAGGTTCCAGTAAACGCGTGCTGGTTCTACGATGCCGTAGTTACTTAATTCAAAATTCGTGTTTTTGCGGCCCAGATTCTTAGTAGTGCTTTCAGTACGGGTTGAAGCCATTCATTGTCTCCCAATCAAAGAGCAAATCCGTTTTGGTGTAACTATTCGTCTGCATTTTTCCGCTGGTCGGCGAGTTGCCGGAGCGCGACGGAAAGATCGCGAGCCGCACGTTCGATACGATCGGCGGCCATGCGCAGAGAGTCGACTTCGTCGGGAGAACGCACGGCCACGATAGCCAGCGCCTCCGCCACTTCGTCTCTCAAACGGTTTGCCTCATTTTCAGTTTCTTGTTCAGCGCGGGATTTTTGTGAAGCGGCAGCCTGCTGGTTCATAAAGTCTTTCAAGCGAAAAGAATTAATGCTGGTAACCTAAAAGTTATGCTGGCGTGAAAAGCGAGCCAGTGGACAAGTCTGACATTTGCGAGTGATTCAGGCAAGTGCCGGTTCGGGTTTTGTAGACAGTGCGAACAAAGTCCGGGCAGTTTTCATCGGTTTAAATGACAAATGAGAAATGATGAATGGAAAATGGAAAATTACGAAGGAATCTTTTACGGCACGAGAGTGGAAGCTCGTGCAACAGCTCAACACGCCGCTCAAAGTGCAACGCTATTTCAGTTCGCTGCCTTATAACTGGGAGCGTGACGGAGCGACGACGCGATCGTTTCGCGAGTTAGTGAAACGGGCTGAGGCGCACTGTTTGGAAGCGGCTGTCGGGGCGGCGGTGATTCTGGAGCAGCATGGATATCCGCCGCTGTTGCTGGATCTCGAATCACACGACTTGTTGGACCATGTGCTTTTTGTATTTAAAGAAGATAGTGGATGGGGATCGATCGCGCGCTCGCGCGATGTTGGTTTGCATGGACGCAAGCCGGTGTTTCGATCGCTGCGCGATCTGGCGTGGAGTTATTTCGATACTTATGTCGATTTCTCAGGCCGTCTAAAAGGCTACGGCGTTACCAGTCTCTATGATCTCGGCAACTACGACTGGCGCTTCTCAACGCGCAAGATGACGAAGATCGAAGATCACCTCCGCTCCATTCCCCACAAACCCATCCACTCCTCCGACCGCCGCTACCAACGCCTCCTCAGCCGCTACCACGCCTACAAAAAACGCTTCCCCAACCGCTCCCCCAGCTACTACGACAGCCGCGCGCAGTGGATGATATAATCCCCTCACTTCCTGTAGGGAGTGCCTGCTATGAGACAAATCAATACATCACCTCTAGTCAAAACGTATACGCTCGAAGAGTTTTGGGAGCTTCCTGAGCCATCAGATTATTCGAAACTAGAATTAATCGCGGGTGTTCTTTATCTGACATCCCATCCCGATCTTCATCACAGTAATATTGTCAGCCGACTCGTTCGTTTGCTTTCGGACCATCTATTGACGGCTGATCATGAAGGCAATCTTTGTGTACCTCGCACCGGCATCTTAAGCAAACCGAGTACATGGTTGGAGCCAGACTTCTTTTACGTGACAAGCAATACAACGCTTAATGGTGAGTATTACACGACCGCAGATCTTGTCGTCGAAGTCATTTCCGAAGAATCTGCGATCTATGATCGAAATACAAAAGCTGATACATACGCCGCTCTACGGGTTAAGGAGTTATGGCTCGTTGACCCGTTGTCTAGACGCATTGAGGTTCGTGTTCTTAAAGGTGAAGAATATGAATCAATTGTGGTTGAGCGGAACGAGCGTTTGACCTCGACCGTGCTCCCTGAACTTGAATTCAAAGTTGGCGATGTCTTTGGCGACTAGCCGTGCGCGGATTCGAGGGGTGGCTTGGGGATTTTGGAGCGGGTATCAACCAGCATGTGGATGATGACGGCGGTGGTGATGATGGCGCCGCCCAGGAGCGCCCACTGGGAGGGACGCTCGCCGAGGACCAGGAAGACCCAGACCGGGTTCAATACCGGTTCGGTGTAACAGATGATCCCCGCGTCCAGCGACCTCACGCCACGTTCCATGCCCACCGTAAAAAACACGTACGAGATGCCGAGCTGGACCACGCCCAGATAGACCACGCTGAACCAGTCCTGAGATGTCATAGACTGCAAAGCTGCGTATCCCCACGGCGCGACCGCCAGCACAACCAACAAATTTCCATAAACTACCGACGAAGCGCGATTGACGAGCCGCGCCTGCGGATGCCGCAGCAAGAGAAAATAAAGCGCAAAAAAGAACCCCGACGCGAGCGCCATCACATTCCCGGCGATGTCCTGCGGCCGTAGTTGGCCCACGAAAAACAACGCCATCCCACCGAGACACACCAGCACCGTAATCAAGTCTCGCGAGCGAAACTTTTCCTTGTAAACAAGCGGTTCGAGAATCAACAGGTAAACGGGCGCGGTGTATTGAAGGAAGATGGCGTTAGCAGCCGTCGTGACTTTCGTAGCCAGCACAAACAGTATCACCAGCACGGCATAGAGGAGCGCAGCGGCAGCCGTCAGACGATTCAGGCTGAAACCCGCACCCCTGGTGACAATCGCAACCGTTAACAGTGCAAAGAAAGAGCGAAGACATGAGAGCTCAAGCCCGTCGAGTGAGTTCCACTTGATGAAGAGTCCGCCCGTGCTCCAAAGAAACGCCGCGACAAACACGAAGAGAAGTGGCGAAGCGGGTTTATTTTCCATTTGTCATTTGGCATTTCTCATTTGCCATTTCAAATGAAAAATGGGAAACAAGCAATGGGAAATGATCACGAATTTTCTTTCAAGCTCTTCAGATATTTTCCAAACACACCATTCCACGGCGGAATCACAATCGACACCGCGCCATGCGTCTGCGCCTGGCACGCCAGGCGAATCAGCGGCTTTGATTCCGTAGTGTCGATATAACCAAACTCCTTGATCTTCTTTCCCTCACGCGCCGCCACGTCCGACAATTTTTCCGCCCCGCCAAGCACGCCAACCCAGCACGTCCCACACGACGCAGAACGACACTCAACCGGAATCGGTCCCTCGACTCGCCGCGGATCGATCTCACGCCAGTTGCGCGAACGATCGGCAGCCGCGCCCCACGCGATATCCTGAACGTGATTCATGCGATACGTCGCGCGCCCGTCGTTTTCGTCATACGTGACGGTCCACTTCTTATTCACGGTGCGAAGAAATCCTAACAGCCCCTGGCTATCGTCCTTCGCGCGTTCGCGCAAAACCTGCTCGGGCGACTTCCGCGCATGCGAGCGATCGATCAGCATCTTCCCGGGCGCTTTCTCAAACGCTTCGAGTCCCGCCTGTTGCGCGGTCATGAATGCCACCGCCGTAATTCCCACGACCAACGATCGATCGACTTTCTTCTGCTGCGCCACTTTCTGCGCAACAGCCAGAACCTGATCCGCCAACGCGTCCTGCTTGTTAAAGTCCTTCGCATGCTTCTGCACCGCGCTTTTTACGTCCGGCCAAAAACGATGTCCGTAAAGAAACGTGTGCGACGAGTCGATTTGATCGCGCAGATAGAACGTGCCCTGCATCAGCAACTGCTGCGTGAGTTTCTCGGCATCCTCAGCGCGGGCGAGCGCCTGAAACAACGACAGCGGATAAAAAGCGAACCAAATCTGCGTGGCGTTCTGATCGACTTCATGAATCGATCGCAGCAGCGTGGTCAACGCCGCCGACCACGCCTCCTCGTCATGCCGGTCAAGAAAATTATCGAAAGGAGTCATATTATTAGCCGTAAATCTGTGGTAAAGTTTGTGGCCGAAATGGATCCAAATCAGCCGGAAGTCGCAAAATCAGGCCGTACTTTCGACAGTGCTTACAGTTTCTCTTTCAGCATTGCCGTCGGATTGGTTCTGTTTATCGCCGGCCTCGTCATCAGCTTGACGCTCGGCCAGGGCGCGACCATCGGCCTCATCTTCGGAATCCCGCTGCTCATCGCCGGCTTAGTGCTGCCGCTTTTCATGATGCGCGACCTCTTCCATCACAACGAGATCGCCGGCGCCTGCCCGTATTGCGACGCGCCGATCAAAACGTCAGACGCCACCATCCGCCTGAACTGCCCATCCTGTAAGCGCGGGATAGAAGTGCGGGAAATGACGTTGCACCGCGGCGAGTAAAAACCATCAGTAACCAATCGACAGTATGCCCCGCGTCAGGTAGTCGCTGAACGTGAACGCAAACATTATCCCCATCCAGAACAACGCGGAACCTATAATCACCCAAACAAGCCGTGCACTGTAACGAACGTGCATGAAATAGAGCACGACGAACGTCGCTTTGGTCGTGGCGATTGTCATCGCGACGATGGTATTGAGCGGTCCGGGAAAATTCAGGAACGCAGCCCACACTGTCAAGATAGTGCCCACGACCAGCACCAGGAAGATCGTTATATAAACTCTGACTGGAACGATATGTTCGCTCATCCGTGGTTCCTATCAGTGCTCAAGGTGCCGCCCGAGCAAATACAGCAGCGGAAACAGAAATATCCAAACAATGTCGACAAAGTGCCAATACAATCCGATCACCTCAACCGGACTGTGATACTCGGGACCAAAACGCCGCTTCAGCGAAAAGATAATCAGGTACGTTAACAAGCCGGCGCCGATGATCATGTGCAGCGCGTGCATTCCGGTCATGGCGAAATAGATCCAATAAAACATCTCGATGTGCGGAAGGGTCGCCAGTTCCCCGGTGTGGTGGTCCGTCAACAGGTGAAGCTTATGCGGATCTTTGTCGCCTTCCTGCGCCACCGCCGGACTAAAGGTGATACCCGAAAACACTTTGCCCGGAATCAGCCGGTCCTCATACTTCTGGTGATACTCGACAGCCTTGATTCCCAAAAACGTCACGCCAAGCACCAGCGTCAGCACCAAAGCGATGATCTGAGGTCGATGCTTTCCAACCTGCGTGCAGTAAACGGCCATCGCCATCGTAAAGCTGCTCAGAATCAGGACGCCGGTATTTACTGCGCCGAGCGTTATGTCAAGGTGATTGCTGCCGGTGGCAAACGACATCGGGAACTTCGACCGGTAGAGCGTGTAGGCGAGGAACATCCCGCCGAAGAACATGATCTCGGTGACAAGAAAGATCCACATGCCCAGCGTTCCCGCCTCACGCTGCTGCTCCATGTTTTCGAAATGGTGTTGCAGCGCCGGGTGGCCGTGAACCTCGTGTGCTGTCGCGTGACTCAAGTTCTAACCTGCTCCTTCAAATCTATGCGCGTTCGTATTCGCCGCGAAACTTGCCGATGACCTCAGTTTCCTCGGGCGGCGCGAATTCGTAAGCATCCCACGTGACGATCGGAGTCGTCTCGAAGTTTTCCGTCGGCGGCGGCGACTGGGTGCGCCACTCCAGGCCCGGCAAGTGCCAGGGATTCGCCTCGGCCTGTTTGCCGTAACGCATCGACCAAACAAAATAAATCGCGGGTATCAACATGCCGAATCCCAGGATCGACGCGCCCGCGGTCGAAAGCACGTTGAACACCTGAAACTCAGGCGGATAAGCATGGTAGCGTCGCGGCATGCCGAGGAAGCCGGCGACGAACTGCGGCAGGAACGTCAGGTTGAACCCGACGAAGATCACGAGCGCGCCGAATCGCCCCCAACCTTCCGGATACATGCGGCCGGTTATCTTCGGCCACCAATAATGAAGCCCGCCGAGATAGGCCATCAGAGTTCCGCCGACCATGATGTAGTGGAAGTGGGCGACGACGAAATAGGTATCGCTCAAATGCACGTCGACGGCGAGCGACGCCAGAAACAATCCCGTCATGCCGCCAATCGTGAACAGGCCGATGAAACCGAGCGCGTAAAGCATCGGCGTGTCGTAAGAGATCGACGATTTGTAGAGCGTCGCCGTCCAGTTGAACACCTTGATCGCCGACGGTATCGCCACCGCAAAACTCAGAAACGAGAAGATCATTCCGGCGTAAACGGACTGCGGCGTCACGAACAGGTGGTGTCCCCAAACGAGAAACCCAAAGACCGCGATCGCGATACTGGAAAACGCGACGAAGCTGTAGCCGAAAATGTTCTTGCGCGAGAAGTTTGCGATCAACTCGCTGATGACGCCCATGCCCGGCAGCACCATGATGTAAACCGCCGGATGCGAGTAGAACCAGAACAGGTGCTGGAACAGCACCGGATCGCCGCCGAGTGCCGGGTTGAAAATACCAACGCCTGACAGGCGCTCAAACGCCAGCAACAAAACCGTGATCGCGATCACGGGCGTGCCGAGGATCATGATCAGGCTGGTGGCGTATTGCGCCCACAGGAAGAGCGGCATGCGAAACCACGTCATGCCGGGCGCGCGCATCGTGTGAATCGTGACGATGAAATTCAGACCCGTCAGGATCGACGAGAAGCCGTTGATAAAAATCCCGAGCCCGGTAGCGACGACGTAAGAGTTGGAAAACGTGGTGCTGAACGGAGTGTAAAAAGTCCAACCGGTGTCGACGCCGCCGGCGAGCAAAGCGTAGATCGTGACGATGCCGCCGAGCAGGTAGATGTACCAACTAAGCAGATTTATCCTGGGAAACGCGAGATCCTTTGCTCCTATCATCATTGGGACAAGGAAGTTGCCCAACGTCGCTGGTATCGACGGGATGAGGAAGAAAAAGATCATGATGATGCCGTGCTGAGTGAAGACCTTGTTGTAGGTCGTCGACTCGAGGAAATCTCCTCGCGGGGTCAGCAACTCGAGGCGAATCATCAGCGCGTAGATGCCGCCGATAAAGAAGAAGAAAGTGATCGAGCCGAGGTAAAGCAGAGCGATGCGTTTGTGGTCTTTGGTCAACAACCATGACTTCAAGCCGTAAACGGCATTCATGTAGTTGACCTTCGACGGCGCCGGTAATTCGAATGACTCTATTGGCTTCATAACTAAATCCGTGTGCTCTGCTACCTCGCGCTTGGTGACGGCGACGGGGAGACGGGGCGAGCCGGAGACGGGGTGGCACCCGAACTGGCTACCGGACTGGCTGCCGGACTCGCCGCCGGACTCGCCGCAGGCGTCTCGCCGACTCCATGCAACGACTTGATAAACGCCACCAACTGCATCAACTGATCTTCGCTGACCTGCCCTTGAAACGTCGGCATGATCGGCCCAAATCCAGCCACCAGTTTCGCCTGCGGATTAACCACCGACTCGCGCAGGTAACCTTCATCGGCACGCACTGTCGCGCCGCTCGTCAGCGACACCTCTTTCCCAAACAACCCGGCCAACTCCGGCCCCCGCCCGCCTTCGCCATTCGCGCCGTGGCACGAAGCGCAACCAAGTGTTTGATAAAGTTGCTGCCCGGCGGCGGCCGGCGTCGTCGTGCCCGTGTTTCCGGAGAGCCAGTTATCAAAATCGCGCGGCTCCATGACGATCACCGTCCCGATCATCCCCGAATGGTTCATGCCGCAGTACTCAGCGCAGAAAAGGTGATAACGTCCGGCCTTCGTCGCTTCAAACCACAATGTCGTGTAGCGCCCGGGAACGACGTCAGCCTTCGTGCGAAATGCAGGCACGAAGAAGTCGTGAATCACATCTTCGGTGGTCATGATCAATTTGACCTTCCGCCCGACGGGAACGTGCAACTCGTTGATCTCTCGCTGACCCGTTGCGTGCTGCAACTTCCACATCCACTGTTTCCCGACGACGTAAACCTCGATCGCATTTTGCGGCGCCTTGTATTGCTCGAAGTAGACGCGCGCTCCCCATACAAACATCGTCATCGCGATCACGAACGGTATGATCGTCCAGACAGTTTCGAGCTTGTGCGAACCGGCCACCGGCCGCGGGATCTCGTAAGGCGTGCGTCGCCGATAGCGGACTACAAAGAAGATCAGCGTCCCCGAGATCAGCAGCGTGAAGAAGAGCGTAACGCCGGAAAGATAGAAATACAGGGCGTCGACCTTCCACGAAATCGAGGAAGCGCTCTCAGGAACTAATGGAATCCACTGCTGCATTAATGAACCGCACCTCTTGGAGTGTCGCCAATGTTGCCGGCTTGCCGCGAGTTTCGCGGCTTGAGCAGAAAGATCATCGCTACGAGTCCCAACAACGTGATCACTCCCGTAATCCGCACAATTCTCATCACCGCCGCGCCGTATTTACCCGTCGCCGGATCGTAGTGATAGCAATAAAGCAACAACTCGTCGGCCAGCGATCCGATCTTGCTTTGCGACGACTCGATCAGGCCGAGACGAAGATCGCGCGCCGGATACTCGATGCCGTAAAAGTAGCGCGACAGTTTTCCTTCCGGCGTGGTGACGATGATCGCGCTCGCGTGCGCAAACTGTTTCGTCGCCTCGTCGTAGTGATAGCGAAAACCAACGGCGTCCGTGATGCGTTCGATACTCGCCGGATCGCCAGTCAGAAAATGCCAGCCGCTAGTGGCCCCGGCGCGCATCTTCTCGGGCAGATAGTCGACGTAAACCTTTTTCTTCGACGCGGCCAGTTCAGCCGTTTCGCGCGGGTCGAAACTGATCGACACCACGTCAAACTCTTTTCCGATCTGAAACGGCAACACGCGAAACGACGTGACCATGCCGTTGAGAATCTGCGTGCAGAGCATCGGACAGTCGTAATACACGAGCGAAAGCACGACCGGCTTTTTGCCGAAGTAATCTCCGAGTTTTACCTGCTGGCCACTTTCGTTGCGAAAGACGAGATCGAGCGGCAACTGCTGATCGAGTTTCTGTTCGATCCGGACATCCTTTAACGCCCCCGGCAAACCGGTTGACGGATTTCCTGTCGACGGACGCGCGCCATATAGCGGTGAACTCGGTCCCGGAGGGGCCTGGGCAAACACCGGCGACGAAACTGCGAAGCAGAGCAAAACAAACAAAGACGCTCGCACCACCGAAGAAGTCTCCCGCAAAGGCGCAAAGGCGCAAAGGAAACCTCGAGAAACGCGGCGGCGCTTTGCGTCTTTGCGCCTTTGCGGGAGAAAGATTTCTAAAAACTTCATCGCAACTTCACCGTCTCTCTACCCGAGCTCGTGTCGGTCGGTATGCTGATCGCATAGTCGTCGGGCTTATCGGGCGCCTGTTTTGTTTTGACCGGCAACCCTTCGCCCGACACGATCTGTTTCATCGCCTGTTCAATCGGCATTCCGACCACGTTACCCGATTGATCTTTCGCGCCTGTTTGCAATGCCTGCCGCCAGTAGTTACGCAAGGTCTCATATTCCGCTTGCGGGTGCGTCAGTTGCAGCGGCACTTCCTGTCCGTTTTCCAGGGTGACTCCGAACCCGCGTTGTCCCTGTAAGCGTGGCTCCGGAGGCAAACGTTCTTTCTCGTCGAGGTTGCGCAACGCCATCGGACCTGGTCCGCGCTCCTTCGCTTCCTGGCTGTCGAAATACCGGAACATGAACCACAAACCAAACGAGACCACGACGGTCGTGATCGTCAGGACGGCTGCAAACATCAGCACAGCGCGAACGTTGATGTCACTCGTCTCGTGCGTGACTTCGACGTTGCGAATGTGCGAAACGTCCGGCGTCTCGGTGCGATGTCCGTTACCACTCTTCATTAGTGCCCCGCATGCATCTGTTCCAACACCGACTCATACTGCGGATCGTTGATTGGTATCAGCGACCGTTTACCCAACTGCCAGGAGAAAATTGCGAGCCAGAGTCCGCCAAAGCCGAGCAGAGCCATGACGTCCAGCCCGAGCCATTTCCAACTGCTGCCGTCGAATGCCGGCGCGAGCATCCAGATCAGATCGATCATGCGCATCACGATGATCAGGAGCGCGACCAGCACAAGTTTGCGTGGATCTCGTTTCAAACCGCGCGACAAGAGAAACAGAAACGGCGCTGCGAAGTGCAGTATGCCAATCGCAATGATAACCCCGCCCCAGAGACCGTGCGTTCGGCTCAGGTAGTAAGTGATCTCCTCGGGAAGATTGCCCGACCAGATGATCAGGTACTGCGAGAAAGCGAAGTAGGCCCACAGCATCACGAGGGCGAGCAGCAGCTTGCCGAGATCGTGAAAATGCAACGGCGCGACGATCCGCTTGAGCGGTTCGTCCTTCGAAAGCATCGCGAGCGCGGCGATCGTGAAAGCGAGGGCGCTCAAACTCCACGACGCAACGTAGATGAACCCGTAGATCGTCGAGAACCATTCCGGTTCGAGCGACATGTACCAATCCACCGACGCGAAAGTGACCGTAAAGATCAGCGCCACCATTCCCGGTCCGGCCAGCACGCGCATGTTCTTGGTGTAACGATTGTCGGCGGTTCGATCCTGCGCGAGCGACCACCGGTTCAGTAAATATGCAAGCGTGATCCAAACCGCGAAATAGACCACCGCGCGAATCGTGAAGAACGGGAAGTTCAGGTACGGCGCTTTAAACGCGACCACTTCGTGCTTCGCCATTTCCTCGTGGTCCATCCAGTGGTGATACAACGAGTGCGCGCCGAGCAGAATGGGAATAAACAAGATCGCCATGAACGGCAGCGTCCGCGTCGACGCTTCGAGAATCCGGCGAATGACGAACCCCCAACCGCCACCGGTCAGGTGTTGCAGCATCAGCAGCGCGACCGAACCGACCGCAATTCCCGTCCAGAACGTCCAGCCGATCAGATACGCTTCGAAGAAACGATCGTGGTTGAACGGCAGGAGCATCGCGAGTATCAGGACGATGCCTGCGATCAGCGCGCGCGTCTGAAATCTCGTCATGTTTGGAGGATTGAATGATGTGTTCATCAGTCGTGTCCTCCGGCCGGCGATGGTGATGGCGATGGCGATGGCGACGGTTGCGGTGTCGCACCCGGCACTGGCGATGGCGACGCTGCGGCCTGCGGATTTAGCTGGCTGAGTTGCAGCGCGCGGATGTAGGCGATGATGGCCCAACGATCCTGCACGGGAATTTGCGCGGCGTATGACGGCATCGCGCCCCAGCCGTTGGTGATCGCGTCGAAATAGTGACCGACAGGCGCCTGGCGCAGGCGATCGTCGTTGAACGACGCCGCGCGGCGGAAACCACGACGCACGATCATGCCGTCGCCGTTTCCAGTAAGCCCGTGACAGACAACGCAAAAGATCTCGTAACGTTCACGACCGCGACGCACCGTTTGTTCGGTGATGGGAAACGGGAAAGTCTCGACATCATCCGGGTAAGTGTTAGCTGCGGCGGTTTGGGTGGACACAGATTTCACGGATTTTTTACCCGTGTAAAACTCGACATCTGTGCGCAAAAATCCGCGTGCAACTGTTCCCTCGATCGGCTGCCGTCCCGACAACCCATCGGCAAAGAACGTCGTGCCCCGGTAGGGCTTCATCTTCGGCTGATCCTGCATGTCGCGACGGCATCCGGTGGCTAGCAGGAGAATTGCTAACGCGAAGAAGAAGACGGGGAGACGGGGTGAAAGGGAGACGCGGGGACGCGGGGACACGGGGACGCGGGGAAAGGGCGTTCGTGTCGCCGCGTCGCCGCGTCGCCGCGTCACCGCGTCTCCCCCTCTCCCCTTCACCCCGTCTCCCACTCTCCCCATCTCCTCAGACTTCCACATCGCTGACTTCCATCGCATTCAAACTCTTCAACAACTCAACCACCTGGCCGTGGTCAAACTTCGGATCGTTTGCCTCAACCGCCAGAAAGAACCGGTCGCGCGTGGCGAGCGCGAAGTTCGGAACGTTGAAAACCGGATGATACGGCTGCGGCAGCCGGTTCAATATCAACATGCCCAGCACTGCCGAAAACGCCGCCGCCAACACCGTGCATTCAAAAGTGATCGGAATAAACGCCGGCCAACTGTTGTAAGGCTTGCCACCCACGTTCAGCGGATAGTCGATCACTTCCATGTAATACTGCATGAAAAACCCGGCCAGTCCGCCCAACACACCGCCGATAAAAACGATCAGCGGCAAACTCGTGTGCGTAAACCCGATCGCTTCCGACAACTCTTCTATCGGATACGGCGAGTAACCATTGATCCGGCGGTAACCCGCTTCATAAGTCTTGCGCGCCGCGTGGACCAGATCGCCCGGAGTTTCAAACTCCGCAATAACGCCATACATCGGCGGCGCATGACGGCGATGTGGATGCACAGGAAAATCCATCGCCCTACTCCTCGACCTCCGCGCTCGGCAGAATCGTGCGCATCTCGAAGATCGAAATCATCGGCAGGAACCGGATAAACAGAAACAGGAGCGTAAAGAAGAAACCGATCGTGCCGATGAACATGGACCAATCCCACACCGTCGGTTGGTACATGCCCCACGACGACGGCAGGTAGTCGCGATGCAAACTCGTGACGACAATCACGAAGCGCTCGAGCCACATGCCAATGCTCACGACGAACGAAATGATCCACAACACCACGAGGTTCGAACGCAGCTTCTTGGACCACAAAAACTGCGGCGCGATGATGTTGCAAAGAATCAACACCCAGTAATACACGCTGTACGGTCCGTGCATGCGGTTCCAAATCATGAACCGTTCATACTTGTTACCGCTGTACCAGCCGAAAAACGCTTCCATCATGTAGCCGTAACCGACGATCAACCCGGTCGCGAGCATCACCTTCGCCATGTTGTGCATGTGGCGCATCGTGATGAACCCTTCGAGACCGTAGAACTTTCGCAACGGAATCGTCAGCAGCAACACCATCGCGAAGCCTGCGTAGATGGCGCCGGCGACGAAGTACGGCGGAAAGATCGTCGCGTGCCATCCCGGAATGATGCCGACCGCGAAGTCGAAACTGACGATCGTGTGCACTGAAAGCACGAGCGGCGTAGCAAGACCGGCGAGCAGCAGGTACGCCATCTCGTAGCGATGCCAGTGACGCGCGGAACCACGCCAGCCCATAGCGAGCAATCCGTAAAGCATTTGAAACGGTTTGCTGCGAGCGCGATCGCGCAGGGTCGCGAAGTCGGGTATCAACCCGACAAACCAGAACATCGCCGACACGGTCGCATACGTCGAAACCGCGAACACGTCCCACATCAACGGGCTGCGAAACTGCGGCCAGACCCCCATCGTGTTGGGATACGGAAACAGCCAGTACATCAACCACGGGCGGCCAAGGTGGAAGATCGGATACATGCCCGCCTGGGCCACCGCGAACAGCGTCATCGCTTCCGCGAAGCGGTTGATCGACGTGCGCCAGCGTTGCCGCAACAGCAACAGGATCGCCGAAATCAACGTGCCGGCGTGACCGATTCCGATCCACCAGACGAAGTTGAGAATGTCGACGCCCCAAGCGACGGGAACGTTGACGCCCCACAAACCAATACCGACGAACACGAGGTTCGTGATCGCCAGCAGCATTAGCTGGAACAGCGCAAACGAGATCGCGAAACCGAAAAACCATGCCAGCGACGTCTTTCGTTTCAAGACGATCGAACTGATCTTGTCGGTCACGGATGCAAACGTCAGCCCCGGATCGATCACGGGCGACGTCGAGTGCATCGGCCCTTCCATGTACGGTTTTTGTGGTTCTTCTTCAGCCACTAGTCTTAGTGATTCTCAGTTCCGGGCTTCGCGGTTTCCAACTCCGGATTCGGATTTCTCAATTGCGTCAAATACGTCGTGCGCGGACGAGTATTCAACTCTTCGAGCAACGAGTAGTTGCGCTCTTCTGCTTTCAACTTCGAAACGCGGCTGTTCGGATCGTTGACGTCGCCAAATACGATCACGTCAGTCGGGCAAACTGCCTGGCACGCGGTAACGATCTCGCCGTCGCGCACGCGCCGTCCTTCTAGTTCCGATTGGATCTTCGCATTTTGAATTCGCTGCACGCAGTAAGTGCACTTCTCCATCACGCCGCGGCTGCGCACGGTGACTTCCGGGTTCCGCATCAATTGATAAAGCGGCGTGTCCCAATCCTGATAAAGGAAGAAGTTGAACCGGCGCACTTTGTACGGGCAGTTGTTGGAGCAGTACTTCGTGCCGACACAGCGGTTGTAAACCATGTCGTTCAAGCCTTCGGCGCTGTGGACCGTCGCGTGCACCGGGCAGACGGGCTCGCACGGCGCGTTCTCGCAGTGCATGCACGGCACCGGCATGAAGCTCGTGCCTTCGGGAAGAGCCGGATCGCTTCCTTCGAAATAGGTGTCGACGCGGATCCAGTGCATCTCGCGGCTGCGCGTCACTTCTTTCTTGCCGACTACGGGAATATTGTTTTCGGCCTGGCAGGCGATCGTGCAGGCATTGCAGCCGATGCAGTTGTTCAGGTCGAGGGCCATGCCCCACGCGTAGTTGGGCGCGTTCTCTGCCTGGTTCTTGTAGTCGTAGTCAGGCGGATAAAGCGTCAGGTCCGGATGGTCGTGGTAATGCTTTCCGCCGTGGAGAAACTCTTCGAGCGTTTCGGAACGAAGGATGTCGCGCGGCTTATCGCTGAAGTTCGGATCCTCCATGTTGAAATGGAGTTGGGTTGTCGCGACTTCGTGAGTCTGGCCCGTATTGCGCGCCTGGACGCCGGATACGAACCACGGTTGGTACGACACGCGCAGGGCGTACGCGTCAAAGCCGATCTTTTCGTCGCCTGGGCCAGTGCCGACGCGTCCGGCAAGACGGCGCCCGTAGCCGAGATGGATGGTGATCACGCCGTCGGGCTGTCCGGGCATGATCCACATCGGCGCCGTGACCTTGCGGCCTTGCTGATCGGTTAACTCGATCAACGGGATGTAATGCTCGCGGCCTTTGACTGCGCCGCGATTGGTCCTGGTGTTGGCGATTGCTTGCGCCGAGTTGGGACTGACGAGGGCAACGTTGTCCCACGTCACTTTTGTCAGCGGGCGCGGGAGTTCCTGCAACCAGCCGTTGTTCGCAAAACGACCGTCGTGAATCGATGGATCGGGACGAAACACTAGTTCAAAACCGGTAACCACGGATGACGCGGATTGAGTCTGATTTTGGTTGGCAGGCGTGACTGTTTTCGCTGGCAGTGCCGAGTTTTCGATAAATCCATCGTGGATCGACTTGCGCCACCACGTTTCAAAATCCGCGTTACCTGCTTGTTGCGTCTGCCAATAACCTTTGACGATGTCGTATGGCCGGCGATCGTATTGATCGGAAAACACCGCGAGGATTTCGTACGCCGACTTCCCTTCGTGAAGCGGTTCGATCAGCGGCTGCATGATCGTGACCGTGCCGTCGAAAGATCGCGCGTCGCCCCACGTTTCGAGGAAGTGCGCTTCCGGCACGTGCCAATGACAGACTTCGGAAGTCTCGTCCTTGTACTCACTCAGGTGAACGCGCAGCTTAACCTTCTTCAGGCGCTCGAAATCGAGCTTGAGATCGGCAGGCGTGTTGTGCACCGGATTGCCGCCGATGATCACGAGCAGTTCGACGCGGCCGTTGTCGATGTCGCCGATGAGATCTTGCAATGACTGTCGCTGATCGACGGGATTGACTTGCAACGGATCCGTGTAAAACACGGTCTTCCCAACATTGCCCAGCCGGTTGTTTAGCGAATGGACGAGGGCGTGAATTGCCGGTGGTTGTCCCTCGCCGGCAATGACGATGCTTGTGCCTCGATGCTGTTCCAAATCGCGGATAATCGGCTCGAGCCAGGGAATCGACCCGGATCGCGACTCGGCGGCAAGCTCTCGCACGATGCCTTCGATTTCACTCGGTTTGACGGTCCATGCGTGATCCGCGCAAGCGCCGGTGTTCGACGGCGTCGGCTCGATCACGTAAAGCCGGTTCATCTCGCGATTGGTTTCGGTCACCCGCCGCCGCGCATAAAAATCACGCGCATATCGGAGCGTGCCGGGCATCGCCGCAAGGAAGTCGCTATCGATCGATACGACACGCTGCGCGAGATCGAAGCGATACGTCGTGTTCACCGGTTGGCCGAAAGCCATCACGGCGCCGGCGCGCGTGTTGTCGTGATTCGCGGGCTCGTACTGGTGCCACTTTGCTTGCGGCAAAGAGCGCAGCAGGTCGTTCATCTGCGTGCCGAGCGAGGGCGAGATGATCGATTCAGTCAAAAACCGGATGCCCGCGCCTTGTTTGGGCCGTTGCTCGTCGAGCACGGTGCGCATCTCGCCGACAAACGTGGTCCACGTGCGAATGTCTTCGCGGAAGGTGATCGTTTGCGATCGATCCGGATCGTAAAGACTCAGTATCGCGGCTTGCGAGAAGATGTCCGTCGCGCTCGATCCACGCGGATCGCGCACCGGATCTTCGGGCGGAAAATCAGTGGGCCGGTTGTTTGGATGATCGGGATTGCCTTCGATCTTCGTCGGCCGTCCTTCGTTGCTGCGCACGAGGATCGGCGTCGCCACGCCAAGGAGCGGCGAGGCGGTCGCAAAGAATAACGGCTTGCCCGGAACGTGACCTTCGGGTTGATTGACGTACGGAACGATCTTTTCCGGTGGTTGGAAAACGCAACCACTCAAACCGGCGAGCGCGAGCGATGCGCCCATCAACTTCATGAAAGTGCGACGCTCGAGCGGATCGTTCCAGCCTTCCGCCTGTTGCGGAAACTCACGCGCGACGAACTCGCGAAACTCTGGCGTATCGGCCAGTTCGTCGAGACTGCGCCAATACTTCTTGCCCGTGCGTGGCGTCTCCTGCTCCTGCAAAGCAAGGATGTGGTCACGCATTAGTTTGAAGTTTATGTGACGGTCGCTGTCGCTCATTTCCGATCTCTATCGATGACAAGTCGAACAACTCGTCAGAATTTCTTTGCCTTGCACCTTGTATTCAGCTTTGCGCCTGACGCCTTCGGCCAGTTGGTCCTTGCTCGTGTTTACCGCCGGCCACGTCATGTCGACGATCTTGTCCGCGGGCCGTAAATATTTTTCCGGATTGCGATGACACTCCAAACACCATTCCATCTGGAGCGTCGCCGCCTGGAAGGCGATGGGCTGCTCGTCGACTCTGCCGTGACAGGTCGAACAACCGACGCCTTTGTTCACGTGAATGCTGTGATTGAAGTACGCATAATCCGGCAGGTCGTGTACGCGAATCCACTCGATCGGCTTGTTGGTGCGAAAGCTTGCGCGCACCGGTTCGAGATATGGACTGTCCGCCCAGATTTGTTTGTGGCAACTCATGCAGACGGCAGTTGAAGGCATGCCCGCGGACGCGGAGGTTTCAACAGACGTGTGGCAATAGCGGCAATCGATACCGTCGTCGCCGACGTGATGTTTGTGACTGAATTGAACGGGTTGTTGTCGTTCGACCCACTGGCCGGTGTTCCACGACGAACGATTCAATTCAACTGCCACCCACAACAGTGCAACAGCAATAAAAACGGCGCCATAGATCGTGATTTTCGCCAGCGCGTTTGTACTGTGATGGAAGATCTGGGGCATCTACCGGGATTCGTGAGGGCACGTCAACCGATACTGCTGGCAGACACAACAGCCCACAAACCTTTCGCACTTTTTATTTTGATTGCAAAGTAAAGGTACTTTACCAAATAGATCGCAATTTTCAAATTGCGCAAAATTGCACAAGCTCAACGAGGGGCGAGTTAGCAGAGTCGATGGCGCGATACGAGAGCGCCAAAGGCAGAACATGGGAGCGCCGAAGGCGCAACAAAGGGTAGCCAAGGGCGAGCGCGTAGCGCGAGCCCCTGGTCTTATCGGGAAAGTTATGGAGCACTGAAAGTGCGACAGAACGATCCGGTTCTATCGCACTTTCAGTGCTCAGCTCTTGAATTCATGTGATCCAGGGGCCGTGCGCTCGCTCCGCTCGCGCTTGCCCCTGGCTACCTTGTGTTGCGCCTTTGGCGCTTAGAGGGATCAACTGATGCTCGCGTCGCGGGCCAGGAGGGCGGCGCCGATGGGAGCGGCGTCGGCGCCGAGGGTGGCGGCGACGATTTCGGTAGCTTCGAAACAGCGTAAGAAGGCCCGGCGCTTAACTTCCTGAATGATCGGATTGAGAATCAACGGGCCGGCGTCCATCACACCGCCGCCAAGCACGATCCGTTCGATATTCAATAGATTAATCACGCTCGCGACCCCGGTGCCGATGTACTTTCCGGTGCGCTCGATCATCATCAGCGCGAAATCGTCGCCCTCATTCGCAGCGTGCGCGACATCGTCGGCTGTAAAATTTTTATTCAATCCGAGACGCGACAACGACGACGTCGAATCGCGATTCAACCGTTCGCGCGCACGGCGCACGATACTCGGCGCGGACGCCACCGTTTCCAAACAACCTGTATTCCCGCAAACGCATTCGAGCCCTTCGGTGTCGATCGTGATGTGCCCGACCTCGCCGGCAAATCCCGAGGCGCCGGTCCAAAGCTTGCCGTCCAGAATGATCGCGCCGCCAATGCCGGCGCCGATCATCATGTAAAAAAGATTGCGGCTGCCAACACCCGCGCCGGCCTTGAATTCACCGTAAGCTTCGGCGTTTGCATCGTTCTCGAGCTCGATGCGGAGACCCGTGGCTCGCGTCAATTCGGCATGAAGATTTTCGGCAAGCGGCGCCGGCAGATCGCGCGCGGAGACGACGCGATCGCTTTGTCGATTGACCAATCCCGGAATCGCGAGACCGAGCGCGGCGACAGTTTCACCGGCCGAACGCAGTTGCGCAGCAATCTCCGCCAGATCGGTAACAATCGTTTGCGGCGAGATTTCCGCGTCGCGGCGTTGGAGTATCTGGCCGTTGTTGTCGACCAGCGCGGCGCGCACTTGAGAGCCTGAAACGTTGATTCCGATGTAGTTTGATTCCGGAGTCGTCATTGCAAATCGTCTGGCCTGGGGCGGATGCAGTTACGTTGACCGAAGAATAGACGAGGGTTTCAGGGCTGTCAAACAGATGGTTCTGGGAGTAGAATGCGGCCAAGTTGTTGAGCTTAGAGCTTTGTACTTTGTGTTTGACCGCTTTATGAACGGACGAATAGACGCAAAATGCGAACTCGCGAGCAAAGTACAAAGCACTAAGCACAAAGTACGATGGATATAAAATCCATACTTCTACCCACTGATTTTAGTGAATGCGGCAACTATGCCCTCTCGTATGCCGCATCGCTGGCGCGGACGTTTGGCGCGTCGATCATCTGTATCAACGTCATCGAGCCCATCGTGCCGACGGTCGGCTATTCAGGAATGACGGAGCCGTTGCCAATCGCCGATATCGCCGAACAACTCGAAGATTCCGCCGAGCGCGAGCTGCCGAAACTCGCCGAGTGTGAACAATGTGCCGGTTTAGACGTTGAAGAGTTGGTGGTTCACGGCGAAGCGGCTTCGGAGATCGTTCGCGTCGCCAGGGAACGTGGAGTTGACCTGATTGTCATTGCGTCGCACGGACGGACCGGATTGGGGAGAATTCTCTTCGGTTCCACCGCCGAATCTGTCGTGCGACATGCGTCGTGCCCGGTGCTGGTGGTTAAGCCTCCGCAAGAGGAAGAACCAAACGGTAGTCAATAGTGAGCCCTCCAGTTTATTCTTGGCTTGTTCCTGGCAGGCGGAACGCTGAACACGGCCCAACTAATTCATGCACCTCGACTTTCTTTACGAACTAATCGGCCAGTATGGACTGTATGCGGTGCTCCTGCTGGTGATGATCGAGGGCGACATCACGCTTTTGATGGCGGGCGTGTTGGCCCACAGCGGTTTCTTCGGCGAGTACAGCTTTGCGCGAGTGTTGATCTGGGGCACTTTAGGCGGCTGCGCGAGCGATAACCTCGCGTATCTCGCCGGGCGGGCGTTTTGCGAAGGCGTGAGAGAGGTTCGTTTCTACCGCGTTGCAAAGCCACGACTCGAGCGGCTCACGAATAAATTCGGCCCGCTTTCGATCTTTCTTTCGAAGTACATCTACGGACTGCGTTGGGCTGCCTGCGTTTTCTACGGCGTCGGGCGCATGCCTTACCTGTGGTTCCTGTTCCTGTCGTTTGCGAGCTGTTTCCTGTGGGTTTTCGTGCTGGCGGGCGCGGGCTACTTTTTCAGTGGCGCCGTGATGGGATTGATTGGCGACTTCCAACGGCTCGGCAAAGTCTTGCTGGTGATTGTCGTGCTGGGAATCGTCGGGTTTTATCTCGCCGAACGCTTTTGGATTTCCCGTAAAGTTGAAGAGGCCGATCCCGAACGGCTGCAGGAACTCGAACACGCCGCGACCGAAAAACTGCAAGATCTCCGCGAAGAAATACAGGAACACATCCCGTTCAAACAACACCGCGGCGAACACAAAGAGCGCAAGAGCGACGGCGACTAATTTCTTTTGAGCTTTGTGCTTGGTTCTTGGTACTTTGTAGCAGAATCAAACAAAGTACCAAGCACAAAGCTCTACTAACATAATGAAGTTGGCGAACACATGATAATTGAGTCTACAGCACCGCCACGCGTCGACCTGGCGGGTGGCACGATCGACATTTGGCCTCTTTACCTCTTCCATCCCGGCGCTACCACAGTCAATTTCGCACTTTCAACAACCGCTCGCTGCCGGATCGAGACGCGCGACGATGGGCGTATCGTTCTCGAATCGCGCGATCGGAAAGTTTCCTTCGAAACAGAACTCTCGGCGCTTGAAGATCTGTTGCAGGAAGAGCGACTGGAGTTGATCTCGAAACTGGTCCACTTTTTCAAACCGACGACCGGGTTTCATCTCGTCGCCGACAGCAACGTGCCTGCCGGAGCAGGACTCGGCGGATCGTCCGCGCTCGCGATCGCGTGTATTGGCGCGCTGAATCGGCTGGTTGGAAATCGTTATGACGAGCGGAAGTATGTAACGATCGCTGCGAACGTCGAATCGACGGTGATCAAAGTTCCCGCTGGATTTCAGGATTATTACCCGCCGCTCTACGGTTCGGTGTCGTGCGTGCATTTTCGTCCGGATGGGATCGAACGCGAGGCGTTGGATGTGAACATCGAAGAACTGGAACGCCGGATCGCGATCTGTTACACCGGCGAGCCGAGACTCTCCGGAATCAATAACTGGGAGATCTATAAACGTCACATCGACGGCGATGCCGAGTTGTTTGAATTGTTCGACGGAATCCGTGACTCGGCGCGCAATATGCGCGAGGCGCTGCTGGCGGACGATTGGGATCGGGTGGCCCAGGTGATGAAGAACGGCTATCCGAATCGCAAACGTCTCGCGCCGACGATTACGACGCCGCAGATGGACATGCTCGTCGAGAAGGCGTTGGCGAATGGAGCGGAGGCCGCGAAAGTCTGTGGCGCAGGTGGCGGTGGCTGTATCGCGTTCCTGTGCGCGCCGGGACGACGAGGTGAAGTCGAGGCTGCGTTGGCGAGTGAAGAAGGCGCGGAAGTCTTGGATTGGAAAGTCGCTCGCGAAGGATTGACGATTACTGAAAGCTGAGCCACAAAGAGGCACAAACGAAGCCCACAAAAGGCACAAACTTTTCTAAGTCTTCTTGTGCTTTTTGTGGGCTTCGTTTGTGCCTCTTCGTGGCTAACCACCTTCTGCGCGTTGCTTGGCGGCAGCAGACAGGGCCGCCAGGCGCGCGACTTTTTGTTCGAAGCTCTCACCTGGAACTGGACCCGTGTCGACAACTCCACAATAAGTCGAACGCTTGAACATCGTGCGATCTGCGTTGCCGGTCGGTTTGTGTTCACCACTGGCCGCAGCCGATGAAGCGGGCGCAGGCGCCGCAGCAACTGGCGCGGCCTCGGTTGTCGTGACCGGAGCAGTCTCGGCGGCTGGCGCACTTTCTCCACCACCTTCTTCTGCTCGTTGCTTCGCCGCGGCCGATAGCGCTTTGAGCCGCGCGACTTTCTGTTCGAAAGTCTCACCAGCAACCGGTCCGGTGTCTGCGACGCCAACGTACGTCGTTCGCTTGAATAACTGCCGATTCGGATTTTGACCGAGTGTCTTGTGTTCCGCTGGTTTCGCCGCGGCCGGTGCGGCAGGTTTTGCCGCCGCTTTCGGCGCTGCTGGTGCAGCTTTCGCAGCCGGAGCAGGCGCATGTCCGGGCGCTTCAGTCTCGAGCATCACATAAACGCCGCGGTCGTTCTTTTTGACAACCGGCAGCGTCCCACCAGCCGCCTGCAACAGCGCAGTCAACGCTGCTTCCACAAAGCGCACCTGCTTATTCGGATCGCGCACGTGGCCCAACGGCGGCCCCATGTAAAGCATGCCGCACGTCTGGCACTTGGAAAGCACGTCGTCGCCGCGCAGGTGAATCACGGCCAACTCGCCCGCCGTGCGCAACTGTTTCAGGTGCCCGTTACAGAGCTTTCCCTTTTCATTCTTCTCGTTGCAAACCGTTTGGGCGTTCGTGATTCGCTTGGGAACGGGGGCCGCAGCGGTTGCCACAGCGTTGGACTTGCCGGTTGTCGCGTCGGTAGCTGCCATAGTTGGAGCGAATCTTAGAAATCCGCGACGAGCCTTGTCAATATCCAGCCGCGAATGCGTTATGCTCACGCGGAATGTTTCAGAACCTGATCGGCCGGTTATGGCGGTTCCTGCCCGCGCGACTGCGCCGCTGGACAATGCGCGTCACTCACGCGCGATTCACAGTCACGGCCGGTGCAATTGTCTTCAACGACTCCGGCGAAGTCTTGTTACTCAAACACCGTTTTCGCTCTGGCAGCGGCTGGGGTTTGCCCGGCGGTTTTATCGAAGCCGGCGAGCAACCACTCGACGCGCTGCGACGCGAGCTGCGTGAAGAGATCGGATTGGAAGTTCGCGACGCCGAAGTTTTTGCAGCGCGATCGTTTAGCAAACCGCGGCAAGTTGAAATCTTGTTTCGCTGCCGCGCAAACGGATCGGTGCAGCCGCAGACGATGGAAGTCGAACATGCCGGGTGGTTTTCAACCAGTTCACTTCCGGAAGGTTTACCAAAAGATCAGCGCCGTTTCGTCGAACGCGCCACAAGCGATGGAGCAAACGGGCGCGATTGATGTATGCTCTGGCGCGAATACAAACCCAAACACGACAGCCTGGAGAACGCAATGGTCGAGCTGATTCCTTCCCAAGATTCGGTAATGCAGATTTTGAAACGCACTGGCGCGTTTCGCGAGGGACATTTTGTCTATCCGAACGGCAAACACTCGCCACACTACTTTCAAATGCCGCTGGCTTTTCGCTATTACGACACGGCCCGCGTTCTCGCCGTCGCGTTGAGCCGCAAGTTTCGACTTGAAAAGGACATCTCCAGTCAACTGCCGAAGATCTCCGTGGTCAGTCCGAGCTCGGGCGGCATTCCGGTCGCCTTCGGCGTGCGCGACGCGCTCAACGCCGAACAGATCTACTGGGCCGAGCAGGAGAACGGCAAGCGCATGTTTCGCCAGTACGTCAACCAGGGCGAAGTGAATCCGTGCATCATCGTCGACGACATCATTCGCAGCGGAAAAGCGATCGAAGAGACAGTCACGCTCGTGAAGTCACTCGGCGCGCGGATTATCGGCTGCGGCGCGATCGTTCGCTTCACCTCCGCGCCAACCGAGATCGAAGGCACGCCGGTCCAGTCGCTGGTCGATTATGACGTGAAGATGTATCAGGAAGCTGATGACTGCATTGAGTGTAAAGATGCAGTCGCGGCGGAACAGGTTAGGTACTAAAAGAGCATTTTCCGTTTCTCGTTTACCATTTTTCATTTTCCATTTCGTCCCTGAATGGAAAATGAAAAATGGTAAATGGAAAACGACCAATGATCAGATCTCATGACGATTGGACAGCGCTTTGTCCATCGTCACTTCATCCACGTATTCGAGGTCGCCGCCCACCGGCATACCCATCGCAATGCGTGTCACGCGTATGCCTAATGGCTTAAGCAACCGGCTGATGTAATTCGCGGTTGCTTCGCCTTCCGTAGTGGGGTTGGTGGCGAGTATCACTTCCGTCACCGCCACCCCATCATTATTTTCCGGATTCAATCGTGGCAACAGATTATCGAGCCGCAACTCGTTCGGCGTAATGTGCCGAATCGGCGAAAGACTGCCGTGCAGCACGTGATAGACGCCCTTGAAACTGCGCGTCTTCTCCACCGCCACGAGACTGTGCGGTTCCTCGACCACGCAGATCACCGAATGATCTCGCATCGGCGACGCGCAGAACCGGCACGGATCGACTTCCGTCAGGTTGTTGCAAACTGAACAAAGAACAATCCGCTGCTTCACCTCTCGCATCGCAGCGATCAAACGTTCGATATCGGTCTCGGGCGCGCGCATCAGGTAGAACGCAAGCCGCTGCGCAGACTTCTGCCCGATGCTCGGCAGGCGTTTTAGTTCGTCGATTAGTTTAGTTACGGGTTCGGCGTACTCAAGCATTTGAACTTTGAACTTTGAACTTTGTGCTTTGTCCTTTGTGCTTGGTGTCTTTGTGAGTCTCGCGTTAGCGAACAAAGCACTAAGCTCAAAGTACAAAGCTCACGAAGGCAGGCGAATCGACTGAGGACATTACCCGAGTAACCCACCCAATCCCGGCGGCAACATCCCACCCAACTTCCCTTTCATCGCTTCATCCACTTTCCGGTTGGCTTCATTCACCGCAGCCATGATCAAATCCTGAAGCATCTCGACGTCGCCGTCCTTGACCGCCTCGGGATCGACCTTGAGCGCGACCAGTTCATGATTGCCTTTCATCGCCACCGTTACCACACCGCCACCGGCTGAAGCCTCGACACGCAGTTCTTCCATCTCTTTCTGCATCTTCTCCTGCATCTGCTGCGCCTGCTTCATCATCTGCTGAATATTGAAACCGCCTGGAAATTTCATTGCGCGACACCTCTCCGGAAATTAGTTAGGCTGCTGAGCTCGCAGTCATCCTAGCCGTCAATCGAGGCGGATGCAATTGCGCCTTTGCAGGAACTTGCAGAAAATAAAAATCCCATGACAAACGCCAAACGAATAACCGATCGCACTCTCCACGCCCGCATCAACCTTTATTACGACGTCCAACCCGCGCCGGAACCGCGCGCGCCACTCTTGATCGCCTTGCACGGCTACGGCGCATTCAAAGAGCAGATCATGCTCGAGGCACAACAGATGGCGCCTGACAACTTCGCCATCGCATCGTTGCAAGGCTTTCATCAACACATCAAAGAACCGCGGCAGCCCGGTGGTCCACTGCGATACGGTTTCGGTTGGCTGACAAGCTATCGCAGCGAAGAATCGGTCGTGGTCCATCACCAGGCGATGTTCGATCTCATCGATCAACTCGCCGCCGAGGGCAGCGCCGATCCGGCGCGTGTTTTTCTTCTCGGCTTCTCGCAGTCATGCGCGCTCAACTATCGTTTCGCGTTTACGCATCCGGAACGGCTGCGTGGCGTGATCGGGATCTGCGGTGGCCTGCCGGGCGATTGGTCCACGAGCGCGGTCTATCGTGAAACGGAACTCGACGTTTTTCACCTTGCCGGAACTCGCGACGAGTTCTATCCGCCGGCACGCGTCGCCGATTACGAAAAACAATTGGGAACCCGGGCGCGCAATGTGGCGTCTAAGAGCTACAACGCCGCGCACGAGATCATTCCCGAAATGCGCGCGGACGTGAAAGAGTGGCTGGCCCGACATGCGACATTGCAATAGCACCACACTCACACTGACGCTCCTGATGTTCATCGCCGGCGTAGCCACCTGCCAGGTTGCCAGTCAGCGCCGCGTGCAGACCGTCAACATTGGTCCAACCGCGTCGCCCAGCCCCACGATCAAATCGCTTCCGGACAACGCCCCGCCCCAACTCAAACAAATGCTCGAAGGCGCCATCGCCCAGGCAGGCGTGACAACCGGGTACGATCCGGCATACGTCGCGCTCGAATATCCCGGCGGTGACGTACCCGAAAAGACCGGCGTCTGTTCCGACGTCGTCGTGCGCGCGTTTCGCAAAGCCGGTATCGACCTGCAAAAGGAAGTTCACGAAGACATCAAGTCTGCCCGCTCCGCCTACCCCACCAAATGGGGCGCGAACGCACCTGACAAGAACATCGATCACCGCCGCGTTTTGAACCTGATGACTTACTTCACGCGCCAGCGAAAGTCGCTCTCGATCAGCAACAACGCCGCCGATTACCAGCCGGGCGACGTCGTTTCGTGGGAGTTGACGAGTGGCATCGATCACATCGGGATCGTGACAAATATGTTGTCAGAATCCGCGGATCGTTATCTAATCGTCCACAACATCGGGGCGGGCGCGCGTATTGAAGACGTAATGTTTGCCTGGACCATCAAGGGCCATTACCGCTACTTTTAGTTCGATAATCTCAGTAATCATCTCTGCGGTCTCTGCGTCCCTCGGCGTTCTCTGTGTTTAGGGAAACGAAGATCACGTGTCATTAGCAATCATTAACTGTTCGCAGGTTGTGACACTCGCCGGCCCGGAACAGCCGCGTGTCGGTTCGGAGTTGCGGGAGCTTGGGATAATTGCGAACGGCGCGATACTTACTCGCAACGGTCTCGTCGAGAGCGTCGGAACTACCACACAGATCGAAGCCAAAATTGATGCGGATTGTCACGTCGTAGACGCCGGCGGACGTGTCGTGTTGCCGGGATTTGTCGACGCGCATACGCATCCGGTGTTTGGGGGAACGCGCGCGGGCGAGTTTGAAGAACGCGCGTCCGGCGCAACTTACCAGGAGATCGCCGCTCGCGGCGGCGGCATTCAATCCACCGTCAATCAAACACGCGCCGCGTCGCTTGACGAACTCGTTTCAGCCGGACGGCGTTACGCCGAGTGGTTTCTGCGCGGCGGCACGACGACTGTTGAAGCGAAGTCAGGTTACGGTCTGTCGCTGGAAGACGAGATCAAGATCCTGCGCGCGATCAGGAAACTCGACGCCGAAACACCGCTTCGCTACGTCCCGACATTCCTCGGCGCGCACACCATCCCGAAAGAATATTCCGCCCGCCGCGGTGAATACATTGACTTGATCGTCGACGAGATGTTGCCGCTCGTCGCCCAGGAAAAACTCGCCGAGTTTGCGGATGTCTTTTGCGAACAGAACGTGTTCACCGGCGATGAGTCGTGGAAGATATTGTCGGCGGCGCGTTGTCACGGGCTCGGTTTACGAATGCACGCGGATCAGCTTTCGCTCTCCGGCGGCGCAAAACTCGCTGCCGAACTGGGAACGATCACCGCCGATCACCTGGAACACACCGATGCGGAAGGAATCGCGGCGTTGAAGTCGGCAGGCGTGCAGCCTGTGTTACTGCCCGGATCGGTTTACGCGCTCGGCTCGTCACGTTATCCGCCGGCGCGCGCAATGATCGATGCCGGTTTGGCGATCGTTTTGGCAACAGATTTCAATCCCGGCTCGTCGCCGACGCCGTCGATGCCGATGATCCTCTCACTCGCCTCGACGCACATGAAGATGACGCCGGCGGAGTCGATCACAGCCGCTACTATCAACGCCGCATACAGTCTGAATCGCGGCGCAAAACTTGGCTCACTCGAACCAGGAAAGATCGCGGACGTCGTCATTCACGACTGCGACGACTATCGCGAACTAGCTTACTTCTTCGGCATCGAACACGCGTGGCGGGTTTACACCGCAGGTCAACTCGTATTCGAGCGATATACCTGACAAATTCCTCTGCAATCTCTGCGCTTCTCTGCGTCTCTGCGTTAAACCTGCGTCTCGCTCATATCTAACGCAGAGACGCGCAGAGGAGCGCAGAGATCGCAGAGGAAAAACCGGTTGACGCTCACGGTCTTGTGTCTTATCATCCGTGGCAACACTGGAAAGGAGGTGATTCAAAAGTATATGAGTTTTTATCACAGTGAGGTGGCTGCGGCCTGACCTCTGAACCAGCTAACTCGTTAGGATTCTGGTTCGGTAGTCTCACTGCAATAGTGCTCCTCCTTTCTGGAAGCTGCACACAGTAGCCACAGGCCAATCCCAACAGTTCACCGAAGCCGTCCACGGTCACGATCGTGGACGGCTTTTTATTTCCGGTTTTTATTTCCGGTTAGGGCTTCCTTGGCGTTGGAGTGGGAGATGGAGAGGGCGCTGGCTCGTCGGCTGGTTGTTGTTCTGAAGGAGGAATCCTTGACGGATCGGGCGAATCAGGCGACGAGTGCAGGTGAATCGCTTTCCACGCTGTTCCCACGCGCTTGAAGACGAGCGTCATGCGGCCAGTTGCCGTTTCTGCCGTGCCTTTATAGGTTTGCGTTTGCGTCCACTGGCAAGTCACGACCGCGCCGTCTTTGCCAAGCATGTGGACTGCCTTGTCTCGAATCTCCAGCTTCGCGTCTTTGATCTGCGGATACGAGCTTTCGCGGTTCTTCTTAACCTGCTCCCAACCTTTAGTGACCGTGCCGTTGTAGTTGAAGAGATTGAGTTGCGGATTGTTCCAGTAGACACTCATCACTTCGTTCACGTTCGCATGCTCGATCCCCTTGGTCAACTTGTCGAACGCCGCCAGCACCGCCTGGGCATCAGTTTGAGCATGAACCGCGGATGAAAGACAAATCAGAACGAGAATCGAAAAAATTCGTGTCTTCATAAACGCTCCTATTGGAAAGGAATACCACTTCGCAACCGTTGCACGGACGCTTCACGTCCCAGCACGTCGAAGATCTCGAACATCGACGGACCGACTGCCTGCCCGGTCAACATCGTGCGCGCGCCGTTGATCAGCAATCCCGCCTTTACGCCTGCCTCGTCGGCAAACGCACGCAACGCCGCTTCCGCCGTCTCGATGTTGAATGGCTCGACCGATTCGAGCCGGTCTGCCAGCCCTTGCAGCAGTTCTCGTGTGCGCGGCTCCTTGCGCAGGTTCTTGTTGATGGCTGTTTCGTCGAAGTCGAAGTCGTCAGAAAAATATGCCCGCCCTTGCATCGAAAAGTCTTTGAGCGTGAAGTAACGCTGCCTGATCAAGTCGAGCGTCTTCAACAGCCAGTCGCGATCGTCGTCGTCATACTCTTCGCGCCAGAGTTTGTTCGCGCGCAATTCCGCCTTCACCATCGGCAACAACTCGTCGAGCGGCATCGTGCGAATGTACTCGGCGTTCATCCACACCGCTTTGTCGTCCGTCCAGCGTTTCGGATCGCTTTCCTGAAAGTTAAAAATGGCATTCGCCCGGCCGATGTTTTCGAGCGAGAACAACTGGACCAACTCTTCCTTGCTGAGTATCTCTCTGCCATCCGGCGACGACCAACCAAGCAACGCGAGAAAGTTGCGAAACGCCGCGGGCACAAAACCGCGATCGCGATAAGTCGTAAGTGAAACGACTTCGCCGTGCTTTCGCTTCGAGAGCTTCCCTTTGTTCGGCGCCAGAATCAGCGGCAGATGCGCGAACTGCGGCACCTTCGCGCCGAGAGCCTCGTACAGCAGGACTTGCTTGTGTGTGTTGGTGAGATGGTCCTGTCCGCGGATGACGTGCGTGATGCCCATCTCGATGTCGTCGATCACCACCGAAAGGTTGTAAAGCGGATGACCATCCGCTCGCAGCAGCACGAGATCTTCAATCTCGGAATAACCTCGCTCCTGCGTCCCGTAGACAATGTCGTCAAACCGCGTCTGGCCTTCAACGGGCACTTTCAAACGCACCGCGAAAGGCTCGCCGGCCGCGGCTCGTCTTTCTGACTCCTCTTTCGGCAAATCACGAAAAGGATTACTGCGCGGGTCCACGCCTTCCATCGACTGCGCGCGCGCGCGCTCCGCGATGTTCTGCTTCACGTCTTTATCGTCGCGTTGCTCCTTCGGCGTGAAGTCGCGATAGGCTTTGCCTTCTTCGACTAACCGATTCGCAGCAGCGCGATGTTGCGGCGCGTTGTTCGACTGAAAAACGAGATCTTCGTCGTAGTCGAGTCCGAGCCATTCGAGTCCTTCGATGATCGAGCGCGTCGATTCGTCGGTGGAACGCTGGAGATCGGTGTCTTCGATCCGAAGGAGAAACTTGCCGCCGGATTTGCGTGCGTAAAGCCAGTTGAAAAGCGCTGAACGGGCGGCGCCGATGTGCAGATAGCCCGTCGGGGAAGGTGCGAAGCGTACGCGAACAGTCATGACAATAAAAAAGTAGTCAGCAGTCAGTAAGAAATTTTCTACTGATTACTGGCTACTAACTACTGACCAAAGTCTGGCGGAGATGACAGGATTCGAACCTGTGAAGGGCTTTTGACCCTTAACGGTTTAGCAAACCGCCGCCTTCAGCCACTCGGCCACATCTCCGTGCCTAATCAGGCGAAGACCAATTCTAGTCGGGAGTGGCAGATTGTCAAGGAATGACTTGAATTGGTAGTGAATTGGTAGTGCCTTAATTTCAACTCGGCATTCTCTGCGTAGCTCTGAGATCTCTGCGTAAATACTGACTTCCAAATATTTAACGCAGAGCCAAAATAAGACACTACTCTTGAATTTGTGAATTCGGGTGCTGTTGTTCCGTGGTATTCGCCAGGTGTTCTCGCAGTTCGCGAAAGATTCTCGCGGCACAGGGATCAGTTGGCTCAACCAGCCTGTAGTAAGCCCATCTTCCATTTCGGCGCACCGCCACGAGTCCGGCCCGGCGCAGATAGGCCAGGTGGCGCGAGATTTTTGATTGTTTTGTTTCGAGAGAGTCGACCAAAGAGCAAACACAAACCTCGTCGTCAGCCAACAAATGAATCAACCGCAGGCGGGTGTGATCGGCCAGCGCCTTGAAGAATAGTTCGAGATTGAACTGCTCGTTTTGCACTGAGTTAATGAACGATTTCCGGGAATTTTGAGTTCCTCAGGGTAAAATTTTCAGTTGACAACTTGCTCGCGGCAGAGTACTTTGCAATGCCAAGCAGGTGCGAAGGGAACTGAAGTATTGCGCGTCGCGTAACAAAATTTGGTGATTGGAGTACAATGCGGCAACAATGAGTCTTCTCGAGAGTATTAACTCCCCAGCCGACCTGCGAGCGCTCCCAGTTGAGCAACTTCGAACCGTCTCCGACGACATTCGCAACTACATTCTCGAAACGATGTCCCGCGTTGGCGGCCACACTGGCGCGTCACTCGGCGCCGTCGAGCTTGCTGTCGCGCTGCATTACGCGTTCGACACGCCACGCGATCGCCTCGTCTGGGACGTGGGCCACCAGGCTTACGCGCACAAGATCCTGACCGGCCGCCGCGAACTCTTGCCGACGATTAAACAGTACGGCGGCATCAGCGGCTTTCTCCGGCGCGACGAATCCGAGTACGACACCTTCGGCGCGGGTCACGCTTCTACTTCGCTTTCGGCCGCGCTCGGCATGGCTATCGCTCGCGATCGAAAAGGTGAAGACCATCACGTCGTAGCGTTGATTGGCGACGCGTCTCTCACCGGCGGCATGGCGATGGAAGCGATCAACCAGGCGGGCCATTTGAAGAGCCGTTTGATCGTCGTGCTCAACGACAACGAGATGTCGATCGCGCCGGCCGTGGGCGCGTTGACGGGATACCTGAATCGCATTCGCGGCGCGCACGGCTATCACCGGTTCAAAGACGAAGTTGAAAATAAACTGCTGGCGATTCCGTCGGTCGGCGAGCGTTTGCATCAGGCGGCGAAGACGATGAAAGACGTGATTGCCGCGGCAGTTCTTCCCGGCGCGCTCGTCAGCGAGTTGGGTTTCAAATACATCGGCTACGTCGACGGTCACAACCCGCGAGCCCTGGTCGCTGCGCTAAGGGAAGCGCAACAGGTTAAAGATGGTCCGGTGATCGTCCACGCGCTAACGACCAAGGGAAAAGGTTTCCCGCAGACCGAGCCTGATTATTATTGCTGGCATGCCACCGGTCCTTTCGATCTGAAGACCGGCAAACCAGTCACGAGCACTGCCAAGGCGCCCACTTACACGAAAGTATTCGGCGACACGCTTGCCGAGTTGATGGAAAAAGATCAGAAGGTCGTCGCACTGACGGCGGCGATGCCTGACGGCACAGGTGTTTGCACGCCGCTCGAAAAGTTTCCGGAGCGATCTTTCGACGTCGGTATCGCCGAGCAACATTGCGTCACTTTCGCGGCCGGCATGTCGTGCGAAGGACTGAAACCCGTCTGCGCGATCTATTCGACGTTCCTGCAACGCGGATTCGATCAGGTGGTCCACGACGTCTGCATCCAGGATCTGAACGTGAAGTTTTGCCTGGATCGCGGCGGCATCGCCGGTGGCGACGGACAAACGCATCACGGCCTGCTCGACATCGCTTATCTCCGTCCCGTTCCCAACATTGTCCTGATGGCGCCGAAAGACGAAGGCGAAATGCGCGACATGATGTACACGATGCTCGAACACACCGGCCCCGTGGCGATGCGCTATCCGCGTGGCAACGGCATCGGCGCGGACATCACGCGCGAACCGGAACTGCTCGAAATCGGCAAAGGTGAAATACTGCGCGACGGCGGCGAGATCGCCATAGTCGCTTATGGCGCGATGGTTCATCCGTCACTGGCCGCAGCGGAACAGTTAGCGAAAGAGCGAATCGAAACGACTGTCGTCAACGCGCGTTTCGTGAAACCGCTCGACGCGCCGTTGCTGCTCGCCCTCGCACGCACCAAACGCCTGATCGTCACAGTCGAAGAGCATTACCTGTCCGGTGGTTTCGGAGCGGCCGTGATGGAGTTACTGGAAGAGAATGGACTCCAGGACAAGGTTCGCGTCGTTCGCATGGGTATTCCCGATCGACTGATCACGCACGGCGATGCGAAGCTGCTGCTCGCGAAGTATGGCCTCGACTCAGACGGCATTTACAATCGCGTGAAAGAAAGTATAGAAGTGCTGGACGATCGCCGCGCAAAATCGCGGCGGGTTATTTCATAACAGACACAACGCGTCGTTTCCGTGCACCATATGGGTTAGGTTTCTCCCTCCTTAGCCGGATTTTCTAAGAAAATCTGTGGCCTCGTGATTGCAACATCGGAATTCGAATTTCGAATTTTCAATCTCTCCCGACAGTAAAATTCCTGACGCAGTGGAACGATGAAAGAAAACGTATTCGAAAATCCGGTTGAAGTCCGGGCTGCAGTCGCGCAACCTCATTTTGACGATCAGCGTGTGGTGCGACGCGCGCAGCGCGTGGTGCCGCTGGCAGAGATCCGCACGAAGATGCGGCTTCGCAGGATCTGGTATCTCGGCGGCGCTTTTGTGGTAGCCGTCATGCTCGGCGCTGCCTCAGCGCTGGTCGCCGTTCACATCAAACGTGCGGGTGCGAACGCGACGTCACAAATTCAATTAACAACAAACACGCAACCGGAAGCTAATACTGCGGAAACAGAAACAGCAGCCGCAGAGCCTCAGATCGAGCAGGCGTCACTGGTCGAAGAAAACCCAACGGTGGAACCGGAAGTCAAACCGGTGATGTCGGCGACGAAACAGACCGGGCAGACGCCGCCGGCACAAAGACCTCGCGTTACCGAGAGAGAGTTTGAACCGCTTGAACCGCGCAGACGTGCACGCGGCGAGCCCAACGAAGAAGAGCAACTCGAACAGATCCGCGAATCGGTCTTGTACGATCAGTGGCAGGAACGCCGTGCACGCCGCGCCGAGCGTCGCGAACGTCGTCGTAATCGCGGCGGCGATCGCAATCTATCGAACGTCGACGAGCTGTTCGAAGGTCCGCGGCGACCAGAACGTCCACGATATTAGATCCTCAGAATAATTTATTGACGGATGACAACTCGAATGGCATCATGCGCCTAGCTGGTTTGATCCTCATTTAACAATCCCCGACAAAGAAACGGAAATTATTATGACCAGACAAATGTTTCGAGAGCGGGAGTGTATCCATCGAGACGAGGGTGCAGATGGGGAATTTTATAATGGCGTTTTTTATATTCAGGCATTGCAACGGCTGAGGGTCGAGCAAGCGGTGCAGATGGCGGGGAAGGTGAGTTCGTTCTTTTGGTCTGATGCGCCCCACATCATCGTTTGGCTTTGCGAGGCGTGCGCCGGCGACTTGCGCCTGACCGACACGCCCCGCGCGGTAACAACTACAGCACGGCGAGCTTAAATCCTCTGCGTAACTCTGCGGTCCTCTGTGTTCTCTGCGTTTAAATTTAGGTGCAATAGGAAACGCAGAGAAGAACTTCGCGTTATGGTGTAATGTCCCGTAACGTGAAGCGCGAGCGAATAGACAAACTGCTGGTTGAACAAGGCCTGGCCGAGTCGCGCACCAAAGCGCAGGCGCTGGTCATGGCTGGAGTTGTGCTCGTCGACGAGCAGCGCGTCGAAAAACCATCCGAACAATTTGCGACAGATGCGCAGATTCGCGTCAAGCGAGCTGACGATCCGGCATCGCGCTATGTCGGCCGCGGTGGCGTGAAACTCGAAGCCGCGTTGCGCGAGTTTCAACTCGACGTGCAGGGCATGACGTGTCTCGACATCGGCGCCTCGACCGGCGGGTTCACCGATTGTCTGCTGCAAAACGGCGCGCAACGTGTGTTTGCCATCGACGTGGGTCACAATCAGATCGATTGGCGGCTGCGTAACGATCCACGCGTCGAGGTTCGCGAAGGCGTGAACGCGCGGTATCTTCAACCTGAAGAATTTCCGGTTAAGTTCGATCTGGCGGTCGTCGACGTTTCGTTCATTTCGGCGACGATGGTCTTGCCGGTGATTGTTCCGCTGCTGCGCGAAGGCGGCGCGATCGTGACGCTCGTGAAGCCGCAATTTGAAGTCGGCCGAGGTGAAGTCGGCGGTGGTGGCATCGTTCGCGATCCGGCGAAGCGCGCGCAGGCAGTCGAAAAAGTTAATCAATCCGCGATTGAGTTAGGACTAAAAGTGGCAGGAGTGATCGAGTCACCAATTCAGGGTGCCGAGGGGAACATAGAATTTCTTGCCCTTTACAGGGTTGAAACATAAACCGCGGCCCCGTATTATCCCGGCCCAAGCACTCAGTCATGTCGCCAATCAAGCGCATTGGAATTGTTCTGAAACCGCACCAGCCGGATGCGTTGAAGACCATCTGCGAACTGGTGAAGTGGCTGGACGAGCGTGGCATCGCCCTCGTCGGCGGGCCGGAGATTGAACGCGATCGGATCGAACACGAAACGGGTTGCGCAGTTTCCGAGGTTGAGAGCGACGACCTCGCCGCGAATGTCGATCTGATTCTCGTGCTTGGCGGCGACGGCACGATGATCGCCACCGGGCGCATGCTCGGCGATCGTGAAGTGCCGGTGATGGGCGTGAACTATGGCGGTCTCGGTTATCTCGCCGAGTTTCGTATCGAAGAGCTTTATCCCGGACTCGAATCGCTTCTCTCCGGCAACTTCCGCGTCGATAAACGCGTGATGCTCGACGTCGAATTGCGCCGGCAAGATGAAGTCGTGACGCGCAATCGCGTCCTCAACGACGTCGTAATCAACAAGTCGGCACTCGCGCGCATCATCGAGATCGAGACGTATCTCAATCATCACTTCGTCAACTCGTTCCGGGCCGACGGCCTGATCGTCTCGACGCCGACAGGCTCGACAGCTTATAACCTTTCCGCCGGTGGACCAGTAGTCTTTCCCTCGATGAACGCGGTGGTGATCACTCCGATCTGTCCGTTCACGCTTTCCAACCGGCCGATCGTCGTGCCGGACGACGCGCGGATCGAGCTGCTGCTAAAGACCCATCAGGAAGAAGTAACGTTGACACTCGACGGCCAGGTTGGCTTTGCTTTGAACGTCGAGGATCGCGTAGTGATTCGCAAGAGCAACGTGACGTTTAATCTCGTGCAGCCAAGCAATAGAAACTACTTCGACGTGTTGCGCGACAAGCTGCGCTGGGGCCGGTAAACACAAAAGGCACAAAACCCGGACGCCAAGAGGCACAAACAAAAATATATGCCTGACGACAACAACCTACAGCGAGACGCATTCGAGCGTGAAGTGACCACTGATCTCGACGACGAGACTCCCGATAAGCCGAAAGGCATGGCGCTTCATACCAAGATCCTGATCGGCCTGCTCGTCGGCGTGATCGCGGGTGTCGCGGTGAATCGTCTGTTTGGCGGCGACAACACGCGCGTGGCGTGGGTTATCGACAACATCACGCATCCGGTGGGCCAACTGTTTCTGCGTCTGCTGTTGATGATCGTCGTGCCGCTCGTCTTTTCGTCGCTCGTCGTCGGCGTTGCGGGCATTGGCGACATTCGAAAGCTCGGTCGCGTCGGTCTTAAATCGTTCGGCTACTGTCTCGTGATCTCGGCGATCTCCGTCGCGATCGGCATCACACTCGCGAACACGATCAAACCCGGAAATCGTGTCGATCCGGCGACTTCGGCGGCGTTGCAACAGCGTTTCGCCAGCGACGCCACGACCCGCGTTCAGGACGCAACCAAAGCCAGCACAGCCACAACACCGTTGATGTCCGTCGTCGAAACGATCGTGCCGAAGAACCCGTTCTTCGCCGTCGCCAGCAAAGAAGACGCGAACATGCTGCACCTCATGTTCTTCGGTCTCATCATCGGCATTGCAATCACGCTGTTGCCCGAGACCGTGACGGCGCCCGTGATGCGTGTGCTCGAAGGCCTTTACCAGATCACGGCGAAGATCATCGAGATGATCATGAAGTTTGCGCCGTTTGCGGTGGCGTGTTTGTTATTCAACACCACCGCGCGGTTTGGACTCGATCTGTTGCAAGCGCTCGGTTGGTTTGTGCTGACCGTGCTGCTCGGCCTCTCGCTGCACATGTTCGGCGTTTACTCGCTTTCGGTTTACTTTCTCTCGCGCATTTCGCCGATCGAGTTTTTCCGGCGCGTCAAGACCGTGATCCTGACCGCGTTTTCGACCTCTTCATCAAACGCGACGTTGCCGACGGCGTTGCGTGTTTCCGAACAGAACCTCGGCGTGCCGTCGCAGATCAACAGTTTCGTGTTGACGGTCGGCGCGACGGCGAACCAAAACGGAACTGCGCTTTACGAAGGTGTGACAGTGCTCTTTTTGGCCCAACTCGCCGGCGTCGATCTGACGTTGGGCCAACAGTTGATGGTGGTCTATCTTGCGATCATCGGCGGCGTCGGCACGGCGGGCATTCCTTCGGGGTCGATTCCGTTTATCATCGGCGTCCTCGTGACGATCGGAATCAATCCCGCGCTGATCGCGATCATTCTCGGCGTCGATCGCATTCTCGACATGTGTCGCACGACGCTCAACGTCACCGGCGATCTAACTGCTGCGACTTACGTTGCGCGCTCTGAAGGCTACGAATTGTTGAAGCCGCAGGAACCGGCGATCGCGCACGCAGGCGCGCCGGTTGCGAATCGCGTGATGGATTAACTCTTTGTAACAGCCGTGCCACAATCTCCGCATACGCGCGGAGCTAAACTCGGCGCGAGGAAATCAAACGATGGTCTTTCCGTTAGGCGACGACAACCAGGATAGAACGACGTTCCCGTTCGTCAACTACGCGTTCATCGCGATCAATCTCTTTGTCTTCGTCGTCCTGCAAGGTCTCGGCAGCAACACGGCTTTCACATACGCATTCTCCACCGTGCCCGGTGAGATCATGACGGGAAGAGACATCGTCACTCCTGCTCGCGTGATCGAAATCGCGACCGGTCAACGGGTTTTGATGCCGGGTTTAGGCGAGACTCCGCTTTCGGTTTACTTCACGTTGATCACGTCGATGTTCATGCACGGCGGCATCGCGCACATCTTCGGCAACATGCTCTTCCTCTGGATCTTCGGCGACAACATCGAGGACCGGTTGGGCCATGTCCGTTACGCGATCTTCTACTTGCTTTGCGGAGTGCTCGCGTCGCTCGCTCACGTGTTTACGACTGCGGCCCTGGCCGGCGATCAGGCTGACATGCTCGTTCCCAGTCTCGGCGCTTCGGGCGCGATTTCAGGCGTGCTGGGCGGTTATATCCTGCTCCATCCGTCACGGCGTGTGAACGTCATTCTCTTCAATATCTTCACTGCCGTTCCCGCCTGGGTGGCAATCGGGATGTGGTTTGTGTTTCAGTTGATCAGCGGGCTTGGCATGCTGGGTCAGGGATCGCAACAGGGCGGCGTCGCGTATGCGGCACACATCGGCGGCTTCCTCGCCGGACTGGTGCTGATCAAGTTCTTCGATATGGGCCACCGCGATCGTCCTGTGAGAAACTACTAAACATGAGTGAGTGTCTGAATATTCAATCAACTCCGCGCGCGGAGATGAGCTTGTTTCCGCTCGAAACGTTTCCGTACGAGTTTCCCGGCCGCGAAATCAGGATCAACTTCGAGATTCCCGAGTTTACGGCGATCTGCCCGTTCTCGGATTTTCCCGACTTCGCCATCATCCGGCTCGAATACATTCCTAACGAACGCTGCATCGAGTTGAAGAGTTTGAAGCTCTACATCAACTCGTTTCGCAACGTGAAGATCTTTCACGAACACGTCATTAATATCATTCTCGAAGACTTTGTCGCCGCGTGCGATCCGCTGAGCGTGGAGATCGACGGCGACTTCCACGTGCGTGGAAATATTAAGACCGTGGTGAGGGCCCGCTATCAAAAGGCTTGAGGTTGACGAAAGCACTCCCGGGCTTTGGGGCCGTTATCGGAAACTCCCGGCTAATGTTGTTGCTATCGGTCTAGTCAGTCTCCTCAACGACTCTTCAAGCGAGATAATCTATCCGTTCCTGCCACTCTTCCTCGCCACTACGCTCGGCGCTTCCGCGGGCGCGATCGGCATCATCGAAGGTGCTGCGGAATCTGTTTCGAGTTTGCTGAAACTGTTTGCCGGAAACCTCAGCGATCGACTCGGCAAACGGAAGTTTCTTGTCGTCGGTGGTTACGCGCTCGCGGCCCTCGCGCGGCCGTTGCTCGCGTTTGCGGGTAGCTGGCACCAGGTGCTTGCAATTCGAATCAGCGATCGCGTCGGCAAAGGAATTCGAACGTCGCCGCGCGACGCGATGATTGCCGACTCAGTGCCATTTCAGCAGCGTGGGCTCGCGTTTGGTTTTCACCGGGCGATGGACCACGGCGGCGCAGTTATCGGACCGCTCATCGGTTACCTGCTCGTCGTTCTCATCGGAACAAACTTCACGCGGATCTTTTTAATCGCAGCGATACCTGCGTTTGTGGCGGTGTTAGTGGCGATCTTTGTCATGAAAGAATCGCCAGTGGTTCGTCGTGAGGGGACGCCGGTTCCGAAGTTGTCGCTGCGGGGTTTTGACAGTAACTTCAAACGGTTCCTGCTCATTCTCGCGCTGTTCACGCTTTCAAATTCGTCTGACAGTTTTCTGATCCTGCGCGCAAATGAGTCTGGCGTTTCGCTCGTCGTCATTCCGCTCTTGTGGGCCACGCATCATGCTTCGAAAGTGCTCAGTTCGCTTTATGGCGGCGACTTGTCCGATCGCCTCGGACGCAAACAGTTGATCGTTTCCGGCTGGGCGCTTTATGCGGCGGTGTACGCCGGCTTTGCGTTTGTCGACAACGCGTGGTCCGTTTGGGTGCTGTTTCTGATCTATGGAATCTATTTCGGTCTCGTCGAAGGCGCTGAAAAAGCACTTGTCGCGGATCTCGTCCGGCCCGAGCAACGCGGAACAGCCTATGGACTATATAATCTCGCCTTCGGTATCACGGTGTTTCCCGCTTCGCTTTTGATGGGTATGATTTGGGACTGGAAGGGACCGGCCACCGCATTCCTCGTCAACGCGGTGATGGGCGCGACTGCCGCCGTGCTGTTGCTGATATTTGTTCAGCAACGCGTCGAACGCAGTGAACCGATTCCCGGCGCCTGAAGTAACGCTGAAAGGATTATTAATGAGACGCAGAATGCTGTTTCCTCATCCCGGCTTATCAACCGGCATTGGCTACTATCTCAGCGGTATGGAAGACGTGCGCAGCCAGCTCGTAGATACCGTGAAAACGATTCCCGACGAACTGATCGGCAAGCCTGCGTTTCTCGGCGCGCATTCGATCGGCGCGCTCATCCTGCACATCGGCGAAGCAGAGTGGTTTTGGATGCAGATGGTGGTCAGCGGTCATCAGCTCACCGACGAAGACAAGGCCGCTCCTTATTGGGACATTCTTGACGATCTCGAACGCGTCACGCGCAACGGATTCACGACCGAGTTTTGCTTGCAGCAAGCAGAGAAGATTCGCAACCAAACGCGCGACGTGCTCTTCTCATACAACGACAAAGACCTCGAACGCATCATCCTTTTCGAACGACGCGGTGAAACGACCGAGCATAACCTGCGCTGGATTCTTCATCGCCTCATCGATCACGAGGCCCAACACAAAGGGCAGATTTTAATGTTGAAAAGATTGATGGCGCTCTAATCCGGTTCTGCTCGAATGACGAACTACCAGGTAATCAAAACCGCGGCAGAAGTCCGCAAAGCAATTGAAGCGATCTCCTCACAACCGGTTGTCGGGCTCGACACGGAAACGACGGAGCTCGATCCGTTCACGGCGCGGTTGCGTTTGATCCAACTGGCCACGCCGGATCGCGTGTACATTATCGACTTCGACGCGTTTGGCAACGACAACAGCAAAGGCAACGGCGAAGCGCTTGCGCCGTTGAAGCGTCTGCTCGAAGCGCCGCGTCCGATCAAGATCGCGCACAACGCGAAGTTTGATGCGAAGTTTATCAAGCACAATCTCGGCATCGATCTGGGCGGGCTGTTCGATACGTTGCTTGCGAGTCAACTTGTCGGCGCGGGCGATATCGAAGAACGTCACGGATTGGAGACTGTCGCCGGCCGTTACCTGGGCGAGTCGGTCGACAAGACTGAGCGGCTCAGTAACTGGAACTTCGAGCTTTCGGAAGCACAACTCGAATACGCGGCGCGCGATGCGGCGGTGTTGTTGCCGTTGCGTGAGAAGTTGATCGAGCGGTTGAAGTCTGATTCGTTGATCAAATGCGCGCAGCTCGAGTTTGAATGCGTAAATACCGTGGTCGATATCGAACTGACCGGCTTTTTCATGCACCGCGATCGCTGGCTCGAACAGCTCAGCATCGTCGAGAAACGCCGGATCGAGCTGGCGGAACAGTTGCAGGAAGTGCTGGCGGAAGAGTCGTCGCAAGGCTCTTTGTTTGGTGGACCACAACGCAACGACATCAATCTCGATTCACACCAGCAACTGACGCAGGCGCTCAACCGGCTCGGGATTCCCGTTCCCGATTCCACGCGTAACTGGAAGCTTCAGCCGCTCGCGGCCGAGTATCCGATTATTGGAACGTTGCTCGAATATCGCACCGTGCAAAAGGCGCTGACGAGTTATGGATTGAACATGATCGACTTGATCAATCCCGTGACGAAACGTTTGCACGCCGACTTTCGGCAGATTGGCGCGCCGACCGGGCGGTTTGCGTGTACGAACCCGAATATTCAGCAGGTGCCGCACGCGGTTGAGTACCGCCGTTGTTTTAGTGGTCATCCGGAGGGACGGAAGTTGATCATCGCCGACTATTCGCAGATCGAGTTGCGGATACTGGCGGAGTTTTCCGGAGATCGCGGTTTTATCGACGCGTTTAATTCCGGCGCCGATCTGCATCGGGTCACGGCGTCGCAGGTTTTCAATGCTGCGCTGGACCAGGTAACGAAAGAGCAGCGTGATTTTGCGAAGCGGCTGAACTTTGGCGTGGTTTACGGCATCGGCGCGCAAAGGTTTGCGTTGATGACGGGATTGAGCGTGTCAGACGCCGAGAACGTCTTGCGGCGTTACTTCGCGACGTATCGCGGACTCGACAACTATCTTCGCGACGCGGCAAGCCGTGCCGTCAGCGAGCGGCAGTCGCGGACGGCGTCGGGGCGTTTGGTGCGCTTCCGTTACGACGAAAACGATCGGCAACAAGTGTCGATGACGCAACGCAACGGCAAGAACACGCCGATCCAGGGCACAAGCGCCGACATCCTGAAACGCGCGCTCAAATTAATGCGAGAAGAGCTGCGCAACACGAGTGCAAATATCGTCAACATCATTCACGACGAGATCGTCGTCGAAGCCAACGCAGACGAAGCGACGGAGATCGCCGCGAAAGTCGAACGCGTGATGTGCGCCGCGGGCGAGGAATATTTGAAGACTGTGCCGGTAAAAGTTGAAACCGAGATCGCGGATGAGTGGGTCAAGTAGAGCCGCAAAGAGGCACAAAACAGAGCCACAAAAAGCTCAAGTGCCTCTTGTGGCTTTGTTTTGTGCCTTTTCGCGGCTCCAAACCAGGTACACTGGAATCCCCGTAAACACCAACAGATAGCCTATCCCTGACGTCGACGGCGCGAGGATCGCGAGGTCGATGATGAAGAGTCCCGCCAACAGGATATAAATAATCGGCACGAGCGGGTAACCAAACGTCCGATACGGCCGCTCGATCTCCGGCGCTTTGCGTCGCATCACGATCACCGCGCCCACCATCAACGCATAAAAAATCAAATCGACAGAGACGATGTACTCCAGCAGTTGCGTATAAACGTTCCCAAACGTATCCGCCCCTGTTTGCGGATTGCGCGTCACCGTTCGCGGCAGCACGAGCAACGACGCCCACACGCCCTGCGCGATCAGCGCGACCGCCGGCACGTGCCGCGAGTTAACGCTGTCGACTCGTTTGAAAAACAACCCGTCCCGCGCCATCGCGTAGTAAACTCGCGCGCCCGCCAGAATCAACCCGTTGTTACAACCAAACGTCGAGATCATGATCGCAAGCGCCATCAGGATCGTGCCGTTTGGACCAAGCACCGCCTGCATCACCGCCGTCGCCACGCGATTCTGCGGCGCGGCTTGAATTCCCGCGAGCGGCAACGTCACGACATACGCAAGGTTCGCGAGCAAATATAACGTCACCACCAACCCGCAGCCGAGCAACAACGCGCGCGGCAAATTCTTCCCCGGATCGCGGACCTCACCGGCAGTGAACGTGACGTTGTTCCACGCCGACTGCGCGAACAGTGGTCCAACCATCGCCCGGCCGAGCATCATCACGAGCGCCAGCATCATCAGTCCCTGGCTGTTCGGTTCGAACCAAACCTGCGCCGCAGTCGCTTGCCAGCCGTTTTCCCACGACGCCCACCACGACGAGGTGTAAGCCGCGCTCGCTCCGTTCCAACCGAGAAACAGACCGATCACGATCAGGCCGAGAAGCGCGGCTGTCTTCGTGAATGTAAAAGTATTCTGAATGGCCTTGCCGGTTTGCAGTCCCAGCGTGTTGATGAACGTGAGGAAAAGAATCATGACGACGGCCAGCAGTTGCTGCGTCGACAGGCTCACCGCGTAACCGTTGAACGACAGTTGACCGATCGTAAACGGTTTCAGCACCACGACCGGCGCGACGATAAAGTGATCGGCGGAGAACCAGTGTATGAGTACGCCCGTGAAGTTCGCGAAAGCGACGGCGACCGCGGCGATCGTTCCGGTTTGAATGATTAGAAACAGTCCCCAGCCGAATAAAAACCCGGTCGCGGGTCCATACGCCTCGCGCAGGAAAACGTACTGCCCGCCCGCGCGCGGCCACATGGCAGCCAGTTCGGCGCAACACAACGCGCCCGTGATCGTCAGCACGCCGGCCAGCGCCCACGCCATCAACAGCCAACCTGGCGATCCGACGAGCCGCGACGATTCAGCCGAGGTAATAAAGATCCCCGATCCGATCATCGAACCCACCACGATCATCGTCGCGTCGAGCAGGCTAAGACCGCGGATTAGTTTGGGGGATTGATCGGGCACCAACACCCATATATATGATTGCTTGACACTTGTCGATAGGGTTATCTAGTCTTTCGCCCAATTATGAAGGATGAACTAATCAGCTTAATTACGAACAAGCAGGCTCATGTGGGCGTGATCGGCCTCGGCTACGTCGGCCTTCCGCTGCTGGTCGAATTCGCGTCGAAAGGCTTCCGCGCCACCGGTTTCGAGGTCGACGAGAACAAGGCGAAGCAGATCAACGAGGGCCATTCCTACATCGGCGACGTGCCCGCGCCGCGGCTTCACGAAATGGTGAAATCCGAGCGTCTGCGAGCGACAATCGATTTCGACGACCTCGGCAAGTGCGACGCAATCATCATCTGCGTCCCCACGCCGTTGCGAAAAACCAAAGAGCCGGACGTTTCTTACATTCTGGCCGCCGCCGAGGAGATCCAGAAGCGTCTGCGCCGCGGCCAGATCATCATTCTGGAGTCGACAACTTATCCGGGCACGACCGACGAAGTGCTCCAGCCGATGTTTGAAGAAATGGGATTCAAACTCGACGAAGATTTCCTGCTGGCTTTTTCGCCGGAACGCGTCGATCCGGGCAATCCGCAGTTCATGACGCACAACATTCCGAAAGTCGTCGGCGGCGTCACGCCGGATTCGACCGTCGTCGCCGCGCATCTCTATTCGCAGATCGTCAACGACGTGCACGCCGTGACTTCCGCGCGCGTCGCCGAGGCCGCGAAGCTGCTGGAGAACACTTTTCGCGCGGTCAACATCGGCATGGCTAACGAGATGGCCCGGCTCTGTTACGCGCTCAACATCGACACGTGGGAAGTGATTCGCGCCGCGGCCACTAAACCGTTTGGATTCATGGCTTTTTATCCCGGCCCGGGCATCGGGGGGCACTGCATTCCGCTCGATCCGCATTATCTGTCGTGGAAAGCGCGGCAACACGGTTTCGATTCGCGCTTCATAAGTCTCGCGGAAGAGGTCAACTCGCGCATGCCCGAGCACGTGGTCCAACTCGTCTCCGACGGGTTGAACGACGACCGCAAACCGGTTAACGGAGCGAGCGTGCTGTTGTTGGGTGTTGCTTACAAGCGAGACGTCGACGACGTGCGCGAGAGTCCCGCGCTTTCGATCATCGATCGGCTGCGCACGAAAGGCGCGAACGTGCGTTATCACGATCCGTTTGTGAAAGAGTTGAACTTCGACGACGCGCACATCGAAGGGAGCGGCGATCCGCTTTCGTCGATGCCGCTTACGGACGAAGAGCTGGGCTCGGCGGACTGCGTGATCATCGTCACGGACCACAGCGAGATCGACTACACACGCGTCTGCGCCCTCGCACCGTTGATCGTCGACACACGCAATGCGTTGAATGGCGATCTGCGGCGTGATAGCAAGGCGCGTATTATTCGGTTGTAAGGGGTTTTGGATCTTTGATCTTGGATCTTTGATCTTGGGTCTTTGGTTTTGGTTCAAGCCCTAAGACCCAACGCCAAAAACCCAAGACCCAAGATCAAAGATCAAAGATCAAAGATCAATGCTCAAAGTAATCAACGTCGTGGGCGCGCGGCCCAACTTCATGAAAGTTGCGCCGATCGTGGCGGCGATGAAGGTGCGGCCCGCAAAGTTTCAGCCGCTCGTGGTCCATACCGGGCAGCACTACGACGCGGGGATGTCTGACTCGTTCTTCCGCGATCTCCAGCTTCCTCAACCTGACGAACATTTAGGCGTTGGCTCTGGTTCTCATGCCGTGCAAACCGCAGCGGTGATGGAACGCTTCGAGCCGGTAGTGCTGCGCGAGAGGCCCGATTGGGTGCTCGTCGTCGGCGACGTCAATTCGACGATCGCGTGTGCGCTCGTTTGTGTGAAGCTGGGTTTAAAGGTGGCGCACGTCGAGGCGGGATTGCGCAGCCGCGACCGCACGATGCCGGAAGAGATCAATCGATTGTTGACCGATCAGATCGCGGATTTACTGTTTACGCCTTCGCCGGATGCCGGCGCAAACCTGCGCGCCGAAGGCATTCCCGAAGAGCGTATTCGATTTGTCGGCAACGTGATGATCGACTCGTTGCACCAGAACCTCGAACGCGCTAAACACTCGACGGTTCGCGATGAACTTGGGGTTGACGATTACGCGGTGATGACGTTGCACCGTCCGTCGAATGTCGACGTTCCGGAGACTTTCGCCGGCATCCTCTCCGCGCTCGAAACAATCACGGCCAAGCTGCCCGTTATCTTTCCGGTGCATCCACGCACGCGCAAGACGATTGCCGAACTCGGTTTGAGTGAACGCGTCGCCGCGATGAAGAACCTGCGCGTGATCGATCCGCTCGGTTATCTCGACTTTCTGCACCTCTATAGCGGTTCGCGACTGGTGTTGACCGATTCGGGCGGCATTCAGGAAGAGACCACGGCGCTCGGAATTCCCTGTCTGACGTTGCGTGAAAACACGGAGCGTCCGATTACAGTCGAGCTGGGCACGAACATCATCGTCGGCACCGATCCGGCGAAGATCGTAAACGCCGCGAATGCCGCTTTGAACGGGTCTGCGAAGAAAGGTGCGCAACAACCACCGCTTTGGGACGGGCACACCTCTGAACGCATTCTCGACGTTCTTGAAGAAGTCTCGCCGTAGATGGGCACTCTCGGCAAAATCAAACGCGCGATCCGTGGTGAGGTAAAGCTGAGCGTAGCGGCCTTGGAAGCGCTGCGCCGCACTCGCGTCTCATTACAACAACGACTGGAAAGCAAAGACCCAGATCCGTTAAATCTGTGTTCCCAAACTGTTCGCAAAGCCAACTTCTTCCCAGGTCTTACACGTCACGCCCCACCCATCCCGGAACTGCCTCGCGAATGGAACCGCGATCCGCGTTCTGGTTATCTCTGGCCGCTCGAACATCACCGCGATCTCAAGCCGATGCGCTCCGATGGCTCCGATGTACGCATCGTTTGGGAACTGAATCGTCTCAGTCACTTAATAACTCTCGCCCACGCTTATCAGCACACACGAGATGAAAAACTCGTGGACCAGTTTCTGACGCAGTTACGAAGCTGGAACGAACAAAATCCCTACGGCCGTGGTCCAAACTGGACCTGCGCGATGGAAGTCGCACTCCGTGCAATCAACCTGCTCGCAGCCTTCGAGATCTTTCGTCAGTCACCGGGATTTGATCCGAAACCTCTGCTGCATCTCTTTCAACAACACGGCAACTACATCCGGCGCAATCTCGAATTCTCTTACATCGCGACCAGCAATCACTATCTTTCCGACGTCGCCGGGCTGCTATGGCTCGGCGTGATGCTCCCCGAACTTCGCGACGCCGATAGCTGGCGAGACTTCGGCCTACGCGAACTGCTGCGCGAAATGGATAAGCAGGTGCTGCCGGACGGCGCCGATTTTGAATCGTCAACCGGCTACCATCGCTTCGTCACCGAACTCTTTCTCTACTCGTTTCTCCTCTGCCGCCTCAACGACATCGAGATCGAAAAAAAATACTGGGATAAGCTCCACTCGATGCTGCTCTACATCCGCGGTTACCTGCGGCCCGACGGCTTCGCACCGTTAATAGGGGACACGGATGGAGGACAATTTTTGCAGATCCGAAAACGCCGCGGCGACGATCACAGCTACTTGCTGGCGATCGGCGCGGTGATTTTCAATGATCCATTATTGAAGATCACAGACGCTGACGAACTGTCATGGATTCTGGGTCAGACGGGCGTGTCCACGTTCGAATCCATGCGTTCTGAATCCGCGGTTTCACAAGCATTTCCCCACGCCGGCACATACGTCATGCGGCATGAAGATCTTTACCTGTGCTTGAACACGAGCGGCGCAGGCATCAACGGACGCGGTTCGCACGGGCACAACGATGCGTTGAGTATCGAAGTCGCCGCCGGAGGCAGCGCGTTCATCGTCGATCCCGGCACGTACATCTACACCGGCGACTTGGACAAGCGCCACGACTTTCGTTCCACCGCTTATCATTCAACGGTCAAGATCGACGGCGTCGAACAGAACACAACTCAACGCGACGCGCCATTTGTCATCGGCGACGAAGCCCGTCCCCGCGTACTGCACTGGGATGGCGATCGAATCGTCGCCGAACACTACGGCTATCGACGTCTCAAACATCCGGTCACCCACCGCCGCGCCATTAACTTCGACAAGCCGAATCGCTCGTGGCTAATTGAAGACGACTTTATTGGCGATGCAGATCACGATTTCGAGGTGTGGTTTCACTTCGCGCCGGGACTCGACGTAAACACAGATAAAAACGAGATAAAAATCCGCGATCCCCATACGAATTTGACTTTGACTCTGCGTTCGTTGAGTCTTGCCAATTCGCCCGCGCTCGAACACCAGTTCACCTCGCGCGACTACGGCGAACTTGAACCATCGCTTTCTGCCTGCTGGCGCATTTCCGGCCGGCCCGGCAAGCTGAGTTGGAAACTGAATTTGTAGATGTGTGGAATCTGCGGAGTCTGGGAATACGGCGCAAACGAGGGATCGATCGATCCATCGTTGCTCGCGCGCATGCGCGACGAGATGACGCATCGCGGCCCGGACGATTCCGGTGATCTTCTGTTCGACGATCGCCGCGGCGGCTTCGGTTTTCGCCGTCTCTCGATCATCGATCTCTCGCCCGCCGGTCACCAACCGATGCACGGCTGCGGAGAGATCGATGAGCAAACGTGGCTCGTCTTCAACGGCGAGATCTACAACCACGCCACGCTGCGCGCCGGTCTCGAACAACGCGGCCATCGTTACGCTTCGCGCACCGACTCAGAAACGATCCTGCATCTCTACGAAGAACGCGGTCTCGATTTCATCCACGACATCGAAGGCGATTACGCAATCGCTCTCTGGGACGCGCGGGCGCAACAACTCGTGCTCGTGCGCGATCGCATCGGCGTCAAGCCTCTTTACTTCTATCATCGCGACGGCCGTTTCATCTTCGCGTCCGAGATCAAAGCGATCCTGCAACACCCGGCCGTCACGCCTGATGTCGACGAGCAAGCGCTCTATCACTATCTCACTTTTCTGACGACGCCCGCGCCGGCTACGCTCTTCCGTCACATCCAGAAACTCCCCGCCGGCCACCTGCTCGTCTTGAAACGCGATGGCACAGTCACGATTCAACAATACTGGGACGCACTGCCGCCCACACAAACGCCCACCGCCAGCGACGCCGAGCACCGCGCTGAAATCCTTCGCCTGCTGCGCGACTCGATTCGCAAGCGCATGATGTCTGACGTGCCGTTCGGCGTGTTTCTCTCGGGCGGCGTCGACTCGTCCGCGAATGTCGCGCTGATGTCTGAACTCATGACGCGGCCGGTCGAAACGTTCACTGTCGGCTTCAGCGACGCGGAGTATCTCAACGAACTCGACTCAGCGCGCCGCATCTCGAAACAGTTCGGCACCAACCATCACGAGGTGATCATCTCCGAGAAGGAGATGCACGACTTTCTGCCGAGTCTCGTTTTTCACCAGGACGAACCGATTGCCGATCCTGTTTGCGTGCCGCTTTATTATGTGTCGAAACTGGCGCGCGATTCGGGAACGATCGTGGTCCAGGTCGGCGAAGGTTCCGACGAGATCTTCAGCGGTTACGAAAACTACGTGCGGCACCTACGCATCTACGAGAGTTTCTGGCGGCATGCGGAAGTGTTGCCGCGTGGATTGCGACGCGCCATCTCGAACCTTTCGCGGCCCGCGCTCGAAGCAACCGGATGCAAACGCGCGGCGATCGAGTTGATTCGCCGGCTCGGCGCTGACGAACCGCTGTTCTGGGGCGGCGCCATCGTTTACGACGAAAGCTTTAAGCCGCGCGTGCTGTCACAAGAGATGCGTGCGCGCATGAATGGTCTCTCGTCACTGCAAGCAGTCGAACCGTATTTGAGCCACATCGAACGCGAGCGTCCGGGTTCCGATTTCCTTTCGCGCATGACGTATCTCGAATTGAAACTGCGGTTGCCGGAACTGTTGCTGATGCGCGTCGACAAGATCACGATGGCGACAAGCGTCGAGGCGCGGGTGCCGTTTTTGGACCATCACCTCGTCGAGTATGCGCTCGGGTTGCCGCGTTCGTTGAAGGTTGAAGGCACGAGCGGGAAACACATCTTGAAACGCGCGCTTGAAGAGATCCTGCCGCGCGACCTGCTTTACGAACGCAAGCGTGGGTTTGGCGCGCCGGTGCGCGAATGGTTTCGCGAAGGGCTGGGCGGCTGGTTTGACGAACACTTGATGAATTCAACCATGCGCCGGCGAAACTTTTTGGACTACGAGTTTGTCGGCCGCATGCTGCAGGAACATCGCAACCAAGCCAAGGATTGGGGCTTTCACCTTTGGGCGCTGCTGAATTTGAGTCTCTGGTATGAGCGCTGGATCGAGCCGAAATAGATATTTTCCATATATCATTTGCCATTTTTCATTTGTCATTAATCAGAAAATGGAAAATGAAAAATGCCCAATGACAAATGAAAAATGATCCGGCTCGCTTTTCAAGACGTGTAGCGTGGACGCTGGCGACCCGCGTCTTGATGATCGTCAACAGCGTTGGGGCCGGCATCATTGTCGCGCACTGGCTGGGAGCAAAAGGCGTTGGCGAGCTGGCGGTGATCAACGTTGTCATGGCGACCGTGGTCCAGGTTTGCAGCTTCGGTTTGCCTTCCGCAAACACTTACTTCATCTCGCAGGATCAGAAGCAACTGCGCACGGCGGCGATCAATTCACTGATCTTCGCCACGCTCATGGGATCGTTGCTGGCGCTCGGGTTGAGTTACGTGGCGGAACTGCGGCCGGATTGGTTTGGGTTCGTTTCCGCGGACCTGATCCGGATCGCAGCAGTTGCGATTCCGGCGCAACTGATCACGTTGATCGGATTGAATATTCTGCTCGCGGTGGGAAAGTTGCGCGAGTTTAACTTGCTGGACCTCGTGGGCCAGTCGTTTGTTCTGCTCAATGCGGTGGTAGCGTTGATCGTTCTGCGTCGCGGATTGGCGACGCTTGTCGTTTTGAACACGGTAGCGGCGGTGCTGGTGAGTCTCGTCGTGGCTGTTTTGATCGTCGTGGCGGCGCGAAAGTTGGCCCAATCGCAGTGGCGGGCGGATGCGTCGGTGCTGATGCAGATGATTCGTTACGGGCTGAAGTTTCACGTGTCGATTCTTGCGGGTGCGATCATATTTCGGGCTGATTTGCTGGTGGTGAGTCACTTTCGCGGACCGGATGAGGCGGGTGTTTATAGCGTCGCGACACAGTTCGGGATGTTGTTGATGCTGTTGCCGGGCGTGATCGCGACGTTGCTTTTTCCGCGCATAACCGCCGAGCAGGACGCGCGCGGCGAAACGACGGCGCTGGTCACGCGATACACGGCGTTCGTCATGTTTCTCTGTTGCCTTGCAGCCGTGCCGTTTAGTTTTCTATTGCCGTTGATTTATGGAAGCGCGTTTGCTGACGCGACGCGATTGTTGTTGATCCTGCTGCCGGGTGTTTTTTTGATCGGCCTGGAATCGGTGCTGATCCAGCACTTCAACGCGCTCGGGTTGCCGCGGATCATCCCTGTCTACTGGATCGTGACGCTCGTCGTGAATCTCGTGCTGGTGTTTGCTCTCGTGCCGCGACTTGGCGCGCAGGGTGCGGCTATAGCTTCGACGGTCAGTTATGCGTTGATCTTCGCGCTTGTGACACGGCAGTTCGTCGCCACGACGGGCCGATCGTTAATGGTGCGCGGATGAAGATCGTCCTGCTGGCGCTTAGTGGTGATTCCGCGCGTGACAAACTCACTCAGCTCTATCCGCATGCTGAAATCGAACCGATCTCACGCACTGAATTTGAGAATGGAAGCTTGACGAAGCGGCTCGCGGCGTTGCGCGCGCGCCGGCCGGATGTGTTTGCGATTGCGACTGAACGTTTGTCCTGGCAACGCGGGCAAAGTCTGTTCATGATCTTCGGCGCGCTGGCGGGTGCGCGTGAGGTTGTGATGATTGACGCGCACGGTGGAATGAGGCGTGAATCACGTTTCGATCTTCTGGCAGGTTCACCCGCCGCACTCGCGAATGAAGCGGTGACGGGATTGAATGATTTGCTTGAGTCGAGACGTGAGTTGTTGACGCTCGAACGTGGGGAACACGGATTTTCTTTAGTAAAAACGGATCATCCTCGTGTTGCTTATCTCCGCGCGACGCCTGGACCGGGGACTCAAGCGGGTGGCGCCGCAAGTCATATCAAGGGCGTTGTCGAAGCATTGGCGAAACTTGGCGCTGACGTCGAGATCATCAGCAACGACACGATTGCGGGGTTCGACACGTCGAAATACCGCTTCACGATCATTCCACCGGAAACAGCCGGCGCGACGCGCGCGCTTTTCGACATTCATAACAATCTCGTTTTTACACGCAACGCCGTTCAGCTTATCGAGCAGATGAAGCCTGACTTCATCTACCAACGCTATGCGCGTTTCAGTTGGGCGGGCGTTGTTGCTGCGCAGCGCATTCGGCGTCCGTTGTTTCTCGAATACAACGGCTCCGAAGTTTGGGTCGGACGGCATTGGGATCACGTCGGCAGTCTCGATCTCCTGGAGCGTTACGAACGATTGAACCTCCACGCAGCGGCGCGTATTTTTGTCGTCTCCGACGTTGAGCGGGAGAATCTCGAGACGCGTGGTGTTCCGGCTGGGAAGATCGTCGTCAATCCGAATGGCGTCGATACTGATCTGTTCAGGCCGGGCATCGGCGGCGCCGTGGTTCGCCAGGAACTCGGCATCGACGAACGTGAAGCAGTCGCCGGATTTGTCGGCACGTTTGGACCATGGCACGGCGTGGTCCAACTTGCCGAAGCGATCAGACTGATCCCGCCGAATGTGCCCGTGCGTTTTTTGCTGGTCGGCAGCGGGAGTTTGCACGGCGAAGTCGAGCGCGTGTTGCAGGCGGAGGTCGCGTCGCGCCGCGTGATCTTCACGGGCGCGGTGGCGCACGAGCGGGTGCCGCAGTTGCTGGACGCTTGCGATATCCTTGTCTCACCTCATATACCTCTGGCAGACGGCAGCGACTTTTTTGGCTCGCCCACGAAGGTGTTCGAGTACATGGCGATGGGAAAAGGGATCGTCGCGAGCCGTTTGGGACAGATTGGCGAGGTGTTGAGCGACGACGAGACGGCGTTGCTGGTCGAACCCGGAAACGTCGATCAACTCGCGAGCGCTCTTGTGAAACTGTTTGAAACCGGAGGCTTGCGCGAACGTCTGGGCGCGAGGGCGCGCGAAGTCGCCATGCAGAAACACACCTGGACGCGCAATGCCGAACGGGTGTTAGAGGCTTTTGCGCATTTGAACGAACGATGAGCACGCTGGCTGAAGAAAAACTGCGCGCGCGCGAGCAATGGGGGCAGGATCCGTGCGGCGCTGAATACGAGCGCGAGCACGAACTCGGCACGCGGGAGTTTTTTGAGGCTATCGAGCGCCATCGCTACACGGAATACGCGCCGTGGATGCCACGGTTGATGGAGTTTGACAAGTTTCGCGGTAAGCGACTGCTCGAAATCGGCTGCGGCATGGGCACCGACTTGTTGCAGTTTGCGCGTGGCGGCGCGCGCTGCACCGCGATCGATCTCACGCCGCGTCACATCGAGATCACGCGTCATCGTTTTCGACTTTACAACGCTACCGGCGCTTTCATGATCTCCGATGGCGAGCGTTTGCCGTTTCACTCGGACAGCTTTGACGTGGTCTACTCAAACGGCGTCCTGCATCACACGCCTGACACCGCGGGCGCGATTCGCGAGGTCCATCGCGTGCTGCGGCCGGGTGGCGTTGCCAAGATAATGCTTTACCATCGCAACTCGCTGAACTACTGGATCGAGATCGTCCTGCGGCGCGGGTTGTTGGGCTTCGAGTTTTTACGCGGACGTTCGGCAGAAGAGATCATGAGCCGCGTCGTCGAGCACAGCGATCACGATGCGCGGCCGCTCGTGAAAGTTTACAGCCGTAAGCAGATGCGCGCGCTGTTCGGCATGTTTCGCGAAGTCGTGATTGACGTCGAACAGTTAACACGCGCTGAGCTGCGTTTTCTTTCGCCGTTGGTTTCGGAGTCGCTTTTCGAGCGGCTGCGGAAGCGAATCGGTTGGAACGTTATCGTCACCGCGAGGAAGTGAGTTTCCCGCAAAGACGCAAAGGCGGGAAACTTCAATATTTAATCATGCTAGTTTCAGTCATCGTTCCCTGCTACAACGAAGAAGACGTGCTGCATGCGACGCACGAGCGGCTCACTACCGTGCTCGCCGGCGTGTCGACGCTCGACTACGAGCTGATCTTCGTCAACGACGGCAGCCACGACGAGACGCAACTGATACTGACGCAACTCCAGCTTGTCGATCCTCACGTGCGCGTCCTGCTGCTTTCGCGCAACTTTGGTCACCAGATCGCCGTCACCGCCGGACTCGAAGAAGCCGGTGGCGACGCGGTGGTGATCATCGACGCCGACTTGCAAGACCCGCCCGAAGTGATTCCGCAGATGGTCCAACTCTGGCGCGAAGGCAACGACGTCGTTTACGGTCTGCGCACCGATCGCCAGGGGGAAAGCAAGTTCAAACTCTGGACCGCGAAAGTCTTCTATCGCCTCATCAATCGACTCTCGGAAACCAAGATGCCGTTTGACGCCGGTGACTTTCGACTGCTCGACCGCCGCGTCGTCGAGGTGATCAACGCGATGCCGGAACGCGCGCGATTCCTGCGCGGCATGGTGAGCTGGGCCGGGTTTCGCCAGGTGTCGCTGCCTTACGAGCGGGCTGCACGCCACGCGGGCGCGAGCAAGTATCCGCTCAGGAAGATGATTCACTTCGCAATGGACGGCATCATCTCGTTCTCGCTTGTGCCGCTGAAGATCGCGATCTGGACCGGCTTTCTCGCGATCTGGATCGCGGTCGCCGGCATCGTCGTCGCCGTGATCGATCGTCTCGCCGACAAAAATCTGACGCGCGGTTGGGCATCGCTCTTCGTGGCGGTGTTGTTTATGGGCGGCGTGCAACTAGTCTCGCTCGGCATCATCGGCGAATACCTCGGGCGCATTTACACGGAAGTGAAACGGCGTCCGCTGTACGTGGTCCAGGAACGGCTCGGCTTCGCCGGCAAAACCGCCAGATCGAAACGCGAAGAGGTGAATGCTGTTGTTTAGCCTCTCCGCCCCTTCGTCTCGAAAAATCTTATTACTGCTGCTTCTCTTCGCCACGCTGTTGAGCGTTCGCGTGTTGACGCTGATGTTCATGCGCGCGCATCTCGACGATCCGGGATGGTTTCAAACGGGCTCGTACGCAAAATTCGATCGCCAGGCACGTAACATTCTCGAAGGACAACAACGGCTTTTTCTGATCGACGACCCGGCGCGGACTGATCTTGCGCAGTATCCACCGGGGTTTCCCGCGTTATTGGCGGCGATCTACAGCGTGACGGGAAACTATTCCGCGACCTCGTCGCAGATCGTTCTATGGCTTTTCGATCTCGTCCTGTCGTTTGTGTTGATCGTCGGGATGACCGTCACGGCCTTCGGTTGGCGCGCCGGCATAGCAGCCGGATTTTTGGCGGCGTTGTCGCCACTCTTCGCGATGTATGGGGCGTATCCGTCGGCTGATGTACCCGCGATGTGGTTTGTGTTGGGCGGGAATTGGTTGTTGTTGCTGGCAGCTCGGCGCAACAGCCTTTGGCTCGCAGTCGCGGCTGGCGTCACGCTTGGAATTGCGTGTTGGATTAGAGTCAATCCTTTGTATCTTGCTGTCTTCTGGGCCATCGCGTTGTTGCTCGTCGCGAACGCGCCGTGGAAACGCCGCGTGGCCTTGAGCGGCGCAACTTTGTTTGCCGCTGTCCTCGTTATTTCGCCAATCGCCATACGGAATTATTTTACGTTTCCTGATTTCACACCGACCGGCGGCACGATCGGCGTCAACCTCTGGGAAGGACTCGGCGAAACCGAACTCGGACGCCAACACGGCTTTCTCTTCGGCGACGACAAGCTGATCGAACACGAACGCATCAAGATGGGCTGGGCGGCGGATTCGGGTTTCGAAGCACAGTGGCCCGACGGCATTCGCCGCGACAAAGAACGAACGCGCGAATCGCTGGCGTTTATCAGGCAACATCCGATCTGGTATGCGGGTGTGATGGCCGGGCGCATGTGGGGAATGCTGAAAATCGCCGGCGATCCAGTACCATACTGCGGCACTGCCGGCATCAACGTCACCAGTCAGAAATGCTTGCCGCCGCGCTGGCAAGGCGGCGTCGTGGCTTTCGGCGTCAACGTGCTGGGGATGATTCAAAGCATCGCGCGGTATCTTTTTCTGCCGCTGGCTGTTGTCGGAATCTACTTCGCGGCGCGCCGAGAAATGATCGGCGCCGGCGTGTTTCTCGCGACCGTGCTCTATTACCTCGTGCCGGGCACTGCCGCGCACACGGAGATTCGTTACGTTCTGCCGATGCACGCCGTGTTGACTGCGTTTGCAGCCCTGGCGATCGATCGTCTGTTGTCGTTACTGAACCGATGAAGCTGAAGTTGCTCGAATATCTTGCGTGTCCGTCATGTGAAGGGGAGCTTCACTTGACGGAGAAGTCTGCGAGCGATGGAAAAGAGATTCTCGAAGGCACACTTTCCTGCGCGTCGTGCGGAAAACGGTTTCCGATCGTGCGCGGCGTGCCGCGTTTTGCGGATCTTGCGAGCATCGATCCGGAGAAGGCCGCGACGGCTTCGAGTTTCGGTTTCGAGTGGAAACATTTCACGCAGGAAGACGTGCGATACGGAGATCAGTTGTTGGGATGGCTGACACCCGTTAAGCCGGAATTCTTCCGCGGCAAGGTCGTGCTCGACGGTGGTTGCGGCAAAGGAAGGCACATGGTGCTGGCGTCGGAGTGGGGCGCGCGCGACGTTATCGGCATCGACTTGAGCGACGCGGTCGAGTCGGCTTTCGCGGCGACGCGCGAGTCTGACAACATGCACGTGGTCCAGGCTGACATTTGCCAGTTGCCTCTGCGGCGAGTGTTTGATTATGCGTTCAGCGTTGGCGTGCTCGATCACATTCCCGATCCTGTCGCCGGTTTTCGATCTTTGGCGTCGAAGATACGGCCCGGTGGTCACTTGTCGGCGTGGGTTTATGGCGCGGAGAACAACGGCTGGATCATCAGCCTCGTTAATCCCGTCCGCGAGCGCTTTACTTCGCGGATCAGTCCGCGGGCGCTGCTGCATTTGTCGAAACTGCCGACGGCGGCTGTTTACGTCGCGAGCAAATTCGTCTTCCGGCCACTGAGCAAGTTGCCGCTTGGCAATGCGCTCGTTAAGAAGCTGTTTTATAGTGATTACCTGATCTCGATTTCGCGCTTTGGCTGGCGCGAGCAACACACGATCGTGTTCGATCATCTCGTGGCGCCGACCGCGCATTACGTGCGGCGCGATGAGTTTGAAGATTGGTGGCGCGGGATCGACGCCGAGGAGACTGTCATAGGCTGGCATAACAAGAACAGTTGGCGCGGGTTTGGGCGCACGCGCAATGGCGCTAAACCATCGGCCGGGCCCGCGGGAGACGATAGTGGCATTTAGTTCGGACGCAAAAAGCATCACCAATCCGCTGCCGCGCGAGATGATGGAGCACACCTACCCGATTCTCTACGAGGTGGAGCAATCGCACTGGTGGTACATCGGCAGGCGGCGCATCATCGCCGGTTTTGTCGAACAGATCTGCCGCCAGGTGACCGATCGGCGGCCGCGTATTCTCGACGTCGGTTGCGGGACGGGCGCGAACTTGTTGCTGCTTTCGAAATATGGACAGGCGGAGGGCGTCGACGTTTCCGAGGACGCGCTCTCGTTTTGCCGCGCGCGTGGGCTGGATGAGGTGCGGCTCGGCGCGGGCGAAGAGATGCCCTATGAAGATGGCACGTTCGATCTCGTGACGGCGTTCGACGTCGTCGAGCATATGGACGACGATCTTGCGGGATTGACTGAGATGCGGCGCGTTTTGCGTCCGGGCGGGCGGGTGCTGTTGTTTGTGCCGACGTTTATGTTTTTGTGGGGCTTGCAGGATGACGTAAGCAATCACCGGCGACGCTATCGTCTGCCGGAGTTGCGACGCGTGCTCGAGCAGGCCGGGTTTGAGATCGAGCGCACGACATACGCGAACATCACGTTCTTCATGCCGATACTGTTAGCGCGAAAGTTGATGAGAGTGACGGGAATCAAAGCCGAGAGCGAGAACAATATCAACGTGTCCATGTTGAATGGTTTGCTCGGTGGAATGCTTGGAGCGGAGAGCGTCGTGTTGAAGTATATGAATATTCC
>DATELZ010000223.1:0-4817 GCA_035276045.1 Pyrinomonadaceae bacterium | reverse complement strand
TTTGCGGGAAACTCTTTCTGCAAAGGCGATATGCGCCCTGTTTATTCAACTCGAGAGGCAGTGATGGATCCCTTTATCTCTCCGTGGGTAATCATCATCATTGCTGTCTTCATTCAAGCTCTTCTCATCCTTAGCTTATTGATCATCCGTGCAGGAAAACGACGTGCTGAGACAGAGTGTCAGCAGTTGGTTGCAGAAGCGCGTCAGGAAGCCGAAGAGAGCAAAGAACATTTCCGAAACATGGCTGACAGAGCGCCGGTAATGATCTGGATCGCCGGTCCTGACAAACGCTGTACCTACGTGAGCCAAAGATGGCTCGATTTCACGGGACGAACAATTGAAGAAGAGCTGGATAACGGTTGGGCTCACGGCGTGCATCCGGAGGATCAGGATGTTTCTCTCGAAACGTACTTCAACAGTTTCGATCAAAGACAACCATTCGAAATGGAGTATCGCCTACGCCGCAATGATGGCGAGTATCGTTGGGTCTATGATTCCGGGTTGCCGCGGTTTTCGGCTGACGGCGAGTTCCTTGGTTACGTTGGTTCCGCCATCGACATCACGGAGCGGAAAGAGTCGGAGGTCGCGTTACAGACCGCGCACGATGAGCTTCACCTGTTGAAAAACCAGTTAGAGGCGGAAAACATTTACCTCCAACAAGAGCTGCAACGCGACGAAAGGTTTGGCGAGATTATCGGCCAGAGCGATGCGATTAAATATGTGTTGTTCAAGATTACGCAGGTCGCCCCGGCCGATTCCACCGTGCTCGTCAGCGGCGAGACTGGAACGGGAAAAGAACTCGTGGCCCGGGCGATCCACGGGGCTAGTTCCCGCAAAGACCAGCCCTTAATAAAGGTAAACTGCGCCGCTCTGTCGCCAACCTTGATCGAGAGTGAACTGTTCGGCCATGAGAAAGGAGCTTTTACCGGCGCCGTCGGACGTAAACAGGGACGGTTCGAGCTGGCACATGGCGGCACGATCTTTCTCGACGAGATCGGAGAACTGCCGCCGGAGCTACAGGTGAAGTTGTTGCGAGTGATTCAGGAAAACGAGTTTGAAAGACTTGGCGGAACAAGAACGATCAAGGTCGACGTCCGGATCATCGCGGCCACGAATCGCAATTTGAAACTCGAAGTGGAGCAGGGAACGTTCCGCGAAGATCTGTGGTATCGCTTGAACGTCTATCCCATTACCATGCCGCCGCTCCGGCAACGCAAGCAGGACATCGCGCTACTGGTCGAACATTTTGTCGGCGCCTACGCAAAGAAAGCCGGTAAGACGATCTCTTCGGTTTCGCCCAAAGCTATGCAGAGTTTGCAAGCTCATTCCTGGCCAGGAAACGTCAGGGAGTTAGCGAATGTAATCGAGCGCGCCATCATTCACACGCAGGGCAGCGTGCTTCACATTGTCGACCAGTTCGAAATCGATAGCGATGAAGCGTTGCCGGTGCAGACGCTGGAAGAAGTGGAACGTGAGTACATCCTTCGCACCCTCGAACACACCGGCTGGCGGATTGAAGGTAAACATGGAGCGGCGAAGGTACTTGGTCTAAATCCGAGCACTCTGCGCACGAGGATGGTAAAGCTCGGAATACAGCGGCATCGTGCGACCGTTGCTTGAGCACAACGTTGGAAACCACGTCATCGCATAGCTTGCCGGAACGTGATTCGATCACCACGCCCGAACACAGTTTCCACGAAATAAAACGGGAGTCGTTAACGGCATTGGTTCTCCTCGCGGCTGGCTGATGAAGGTAAACTCTTGATCCCAAGGCCAAAAAGCGATTAGCCGTTGATTTGTGCGCTTGCGCACGGTACTTGCTACGGCAGACAGCAAACGAGATCTCAATTAACGCCCGTCTCGTTGCCAAACAAAAAAATCTGTGGGGTGGAGCGAGGAGTGCGGCCTCTTTCCCACTAGTGTTTCTGGTGTTTACGAAATGATTGTCAACACTACCAGGATAACTGTGCAACCAGAGAAGCGAACGGAGTTTGTCCAAACAGTGCGCCGCTTGCTGGAGCCGATCAGGAAAGTCAAAGGCTGTCGTGATTTCACTTTCTATCTCGATGCTGCGGACGAGAATTCAACGTTGCTGGTAAGCGAGTGGGACACAGAAGCGGACCTGAAGAATTATCTCGGGTCAAACGACTTTGCTGTTCTCAGGGGCGCGATAACGGTGTTGGGTGTGCGGAGCATCGATTCAAAAGCGAATGTGACTGCGCGTCCATCCAGGAGCTGGTAACTACGTCATGCTTTCAGTTGCTGCTAAACAAGCAGTCCGCGATCCGGAGAACGGGAGCTCGCCCGCGGATCTGTTACGAGCAATCGTCGATGCTTGTGTCTCTAATGTCGCCGTGCTCGACGAATCGGGATCGATTGTTTACGCGAGCAAAGCCTGGGACCTTCTCGAACAGGAAGCGGGCAACGCCACGCTGCCGTCGTACTTTGAGGGTTGTAGAAGATTTACCCAGGCAAGCTCCGATCAAGGCGAAGACATCACGCTGGCGGATGACATTCGCTCGATCCTGCTTTCAAAAGAGAAAGAGTTTCATCGCAATTACTATCTGCAATCGTCTGCGTCGCCGCGTCCCTTTGTCATGCATGCAGCCCGCTTGAATTTGCCGGGACCGACTTTCCGGGTCTTGATAACTCGCGAAGAGTTGCCGTCCGCTCAAAAGGAGCTGCGAGACAGCAAGGAACGTTTGATTGAGCTGCTTGGCACAAACATCATGGCCTGGGAAGGGGAGGTTGAAGAGCAACGATTCACTTACGTGAGTGACGAGGCGGTGAAGATGTTGGGGTATCCCACGTCGGCCTGGTATGAACCGAACTTTTTGGCGTCGCACGTTCATGTTGACGACGTCGCCCTGGTTCTGGCGGCTTATCGGAAACAGACTCGCCTAAACGAACACTTCGATCTCACGTTTCGCATCTGGGCCAGCGATGGCCAGCTCGCGTGGCTGCAAAACCTGATCAGCGTTGATACCCGAGATGGGCGCACCGTCAGGCTGCACGGGTTCATTATCGACATCACTGAACGAAAGCGGGCCGAAGAAGCGTTGAGAGACGTAGGCGGACGTCTCATTGCCGCGCAGGAAGAAGAGCGTCGCCGGGTGGCCCGCGAATTACACGACGATTTCAATCAGCGGCTTGCCGTGTTGTCAGTCGAACTGGAGCAAGTCAGGCAACAGATCAAGGAGCCGATCGAACTGCGTCACACTCTGCAACGTCTGCAGTCGCACGCGCAGGAGATTGCGGCGGAGATACACCGGCTTTCGTACAAGCTTCATCCTTCGAAGTTGGACCATCTGGGGTTGGCGGCCGCGGTCAAGAGCCTGTGCGCCGAACTCACCGACAGCGGCAAGCTGAAGACGGAGTTTGTGCAAAGTGGATTTCCCTGCGCGCTCGACCAGGACATAACCCTGTGTATCTACCGGATAACGCAGGAAGCGCTGCGCAATTGCGTGAGGCATAGTCGTGCGGAAGCAGCCCGCGTGCTGTTGACGAAAACCCGGACTGCGGTGCGGCTGGTGGTATCTGATAGCGGTTGTGGGTTCAACATCAAAACCGCCTCGATGCAAAAGGGGCTTGGCTTCATCAGCATGAAAGAACGGCTTCACCTGCTCGGCGGCCAGTTGAATGTTTACTCGAAACCAATGCACGGCACTCGCATTGAAGTGTCCGTGCCGTTGAAGTTGAACTAATTCTCCCCAAGGTCCCGATTTGTCCGAATTCTGAACGTTATGGAGGAGTTATGAAACGCCCCCGTGTGGTACTTGCAGACGATCACACCCTGATCCTCGATGCATTGAAAAACCTGCTGGAACCGGAATTTGACGTGGTCGGCATCTTCGGCGACGGCCGGGCACTAATGGAAGGCGCCCTCGCGCTCAATCCCAACGTGATAGTGCTGGACATTGGAATGCCGGCGATGAACGGCTTGAATGCCGGGCAACGTTTGAAACAGGCAATGCCCCTCGTGAAGCTCGTTTACGTGACCATGAACCACGATCCCGACATGGCCGGAGAAGCTTTCCGTCTTGGCGCATCGGCGTACCTGCTCAAGAATTCAGCGGCGACTGAGTTGCAGAACGCGATTCGCGAAGTGGTTCGTGGCGGCTATTACGTCACGCCGTTGATGACGAAGGGCATGGCTGGTTCATTCGTGCAGAATTTCAAACGGCGAAAGAGCACGAGCCCGTTGACGCTGCGGCAAAAAGAGGTGTTGCAACTGTTGGCGGAAGGGCGCTCGATGAAAGAAGTTGCGTTTGCGCTCAACGTTTCGCCGCGCACTGTTGCTTTCCATAAGTACACGATGATGGAGCACCTCCACATTAGAAGTAACGCGGAACTGATCGAGTACGCGATGCGCAGCGCGATCGTCGCCGGCTAGTTGCACCTGTTAGTTTTGCCAGTTATTTACCGCGAGCACCCTGACGATAGTTACACATCACTTGTGTCTATCAGTTTATCGGCAGAGGAGCTTGAGTGGCGCGCGCACGGATCTTAGTGGCGGACGATCATGAAGAAATGCGCAACATCATTGTGCAGTTGCTGCAGCAGCATTTTGAGGTGTTGGGGGCTGTCGGCGATGGGCCGGCATTTCTTGAAGCCGTAGATCGCCTGAGACCGGATCTATGCATCCTCGACATCTCGATGCCGTTCATGAGCGGCATCGAGGTGGCGCAACGGATCAAACAGAGCAACGCGCGCATGAAGGTCGTCTTCCTCACCCTGCACAACGACTCCGATTTCCGCGCCGCAGCTCTCGCGACCGGCGCCGAAGGTTACGTCACCAAAGCCAGAATGGGCGGCGA
>DATELZ010000222.1:0-37650 GCA_035276045.1 Pyrinomonadaceae bacterium | reverse complement strand
CCGAACTCGAACTGTTGCAGGCTGAACTCCCTCATCTCTTCGCGCGCGACTCTGAAAGAACCGTCAGAGAAAAAAGCGGCGCTGTGCGTTCGGTGTTTGCTTCACATCTCGACAACGAAATTTTCAAGTGCTACGTCCGGCTCGCGCGCCTGGTCGAACCAGCGCGCCAGATGCTCGCGGGCGACGTCTATATCCACCAGTTCAAAATCAACGCCAAGGTCGCGCTCGAAGGTGAGCAGTGGGAGTGGCACCAGGACTTTCTCTACTGGCATAAAGAAGATCGGATGCCCGAGCCGCGCGTGCTTACGGCCGTGCTCTTCGTCGAGGAAGTGAACGACTTCAATGGTCCAATGCTGATCATTCCCGGTTCGCACCTCGACGGCATGATCGACGTCGACGTGCACGAAAAATACCGTCGCCCCGCGGGCAACGGGAATGCCGTGCAACCTGCGTGGGCTCCGACTCTCACCGCGGATCTCAAGTACAAGATCGACAAAGAAATTCTTTTGCAGCTCATGCACAACCGGAACATAAAAAGCGTCACCGGTCCGGCGGGCACGTTGATGTTCTTTCATGGAAACATGTTTCATGCTTCCGCAAACAATCTTTCTCCGTGGGATCGCATCAGCATATTCGCGTCTTATAACAGCGTCGCGAACGCTCCGCAGGCAAACGCCAATCCGCGCCCGCAGTACATCGCGGAACGCAATTGCGCGCCGCTTAGTCCACTGCCGGACAACGCACTGCTCGAAATGGGAGTGAAAGTTGGATGAGCAGTGAGGTGAAAAATTCGCCGGCGCTCTCTCCGGCCAGGCGCGAGTTACTCGCTTTGATGCTCAAGCAGAAGGGCATCAAGACGGAGTTGCCGTCAGCTATCCCCAAGCGGCGTGACTCTGGTCCATGTCCGCTGTCTTTTGCCCAGGAGCGGATCTGGTTTTTTGAACAGCTTGAGCCCGGCACGGCGGTTTACAACATTGCCAGTGCCGTGCGTCTCACTGGTCCATTGAATCTCGACGCGTTGCATAAAGCCCTGAACGAAGTTTTGCGCCGGCACGACAGTCTCCGCACTGTCTTTACTTCGCGAGATGACAAGGCGGTCCAACTCGTCGTTCCTGTCCAGACGCTGCCGCTGCCCATAGACGACTTGAGCGATTTGCCCGCGCCGGAACAGAAGGCCGAAGCCGTCCGTTTGATCAACGAAGAAAGCCAGCGTCCTTTTGACTTGTCTCGTGGACCACTGCTGCGATGCCGCGTGTTGCGGCTCGGCGATGCCGAACACGTCGCCGCGTTGTGCACTCATCACATCGCGTCGGACGGCTGGTCCATGAGCGTTCTCACCAAAGAAATCGCGACGTTGTACGAGGCTTTCTCGACTGGTAAGCCGTCGCCGTTTGCAGAGTTGACCGTGCAATACGCCGACTTCGCCGAATGGCAGCGTAGTTGGTTGCAGGGCAAGGTGCTTGAAGAACAACTCGCCTACTGGAAAAAGCAACTCGAAGGCGCGCCGCAAATGCTCAACCTCCCGACGGATCGTCCGCGTCCGCCGGTGCAGACTTTTCGCGGCTCGCGGCAGTCGCTCAATCTATCTCCGGCGCTGAGTCACGCTTTGAGAGAGTTGAGCAGCGAAGCGAACGTCACGATGTTCATGTTGTTGCTCGCGGCGTTCAAGACTTTGCTCTACCGGTACAGCGGCCAGGATGACATCGTGGTGGGCACGCCGATCGCCAACCGCAACCGCGCTGAACTCGAAAATCTGATCGGGTTCTTTGTTAACACCCTCGTGCTGCGCACGGATCTGTCAGGCGATCCGTCTTTCCTCGATTTGCTGCTGCGGGTGCGCGAAACGGCCATCGGCGCTTACGCTCATCAGGACCTCCCGTTTGAGAAACTGGTCCAGGAGATCCAGCCGGAAAGAAACCTGACTCAGTCGCCGCTGTTTCACGTGTTGTTCGCGTTGCAGAACACTCCGTCGAGCACGGTGGAGTTGTCAGGAGTTACCTTCACGCCCTGGGAAACGGATCGTGAAACCGCGAAGTTTGATCTGTTTCTTGCGATGTCCGACAGCCAGGGACTCGCGATGGCGCTGGAGTACAACACCGATCTATTTGACGAGGAAACGATCCGGCAAATACTCGCGAACCTCAAGACGTTGCTGGAAAGCATTGCTGCGCGGCCGCAGACGCGTTTGTCAGAGTTGGCTATTCTGACTGCCGCCGAGCGCGCGGCGAACCTGACGAAGTGGAACCAAACTGCACGAGCGTACGATCGGGAACTGAACGTCGCGGCGTTGTTCGAACAACAAGTGGCGCAAGGGCCGCAGCGGATCGCCGTCGAAATCGAAGGCCGGCAATTTACTTACGCAGAACTCAACGCGAGGGCGAATCAACTCGCGCATTACTTACGCGGCCTTGGCGCTGGACCGGAAACGCTGGTCGGCATCGCCACGGAACGTTCGTTGGAAATGCTTGTGAGTGTGCTGGGAGTTTTCAAGGCCGGCGCCGCTTACGTGCCGCTCGATCCCGCATATCCGGCTGAGCGTCTGGAGTTCATGGTCCACGATTCAGGCGTTTCAGTTTTGCTGGTGCAGGAAACGACGAAGGAGCGACTGCCGGTTGGGAATGCGGCCGTGGTCCTGCTCGACTCTGATTGGCAAAAGATCGAGCAACAGGGCAGCGACGATCTCGCGCCAGTCGTGACCGCCGATCATCTCGCCTACGTCATCTACACCTCCGGATCGACAGGCAAGCCGAAAGGAACTCAAGTCTCGCACGGCGCGCTGCTGAACTTCCTGCATTCCATGCGCGAGGTGCCAGGCTTTACACGCGAGGACGTGCTGCTCGCGGTCACCACTTTATCGTTTGACATCGCAGGGCTCGAACTCTACTTGCCGTTAATCTGCGGCGGGTGTGTGGTGTTGGCCACTCGCGAAGCGGCGGCGGATGGCGCGTGGCTGTTGCAGAAACTCGAGAAGGTCACGGTGATGCAGGCAACGCCGACGACCTGGCGGCTGGTGCTCGATGCAGCCTGGCAAAAGCCGCTTCCGGTAAAGGTACTTTGCGGGGGCGAGGCGTTACCGCGCGATCTGGCGGTGCAACTGCTGGATCGCAGCGCCTCGCTTTGGAACATGTATGGACCAACTGAGACCACCATCTGGTCGATGGTCCAGCGCGTTGATCGCCGCGAAGGCCCAGTGCCCATTGGCTACGCAATCGCGAACACGCAAATTTACCTGCTTGATAAACATCTGGAACCTGCGCCGCTGGGTGTAGCCGGAGAGTTGTACATCGGCGGCGATGGTGTGGCGCGTGGTTACTGGCAGCGTCCAGCCCTGACGGCGGAACGCTTTATTCCCGATCCGTTTAGCACTCAGGCAGGCGCTCGCCTGTACCGCACGGGCGATCTGGCGCGCTATCGCCGTGACGGCAGCATCGAGTACGCAGGCCGCGTCGATCAGCAAGTGAAAGTGCATGGTCATCGTATTGAACCCGGCGAGATCGAAGCCGTGCTGGTCGACCATCCGGCGGTGAAAGAGATCGTGATCGTGGCCGCGGACGATCCGGGCTCGGGCAAACGGCTGGTGGCCTACGTAGTTCAAAACCCACAATACGAAGAAACGGCGACGAACCACGACAGCTCACAATCGGAGCGTGTTTCCGAGTGGGAGTTGACCTGGGACGAAACTTACCAACGCGGCGCGGGAATTGACGATCCGACTTTCAACATCACCGGCTGGAACAGCAGTATAACCGGCGATCCGATTCCGGCAGACGAGATGCGCGAGTGGCTGGACGGAACGGTGGCGCGCATGCTTCCGCTGGGCCATGAACGCGCTTTGGAGATTGGCTGCGGCACTGGTCTGGTGCTCTTTCGGGCCGCGCCGCAATTCGCCGAATACAGGGGCATTGATTTCTCACCGGCAGCGCTGAACTACATCCGCGAGCAACTCGCGGCACTCGCTCTGCCACACGTTTCATTGTCGCAGGGAACAGCGGACGATCTCGCCGAACTGGAATCCGAAGCTTACGAAGTGGTGATCCTGAACTCCGTGGTCCAGTATTTTCCGAGTGTTGATTACCTGTTGCGAGTCGTTGAAGGTGCATTGCGAGTGGTGCGATCAGGCGGTTCTATTTTTCTCGGCGATATCCGGAATCTGCGGCTGCTGAGTGCGTTTCACGCCTCGATCGAGTTGCACCGCGCGCCTGACTCGATGCTGGTTTCGGATCTGTCGTATCGCGTGCAGCAACGCCGGCGTCAGGAGAAAGAGTTGTGTCTCGACCCGGATTTCTTCTTTGCGCTGCAACAACGTTTCCCGCAGATAACCGGCGTTGAGATTCAGCTCAAACGCGGACACCATCATAATGAGCTGACGCGCTTTCGTTACGACGTAATCCTTCACACCGGCAACAAACCCGAGTCCGCCGCCGCCGCCGTTGTTACGTACGACTGGACGGACCACACGCCCGCATCAATCCATCAATATTTGTCTGACACAAAGCCGCAGGTGCTGGTTGTTACAAATGTCCCGAATGCGCGGGTGCTGGAAGAAGTAAAAGTGCTGTCGTTAATAGAGGACGCTGGTATCAACACGGCAGGCGAGTTGCGCGCAACGCTGCCCCGGCTGGAAGGAGTGGAGCCGGAAGACTTATGGACCATCGCCGGCGCTGCGCCTTATGCGATTGCGATCAGTTGGTCCAACTCGCGTCCGGACGCATTCGACGCGGTGTTTACGCTACAGGGAATCGAATACCGGCACGCCGCCAAACCGGTCGCTTCCGAGAATAAGCCCTGGCGTCACCTGGCAAACAATCCAATGCAAGGCGTGCTGGCCCGTGAACTCGTTCCGCAACTGCGACGTTACGCCAAAGAGAAGCTGCCCGATTACCTGTTGCCTTCGCTTTACGTGATGTTGGAGAAGCTGCCGCTGACGCCTAATGGCAAGGTGGATCGCAAGGCGCTCCCGGCCCTGGATAAGTCGCGGCCCGAATCGCAACAGGCGTTTGTCGCGCCGCGCACGGAGGCAGAGAAAACGCTCGCGGCGATCTGGTCTGAAGTTCTCGGCGTGAAGCAAGTCGGCGTGCACGACAATTTCTTTGAACTGGGTGGCGATTCGATTCTGAGCATTCAGATGATCGCGAGAGCGAACCGTGCTGGGTTGCCGTACCTGCCGAAGCAGCTTTTTCAGCACCAGACGATCGCGAGTCTGGCGGCTGCGGTCGAGCCGGTTCCGGCCCGCAGCTCGGATGAAGAGAGTGTTGACACAGACACGGAGTTAACCGCGGAAGCTTTGCAGGCAATTGCGCAGGTGCAACCGGCAGTTGGCGCAGGACCACTCGCGCAAGCTGAAATCGAAGCGGTGTATCCGCTGTCGCCCGCGCAGGAAGGGATACTGTTCCACAGTTTCGACACGCACGCCGCGGGCGTCTACGTTTTGCAACTCTCCTGCCTGTTTCGCAAGCTCGACACCTCCGCGATCGAGCGTGCGTGGGAAGAAGTGGTTTCGCGTCACGCAGTCTTGCGCACTGCGTTTGCGTGGGAAAACGTCCAACGGCCGCTGCAAGTTGTGCTTCGTCAAATCACCCTGCCGTTAACGCGTCTTGATTGGCGCGACATGACGCAAGCCGAGCAGGAGGAACGATTCGAGTCGTACGTTCTGGAGGATCGAAATCGCGGTTTCTCACTCTCGCAGGCGCCACTGATGCGCTTGAGTTTGATTCAAGTTAATGAAGACGACTTCAGATTCGTCTGGACTTATCACCACCTGCTTTTGGACGGCTGGGCCATCTTTATCGTGCTGCGAGAAGTCTTCCAGTTCTACGAGGCATTTGCCGGCGGACAGGAGTTGCAACTCGACCGGCCTCGTGCTTATCGAGAGTACATCAACTGGCTCGAACGGCAGGATCCAACCGGCGCAGAAAACTTCTGGCGCGAGTTGTTAAAGGATTTCCGTGAACCGACGTCATTGCGTCTCACGTCCGGCAAGACAAGCGAACGCACACCCGGTGTCGAAGAGCAGCGCATACTGCTTCCGGAAGAACTCGTAACCGAACTCCAGGCGCTGGCCCGAAAACATCAATTGACATTGAACACGCTGGTCCAGGGTGTTTGGGCGCTCATTCTCAGTCATTACAGCGGCAGAAAAGACGTGGTCTTCGGAGTCACCACTTCGGGTCGCCCGGCTGAGTTGCCCGGAATCGAAAGCATGGTCGGGATCTTTCTAAACGTGTTGCCGATGCGCGCCCGTCTGTCGGTTGACGCCTCGTTATGGTCCTGGTTGAGTCAACTTCAGCAGCAGCAGTTTGAGTCGCGCCAGTACAGTCACAGCCGGCTGGTCCAGGTGCAGCGTTTGAGTGAGGTCCCACGCGGACTGCCGCTCTTCGAGAGCATCCTCAGTTTTGAAAATTATCCGATCGACAACAGCCTGAACGAGTACACCCGGACGCTGGCACTCGACGACGTGCGCGGTTACAGCAAAACCAACTATGCGCTGACGCTGATCGTCGCGCCGCGCGGGGTTTTGAGCATTCGCCTTGTCTACGATCGCACGCGCTTCGACGAGCCGGTCATCGCGCAGTTATTGGAACTGTTTAGCACGTTGTTGCGCAGTCTGCCGGCTAATGCCGAAGCACGTTTGACGACGATGGAAAAACTCATGGACGAGACCGAGCAGCAACAACGACTGCGCGAACAACAGCAGAACGAAGCAGCCAAGCGCAGTAAGTTCAAAGCGATCAAACCGCGCGCCGTGAGCCTGCCGCGAGAGGTGGTCAAAACTTCGCTGCTGGCCGAGCGGGTACTGTTGATTGAACCGGCGGTTGAGAACGTTAGTGTTTTGAATTGGGCGGCCAATCAGCGAACGTATCTTGAAAGTGAACTCTACAAACACGGCGCTGTTTTGCTGCGTGGTTTCAAAGTGGGATCGGTGCAGGGCTTTGAAGAGCTGGCCGCTGCCATTTCTCAGGATCTATTTGGCGAGTACGGCGACCTGCCGCGTGAAGACGTGGGCGGCAAAGTTTATGGCTCCACGCCGTATCCGTCAGACAAGCCGATTCTCTTTCACAACGAAAGTTCTCATCTGCCGCGTTGGCCCATGAAGATCTTTTTCCACTGCGTGCAGGCGGCGGCGCAGGGAGGAGAGACGCCGATCGTCGATTGCCGTCAAATTTATCAACGCTTGCCCGCTGCGATCAGAGATCGGTTTGCCAGCCGGAAACTCATGTATGTGCGGAATTATATTGAAGGTCTGGACGTGAGCTGGCAATCGTTTTTCAAAACTACCGATCGCACTGCTGCGGAAGCCGCTTGCCGGCAGGGCGGGATGGCTTACGAGTGGCTGGATAACGGCACGCTGCGGACGCGCCAGGTTTGTCAGGCAGTGGCCCAACATCGGACCACCAGTGAACAGACGTTCTTCAATCAAATACAACTGCATCACGTTTCCTGTCTCGAACCGGCAGTCCGCGAGATGTTGCTTTCGATGTATGCGCCGGATGAGTTGCCGCGCAATGTTTATTACGGCGATGGCCGGCCGATTGAAGATTCGCTGGTGCAGGAGATTTGCGAGTTGTATCGAGAGCATTCCGTCGCTTTTCCCTGGCAGCCCGGCGACGTGTTGATGCTCGACAATATGCTGACGGCGCATGGCCGAAACACTTACGTTGGTCCACGCCGCATCGTCGTCGCGATGGCGCAGATGTACCAGAATCAAAGTCCTGAAAATTATGTTTGAGTTCTGCTCGGCGCGCTCTGCGTCCTTGCGACCGCTGCGTTGGAGTTGGTCGTGCAGCGGACGCAGAGAGCGCCGAGCAGAGGCGAAGAGATAACGAATTCGATGTACGAAGTAGTCCAGGGATTCCGTCTTTCTCCCCAACAGAGACGCTTGTGGCAGTGGCAGCAGGAGAACGCTGCCTTCCGTTCGTGGTGTGTGGTGCGGATCGAAGGTCTGCTCAATCTCAGTTTGTTGCGGCGAGCCGTGCAAAGTGTAATCAGCCGGCACGAAGTCTTGCGCACGTTCTTTCATTGCCCTGCGGACGTAAGTTTGCCGCTGCAGCGGATCGCAGACGAGGGCACGCCGGCTTGGCGGGTCGAGGATCTTGCCGCCCTGACGGACGCAGAGCAGCAAGCCAGGATTGAAGCGCTGGTCCAACTATCAGAGCCATTCGATTTCGAACATGGACCACTGCTGCGGCTTGACTGTTTGCAGTTATCCAGTCACAGCCACGTGCTGATCGTCACGTTGCCGCCAGTTTGCGCCGACAGTTCGACGCTGCGGAACCTCGTTCAGGAGTTGAGCCGTTGTTATACGGCGTGCCGGTACGAAAGCGATGGACTGCCTGAAGTGACGCAGTATGTGCAGTTCTCGGAATGGCAGAATGAGTTACAGGACGAGGACCACGAGGCTGGCAGAAATTACTGGCGCAGTCGCTTAGCCGGCGCTTCGCTGCCGGCGACGCTTCCTTACGAGCGAAAGACTGCTACAGGCAACGGGTTCGCCTCGGTCACAGTAGCCCTGTTGCCCACTGGCTTGTCGAAAGATTTGCTGCTGGCTTGTTGGCAGACGTTGTTGTGGCGACTCAGCGGGCAACAGAATGTTCTCGTCGGGGTTCAGTTTGACGGGCGAAAGTACGAAGAGTTGACGGACGCCCTCGGCCTGTTCGCGAAATGCCTGCCCGTGCAACAGGATTTGGCCGGCGAGCCGCGATTCAGCGAGGTCGTGACTGCTGTGAGTGAGTTGTGCGGCGATGCTGATGCGTGGCAGGAGGATTTTGAGTGGGAAGAGTGTTTCCCAACGAACCCGGATCAGAACTTCTTCCCGGTGCAGTTCAGCTTCGAAGATTGGCCGGAGTGCGAAGCGGCGGGTGATCTCCGCTTCAGCTTCACGCGACACTACAGTTGTATCGAACCGTTCAAACTCAAACTGCGGTGCGTGCGCTCCGGAGATTCACTCGCCGCGGAGTTTCATTTCGATACCGGCTATTTTGCTGAAGAGCACGTGCGACTGATCGCCCGTTGCTTCGGGAAGCTGGTGGAAAGCGTTAGCGCAGATCCGTCGTTACGCATTAGTGATCTCGACATCCTGAGTGAGCCCGACAGGCAACAGTTGGCGGCGTGGTCCAAGCCTGCGCCGGCTGACTATCCGCGTCAGTCCATGCAACAGCTTTTCGCCGCGCAGGCGGCGCGCACGCCCGCTGCCGCAGCCGTCGTTTACAAAGATCAAAGTCTCAGCTATGCCGAACTCGACGCCCGCGCAAACAAACTTGCCAGCTACCTGCGACGACGTGGTGTTGGTCCAAACTCGATCGTTGGTCTTTGCGTGAACCGTTCGCTGGAGATGCTGGTCGGACTCTGGGGAGTCTTGAAAGCAGGTGGAGCTTATCTGCCGCTCGATCCCGAACATCCACCAGCCAGGCTTGCTTATCAACTCTCCGAAAGTGCTTCGCCGGTACTGTTGACGCAGCAGAGTCTGTTGGATCTCATGCCTGAGTTTTCAGGTGCAGTGGTCTGTCTCGATCGTGACTGGCAACAGTTCGAGAGCGAGAGTGGCGAGTTCGACACTGAGTCTTCACTGGAAGACCTGGCTTATGTGATCTTCACCTCGGGTTCCACCGGAAAACCCAAGGGCGTGCAAATCACCCACCGAAGCCTCGTCAATTATTCTTCGTTCATCGCTCGCACGCTCCGGCTCGACGCAGAGCCACTCCATTTTGCGACTGTTTCGACGCTCAGCGCCGATCTCGGAAACACCTGTATTTTCCCGTCGCTCATCTCAGGCGGTTGTCTTCACGTCCTTGACTATGAAGTCACTACAGACGGCGACAAGTTTGCCGAGTATCTGAACGAGCATCCGATCGACGTGCTGAAGATCGTGCCTTCGCATCTGAATGCGCTGCTGCCCTCACTGGAGCTGCGAGATGTTTTCCCAAGACGATATTTGATTCTCGGTGGTGAGACGCTGTCTTTCGATCTGCTGGAGCGCGCTTCTAAGCTGTCGCGTGATTGCCGCATCGTCAATCACTACGGTCCCACTGAGACGACCATCGGCTCCTTGATGTTTCCAGTGGACCAGGCTCACGCGGCTGAAGCATGGGCTGCCACCGTTCCGATCGGCCGGCCCATCGCCAATACTGAAATCTATCTCTTCGACGAGCAGCGCCGGCTCGTGGCGCCGGGATCGATCGGCGAACTGCACATCGGCGGGGCAGGGTTGGCCCAGGGTTATCTCAAGCAGCCTGAACAGACACAAGCGCGCTTCATTCAGAGTCCGTTCTCGACAGACCCCGCGGCGCGTTTGTATCGCACGGGCGATCTGGCGCGTTACCTTCCCGACGGCAACGTAGAGTTCTGCGGCCGGGTGGACCACCAGGTGAAGATACGCGGCTACCGGATCGAGTTAGGCGAAATCGAAAACGCCTTGCGAGAGCATTCGAACATTCGTGAAGCGATTGTTCAAGCCAGAGCCGACGAGCAGGGCCACAAGCATCTCGTAGCCTACTGTGTTGCGCAGCACGATCCTGCGCCCGTGAGCGCGGAGTTGGCAAAGACGCTCAAACAAAAGCTGCCCGCGTACATGGTGCCGCAGATATTCATCAATCTAAAATCGTTGCCGCTCACCAGGAACGGGAAAGTCGCGCGCGAAGCATTGCCGGAGCCTCACTTCGGCTCGACGGCGGCCGAACGAGCGTTGCCGCAAACAGAGGCGGAGAAGCAGTTGGCGGCGATTTGGGCGGAAGTGCTTGGCGTCAAAGATCCGGGGCTGCATGACAACTTTTTCGAGTTGGGCGGCGACTCGGTCCTGAGTATTCAGATCATTGCCCGCGCGCGGCAGGCGGGCCTCGCGATTAGTCCGAAACACGTCTTCGATCATCCGACCATCGGCGCGCTGGCCCAATTGGCCGGCACGATCACAGCGCCCGCGATCAAGCAGGGGCCAGTGACCGGAGACGCGCCATTGCTGCCCATTCAGCATTGGTTCTTTGACCGGGAACTGCCGGACCCGCACCATTACAATCAAGCTATTCTGCTTGAAGTAAAACAACCTCTCGGGATCTCAGCGGTTGAACAAATCGCACGTGAACTGATGCTGCACCACGACGCGTTGCGTCTGCGTTTTGTTCGTGAGGGATCAGGCTGGCGGCAGTTCATTGCCGCTCCGGACGATTCGCCGCCGCTGGTAGCTGTCGATTTATCGGCGGCTGGCGACGAAGAGCTGCGAGCGGCTATCGAAGCAGAGTCAGCCAAACTGCAAACCAGCTTCGATCTTGGCGCCGGCCCGCTTGTTAGAGTTGCTTATTTTGATCTGGGCGCCGAGCGCGCGCCGCGACTGTTGCTGGTGTTGCATCACCTGGTCATCGACGGCGTTTCGTGGCGCATATTGATCGAAGACCTGATCCTTGCGTGGACCATGGCCGGACGCGAAGAGCAGATCGAACTTCCGGCCCGAACCACTTCGTTCAAGACCTGGGCCGAGCGTCTGGCTTCGCACGCACGCGCGAAAGAATTTCAACGTGAGGCGTCTTACTGGCTGGCGGATGCGCGCCAATCGGTGAGACCTCTGCCGGTGGACCATGCCGACGCAGAAAACGCGCTTGCCGCGGCGCATACCCTTGCCATCAAGCTGGACGAGAAACAGACTCACGCGCTGCTGCATCAAGTAGCTGAAGCCTATCACACGCAGATCAACGATCTGCTGCTGACAGCGCTCGTCCAGGCGTGCGCGCGCTGGAGCGGTGACCGGTCGCTGTTGATCGATCTCGAAGGTCACGGGCGCGAACCGTTGTTCGACGACGTGGACGTGACCAGAACTGCCGGCTGGTTTACGACGCATTTTCCAGTGCTGCTCAGGTTTGAAGAGAAAATGTCGCCGGGCGAAGCGCTGCGATCGGTCAAGGAGCAGTTGCGACAGATCCCGAATCGCGGCATTGGTTACGGGATGTTGCGTTACCTCAGCGACGAGACCGCCATCGTCGAGCAGTTGCAGTCGTTGCCGCAACCGGAAGTGAGTTTCAACTACCTGGGCCAACTCGACCAGGTGCTGCCGCCAACAGCGCCTTTCAAACTCGCGTCCGAGGCCGTGGGCGAAACGCAAAGCCGGCGCGGAACGTTGAGTCATCTCCTGCGGGTCAACGCGAGTGTCACTGGTGGTGAACTGCAAGTGCTCTGGACGTACAGCCGCAACACGTACGAACAAGCGACCATCGAGAAGTTGGGCCAGGATTATAAGCAGGCGCTCGAATCGCTTATCGCCGAGTGTTTGTCCGTGCAAAGCGCGTCATACACGCCGTCGGATTTTCCCGATGCGGACCTCAGTCAAAAAGATCTCGACGCGATTTTTGCAAGCCTGCGCGTAAGCGACGTCGAGGACATCTACACGCTCTCGCCGATGCAGGAGGGCATGCTTTTTCAAAGCCTGTACAACCGCGATGGCGATGCCTATTTCCGGCAGATGAGCCTGGAGTTGCATGGCGAGTTGAACCTCGATGCTTTTCAGCGCGCGTGGCGGCGCGTCGTCGAAGTACATCCGGCGTTGCGCACGGCGTTCTTCTGGCGCGGCGCGGACCGGCCGGTGCAAGTGGTCCAACGTAATGTCTCGCTGCCGCTGGAAGTGTATGACTGGCGCGACCTTGCACCTGAGCTGCGGCAGGAGAAAGTGCCTGCCTACCTGGACGAACAACAGGCGCACGCCTTCGATCTGGAGCAGGCGCCATTGATCTCGTTGGCGTTGATCAGGCTCGAGGATCACGTGTCTCGATTCGTGTGGAGCTATCACCACATTCTGATCGACGGCTGGTCGCGCGCGTTGATTTACAAAGACGTGCTCGCGTTCTACGAAGCATATTGCGAGGGCCGGGAAGCGGCGCTCGAACCGCGCCGGCCGTTCCGCGACTACATCCGCTGGTTACGGCGTCAGGACCTCGTGCAAGCGGAAGTTTTCTGGCGCGAGAGATTGCAGGGATTCGTCTTGCCGCCGCCGCTCGGCCCGTCTGAGGTTGCGCCGGTCGCGGGAGACTTCACGAAAGTCAGCAGTCGCGATCTCTCGAGCGAACTGACCAGTGCGTTGCAAACCAGCGCGAGACAACATCAGTTGACTTTGAACACTCTCGTTCAGGGCGCGTGGGCAGTGGTCCTGGCCCAACTGACTGGTGTGAGTGACGTCGTGTTCGGCGTGGTGGCGTCGGGACGCACGGTTGATTTGCCGGGCAGCGAATCGATGATTGGACCGTTTCTCAATACACTGCCGCTGCGAATACAACTCTCGCCGGCAGAACCGGCGCTCGCCTGGTTGCGAAAGATCCAACAGCAGCAGCAGGAGTTGCGTGAGTTTGAGCATAGCCCCCTCGCGGAGATACAGCGCTGGAGCGACGTGCCGCGCGGCAAAGCTCTCTTCGAGACCGTCGTGAACTTCACCAACTACTTTGTCGATAGCTCGTTGAGAAGAAGCAACGATCGGATCGAAGCACGCGCTCCGATCATGGTCGAAAGAGTGCATTACCCGATGGTGCTCGAAGCAGAACCCGGCCCGGCACTGAAACTGCTCATGCTTCACGACTCGCGCCGCTTTGACGAAGAGACGATTGCCGGCGTGCTGCAACAGGTCGAATCAGTGCTGGCGAAGTTAGCGGCTGGCGTGGATTGCCGGGTGAGTGACTTGCAGACAAGAACGCAATCGCTTCCGTCGCTGCCGTCGCCGGTAGAACAGAAGCAAGAACATGCGCTTTCATATCATCAGCAGCGGCTCTGGTTCATCGATCAATTCGAGACGGGAAATGTCTATGAGTCGAGTCCGACCTATCACAACATCCCGTTAATCCTGAAGCTTGATGGTCCAATTGATTGCGAACTATTGGAGTCGAGTCTCAACGCCATCGTCGATCGGCACGAGGCACTGCGGACCAGGATCTTCACGAAAGACGCGAATACACGCCAGGTAGTAAGTCTCGGTGAGACGTTGAAGCTGAATCTCGTCGAGACGCCGGGCGAAAACTTGCTGGAATTGGCGCTGGCCGACTCGCGGCGGCCATTTATCATCGACGAAGATCATCTGGTGCGAGCCACGCTCATTCGCGGCCAAAGCGAGGAATCGCTTCTCGTCGTCACCCTCCATCACATCATTGCCGACCGTCAATCGTTGCCGCTCATTGCCGAAGAACTGGCGGAGATCTATAGCGCTCGCAGTGAGGAGCGGCAGCCACAACTTCCCGAGCCGGTGGTCCAATACAGTCAATACTCAGAGTGGCAACTCGGCCTCGGCAAGATCGTGTTGGACCCGCTCTTGTCGTACTGGAAACGGCAACTCGGCGGCGGATTGCGCGCGCTGGAACTGCCTGAAGATCGCCAGCGTCCTGCGGTTCATACGTACACTGCCGCGAGCGCCGGTTTTTCTCTTAACAAACGCTGCGCGCGCCGCATCGAGCAACTGTGTTTGCAGGAGCGCTCGACGTCGTTCGCGGTTGTGCTGGCGGTTTTCAAAGCACTGCTGCACCGGTATGCGAACCAGGATGAGATTGTTGTCGGGACGAGCGCGCCATGCCGCAATCAACCGGGGACGGAAGATGTTGTTGGTCCACTCGCAAACCTGCTGGTGCTGCGCAGCAACGTGGGCGCCAATCCTGCGTTCCGCTCGTTTCTCGCCCAGGTGACGAAGACGGTCGAACAAGCTTACCGGCATCAGGAGATGCCGTTCGACAGGCTCGTGCTGGAGTTGAATCCTGAGAAAGACATGAGCCGCACCGCGCTCTTTGATGTGCTCTTCAATTTCGATACCGAGGAGCCGGGCGAGTTTGAATTCGGAGAGACTACAGCGCGCCTCGTCGATACTAACCTCGGCTACGGCAAGTATGACCTGAACCTGCTGATGCGACGCAGCGCGCAGGGACTGTCGGGCACAGTAATTTACAACTCCGACATCTACGACGAAACGAAGATCGAGCAGATGATGCGGCACTTTGAAGTGCTGCTCGAAGCCGTAATCGCAAATCCGGATCGCAACCTCGACGACGTTGTGTTGCTGAGCGAGGCGGAAGAACAGCGCCAACTCGTAACCTGGAACTCAACCACTGCGTCATATCCTGAAGATAAAACGATTCACCAGCTCTTTGAGATCCAGGCCAAGAGAACGCCGGACAACATCGCAGTAGTCTACGGGGAAGCATCGTTGACTTATCACGAGCTGGACGAACGGGCCAACGCGCTCGCTTACCGGTTGCAAAATCATGGCGTTGGACCAGACGTGCTGGTCGCGGTCCTGCTTGATAAGTCCGTGGAGATGATCGTTGCTCTGCTCGGCATTCTGAAAGCCGGCGGGGCTTACCTGCCGCTGAATGCGGAATTTCCGGAAGAGCGTTTGCGGTTCATGCTCGACGATTCCCGGACGCGTCATCTGGTCACCAGCGAACGCCTGTCCAGCAACATCACGGAGTGGGTTGAAAATGTTGTCTACGTGGATCGCAACGAGGAAGAGGCGGCGCGGGAAAGCCGTCCCGGCAATGCGTCGCCGGGGAACATCGCCTACTGCATTTACACCTCGGGTTCAACCGGCAAACCGAAAGGCGTGCTCGTCGAACATCGCAACGTTGTTCGCCTTCTGTTGAATGACAAGCTCCAGTTCGATTTCAGCGAGAGCGATGTGTGGACCATGTTTCACTCCTATTCGTTCGACTTTTCAGTCTGGGAGATGTATGGCGCACTGCTCTACGGCGGCAAACTCGTTATTGTCTCGGAAGACCAGATGAAAGATCCGCTGCTCTTCCTGGACCTGCTCACAGATCAGAAGGTGACGGTGTTGAATCAAACGCCCTCAGCCTTCAATAACCTTGCCGGCGAAGCGCTTAAGCGGCCGGAAACAAACCTCGTGTTGCGGTACGTGATCTTTGGCGGCGAAGAATTGCATCCGATCCAATTGAAGGAATGGCGCGCGGTTTATCCGAACGTGAAGCTCGTCAACATGTACGGAATTACTGAGACCACCGTCCACGTCACTTTCAAAGAGATCGCCGAGCATGAGATTGAAGAGAACGTCAGCCACATCGGTGTCCCGATTCCCACAACCACCACCTATATCTTTGACTCGAAACTGCGGTTGTTGCCGGTTGGCGTGCCCGGTGAAGTATGCGTCGGTGGACTCGGCGTCAGCCGTGGTTATCTCGATAGAGACGAGTTGACGGACCAGAAGTTCATCGCGAATCCGTACAAACCTGAAGAGCGCATTTATCGCTCAGGCGACCTGGCCAAACTGCTGCCGAATGGCGAGATGGTCTACCTCGGCCGGCTCGACGATCAGGTGCAGATTCGTGGGTTCAGAGTTGAACCGGGTGAAGTTCGCAGTCATCTGCTCGAGCATCCGTCTGTTGCGAAAGCGGAGATTGTCGTCAGGCGCAACCAGTCTGACACCGCAGACCTGGTCGCCTACGTTGAGCTGTCATACGAGGTGAACGCAGCCGAACTGCGCCGTCACCTGGCCCAAACTCTGCCTTACTACATGGTCCCGTCAGCTTTTGTGATCCTGCAAACGCTGCCGATGACTCCGAACGGCAAGGTCGATCGCAAAGCGTTGCCGGCGCCCAACGCCAGTCGCGAGACGGAGATTTCTGAATCACGTTTGACCCTGATTCAGGAGGTGGTTGCCGGAATCTGGGCCGAGGTGTTGGAGATCGACCGGGTTACGCCGGCAGACAATTTCCTGGAGTTGGGTGGACACTCGTTGATGGCGACGCGTGTGTTCTCGCGCATACGCGAAGCCTTTCAGGTTGAGCTGCCACTGAAGACTTTGTTCGACGCGCCTGTGCTCGCCGAGCTTGCCGGTGTGATTGAAAAGGCGATGAGAACAGATTCCGAGGCCATCGATCCGCCGCTTGTCCCAGCGCCGCGCGACAGGGAATTACCCACGACGTTTGGGCAACACGGGCTGTGGTTGATAAACCGGATGGAGCCTCATAGTCATTTATATAACCTTCCGTTCGCGCTCCGGCTGAAAGGAAGTTTAGATAGCGCTGCGCTGGAACGTTCTCTTATCACTCTGTGCGAACGGCACGAGTCGTTGCGAACTACTTTCAAAGCCCACAATGGCAAACCACGGCAGGTGATCTCTCCGGCAGTGAATACGGAACTTTTAAGACTCGACCTCCGTCACTTGGCCGAGACCGAACGCGAGGTGGAGGCGCATCGTCTCGCCGTCGCCGAAGCACAAAAGCCATTCGACCTCGAACGTGGACCACTGCTGCGAACAGTCTTGCTGCAACTGGACGATGAAGACTACAGGTTGCTGTTCAACATGCATCACATCATCACCGATGGTTGGTCGTTTGAAGTGCTGGCACGCGAGGTGGGCATTCTTTACGAAGCTTATTCACGAGGCTTAACTCCAACGCTTCCGGAGTTGCCGATTCAATACGCCGACTACGCTGTTTGGCAGCGTGAATCTCTGCGCGGGGAGAGATTGGAGAATCAGCTTGGTTACTGGCGTCGTCAGTTACACGGCATGCAAACGCTGCGGCTGCCGGGCCAACGCCCGGAGGCAAGAACTAATCTCGGCGCTTCTCAAAACATCCAGCTCTCTAGTTCGCTTGCGGCTTCATTGATCACGCTGAGCCGTCGTGAAGGCGTGACTCTTTTCATCACGCTGCTGGCCGCCTTCAAGGTTTTGCTTTATCGCTACTCGGGCCAGGAAGACGTCGCCGTCGGCAGCCCGATGACAGACCGCGGGCGTCGTGAAGTTGAAGGTTTGATCGGATACTTTGTAAATATGGTCCCGCTGCGGAGTGACCTCTCCGGTAACCCGACATTTCGAGAATTGTTGTCGCGCGTTCGCCAAACAACGCTCGGCGCTTACGCTCACAAGGATGTTCCGTTGCAGACGTTGCTAAAGGAATTAGGTGTCGAAAGAGAAACCGGACGGGCGATTCCATTTCCCGCAGTCTTCGTGCTGCAAAACGCGCCGATGTCTCCGCTCAACCTGGCCGACGTAACGATCAGCGCCGTTGACATATTCAAGCAGACAACTCCGGCGGATCTCTATCTTGCTGCTACTGAATTCAGCGATGGGATCAGCGCGGGTTTCAAGTATAGCGTCGACTTGTTTAGTGATAAGATGATTGCCGAATTACTGGTCAACTTCACCGGGGTTCTGGAGACGGTGGTGGCGCAACCGGAATGCCGCTTGTTGGAAATTCCTTTTCGTGAAGGAACTGGCGCCAACCGGGAGGCAAGTGAAAAAGCACGAGCCTACCAGGCAGATCAATTTGCTTTTTGAAGATCACGCAACAGGCACAACGACTACAAAGGAGTACCTCATGAAGAAGTTTGCGATTCTGGCCGCGATTTTGGTTGCAACCTGCATAATCGGGATCACACTGTCCCGGGCACAACTTCAGACGAAACGCGACAATGCTCCGGCGGACGTGAAGGCAAAAATCCAGGAACTGTCTTCTTCGGACCCGGCGAAGCGGGCGGCCGCAGCCTGCGCCTTACAAAAAATGGGCGCGCACGCCGAGCCTGCGATTCCCGCGCTCATCGCGTTGCTCAACGATGGCACTCGCGTTGCGCCCGAATTGGTTTGCTATAAAGAATTCTTCTCCGCGGAGAGCATCGATCCTCAGTTCGAAGGTCTTAAAGAACCTTCGCCTGGCGAAGCTGCGGTGCAGGCGTTGGTGGCAGTGGGCAAACCTTCAGTGGAACCGTTGATCGGCGCACTCAAAGATAGTCAATGGCGCACGCGCAAGAACGCTGCCTGGGCCTTGCTTCACTTGCAAGATTCGCGTGCCCTCAACCCGTTGCTCGTAGCGGTGAAAGACGAGGCATTTCAAGTGCGCGCGCATGCGGCGATGGCCCTTGGCGAACAGCATGGAGAGGGAATTGCCGAGGCTTTGACTGTTTCGTTGCAGGATTCGAATGCGGCTGTGCGCTGGTACACGGCGATTGGATTGGGCCTGCTCCGGGATCCTCGTGGCGTTGAGCCGCTCATCGCAGCATTGAAGGACCAGGATAGTCGGGTGCGCTCCTATGCCGCGATGTCGCTGGGCTTGTTGCACGATACGCGTGCGGTGCCGGCGCTTCTCGAGGCTTTGAAGAATGATGACCGGCAGGTGCGTATGCAGGCGGCGATGTCGCTGGGTCTGCTGAGAGACACTGCCGCGGTGCCGGCGCTGATTGAAGCTTTGAAAAATGATGACGGCCAGGTGCGAATGCACGCGGCGATGTCGCTGGGCTTGATCAGGGACGCTCGCGCTGTGCCTCAGCTCAAGGCCGCCCTGAAAGATCAGAGCGCTGAGGTGCGAAAGCAAGCACAGTTTGCTTTAGAGCAACTCAACGTTAACTGAATTTCCGCGGCGAAATACTGATCCGCTTAGAAATTAAACCTTACTGAAACCTGAATGCGGCGGTTACCAGCCGCCGCACTTCCAGTCCCGCCAAATCCTCCACTCAAAGATGAAAGCGATTCGCCAAAAGATGGCGAACTCAAGTTGCCAACCGGCAATGCCAGGTTTGTGCGATTGAAGAGGTTCTGAAAACTTGCCGAGAATACCAGGGTGTAAGGTCGTTCAGGATTTGGTCTTCGTTGAGCGCCCGCAGCCGGCGCTGCTGCAGGTCGTGGCATTGGTCCGATTTTGAATTGCCGCGAGACTCGTATGTTCACGGAAAAGAAAGCAGGACCACGACCGAAGTTGCGGGGAATGATCTCCCGGTCGAGCGGGTTGATATCGAAATCGCCAAAGCGAGTTCTTCTCAAGTCCGCCGCCAAGGTGTTGCTTGTGGCAAACGACGGACGATCGGTAAACAGGCCATCACCATTGTTATCGCGACCGGTGATGATGTTAAAAGGCCGTCCCGAATTGGCCAGTATGATCGGATTCAGGAGCAGGTTGATCTTTGGAACGGTAATCGTGCCGGTAAACGCGAACCGATGTCGTATTTCGAAATCGGAGGGGCCCATTTCAGTGGTCAGATCGTAAGAGTTCGCCGGGAATGCATTTGGCCCGCCGGTGTTGCTGGTTGCTCTCGCGTAGGTGTAGTTAGCGGAAAAGCTCAGGTATCGAAGAAAGCGATTTTGCAGTCCCATTTGCAATTGATTGACAGTTTGCACGGCGCCGGATTCGAACGCGTAGATTGGACCAACGTTGCCGAGCGGGAAAACTCCACTGCCGGGAATAGCCGGAATGAACGTGCCGGGAAGAGGCGCGTTGATATTGCGAGAACGCAGCGAGTGGCGGGGGATGTTGTTGATGTATCCCGCCGAGAGAATGAATCGCTTAGGCAATTGCCGTTCAACCAGGAGCCCGACAGTGTATGAGTAAGTAGCCTGAAGGTTGTCCGGGACGATCCTTCTCGTGAAGCGTTGTGAACTGGCGAGAGATTCAATCGGGGGCACATTCGAAACACCGTCGGGAGTAAACACTGCCTGGTTCAATATCGTGGGATCGGTGACGATAAAGTCGAGGATGTTGATTCCGTTAAAATGTCGCGAATCCAAAGTAAAAAATTCGCTGAAGCGATTGTAGAAGATGCCAAAGCCGCCCCGGATAACGGTGATTGGCTGCTGGTTGGCGCCGACCTCGGGGGCCCAGGCGAAGAAGATGCGCGGCGCGAAATTGACGGGGCTGCCGATGTTGGTTTGGCCTTCGTAACGCAGGCCGAGGTTAAGCGTGAAGTTGGGACGCACGCGCCACTCGTCCTGGATGAAAGCGGCGTAGTCGATTTGCGAGACGTCTGCATTTGGATCGCCGCCGTCAATCGTGAACTGCGATGGTCCAGCGCCCAGCAGTGAGAGTTGCGTGGGAGTAAAACCCTGGCCTTCGAGCAGCAGCGTGCGGCGATAACGTTCGATACTCGTGATTGGCACTATTGGACCGAGTACGGGATTGCCATTCTCATCTCTCACGACCTGATTGTTGGAATCAAATTGCAGAGTTGGCGCGAGGGCGCCGCCAAAGACAAACGTTCCCGCGAAATTGTTTCGGAAGACACTGTCGATATGCACGCCACGCAGGCGCCCGCCAAGCCTGATCACGTGGTTGTTACGCGTCATGGTCGTGGTGTTGATTAAATCGAACCGCGTTTCTTTGAGAGAAGTCAATCCGATCTGAGGCCCGCCACTGAAGAAAGACTCTTGCACGTTGATGCCTGGAATAGAGTCGTCGCCCCTTTGATCGCGACGTCCGCGAATGAACTGGAAACGGAATTCGTTGAGAGTGGTGGGATTGAGTATCGCAGTCTCGGTAAGCTGGAACGTGTGCTGGGTGCGCGTCACCTCATAGGCTCGTGACGGAAGAGAAAATCCACCGACGCCGAGATTGTCATTGGTTGTTCGCAGATAGCTGTACCTGGTAATGAGAGTGTGATTCGGGTTGATCTGAAGATCGAAGCGAGGACTGAAAGTGGTGTTGCGAGTGGGTGTCAATACCGGCGAAATGAATGGTTCGGGCAGGAAGGTGACCGGATTGAGAACCGTGGCGTTGATGAGGTCGTTGTCGTCAGTTTCATTCCGCTCGAAATCGATAAAGTACGAGTCTCGTTTTGGTCTGATAGTGCCACTCAGATTGCCGCCGAATTGCCTTATTTGAAACGGAGCGCGCGTGGGAGAAAAAGGATTGCGCGCGTTAAGGGATTCGTCCATGAACGAAGTGTAGGCGGCTCCATGAAACTGTTCGGTGCCAGGCCTGGTGATGATTTGGATGCCGCCGAAACTCGGCACGTCGCGTTCGGCCGAGAGCGGGTTGTCGTTGATGCGAATCTCGCGAATGGAACTTCTGGGCGGCACGCGTCCGGTTCCTTCGAAGCCGTCGATGAGCAGTTGTCCGCCGTTTGGTCCAACGGCCGGTCCGGCCAGTGCTTGCAGGGCCGCGGCAAGTTCATCCGGATCATCCGGCAACGCTTCGAGGTCCTGGCCTTTCAGGACGGTGGCGTCGGTTCGGTTCTGCTCGTCAATGTTAAGTCCTTTATCGATTCCGACCGCAACCTGGTCAGCACGGCCAGCCACAATCAATTGGATGTCGAGGATCGTCGCTGGTCCAACGGCTATGTTGACTTCTTTGTTTACATAATCGCCAAAGCCGGTCATCTGTGCCTGAACCTGGTATTTCCCCGGAGGCAGACCGGTAAACGAGAAGTTGCCGTTCTCAGTAGAGGCAGTGGTTTTTGCACTGCCAGTGGCTTGTTCGGTTGCCGTTACAGTTGCGCCTACGATTAGGCCGCCTAATTGATCGAGCACGCGGCCGCGCAGTTCGCCTGTTTGCCGCTGTGCTGAAACTGGGGAGACGAAGAGCATTAATAGCAGGCCAAGTTGCACTAATCTTTGCCGTAAGCTCATGATGTTTTCCTTCGAAGGACGAATTTGTAAGAGTTACTTTCCGGGTGTGAAGTGTGAGAAGGGAGGTGCAATGGATCTCACACAGACACATGTTATCCGGTCAACGCTGAACGTGAAAGCGCAAGACCGATACGTACCCGTCAATGGCAATGATGCAAAAGATGAGGTACGCAGCCCGGCCGGCTGTCGCGTTAATTTGCTTGTCGATTAGTGGCTTAACGAAACAAACAATAACGTGAGATAGAACACCAGTTGGAAGCAGGAGACTACCTTAATCACTATTGACTGTCAAACTTTTCCTCTAACACGCTAATCGCGATCAGGACGCACAAAAATCAACAAATAATTGCGAAAGCCGCGTGTGCTTTTGAAGCTCTTTGTGTGTCTCGCAGCAGGTGATCAGAGCGTGAATTGAAGATATTTTGACAGCCCTTGATCGCTTTGCGTCAGAGTCCTTAAATGAGCTCTGCCTACCGGATAAATCGGCTTGCCGCCTTTTAAAGAAAGGTTTCAATGGAACGCGCTAACACCATTGTCGAATCCGCGTCACCGCCCTTGATTATTTCGCCGGGTCGGGAGTGGATCATCGCGCTTGCGATGGTCCTGTTTCTGACGTTGCTGGCGGCGTTTAGTGTTTATCGTCAAAACCCGCCTGCGGTGTTGGACGCAAACTCACCACCGGCGGAATTTTCCGCCGCTCGCGCCATGAAGTATGTGGAGGCGATTAGCCAACGCCCGCACCCAATGGGTTCGGCGGAGAATAAGGCTGTACGTGATTACCTGCTCAAGGAGTTGACCGATCAGGGATTGCGTCCCGAGGTACAAACCGCGACCGCAATGAATCCGGTTTGGAAAGGCGAGTTTCGCGGCGGAACGGTTGAGAATGTGCTTGCCAGACTGCCAGGTGTCGCAAACACGAAAGCCGTGATGTTAGTGGCCCATTACGACTCGGTGCCGAATGGTTATGGAGCGAGCGACGACGGCGCCGGAGTCGCTTCGTTACTCGAGACTTTGAGAGCGTTGAAAGCGGCGCCGGCTTTAAAGAACGACGTGATCTTTCTTTTCACGGATGGCGAAGAAGCCGGCCTGTTGGGAGCTTACGCTTTTGCCAACGAACATCCCTGGTCCAAAGACGCAGGCCTCGTGTTGAATTTTGAAGCGCGGGGAAACCATGGCCCATCGATCATGTTCGAGACCAGCAATCAGAACGGTTGGTTGATCGACGAGTTTGCTGCGAGTGCGCCTCATCCGGTGGCCCATTCGCTCGCTTACGAAATCTACCGGCTCTTGCCTAACGACACAGACTTCACAGTCTTTAAGAAGTCCTCGCCAGGGCTGAACTTTGCTTACATCGACGGACTCACTCACTACCACACTGCGCTGGACACCGCCGGCGCCATAGACCAGCGCAGCATGCAACATCATGGTTCCACTGCCCTGGCTCTCTCTCGTCATTTTGGAAACCTGGACTTACGCGAAACACGGGCCCGTAATGCCGTCTACTTCGATCTGCTGGGAACTGCGGTGGTGCGTTACTCAGGAGCATTTGTTTTACCGCTGGCGACTATCATCACGATTGTATTTGTCTCCCTGCTGATTCACGGCCTGCGAAGAAAACGATTGCAGATCTCCGGTTTGCTTTGGGGATTTGCAGCGCTGCTTGCCAGTGTGATCGTCGCGTCATTGGCGGTCAAACTGCTTTGGGATCTGATTCTTCGCTATCAGGACGTAGCCGGCGTAAGAAGCCAGGGCGAAGCCTACGAAAGCGACCTGTTTTTCGTCAGCTTCGTGGCGCTGGCTTTGGCGATTACGTCGGCGCTTTACATCTTCTTTCGCAAGCGAACGTCGATCGAGAATCTTACAGCGGGAGCTTTGCTTGTTTGGTTGATTCTTCTCTGGCCGGCCAGTTTGTTATTGCCCGGCGCGAGTTATCTGCCGACGTGGTTGCTGCTGTTCAACCTTCCGCCTTTGGTTTACCTGCTGCTGGCGAAAGGACCGGATGTGAAGTCGACGCGCTTCGTGATCCTGTTGCTTGTATGCGCTGTGCCGGGAATCGTTTTGATCGTGCCGCTCATTTATCAAACCTACGTCGGGCTGACGCTGACCCTTGTCGCCGGCGTTACAGCGTTGCTGGTCCTGTTGACGGGTTTGCTGACGCCGCAACTCGGGTTGATTGCCGCGCCACGCAAGTGGTTTATGCCCGCGGCGATGTTGGTAATCGGCGCCGGATTTCTGGGAGCAGGCATATTCGCGTCGACGTACGACGCGAAACACCCTAAGCTCAACTCGATGTTTTATGGCTTCAATGCGGATACGCAAACGTCAGTTTGGGCGACGCCGGATGGGCGGCCCGATGAATGGACCGTGAAGTTTCTCCGCGCTCCCGGCGCGAAGCTGCAAATCGAAGCTCTTCCGGACTTCTTCGGAGCGCGGCAGACCAGGCGCTTCGCGTTGACGCAAACGCAAACACTGCAACTCGAGGCTCCGCAACTCACGCCCCTTAGCGACAACACTACAAACGGATTGCGGTCCCTGGTCTTTCGCGTTACTTCTCCGCGAAAAGCGCCGGTGATGACAATCTACATCGATTCCGAAGCAGAGGTGCAAAGCTTTTCGATAAACGGGCGGAAGGTTGATTCCGTATCCGCGGGCAGAAACACGTGGAACCTCCGTTACCAGGGATTACCTCCGGAAGGCATTGAAGTGGCGCTTGATCTCAAAGCGCAGCAGCCTCTCAAGTTGAGAGTAGTGGACCAAAGCTACGGCCTGCCGGAACTTCCCAACCAGCCGCTGCCAACGCGACCCGCGGGATTGATACCGTCGACGTATCCGTTCAACGATTCGACGCTGGTGGCGAAGGCGTTTGTTCTCTAGTTCGTCTTCTCTGCGAACTCTGCGTCTCTGTGCGCGCTCTGCGTTTCAATATTGGTCACCCTAAACTTTAACGCAGAGACGCAGAGTTCGCAGAATACAAGAGGCACATGAATCTCTTCTTCTTTCTCATCAACTATTCCCGTCGCACCGTTCTCATCGCGTTGTTTATCGGGATACTGAGCGGTGTGTGTAATGCGGCGTTCATCGCCGTTATCAACTCCGCGCTAAGAAGCGATGGATCTCCGTCGTCATTCCTGTTGAAGAGCTTCCTCGCGCTATGTGTGGTCCTGCCGCTGACCAGGCTCCTGTCCGAACTCTTACTTACCAGGATGGGCCAACAGGCGCTGTTGGATCTGCGCTTACGATTGAGCCGCCAGATCCTCGCCGCGCCACTTCGTTATCTCGAAGAGTTAGGCGCGCATCGTTTGCTTGCCGCGCTCGCAGAAGACGTTCCCGTCATAACAAATGCGATGGTGGCGTTGCCCATACTCTTCATAAACATAGCCGTCATCGTCGCCGGACTCGTCTACCTTGGTTTGTTATCGTTTGGCTTACTGCTCATGTTGCTCAGCTTCGTGACTGTAGGAATCGTGACCTATCAGTTACCGGTGCTGAGAGCGGTGGCCCGTTTACGCCAGGCGCGCGAGGCTAGCGATTCACTTTATGGAAGTTTCCGCTCGCTGATCGCCGGCAACAAAGAACTCAAACTGCATCGCCAGCGGCGCGCGGCGTTCTTCGATCGCGAACTCAATCCGACCGCGACGTCTTTTCAACAACACAACGTGCGCGCGATGATGATCTACAGCGTTGCCGCAACGTGGGGACAACTCCTTGTATTCATCGTAATTGGCCTGATCGTCTTCGGAATTCCTGCCTGGAAGTCGACCAACGTCGCGATTCTCGCCGGCTATAGCCTGAGTCTGCTCTACTTGATGAGTCCTTTTCAGTTAGTCATGAATTTTGTGCCCATCGTCGGGCGTGCCGGAGTGGCGTTGCAAAAATTGGAGAAGCTCGGTCTTTCGCTCGCGTCTAAATCAACTGAAGCGTTGGCAGTTGACGCGCCGCCGCCGGCGAGTTGGCAGCGCCTCGAGTTGAAGGGAGTGACGCATTCGTATCATCGCGAAGCGGAGGACGATAATTTTGTTTTGGGTGGTCTGGACTTAACGTTTACGCCCGGGGAGTTGGTGTTCATTGTGGGCGGCAACGGCAGTGGGAAGACCACGCTGGTCAAATTGCTCACCGGCCTTTATCCGCCTGAGTCGGGCGAGATCCTTTTGAACGATCAGCCCGTCACCGATGAGAATCGCGATTCATATCGACAACTCTTCTCGGTCGTCTTTTCTGACTTTCACTTGTTCGAGCGCCTGCTGGGATTAGAGACGTCTCAACTGGACGACAAAGCCCGCGAATACCTGCAGCAGCTTCAGTTGCATCACAAAGTGAAGGTGACTGACGGCCAGCTCTCGAGCACCGATCTCTCGCAGGGACAACGCAAACGGCTCGCATTGCTAACAGCTTATCTTGAAGATCGTCCGCTCTACGTTTTTGATGAATGGGCCGCCGATCAGGATCCTTACTTCAAAGAGATCTTTTATCTCGATCTACTGCCGGCGTTGAAAGCGCGAGGCAAAACCGTCATCGTCATCAGTCACGACGACAAATATTATTACGTAGCCGATCGGCTTATTAAGCTGGATTATGGAAAACTGATTCTCGATCAGGCTGCTGCGGTTCCGGCGCCCCCAGCCGCCGTGGTGCTCTCTTAATCACCCGTTCCTCTAACAACCACAACTCTTATCCACAGATTTCACAGATGACATAGATCATCTGCGTAATCTGTGGATGAACTTACCAATCAACACTCCTAGGAGGGAGACCCCAATGAAAGTAATTGAGGTTTTACAACCTGTCGCCACTGGATCGCCCTTGTCCGATCCGAATATAGTTTCCAACCCTTATCCCGTGTATGCTGAGTTGGCCGAGAAGGACCCGATACATTGGTGTGAAGGTCTCCAGGCATGGGCCGTCATGCGGCATGCCGACTGTCTCAAAGCGCTGACCGATCCGCGCCTCAAAGCTGAACGTATGGAGTCAGTTCTGGGAGTGAAATTCCCTGGTAACGACTTGCCTCCTGACAGCATCTATCATCGCTTCACAAAGAACGTAATGATGTACACGGATCCTCCGGTGCATGATTCATTGCGCAAGTCGACGAATCCGGGCTTCACGCGCGCCGCGCACGAGCATTACAGCAAACTGATCGAAGAAGTGGCGAACGATCTGGTCGCCACGATCCCTCAAGGCAAGACGGAAATTGACGGCGTCGCCGATCTGGGGTTGAAACTTCCGGTCAACGCAGCGGTCCGCGCCTTTGGCTTGCCCGAGGAAGATCTCGATTTTGTGCTGCCGCGAGTGAACGACATAATGACCTATTGGTCTGGTCCACAGGAGCAACCGCTCGGTATTAACTTCCTCCTGGATCGGCTCGACGATCTGCATACGTATGCGGTTGAACTGGTCGAAGGTAAACGTGGCAAAGTTCCGCCTGACACGGTTATCCATCGGTTGGCTGCCTGTCAGGCGACCAATGTTGATTCGACTCTGCAACAGACGATTCATCAACTCGTCCTGTTGGTCATCGCGTTGTTTGCGCCGACCACTCCCGGATCGGCGAGCAGCGGAATGTTCTCGTTTGCGACGAACACGGATCAGATCGATCGCTTTCGGGCCGACGCAGCGTGCGCTGCGAATGCGGCCAACGAAGTGTTTCGCTACAACGCTTCCAACCAGTTCACCTGGCGGCTGGCGGGGGAGTCGTTCAACCTCAACGGGGTCCGGATCGAGCAGGGACAGGCAGTGGTTACGTTTCTCGGCGCGGCGAACCGCGATCCGGAAGTTTTCGAGGACCCGAACAAGTTCAATCTCGATCGCAAAAACAGCGCGCAGCATTTGACGTTTGGCGCTGGCGTTCACAATTGTCTCGGACGCCAGATCGCCTCGCTCGAAATCGGTTGGTTCTTTGCGGCGCTGTTCAGGCGTTATCAGAGGATCGAACTGGCGGGCGAGCCGGTGTGGAATTCGAACCTGGAGTTTCGCTCGTTGAAATCTCTACCGCTGCGCCTCACCGCTGCGTAGTTTGGTGTACGGCAAAGAGGCGGCACGTCGGTCAAGCCGGCGTGCCGCCTTTTTTGTGCTATCTGCCAGGTATTCCTCCTTTGCCAATGACTTGCTGCGATTTGGCGCGGTTCAGCAGAACGGTTACGGTGTTCTGATGGTAATTCACTACGGCGAGATCGGTGCCGCCATTGGCGTCGAGATCTGCGGTGACAAAGCGCCACGGACTCCCACCGGCAGGTTGCGTCGATACACTTGAGAACGATCCCGTTCCGTCGCCGCGCATGAATGTAAGACTGTCGCTGCCATTCCTGTTCGTATCCATCGCGAGGTCGGCATTTCCATCCCCGTCAAAATCAGCAGTTACGACGACGCTTGGATTGGCGCCAGTTTGCGAGTTAGGCGCAAAGAAGAAATTTCCGGCGCCCTGGTTGAGCAGGGGGGCAACATAGCCGAACGAGTTAGCGACAATCGCGGCTAGGTCGGTGCCGGTATCGTTGTTTAAATCTGTGGCTACGACCATCCGTCCGCTACCGCCGATCCAAACGGCCTGGTTAGTTTGAAAAGTGCCGTCGCCAATGCCGAACAGAGTCACCACGTCAGAAGAAATCCAACTGGTCCAGGCAAGATCGTGTTGTGAATCTCCGTTAAAGTCTCCAACCGTCAACCATCTCATCATACGTCCTAGAAACTTCTTGATCGGCAACTGGAATGTTCCGTCACCATTACCCAGAAATACTCTCAACCACGCATCTTCCTGACCATAGCTGGCATTAAAACCCACCGCCAGATCGTCTGCACCGTCGTTGTTGAAATCCCGCACGATGATCTCCTTGGTTACATCGGCGACGCTGCGCAATATTCGCGGTTGCTGAAAAGTTCCGTCACCATTCCCCAGATAGACCATCAGGTCGAAGCGCAGTGCCGATCCGACGAGGTCAGTATTGCCATCACGGTTGAAATCGCCGGTGGCCAGCATAGTTGGACCATTGCCGCCGTTGAAGCTCATGGCATCTTGAAATGTACCGTCGCCATTTCCCAGCAGAATCGAAATTGAGTTTACTGAACCGGAATTGGCAACCGCGAGATCGGGCGTGCCGGTGCCATCGAAGTCGCCGGCCACAATCGCAACCGGTAAACCAGACACGGCGTAGGGACCACCCGGCTCGAAGTTAAAAGCACTTTGCGCATTTGTTGTCGTCGACGTCAGCATGCAGAAACAGATCAGTGAAATAGCAGTGACTACAAAGAGTCTCTTCATCGTCATCTCCCTCAGTGTTGGCGAACGGAGTTATAGAAATGGTCGGGGCTACAAATGGGGAATCGGGATCTGAAGCATGCAGAAGTGACGGCAGTATAAATTGTGAGGCAGGCGTTGGCTTTGCGAGACTCTAAATTTTTTCATTCCGAATTGTGTCTGGCGTGGCTATTTCGCGTTCCGCGCCCTTTGCGTTTCCTCGGTGAACTTTGCGTTAAATCAGTGTTTACACAGAGATCTCAGAGCTGCCCAGAGAACGCCGAGTTGAAATTAAGACATTACCCAATATTTCGCACTCTTTCCCCTCTACTCCCAGAATGCTAAAATCTCCTCACCAATGACGACTGCGGAAGCAAAGACAGAAGAGCAGGAAGTATTCCTCAAGCATATTCAGAAGCGAGGGCTCAAGCGCACCTCACAGCGTGACCTCATTCTCGACGTTTTCCTGAGAACAGAGGAGCATCTTTCAAATGAGGATCTTTACCGGCTTGTCCAGAAAATAGATCCGGGCGTCGGTCAAACGACGGTCTATCGCACACTCAAACTCCTGACTGAGGCCGGACTCGCGCGTGAAGTGCGCTTCGGCGATGGACGCACGCATTACGAGCATAATTACAAACATCAGCATCACGACCACATGATCTGCTCGGAATGCGGCAAGATCATCGAATTCTACTCCGCGGAACTCGAAGCGCTTCAGGATGCGATGGCCGCCAAGCACGACTTCGAGATCACTCAGCACCTGCTGCGAATTCTCGGGATTTGCGGCGACTGCAAGCGCGCGCAGAAAGTTGAACACGGATAGCACGCAAGGTCTCCCCCGCCTCTTTGCCTTTAACTCCTCTAAAGGTGTAATTTCAACCTAGACAGCAGCGCCATCGTTGGGGGTTTTGAGATGAGTGTTTCGATCACGTTTGAACCTTCGGGACTAAGCGGAGTTGTCGCCCAGGGGACTTATCTCATCGACGCAGCGCGGCGCATGGGCATCTCGATGGGCACGGGTTGCACGATCGGCAAAGGCGAATGTCCGTCGTGTCTTATTTCTGTTAAAGCCGGCGCCGACTTGCTATCAGTTCCAAGCGCCGCGGAACAACGACTGCTCGGCGAGGAACAGTTGCACCAGTCGCTGCGGCTTGCCTGCCAGGTCAAACTCGAAAATCCCGGCGAAGTAGTAGTGATGGCGAGCGCGCGTAAACCCGGCGGCGGCCCGGCGCGCGACACGAAGTCGGAAGTGCGAAAAGACTTCGGATCGCTGCCTCTTAATCAGAAGATCGCCACGCTCTTACAGCTCGAGGCGATCACGATGTCAGAGGCTTTCGACTCGGCGATCGAGAAACCACTCGCTTTTGGCGCGAAAACGATGGACGCGCTCATGAGCAGAGCGCGCGGGAAGAAAAACAACAAGTAAGCAGAACTGCAAATGACCAACGGCAAGTCCCGCGATCATTCCCGGCCTCAGACTATTCTCATGCGTGCGTGCACGCTAATACTGCTCGTCCTGATCTTCGCCGGTTGTCCAAAAAACCAAACGCCACAACGACAACCACGCGTCGGCATGTCGACAAGTTCGTCGTCGACGCGTCTGCCACCGATCCCGACCGCTTTCAACGGCGAACGAGCATTGACACACGCGCGCAAACAGATCGAGTTTGGACCACGTCCGCCCGGCAGTCCGCAACTCGAAAAGACGCGCGCCTACATCGTCAACGAACTAAGAAATTCCGGATTCACCGTCACCGTCGACGAGTTCATTGCTAAAACGCCGCAAGGCGAGAAGAAGATGGCGAACATCATCGGCGAAATATCGGGCGAAACCAAAACCGCGCTGCTGATCGGAAGTCATTACGACACGAAGTTCTACAAGGACATGCACTTTGTCGGCGCGAACGATCCGGCCGCATCGGTCGGGACTCTGCTCGAAATCGGACGCGTGATCGGAAGTATAAGAGAAAAGCCAAAAGTCACGGTCAAGCTCGTTTTCTTCGACGGCGAAGAAGCATTCTGCGAAGGCTGGAGCGATTGTGGCGACGAGGAGAACCCCGATAATACTTACGGCAGCCGTCATTACGTGTCGCAGTTGCAGGCGAAAAATGAAGTGGCCAACACGGCGGTGCTGATCCTGCTGGACATGATGGGTTACAAGAAACTCGAACTCGGCCGTGATTCGATGAGCGTCAGATGGTTGCAGGACATCATCTGGGCGACAGGACGCGAGTTGGGCCACGGAAAGATCTTCGTCGATCGTGAAGAAGGCATCGGCGGCGACGATCACATACCGTTTATTCGCGCGGGTATTGCCGCAGTCGATCTTATTCAACTCAATTCTTATCCACACTGGCACAAAGCCGACGATACGATCGACAAGATCTCGGCGGAGAGCATGAAGATCGTGGGCGACACAGTGTTAGCGAGTTTGCCAACAATCGTGGCGCATATAACAAAAGACACCGATGAAAAGAATCGCAGTAATCCCAGGTGACGGAATCGGCCCGGAGGTCATGCGCGAGGCCGTGCGCGTCATCAAACATCTTCAGCAAACGAGAGGTCTCGAACTCGAGCTGGTCGACTTCGACTGGGGCGCCGATAAGTTTCTAAAAGAAGCCGTGACGCTCCCGGATGGCGCGCTCGAAATGCTGTCGAACGAGTTTCACGCAATCCTGGCGGGCGCGTTCGGCGATCCCCGCGTCCCGACTAACAAACACGCCGAAGACATCCTGCTCGGCATGCGGCGCGGGCTCGATCTCTACATCAACCTGCGGCCGGTGCGTTTGCTTCACGAACGCCTGACGCCGCTGCGCAACCGTGCGACAAAAGAGATCGACTTCGTCGTCTTTCGCGAAAACACTGAAGGCGCGTACTGCGCCGCCGGCGGGTTTCTTAAAAAAGGAACCGCTGACGAGATCGCGTTGCAGGACGAGATCAACACGCGCCGCGGAGTCGAGCGAATCATCGTCGCCGCGTTTGAGTACGCGCGCGCGAATGGCCGCACGCGGGTGACGATGGCAGACAAGTCGAACGTGCAGCGCTTTGGCGGCGATCTTTGGCAGCGCGTTTTCAAGGAGGTCGCGTCGGGTTACCCGGAGATCACTGCAAATCACCAGTACGTCGACGCGATGGCGATGTATCTCGTGCTCGATCCGGCGCAGTACCAGGTGATTGTCAGCAACAATTTGTTTGGCGACATCCTGACGGATCTTGGCGCGGCGATTCAGGGCGGGCTCGGACTCGCGGCGTCCGGCAACATTCATCCCGGAAAAGTCTCGCTATTTGAACCGGTTCACGGCAGCGCGCCGCCTTTGGCCGGAAAGGGAATCGCAAATCCGGTTGGGTCTATTCTGACTTTGGCGATGATGCTAGAATACCTGGGTTTCCAAAATTTGAGTGACGAAGTTGAAGAGGCTGTACGCGCCGCAATCTCCGCGAACGAGACGACGCGAGATCTCGGCGGCGAACTTTCTACCGAACAAGCAGGCGCGGCGATCATCGCCCGCCTTGATTAACAATTGGGAAGCAATAACCTGGCTGCCTCACCCCAGCCCCGAACAAGAGAAGTAGGGAGGATTTATGACTTCGAATGCCGGGAAACTCACGACGAAAGCGATCGCGGTGATTGTGATTGTGGCGATGCTGGGGGCGGTGGGGCTTTCACCGGTAATAATGGTCTTTTTTTTCGGAGTCATAATGGTCGTTTGGATCGTCGCGCGTCATTCACAGGCGCGCGAGGTCGAACGCATCTTTGATTTTTACGTCGCCGCCGATGCCATCCTGCGCGAGGAAGAGCGCCGTTGGTACGGCTTTGAGATCGCCGAAGTGATCGAGCAGGGCGAGACTTTGCTGGAAACAATGCCCGACGCGCCGCCGCTGAACTATTTCGTGCTCGGCGCGCTTTATCATCGCCTCGGCAATCATCAGGCGACTGTCGAATACTTATCGCATTTGTTGGAAGACGAACGCTACGACGAAGCGCATCGCACGATACCGTCGCAGCAGTTGCGTCGCTACGTTTCGATGCTGCGGCAGATCGAATATCATCCGTCGACTGCGCCGCAAACACTCGCCGCCGTGAGAAGTTTGGAACGAGCGCGGCAACGCACCGCCGCCAAACTGCTAGCCGAGAGTCGCGGTGTTTTGGAAACTGAAACGCACGCCGCGCCAGCCGCAGAAATCAACGAGCCGCACGAGGAGATGAAGTTTGCGCCTTCGATGCCGTTGAGTTCGATCTCGCCGCCGCCGCCGATTTCGAAAGTGCTGCACGACGTTTACCAGGATGAAACAACGGCCCCTAATTAACCAGCTTGTTTGAATCCCTGACAGCCGAAATCATCGCGATCGGGTCCGAACTCCTCGCACCCGATCGCACCGACACCAACAGTCTCTGGCTCACCGACAGACTCAATCGCCTCGGTATCGAAGTCAAACTCAAAACCATCGTCGGCGACGACGATGCGCGTCTCGAAGAAACGATCAAAGATGCCGCGCGCCGATCTAAAGTCGTGATCACGACCGGCGGTCTTGGTCCAACTGAAGACGACATCACGCGCAAGATCACAGCGCGTGCTCTTGGCCGGCGGCTGTTGCTCGACGAAGACGTGCTCGCCGAGATTCGCCAGCGCTTCCAGAGTTTTGGCGTCACCATGCCCGAGCGAAACTCACGCCAGGCGATGGTGATCGAAGACGCGGTCGTGTTGCCGAATCCGAATGGCACTGCGCCCGGGATGTTTCTCGACACCCGGGGGACGGCGATCGTTTTGTTGCCCGGTCCGCCGCGAGAGATGCGGCCGATGTTCGAGAACCACGTGGCCGAACGGCTGGCAGGGCGCGCGGGAAGTTTGCGCGTGGTGCGACGGGTGCTGCGCGTCGCAGGCATGGGCGAGTCGGCGGTTGACGAGAAGATCGCGCCTGTTTACACGCAGTATGACAATCCGGTGACGACGATCTTGTTCAACCAGAGTGAGATCGAGGTTCACTTGACCGCGCGCGGGCGGACGGAGGCGGAGGCCAACGAACTGCTCGATCGTTTGTCGGCGCAGATCGAAGAGCGGTTGGGCGTGGCGGTGTTTTCGTTTGCCGGCGAGACGATGGAAGAAGTTGTCGGGTTGAAGTTGTCGGTCGGCGGCTACACGCTTTCCGTGGCGGAGAGTTGTACGGGTGGATTGCTGGCGCAACGTTTGACTGACGTTCCGGGTTCGTCGAAGTATTTCATCGAAGGCGTGGTCACGTATGCCAACGACGCGAAGGTCCGCGCGCTTGGCGTCGAGCCGATGTTGCTGATGGAGCATGGCGCGGTCAGTGCGCCGGTGGCGGAAGCGATGGCCGAAGGCATGCGCAAACGCGCCGGGACCGATTTCGCGTTATCGATTACGGGAGTCGCAGGTCCTGGTGGTGGAACAGAAGAGAAGCCGGTGGGCACAGTTTTCATTGCGTTAGCCAGCGAGCTACAGACCGAACATCGAAGATTCAACCTGCCCGGCGATCGACACCTCGTTCGCTGGCGTGCGTCGCAGGCCGCGCTGGATCTATTGCGACGTCGATTGATTTAGTTTGTTTAGCTCTGCGTGCCTCGGCGTTCTCTGCGGTTAACTACCATTAATCGCAGAGGTCGCCGAGGAACGCAGAGATGCGCCGAGACGTCCTGCGCCAGTTTTCGACAAGGATGGCCCATCGTTCGTGGTCGCGCCAGCGGCCGCCGATCTTTAAATAACGTTGCGAGTAACCCTCACGCACGAAACCCGCGCGCTTCACGAGCGCAATTGACGCCACATTTCCTGGCTGAATGTTCGCTTCCACACGATGCAGCTTCAAATCTAAGAAGGCATGCCGCAGCATAAGCTGGATTGCTTCGGTCATGTAACCCTTCCGTGCGAACTTCTCGCCGATCTGATAACCAAGGTAAGCACTCAGAAATCCACCGCGAAAGATCTGACTCAACGCAATCGAACCCATAATGGCATTGTCTTCCGTCCGGCAGATCAGGAAGACAGCAGAGTCGGGTTGTTTGCTTCTCTTCAGGAACGCTGCAAACTGATCGGGACGTGACGGCGGCGAGGCGAGTCCGCGATGGAACGCAACGCTGCGACGATTAACGTCGATGAATTCGGCGGCGTCACGCTTCTGCGGAGGACGGAGATACACGCGCTCGCCTTTGATCATGATTTTCGCGTTCGGAGTTGGTTGGCGCATGTGATAGTGTCGCTTTCCATTCACAGACCATGTTGGCGGCCGTCATTATTGCATACTTGATCGGGTCGATTCCGTTTGGCTATCTGATCGTGCGCGCCACTGCGGGCGGTGACGTAAGGCAAACCGGATCCGGAGGCACTGGCGCGACAAACGTCACGCGACGGGCAGGAAAAGCTGCGGGTGTGATCACGTTGATCCTGGACGCGCTGAAAGGCGTGATGGCGATCGTGGTCGCCAGGTTGATCAGCGGGAACGCAGAGTGGGCGATCGCCGCGGCAGCGATCGCGGTGTTGTTGGGCCATATCTTTCCGGTGTGGCTGGGATTCAAGGGCGGCAAAGGCGTGGCGACAGGTGTCGGCGTTTTTCTGGCGCTTGCGCCGGTCGCTGTTTTGTGTGCGGGAGTGATCTTTGTCGCCGTTGTTTGGCTGACGAAGTTTGTCTCGCTCGGATCGATCATGGGTGCGGCGACGATTCCATTGTTTGTCTGGATGCAGGGTGTTTTTGTCGAGCCGGCGCCGGATCTAAGACCGCTGTTGACGGCCGCTGTTGCGGGTGCCTTGTTGATTGTATTTGCGCATCGCGGAAACATAACCCGGTTGTGGAACGGAACTGAGTCGCGCATCACGGACCTGAAAAGATGACGAAAAGGATCGCGATCGTCGGAGCGGGAAGTTGGGGCACGTCGCTGGCCGTGATCGCTGCGCGTGCGGGTCATGAAGTGTCGCTGTGGTCGCGCGATAACGAGATCGTGAAGTCGATCAACGAACAACGAATCAATTCACGCTATTTGACGTCGATCGCAATTCCCGATCGCGTAAGCGCCACAAACAAGATCGACGAAGCACTCGATAACGCCGCGCTCGTTTTGCTCGCGGCTCCATCCCACGCCGCCCGCCAACTATTAACTGCCATGACGCCTGAACTGGACGACGACGCTATCGTCGTGAGCGTGTCGAAAGGCATCGAGACTGAAACCGGAAAACGCATTTCCGAGATTGTTAAGGAAGTCGCCGGCTCGCGCGCTTTCGTCTGTCTTTCCGGGCCATCATTCGCGAAGGAAGTCGTGGCCGGCTCGCCGACTGCAGTTGTCGCTGCGAGTAAAGATCCGGCTGCGGCGCGAACCGTGCAAAACGATCTGAGTTTCGAGAATCTGCGAATTTATACCAACGCCGATGTGATCGGGACCGAACTCGGCGGTTCGGTAAAGAACGTGATGGCGATCGCTGCGGGAATGACGACTGGATTAGGGTTCGGCTCAAACAGTGTCGCGGCGCTGATCACGCGTGGGCTGGCGGAGATCACGCGGCTGGCACGGCGCGAAGGCGCGCACGTCGAAACGTTGATGGGCCTTGCAGGACTCGGCGATCTCGTGCTCACCTGCACGGGACACTTGTCGCGTAATCGCTATGTCGGCGAACAACTGGGAAAGGGAATCCCGCTCGACGAGATCGTGTCGAGCATGAACGAAGTGGCCGAAGGTGTGAAGACGACGAGGGCCGTCAAGCAACTCGCCGATCGCGCCGGTCTCGAGATGCCGATCACAAACGAAGTGAACGCGGTTCTTTATGAAGGTAAATCAGTGCGCGCCGCCGTCGCCGAACTGATGAGCCGCCCCTTGCGCGAGGAAGTTTAGCGCCGCAGCCACTGGACAGCAGGAGCAAACGCTTAATTCACTTCGACAACATCCCCGACGCGCACCTCACCCGCCTGCAACACACTCGCGTACACACCCAAATTCTGATTTGACTCTTCCACCAGCGAACGCAGCACGCTCGGATCTTTTGGCAACTCCTTTTGCGCGTTCGTCGCCATCGCGCAGCGTTCCGTGGGCACTTCACATTTCAATTCGACGCCGCCAATCCGCACGCTGGTCCATTGAAACTCAACCATCCCGTCGACACCCGCATCAGTCTCGACAAAAAAGTTTGGC
>DATELZ010000221.1:0-13022 GCA_035276045.1 Pyrinomonadaceae bacterium | reverse complement strand
CAGGCTCCGGCGCAGTAGGCGCGACGAGTTCTTTGATCTCGTCGCGGTTCAGGTTGCTCGTCAGCGCGGCGAGTTTATGCGCGCGTCCGGCAGCATCAGCGCCACCCCCTAACAATCCGGCGATGAATGCTTCTCGATCCGCTTGCTCCTCTTCAACCGCCGGCTGCGGCGTCAAGATCGACGCGATCTGAATCGACTTCAAACCCGCAGTGATCCCTGCGTAGCGCTCAGCATCTTTCTCGGTCAATCGACTATCCGCGATGCGGGCTGCTTCGCGCCGTGTGTCAACATCGGGCATTGGAACTTCAACCACGGCAACTTTCGGATTTGAGATCAGCTTTGGCGCGAGTTCGGTGAGATTCTCGGAGATCAGCAGCACTACGTTGTCGCCGCGTTCGATCTCCGGCAGCGACGACCAGCGATGCAGCGTAACAATCGCAGCGCGATCGGATTCCCCCTGGAAATTCGGATCACCCGCAGGCGCGATCGCTTCCGCATACTCCATGATCACGGCAGTCTTAGTCGAACCAATCAACAAACGTTCGAACGCCGTGAAGATCCGCGCCTTCTCTGTCGCCAACAGCAGATCTTCAAGCTCCGTGACGCTGCTCGCACGCTTGCTGAAACGCACCCCAGTAGCGAGGTTGTAAACGGCAATCGTCTCTTTCGAGTCTTTGAGCATCACGTCAGTCAGAAACTCGGTGAGCCCCATCATCTTCTTGCTGCAAAGCACGACGTCATAAACGTTTCCATGCAACACAAACATCGACGCCTCACCACGCAAATAACGCCGCCGCAAATCTTCGGCCCAGGCTGGAAGCACACGCCCATCGCTCATATGTTCAGGTCCTTTAAGCCCATCGGATTCAATAACCGCTCCGTATCGGCGGCCGTCTGTTTGATCGACTCGACGCCGTCGAGCAACTCGTCAAGCTGTCCGGTCAACTCCTGCGGCGACTGCATCGTCACGATCTGATCCGCAATCAGTTGGAAAGAGTTTTCGATGAGATCGAGCTGACCGCGAGCAAGCATGAGGTAATGACGAATCTCTTTCATCTTGTCGAAACGCTTCAAGATGATCGCAAGGTTCTTCCTCGCAATCTCCGTCTCGGCCGCGTTCGGCTCGTTGTTCTTGACGATGTTTTCCCAACGCCGGCGATCGCGTTCTAGTTCGGTAAGATTGATCGACTCGAGATAAGCCTCGTAACGACTGCACGTGTTCGCCATCTCGATGAAGGCGTCGACGAGTCTATCGGTCTTGAGCAGTTCGTCGCGCAACAGTTCGCCGGTGAACGACGGATTTTGCGCCGCGAGTGAGTTGATCTCCTGTTGCCGGGCCATCAGGTCGAAGACGCGCTGCCGGTCGTGATCGTCGACAAACTTCAATCGTTCCGCGCGCGCGGCTTCTTCCTGCGCCTGTTCCTCAGCTTCAAACGACGGATCCCAGAGCCATTCGCGAAGCTTCTTCGATCCCGGCGCATTTGTAATCCACAACACTTCGAGACCAAGCGTAACCACAGCCAATAACGGATTAAGCGTTAACGCGGACGCGACGAGCCCACCGGCGAGCAGCGACAAATTGTAAGGATTGGCAAACGCTTTTTTGACGTAAGAGCGTTTCTCGTGGATCTTCTGCCTGACGAAAGCCTGCGTGGCCGCGAGCGTGTCGTCGCGCAACGGCGTGACGTTAACCGGCACACCGTCCTTGCGCAAGGCGGGTTTCATATGCTTCTTTTCACTGCCCATAGCGAACGGAGCGCGCGATCACGATTTGGCGGGGGCGTAAATCAAGTCCAGCAACTGCTTCTCGACCGCGCGAAACTCAGGCGCTGATTTTAACGCAATGTCGCGCACGGGAAACGCGGGCACGTCCACCTGGTGCAGGATTCTTGCCGGCCGGTGCGAGAGAACGTAAATCGAGTCGGCCAGGTAAACTGCCTCCGACACGTCGTGAGTAACGAAAAGAATCGTGTTGTTCTCCGCGCGCGAGATGTCGAGCAACAGGCTCTGCATGCCCCAACGCGTTTGCGGATCGAGCGCGCCAAAGGGCTCGTCCATCAACACCACGCGAGGCTTGTTCACGAGCGTCCGGGCAATCGCGACGCGTTGCTTCATGCCGCCGGAAAGATCCTTCGGATAGCGTTCGGCAAACTCCGCCAGACCAACCGACTTCAGTATCGAATCCGAAATCTTACGCCGCTCGGCCTTGGCAACACCCTGAAGCTTCAAACCGTATTCGACATTCTCACGCACCGTCAGCCAGCCAAACGAAGTGTAAGCCTGAAACACCATCCCGCGATCGCGGCCCACATCCTCCACCGGCTTGCCGTCAACGAGGATTTGACCCTCAGTCGGCGGCAGCAGTCCCGCAACTGCTTTGAGGATCGTCGACTTGCCGCAACCTGATGGACCAAGAAAGACGATGATCTCACCCGAATCGGGTTTGTCCTGCACGTCAAACGAGACATCGCGCACCGCTTCCGTGCGATTCCCTTTGCGATCGATATAAGTGACGCTCAGGTTACTGACACGCAGCTTGGACGGCGCGCCACTTTGATCCGGTTGATAAGTGACTTTCTGACTGGCCTGCGCCGCAACGTCGACGGCAATGGTGCCGGGTTCGCCAGCCTGGGGAAGCGTAGTTGGACCTTGATTATCGGTCATAAGTTTCTATGAAGCTTCACGCCAGCGAAACAACAGGCTGGAAACGAGGCGAATGAGAAAGTCGGTCAACAGTCCGATGCCGCCGATCACGAGCAGTCCCGCGAAGGACCACGACGCGCGATGATGCGTGCGCGCCAGTTCGACCATGTAACCAAGCCCGTACTCGGGATTCACCGCTTCGGCAAGTATCACGTAGGTCCAGGCGATGGCGTTCATCACGCGAAAGCTGTCGAAGATCTCCGGCAACGCAGCAGGCACGAGCACAGTGCGGATGACCTGAAACTTCGACGCGCCGAGTGTCAGAGCAGTTTGGACCAATTCCTCGGGCACTAACCGGATCGTCGAAACGACGACCGGCAGGAGATAAACAAACACGCCGAGAAAGAGAAACGCGATCTTCTGCTTCTCGTAAATGCCGAACCACAGGATCAAGAGCGGAATAAACGCCGAGATCGGCATGTAGCGCAACGGCGCCACGATCGGTTCGAAGAAACGATTGATCGGATCGAACGAACCCATCAAAACGCCGAGCGGCAGCGCGATAGCCGACGCTAATAAGAAGGCGATCGCTATCCGGCGCGTTGAGACGAGGATCGCGGTGCCGAGATCGTATTGAATGAAGAGTTGCAGCGTGCCGCGCAGCACTTCGGTGGGCGTCGGCAGAAAGCCGGGTTTGACCAGTTCACCGTAAGTCAATACACACCACGCGCCGAGAACCAGCGCAGGCGCGATCAAACCCAGGATGAAAGCCGTCCGCTTGGGCAGCGGAGAACGGATGGACCAAAAGCTCGATTTGCGGGACATTTTGGGAGTTGGAACTTTGTTCTTTGTGCTTTGAACTTGGTCTTGGGTTTTAGGTTTTAGGTCTTGGGCCTTGGGTCTTGGTTTGGATCAACAAAGTACCAAGTACAAAGTACTAAGCACAAAAACCAAAGACCAAAGCCCCAAGTCCCACCCCCTAATTTGTCGCCAGAATCACCTTAATATCCGTGCGGCGATTCTGTTGCCGTCCAGCCTCGGTCGTGTTCTCGGCGATCGGGTTGGCTGAGCCACGTCCGATTGTCTGGAACCGCGTCGGCGGAATGTTGGGAAAATTCTTGACGATATAGTTCTTGACTGACTGTGCGCGCCGTTCGGATAGCGACAAGTTACCCGACGCCGAACCAGTGCTGTCAGTGTTGCCTTCGATGCGCAAAATGGTGCTGCCAAACGAAGTCATCGTCTCACCCAACTTGTCGAGCAACAGGTAAGATCCGGGCATGATCTCTTCAGATCCCGGCGTGAACTGAATCTGGATCTGTTGATGCAAAATCGGAACGTCTCTTTCGGACGGCGCCTTCGCAACAACCGGCGCTTCCTCGACTTTCTGCCCCGGATAATTTGCCGCAACGGCTTGCAGGAACCGCGTATCGGCCCAACCTTTCGCATCGACCGCCTTCGTCACCAACCCCTTCTTGCGCCAGATGACAAACGCGGTGTCGAACAGAGTCTCATAATGCCCCTTCGCACCCGTGAGGCCATAGAACTGCGCGTTGTCTGCATAAGGCGTCAACTTCAACCCGGACAACATGCCGGAGACCGTCTCGTTGTCGAGTTTCAACGCTCTGCCGACAACTTCATAAGATCCATTCGGATTGTTTTTGATCATCTCGATGCCGTCGAGCCAGCCGCGAACAAAATCGCGCACGGTCTCAGGCGCTTGATCGATCAACTGCTGACGCGCGCAAAGCGTGTCGGCGATTATGTTGGTTGCCGCCTGGGTGGAAATGAGCACGTGCGCTTCGTTGCCGCGCGCGGTGACAGCGCCTGAAAGATCGGGTTCCCACGTCACCGCAGCGTCAACCTGGCCTGCTTTGAAGGCGGCCGCAGCCGCGGGCGCGTCCTGCGTGAAAATGATGTTCCGCTCGACTCCGGCGCGTTCTTCCGGCGTCAAGCCTGATTGTGACAAAAGATAAAGCAGCAGGAAATGCGACGGCGTGAACTGCGTGCACGCAATCTTTTTCCCTTTCAAGTCCTCGATCGACTTGATCGACGAAAGCGCGACAATGCCGTCGCCGCCACGCGACCAGTCCTGCATGATGATCGACTTCGCCGCCTCGCTATTCTCGGCCAGCACCGAAGCTTCACGCGCCCAGTTGTCGATCGTATTCCACATGATGTCGATCTGGCCGCTGCGAAACGCAGTGAACTTCGCGGATGGATCTTCGAGCAGCACAAACTTCACGTCGAGACCGTACTTCGCCTTGTACTGCGAACCGGCATTCGGATCCATGCCGTTGTTGAAGACGATGCCCGGCGCATGACCGGCCCACGTGTTGATGCCGACAACGAGTGGACGATTTAGCTTTCCAGAGCCGATATTGGCCCCGCTGACGCCGGTCGAACCCGCATTGCGCGAGGGATCGCCGGGCGCATTATTCAACTTGTCGAAATCGCCTTTCGAATCTTCACCGGCAATCTTGTCACCGCCGGCCCACTGTTTGATCGCAGCGCCTTTCCAATACCACGTCGCGAAACCGATAACCACGACGACCACGACGCCTATGAAAGCTTTTGCCAGGGGAGTCAGTCTCATTATTCACCTCGTTGCGTTAGTACTTTGTGCTTGGTGCTTTGTACTTTGTTTAGGTCTTTGGTCTTGGGCCTTTGGTCTTCCGCGCAAAAGTCATCTGAATCGATTTGAGAACAAAGTACAAAGCACTAAGTACTAAGACCCAAAACCCAAGACCAAAGACCACTTCCCTACATACTCTTATTGGTCTGCGCTTGCTGCGCGGCTTTCTTCGCCTTGAGTTCGGCAAGCTGTTGTTTCGCCTGGACGTCGCCGGTCTGGTTGCGAAGTGCTGCCAGCCGCGAGTCGAGTGAAGACTCTGACAACTCTTTGCCGAGGTTGGCTTCGGCGATCGTGGTCTTGATGTGCTGACGCACGTTGTCGAGCGCCTTGACTTCCGCGTCCACGGACAAACCGTCCAACTGTTCCTGCACCTTGATACGCGCCTGGGCCGACTGCATCTTCGCGAGCATCGAATCGCGTTCGCTTTGCAGTTTTCTGATTTCTGACTGCACGCCCAACAGCGAGCCCTTGGCAGAGTCGGCATCGGCGCGCGCCTGTTCCATTTCGGCTTTCAGTTCCGCGACCTCGGCTGATAACTGGTTCTTCTTCTGGATCAGAATGACGGCGAGATCGTCCTGGTTGGTCGAAACTGCCGTGTCGAGCTCGGCCTCGGTTTGGGCCAACTCCGCGGTGGCGCGTTTGTAGCGCTCGTCGAGTTCTTCGCGGCGGCGAATGATTCCGGCGGTAGCGGTCTTGAGTTTCGAATACTTCGCCACCATCGAGTTGATCGCGTTCTCATAGGCTATCTCGGGATGCTCTTTTTCGATGTCGGAAATCCACAGCGACAGGAAACCTTTCCAGAGGTTAGCCAAACGTTTGAACATAGCTTTCGTCCTTTCTCTAAAGGTCTTACGCGAAACTCAACGACATTTTCCGTTTGTCATTTGTCATTTGGCCGCCTGGACGTAGTGTTAAATGAAAACTGACAAATGAGAAATGACAAACGGAAAATGCACTTCTTTCGTTGCAAGACTTTATCAACCAGCCGGATTTCCCCCTGCCTGTTCTGAAGGATCGTGAAGCTTCGGCGAAGCTTTCACAACACTGGCGACTTTATCCTGGCCGAAAAATTCCAGCACCTGTTGCACTTCGAGCTTCTTCTCGTTGCACACCTTGATCAGGGTCTGTTGCTCGTCGACACTCTGCTGCATCACCGCGCGGATGTTTCTGATTTCTTCTTCGTATTGCTTGATACGAGCGTCAGACTCCTGGATCAGCGTTTCATTGTCGGCAGCGCCGTTGCGAATGTAACCATCGAGCGCCTGGATCTCTTCGACAGTCGCCTCGATGATCTTCTCGATCGGCACGCCAAACGCTTTCAAAGACGCTTCGACGATCTGTTTCTTAATTGCGGCGTCAGTTCCTGCCGGCAAACTGCGTAACAGGTCCGTAGTACGCGCGACGCGTTGCTGTTCGTCGGCGTCGACACCCGCAGCGAGGAATACTGCCGCGAAGTCGACTTGCCCGCCAGTGGGCCGCGGTGGCGCTGACTGAAAGACTGTTTGCGTCGGCGATGGAGTCGTGTAGTTATCGACGGTTGTTGTGGAAGAAAACGTGTCGACCGAAGGAGACTGCGGAATATCGACAATTTCGCTGCCGGTATCGGTTACGGGCGCTTCGTCCCGTTCGATGAACCAACCGGCCACGGTCGAAGCCCAACCTTTCTTGTCATTCATAGAAGCCTTCGACTCCTTCGCTGGTTATGGACATGAAATAAGGAGTTGGGAGCACACTGATAGGCATGGTTCAGCAAGCGGGTGACAGCTTATCACACGTCAGCCCGCTCCTGACCACGGTTTTTCGAGGGAACTCTGCGGTCCTCTGCGAACTCTGCGGTAAAACTACCAACAGAACATGTAAATCACAGAGACACAGAGGACCGCAGAGTACGCAGAGACTACACGTTCCGATTCAGGTTTGTGGCGCACCGGGCGAGCGGCCCAAACACGTGACGCAGATCGACGATTTGCGTGACGATTCCCGCGGCAAGTGTTACCGCGGCCAAGGGCGCAAAATGGTGCTCGATACCGTTTGGCGGCATCGCTTTCGGCTCCGTTTCGGTGTTTGCCGGATCCTTTGGATCGACCCGCTGTTGCGGCCATTCGACGTCGCCAGTCGCTACTCGCGCTGGAATCAGCCAGTAATCGCCGGACCGGTATTGGGCGGCGGGATTGCCCGTCTGAAACTCGATCATTATGCCGTCTTCGAGTTCGATCTCCTGTCCTTCCTCGATCGGGATCGCGCCGTCGATGAGTAAATCATCCTCGGGTTGCGAATGGTCCCAGCCACGGACTTTCAAGTTACGAATCGGCAGGTTCTCGAACATGTCATCCGGTTCGGGAATCGTGTCTGAGGTCGTATAAGGATCGATCGTCAGAGTCTCGCCTTCGACACCGGCGAGACGGACCATCGTACCGGGCAAACCGCGAAGCTCGAGCGCGTCGTGAGTAACTTCGACCCAGTCGCCGGGCCTGAACCAACGGGAAAAGTCACGCAGGCCGCTGACGATCAAACGATCACCATTCTTCTCTTTCAACGCGACTGCGTTAGTGGCGTTGTTGCGCGACCACTTGAACGTGGCCGCCACGTCCATGTTGTCCTCGTTGCTCTGCATGGCTGGACCACCGCGATGGACCTCGACGCGATAAAGTTGATTCTCCAGTCCGCGATACCGCGCCTCGGGTGACGTGATGCAAACATCCTCGTCGCCGTTCTCTTCGCTTCCCTTCGCGCGCGCGCGCAGGTTTCCCCGGTTCGCCGGATCGAGATCCGCCATGATCTGCGGCCATGTGTCGTTGAATCCCTCGCACGAGTTGGGCGGCGCGTCTACCGGCTCCGTGCCGACTTTGACTTGCCAGATCAACTTCATGCGTGCGGCCGTGTCAGCGCCGCCGAGCGCGACTTCACGGAGCGAAGGATCGTCAACCGAACTGACGAAGCGTTCCCAAACATCAAGGTAAACAAGAAACGTGCCCGTCAGTTTTCTGATCTCTTCGTCGTTCGCTCGTCGAAGATACGGCTGGTCCACGTAGCGCCACAGAGTTTCATTTTCACAAAGCCGGCCGTCGACGTAGTAATGCCCACCGGTGATCGCCAGCGCGAGCCTGTTGTCATGAATCGCCTGCTGCAGAAACTTCTTCTCATCTTCAAGCAGGGCGTCCGGAAAGAAGGTCGGGGCGGTCTCGGTTCCGGCAGCGGCAATGATCGCGAAGCCACAATTTCTCGCGCGTAGTTCACTGACCCGGTCCGCATTGAGAAGTATGTCGTCCGCTGGTCCACCATGTGGTCCAATCAGGTCGGCGGCCATACTGCGCAGATGATGCAACAGGATTGCCGTCTGTTCGTTGGCGTCCGAATCCATTTGCACGCGCCCTTGCTGTAGCACGATGCTCGTGAAGTGTTTCAGAGGGTTGAAAGTGACGCGTGAAAGATCGCCGTTCATTTTACTTTTCTCCTAACTCGCGAAGATGATTCCCGCTTCGGAACCGGCGGGCATGAATTCTTCCAACCGGACGCGCAAGTTCGCCGTCCGCTGGGGTTGAAACAGATCGTGAAAGACGCCCATTTCGGATTGATCGCTCGCGCCTTCTGTTATTTCCACGGCGCAGTCAGCCGCTAACTGGCAATACTCCGGCCGGCCGTAACGCTTGCTGTTGAAGCGCGGCCCGACGCGAATGCGCTCGTTGCGCACGGCGCGAAGTCGCTGCTCCGCCTGGTCGGGTTGATTGAACTTGCGGTTGACGGCAGCCTCGACGAGATCCGGTTGGCATTGATAACGCCGCGGCGTGCGCGATCCGGGAGGCACGTAGCAGAAACGCACACAGCCGATCTGCCGGCGCGTGACTTTGATCGTCCCCGTGAAGATGCTGTCCGACGCCAACAGGATCGCGTTGACCTGCACCTCGCCGATGATCGTGCTGCGAACGATGCGGAGATCCGCATGCGCGCGCGGCCAGTTCGGAGCGCCAATCGCTTCTCTTTCATCGCTGGTGGCGTCGACGACACTGTCCGCGATGCCGATCTCGAGTGGATCGGCGCGCACCTCATCTTTGAACACCTGGATCGATCCCACGATGCTGTGTTCGATCTTCACGCGGCAATCGGTCTTGTAAAATTCGAGACTCGGTTTCGCCGGACGCTTCGGATCGCAACCTGGGCCAAGTCCCCAACCCGGCACAAACGTGCAGTGCCGGATGTGCACCTGTTCGACTGCGCCTTCGACGCGCATGCTGCGCCCGGTGACGAGCACTCCGTCGAGCGTGAAGCAGCCGCCAGTCTTACTCCTGACCCCGAGCCATTCGGGACGGTTCTTGTACTGCTCGTGCAGATAGATGATCGGCCGCTTGCGATTGGCCGCGCGAATTTGCAGGCTTTGTCCGCGATTGATTCTGATGTCGAGCGGTTCTGAGTAAACGCCGTTGTCGGCGATCTCGATGATGGCGTTGCGTGGCGCATCTTTGATCCACTGATCGATCGCTTTTTCGATACTCGGGAACTTTTGGCCTTCTCCGACGCGATAGAGGTGCAGGTATTCGGCGATCTCTTTCGTGAAAGCAAGTTGCAGCAGGGCGCGATTCAGTCGGCCCAACTCGGCGCGATCGAGTTTGCCTTCAACTAACCGCGCGACGAGGTTCGTCAACTCGGCGTTCAGAGTCACATTCGGAAAGCGCGTCTTGTCAAAAAGCTTCTCGTCAAAGAGCGCGCGATTCAGATCCTCAACCAAAGCGGCGACGAGGGGTTTCCGAATCTTCTCCGGCACCGGATCGGAATTGTCGTACTGAACCAGTAGCTGCTTCGTCTCGTCAGAAAACTGCGCCGTGAGATAACGATTGAGCGGACTGACCGGCGTCTTGAACTGCTTCGCCAATGACGCGAGATCTTTGAAGTCAAACTCGTTGAAGAGTCCCGTCTGCGCCACTTGCTGCACCGGCCGGCGATACTCGCCACCGCCGATGTCGGCGCTGAAGCCGTACTGATACGAAACCCAAACACCTCGCGGCGACTCATCCGGATGGAAAGCAATACGCCCCAACTCCGGATCGACGGCGACGTAACTGTGCGGCGTGCGATAGCGATTCCAGTCGCTGAGATTCGCGGCTTTGATTCGCTCAAGCGGAACGGGAACGATCTTGAGATTGTTATATCCATCGCTGACGCCGGTCCAAATGCGCAGGCTCTTACCCTCGCCGTAATAACGATCCAGGTTTCGTTCAAACGCATGACGGCGAATGCGCACCGGCAGGTTCCACTGCTCGGCGATCTGCGTCGGATCTGTTTCCGCCTGCGAACGCGCAAACAATGGCGTGTCGTTGCCGAGGAAACTGAACGTGTAAGCGAACGGCAACCCGTCGTCTTCAAGACAAGCCGCCTGACTCATCGTCACCGGATACTGGTTCAAGCGCCACACGAACAATCCGACGGACGGCAAGTTGTAACGCCCGCTCGTGCGTGACGAACCGACGCGCCGGATGTCCACGGTATGGGCCAACCCGTCAAATGGACTATCAAGTAGATCCAAATCCGGCGAGTTTCGAACATCGGGCAAACGCCCGCGTAACACCATCTCGGAATTGATCGCCTGGTTGACATTCAAAAGCCGGAAAAACTCCACCGCCCGCGACGGCCAACCAGCAGTGTTACGCGCGACCTCTTCCAACAACGCCAACGTGCCGCGCCGGCGACGCGATTGAATCGTCGTCGCTACTTCCCGTCGCGGAATCAGAATGCGATTGCGCGGACGGTCCTGTGGCGTTCGACCCGGCTCGCCTGCTTCGTGCACCGGCGTGTAGCCGATCAGCTCGCCGATGTAGGGAACGGTCCAGTCCTGGCACGTTTCGATAAACCAGTCTTCGTAAAGCTGGAGTATGTTCTCTTCGACGACGTTGACCTGCTCGGAGATGACGCGCAACAGATCGCGCAGCGCGCCGCCAAGCTCTTCGTCACGCTGACGATAGACCACCGGCAACAACTCGTAGAGACGATCGACATTCATTACGCTTGCACCGTTCATACAGTCACCTCCTCGAGAATCAACGTGTCGACTGCATCACGGCTCAGGAAAACGAGCTGCGCCGGAAGGATGTCGTCTCTCGCTGCATTCATGCGCGCGAGTCTCGCGTTGACTCGCGGTTTGAGCTTCAGCTTCGCGCCGAAGTTCGGATCGGCGAGCGTCTCTTCGCCGACGGAGTCGAGGATGTCGAAGTCGACATAGTTCACGCCCGGCACAGACTGCATCAGGCTGAGCACCTCGCTGAGCGTCACGCTTTGGCCCAGCTCACGATTCTCAAAGCTCAATCGCTCGAACAACAGCGTGCGCATCTGTTCCTTCACCTTCTCCCAGAGATACTCGGGCAGCACGTTGACTTTCGCACTGATCACCAGCAGCACTCGTTCGAATGATTCGACCTGCAGCGGTTGCAACGGATCGCCGAAACGCGCCAACGCCGCGAGCAGATTGCGATAGAGATCGGAAGTGACGTCGATCTGGATGTTGCCGGAGCCGGCGATCGTCAGGTGGACTACTTCGCGTTCGCCGTCCGACAGTTCCTGCGCGCTGGCTTTTGCAATGCCGGCGAAGGTGCGCGCGAAGTCTGCGTAATCCTGAACCGAGACGAGCCGGTCCAACGCGAGCACCGCGATCGGAGCGTTGCGTCGCGCTTGATCGCGCGTCTCTTTGTCGACGCCGCCGCTGGCCGGTATCGGATTTATGACGCCTTTGACGCCGAGTGGTTTCGTGAGCGGCAGTTTGATCTGATCCGCTTTGACGTTTCCGCCTTTGCCGATTCCCTGCCGGTAAACGGCTCTGATGTTTTCCGCGCCCGTCGGCACCCGCGAACCGTGTTCGCCGTCGCCGAAGATGACCGTGGTCTTGCCTTCGTCGTTGGTCTTCGTGATGTACTTGCGAACGTTCGGGCCGAGAGAAAAGAGATTGTCGGCTTCACTCCAAAGCACGTCGTTGACGCGAACGGCGAGTGTGGTCTCGGCGCCTGCGGGCGTCGGGGCCGCCAGGTACGTAAGCGGTGGTTGCAGTAGTTGAAACGACTGCAACGGCTTGCTGCCATCGCCGCTGCCGAGCACTTCGTTGCGTGTCTCGCCATGCGTCGCGCGGACGACGTTGCCAAAGATCTTCACCGTGCTGCGTCGATAGCTAAATGCGGGGGGCTGGGCCGGACGAAGAAACGTGTGGAGCTTTTCGCCTTTGATCTCTACCGGTTCGCCTCCGATCACGGTCTTTGCTTCGTGAGTGACAGAAGCGACCATGATCAGCTCGCTCACGACGACACCGGTGTTGACGAGTTTCTTCGTTTTGTCGTCAACGACAACTCGTTCACCGGAGATGATGGTCCAACGTCCCGGTTCGAGATTCGGATAAAACCCGTCAAGCTCGATCACCGGGCTGGCAACACTCGCCGCGAAACTGAGATCCTCCGGCAACGCCATGTCAGCCAGAGTCAGATCTTCATTCTGGGCAAAGACTGTCGTGTTGCGGACGAGCACCACTCGCTGGAGGTGTTGCTGTAGCTCAGCCTGCGGCAGCCACACAGTGTCCAACGTCAAAACAGTGGCGGTGAAAGTGATGTCGATGTCCGGGAAAACCAGTTGCGATGTCGTCGCTTTCTGAACCGTGTGCGTGCTGATCGCAAATGCGCCGGTCATCACGCCGTTGCTATCGAGCAGCGGCCGGCGAACGACGATGCGGCTCCCAACCTTGATCTGATTGTATTCGCCGTCGAGAGCGAGAATG
>DATELZ010000220.1:0-10568 GCA_035276045.1 Pyrinomonadaceae bacterium | reverse complement strand
AACTGTTGCGGCCAGATAAACCACTTTCAGGTCGGGCTCGACATCCACCTTGGTGAGCCCTCGGGACGTGAGTTCGCGTTCAACAGCTTCTACGATCAACGTGTTCACGAAGGGATTGCGTGCCCCTTCTTTATCAAACGCAAAGGTCCTGTAACTTGAAAAATCGATCTTCTCATCGAAAGCAGCCGAGGTCTTTTGTGCCTGGACCACAGTGCATAATATGAAGCTAGCTAAAAACACGGCGCCGGTTTTTGTCAGAATAGTTTTCATCTTTTTCTCACTTCGAATTGGATGTTGTCCTAACGGACTGTCGAAACGTATCTGAAATCCGACGACTCTGGTAACTGTCAATTCATACAGTGCAGTCTTTGTCTTCGAGTTGTTTTGACGCCCAGTCAAACAGCCCCGTGGCCCTCCAACACTTTGGCTGTGGCCTTCGCCTTGTGGAACGTCGTGTGGTGCAAAGGCGTCCTGCCCTCGAGATCCCGTGCGTTGACATCCGCACCTCTCTCGATGAGCATCTTTGCTATCGCCGCCTGGTTTGCATGCGCCGCTGCGTGAAGCGGTGTCGTCCCCCAATGGTCGTTCTGGTTCTGCGCGTTCACATCTGCGCCACGCTCGAGCATAAACTCGACGGCCGCCTGGTGCCCTTTCCATGCTGCGCAATGCAAGGGCGTCGATCCATCCCGGTCGCGAGCGCCAATCAAGGCCGCGTCCAGTTCGAGCAGCATTCTGATTGACGCAAGGTCGCCTGACTTGGCGGCCTTTATGATCTCTTTGTGTGGGTCAGGCATGTCGCGGCTAGTTAGTTGGCGTCGCATCCTGGCGTTGTGATTCGCTCCACTGTCCAATGGCCCATGCCAGGCGTCTCCATGCGGAACAGTCCTCGTGGGCAACGCGGATCGGAGTGTCGAGCCCGCCGACAACAGCCTCCAATCCGTCGGGGACGCTAAACAATCCCAGGTACCGACGGCTGTTCCGAAGAAACAGTCCTTCCATGATCTCAGCGCGTGGTTCTCCGGTCGCGTGTCTTCCCAATTCCTCCAGGGCGCGCTGACGTTCAATTCCGGAGGGAATGGAATCATCGCCTGGGCGGCTCTCCGCCAGGCTCACAGGATCCTGAGACGCGATCCATTCAGATCCGGCGAACTGCAACGCGAGATCATCGATAGTCATGCCATTCTTCGGCAGAACATCCAGGCATGGCCCGCTTATCGCGAAATACGGTTCATCGTCGTCATCAAACTCGAAGATTACTCTAACTCCGATCTCGCCAAGCCGGCGCAGGCTGAACGGCCAGGTCTCTGATATTGAGGTCTCCTCTTCGTCCATTCCGAACTCGTGAAAGAGATACTCGTTCAGTTCGCGCTCGCTGCTCCCCATGTTACGGTTCCTCCTAACGCTGGATTTTATCGGGAGGAAGATGTTTCCCGCAAAGCCATCACGCCGCGCAAACTCCTTATCAACGAGTGCCGGCCTGTGTATCGCCAACTCAATATTCCGAAGGCTCGTCGATTCGAGTATGATGACAAGCTCTCACGAACATGATACCCGCACCACCTGATCAACCATATCGCGGCAGCGGCATTGACCGTCCCACGGTTCCCTTGCCACCCGATCACCTTTCACTATTTCGCGCTGGTCAATTGCGCAAGCGCTGGCATTACGTCTCATTTTGGAGTCGTGAGTTGTCTTTTTGCGCGGCGCGTGTGAATGTTGGGCCTCTGCGGCAGGAATACTGGGCCATCTGGGATCGCGCAGCCCAGGAGTTTCGGGAACGTTCACACCTGTTCAAGCGATGTGTGCTAATCGAACCGAATCGCTTGCAAGTAAACGATAGTGACGTGGCGATCGATGTGACCTATCAATCATGCTCGAGCTTCGAGGTTTACCGCCCTGCTCGGCGCGCATACATTTGGTCGCATAAGGATTACTGCCGGCAAGCACAGGGAACTGTGCGTTATGGCAGCACAACTCGGGCGGTCACGGGCGTAGTATTCGTTGACATCAACGCCGGCTATCATGAGCGACATACGAATTGGCATTGGGCGGCCGGCGCCGGTTCTGACCAGCACGGCCGCCCTGTTGCCTTCAATGCCATCACTGGCCTTTTTGACACTCCCGTCAATAGCGAGCGCACCATCTGGATCGAAGGGGACGCACGGGAGATTGGCCCCAATACTTTCTCAGAGGATCTTTTAACCGTCGGCTTCGCCGAAGGCGGAACCCTTCGCTTTAAGCGGGAAGCATTGCTTGAGAATCACGACCATTTCCTGGTGATTCGTTCCGATTATTTCCATTGGTTCGGAACCTTCTCAGGCATGCTTCCCGGCGGCATCGAACTGCACGAAGCCTTTGGTGTTTTCGAACGTCATGATGCCTTATGGTAACGTCGAGTTCCACTAAGACATTATTACGTGCGTGCGTTTGCTACCCGCGCGGTCCGATCACGGCCCGAACCGTTGACGATACTCGGTTGACATGATGAATGCCTTCACCATCTCGGCGTCAACAAAGTTGCCGTCGAACTTGTTGAGCTTGTCCACCCAGAAATTGTAGCCATCCAGGTTATTGTCTGGCGGGTCGTCCGGATTGCGCCGCAGGTAACCAAAGAACTCCGTCAAAACGAACGCCCGATTGGATTCCCGTTCATTCAGGTCTGGATTGTCTGCGACCCGGCGAAGCACCCGGCCCCGCGCGCCGCTAGGGTTATTGAACTCATCGATCGCTGCCTGTCGTTCCTGCGCGCTCGGCGTGATTACGGCATGAGCGTAAAGCGCGTCAACAAACTGGGTCGGGGTCAGCGAAGTTGGATAAAGAGCCGTAAATTCAGACCTGCTCACAAATTCATTAGCGTACGCTGCTTTGTTCGCCTCCAACGCGGCCTCCCAGCCCGGCGCTCCTACCACGATCCCACGACCGACTGCTTGTGTATCGCGCATCAATTCGAGATACCTCGGCAATCCGTTGGGGCGATTTAAGGCGGCGTTATAGAACCGATACGCCAGGTAGCCCGTCTGCTGAAATTCAATGGAAAGGAAGAACGCCGCAGAGACGTTGATGCGTTTAACCTCGATACACTGAGCGTCACTGCCACAACTCGTGATCTCATTGGTCCAAAAATTCAGACCGCCCTGGTCTGGCTCGCGATTAAGAAAGTCGTGGTAATGCTGCCTGACAAAGAATTGAGCGTTGTCTATCGGCTGAGACGCAACCGAATCGTTGCTGGCAATCGTCAAGACAGCGGAACTCGGGTTGCCCAGTGATACGCCACCGGTTGGATTACTCAGCGTGAGATTAACTGTTTCATTACTTTCTATGTGGCCGTCGTCAGTAAGCAGAACCTGAAACGTCTTGCTGGTTTCGTTGGTCCCGAAGCTGAGTTTGCCCAGGGCGATTGTGTAATCTCCCCTTTGCTGGGCCGAGCCGTCGGCGGTGGCATAATCAACTGTTACCGGCGGCAGGACGTTTCCTGAACGGTTCACCGTGATAGTTGCCACGCCATTGCTTTCATTGACCGAAAAATTAGAAGAACTGAAAGAGACGACGTGCGGAGTCAGCGGGTAAAGGAACCGAATCCCGTTGATGTCATCCTGGTCCAGAAAGCGGTGGGAGCCAGTGTAAAAGGGCGCCATCAGAGCACTCGATACTTGCGAATGACCGAGGCCGAGAGAATGCCCGATTTCATGCGCCGCTACTGTCACCAAGTCTATCGGCTGACTTGAACTTGACCTCGAGCTCAAAGTCCATGTCTCTCCGTCGTCAAAGTGAGCATCTCCAGCAATAGAGCCGCCATTCGGCGGAGGGAAAAACGCATGAGCCAGGACGCCATTGGTTCCGTCAAATGAGAAACCATCGCCGTGCTCACCGACTCCCCACAGGATCACGATGTCCGCACTGCCTGCATTCGATACCTCGGTAAAAGTTAAAGGCGTTACGCTTGCCCATAAGGCGAATGCATCACGAATCGCCTGGCGCTCGTCGTTGCCATTAATGTCGAGTGTCCCATTCTGGAAAAAGTACGTAAGGTTGGTGTGGTCCCACTTCCTGCCATCGACAACAAACTCGGCCAGATCCGGTAAGTCGTCATATCTAACAGTTGATTGAGCATTCGCTGTGGGTGAGTTGTATGAGCCGAAGATTATTATTGCAACGGCAAGCATTGCAGTAAGAAATGCCGAAACGTAAAAAGGTCGTGAGCGTCTTTTCATTTTCTCCTCTAGGGTAAGGAACCCCCTTTAGCCAAGTTCAAAATGCGAACTTATCGCGCTCTCGTTGGGTTTGAAGGGAGTTAGTGTTTAGTGATTACTGCCAACTGAGGCTCACGCGGGGGTGAGACAAGAGTTGTGAGTCTTCTATTTCGTTTAAAGCCGACAGACTATAGATCCGAGCCTGGAAAAGATAGTTGCGATTAAATTGCGATTGCCCAAAGATTCAGTTGCTTTGGTGAGCACTCGTTCTCAATATTCGGTACTCACGAATTCGTCCGTAACGCTGGGTGGCGCTTCGTCTAAGCGCTGGTGTGATTCTCGCTTACCCGATCGTGGTATTTGAATATGGGACCACAGTGGTAGACGAAGAGCACCCCATCTTGGGATGCGCGCTCGGCGTTCATGCCGCATAGTGCAGTAAAGAAACACTGAACCGATCAGCAGGAAAAGGAAAACAAACATGGTCAAGCAATCGACCTTTGCATACAAAGGTTCTACTGCTCTCATCACCGGCGCTTCCGGCGGGTTGGGAGAGGCGTTTGCCGAACTGCTCGCCGAGAGAGGCGCCAATCTCATTCTGGTGTCGCGTTCGGAACACAAACTCCAGGCCCTGGCCCGCCGGCTTGAGCGACGCAACGTGATCACGGCGACGGTGATGACTGCGGATCTCGCGTCTGCCAACGAGGTGGACCAACTCGCGTCGAACTTGAAGAACAAGAACATCGCGGTCGATCTGCTGATCAACAACGCCGGCTTCGGCGTGTTCCAACGGTTCCTGGAAACACCGTTGGAGTTGCAGATGGAGGAAATAGATGTAAACGTGCGCGCAGTGGTGTCGCTCACACACGCGCTCGCGCCGGCGATGGTGGCAAAGAAAACCGGCGGCGTGATCAACCTCTCGTCAAGCGCCGGATTTCAACCGCTTGCGGGTGCAAACGTCTACGCCGCCTCCAAGTCGTTCGTACTCCTGTTCAGCGAAGCGCTTGCTCAAGAGTTGGTAGAAACAGGCGTGCGTGTGTTGGCGGTCTGCCCTGGTCCAATAGCAACGGGATTCTTCGCGGACAAGAAGCCGGACCTCAAGCGCAACCAGATGGATGATCCAAAAGCAATCGTCGAAGAAACATTGCGCGCGTTCGATCGCGGCAAGCGAGTGCTTGTGCCAGGAAAACTTTCCGTGCGCATGAAGGCGCTAACTCCACGGCTGTTTCCGCGCACGTTAATGGCTCAATTCGGCGAGAGCGTCGTCCGAAGACTCAACCACGTTTAAGAGCAACTAAGAAACAGAGGATTTGGAAAGCATGAGAAGCTCTGAAAGAGCGACAGAAAAACATTCCCTTCTCTCGCACTTTCAGTGCTTGATATATTACTCCTCGTCCAGGGGCCGCGTGCTCGCTCCGCGCGCACTTGCCCCGGCTACACTCTATCGCGCCTTGCGGCGCTCAGCACCCTCAGATATCGGAAATCTCGACAGCAAATGCTCATCGCCATCTAGTGTCCTGTCTCTATGTTCAAGCGTGGCAGATGGAGAAAGCACCGCAGGTGCGACATCTGGTAGCCAGGGGCCAGCGCGCAGCGCGCAGCCCCTGGTCTGATTTGGAAACCATGAGAGCTCTGAAAGAGCGACAGAAAAACATTCCCTTCTCTCGCACTTTCAGTGCTTGATATATTACTCCTCGTGCTGGCGCGCACTTGTCCCTGGCTACCATCTATTTGCGGCGCTCAGCACCCTCAGATATCGGAACGAGGAATAAACTACTTGAACTTTTAGACACAGCACACTAGATTCACCGTGTCATCCATTCGCCGGTTGACTCGCCCGCTGCTTCACCGAACCTTCCGAAAGGACTTCCACAAATGAACAGAGTCATAAGAATTGCTTTGATTTGCACACTTGCTCTTACGGCAAGTACAGCGTCATTGGCCCAAAAGCGCGCTGCTAAGAAAGCGCCCACAACAGCCGCGAAAATCCTCTGCGAAGGTGACGCGATTCCGAAAGGATTCGTAATCGTAGGCTTTAAGTCCTCTGCCAAATGTGGTGACAAATCTCAAGTTATTATTAGAAAGCCCGAGGAGGCTGACATCGTTTGCAACGGTTCCCCGATCCCAGACGGATACCGTGTTGCTAATCAGATGTCTTCCCCGGCTTGCCTGAGGAAAGGCACAAACTCTTCAACAAATGCCCTGAGCATCGTCTCGACTGTCGTAACCGCGTCTGCCGGCGACAGCGTCATCGGTCGTGCCTTCGCGACCGGAACAAGCGACATACAGGTCGAAGGCGAGGGCACCGTGATCCGCATTCTGCCGGACGATCAAAAAGGGTCGCGACACCAACGATTCATCGTTCAGCTTGCGTCAGAACAGACACTCCTAATCTCACACAACATCGACATCGCCCCGCGAATCGAGGGGCTCGAAGTAGGCCACACGGTGCGCTTTTACGGCGAATACGTCTGGAACGACAAAGGCGGCGTCATTCATTGGACGCACCGTGATCCGCGGGCCAGGCACGTCGCAGGCTGGATCAAACACAACGGCAAAACGTTTCAATAACAGCCACAGAACACACACATAACTGGCCCATTTCTCACGCCCGTACAAATTCATTGCCGGACCATCAGCGGGGTGTTAGTATCGCCGCTCCCCCGGAGACAAACCAATGGGCGTGCCTGACGACGCTTTCAAGGAAGCTACGCGTAGCTTCGACTTCACCAAGAAGCATGACCGACTCGTGGGTGGCTATATTCGCCGGCGCGCGGAGAAACTCCATCAGCAAAGACCGACCGTCGACGCTCTCGATCTCGCTCTCGAGATCACTCTAGAACGCCACGACATCTCGACCTACGCCGGTAACCGGCTGCTCGACCTCCACCAGGGCCGCGATAAGAATCCCAACCACTTAGATCTCGCGACGATGTCGAAAGTCACCACCTCCACTTCCGACACGACCAAACAGGCAACAGAAAAAACCTACTGGAACAATCGCGCCGAATGGATCGAGCAGATCGTGTGGCGGGCCATGACCATTCACGACGATCTCCTGTGGAAACCGATATCGGCCACCAAGCGTCAACTCGAAAAAGAAGCGCTTGACGAAATTGTCGACCGCCGCCTGCGCGCCGTCGAACAACTTCACTGCAACGTCAACTCAGGCGGAACCGCAACGTCCGTGCTCTCGTCCGAACGTAAATGGAAAGTCGACGGCCCGAATGGACCATGGCGAGATGGCGTCCTCGTGCGCAATTTCGAATATCCATTTCTCCCGAAAGCCCCGTTCAAAGACGTCGCAAACCAGATGCCTGACTGGGTCGACAAAGGCAACACGCTCCTGTTTATCCCGCAGGATCCTGATCTGGCCCCGATCCACTTTCCCAGCAGAGTGCGAAAAGCGTGGCTGGTGCTGAAAGATCCGGTCACCGGCGATAAGTGGCCCACCTTGCTGCACAGCGAAGACTTGAAACACGAAGAAGTCTTTCGCGAAATGTTCGACACGCCGCGCGACAACTTCCTGAGCCGCCAATTGCTTTACTGCGATCAAACCGGAAGCGCGGTCAACATCGAAGCCCTCGAATTCGGCCTCAAGCGACGCCCCGGCAGCCCGCACGCAAACTTCGAAACCGCGATGACCACGAAGCATTACGTCAGGCTCGGCCCGGTAGTCCGCACTCATCGCGAGAAAAACTCAGGCTTCCTCATGAGCGATGACAACGATCTGTTTTTCGAAAACACCTTCATCGATCTCAACGACCTGCAAATCGGCGACTTCGTCTGCTTCTGGAACAACCACCTCTACGACATCATCGCAATCGGCGCCTGGCGCAGTGAATATTCACACGTCATGGATATCGACAACGACGTCAACGGCAAGATCTCCACGACTGCTCTTGGTCCAAAGATCTCGCTCGGCGGTCACGGGCTGACAACCACGCCCTATAGCGCGATGGCCACGAATCTCGTGGGCCACATCAAATCAATGATCGATCACCTGCGCAGCCAACTAAAGTCGGCGCTGAGCAGCAACTCCACGCTGCCGAAAACTGTCGGCGGCCAGAAGCTGGTCCAATGGTCGCCGTACGAAGCGTTCGATTCTCCCGGCGCGTGGTGGATAGAAATTCCGAAAGATGTCTGGAGGAAAAAGTGGATCTATCAGACTGCTGAAGAAGCAGTGAAATCCGTGCCGCGAACCGTCACCACGGAAGCAGGCGGCACGGGCTACAACGCGCCACCCGATCCTGACGCAATCTACTTCCCGCTTTTCGAGCCCGCTGTTTCGCAGTCCGGAACCGACGGCGACAGTTGGCGAGCTTACTTGAACAAGCGCAAGGCTGACGCGTCGTTCCGCGCGCCAACCAAGCTGAATGACCTGACTGTCGACGGCCGCCTCGCGCAAGGCCTCTATTACCACGGCTCAACTCAAACAACGATCCCGGTTGTCCGTCCCAAGGTGAGAAAGTAGTGCCCACGTTCGATCTACTCGCTGCTCGGCTGGCAAGAGCCATGCGTCCATTGGCCTATGCCATGGACTCGGAGGAAGGCATTCACAATGTCGTCGCCGGCCTGGGATGGGAACTTCCGCTCGTGCCGGCATCGTTGACGGCGCTGGGCCAGGACCTGGTCCAACTAAATAGTTCACTTGCCGAACTGAACGACAGGCTTCAACGTGTAGACGTCGGCGACACAGCGGATGTCGATGAGGCGTTGCGAAGTCTCGTGTTGGATCTCGCGCCGGTCGTCGCGGGATTTCATGGCTTGCCGGGCCGTCTGCGCGCCGAACTGCCCGCGAACTTCATTGCCACGACGCACATTGACGAAGACATCGTCGATCGCATTTTCGATTGGCTGATCTCATACGATCTCTCGCTCAACTCACCGCTGATCTATCGACTGCTTCGTCTCGCCGGCGTGATCGAAACCACCGATCAGGTCTTCAACGAAGACGCGCTTCAACCTCTGTTTCAGCGACACGAGATCCATTGGAATCGGTTGTTCCAGTTACTCGATCCGAAATCGCTGGCGCATGACGTGTACGGCTGGGGCACGCCGCAGCTCAACACCGAACGATTGTTTGCGGAACTCGTGCCGCTCTCGATGACGCTCAGCATGCCCGCTGAACATCGCTACGCCAGTGCGGAGTTCACACAAAGAGTCGCGCCCGGATCGGATCCTGCTGCCCAACCAGCGTCGCAGCTTTGGATACCCGTCTTCCGTTCGGATACGGTTACGCTCTTCGTCGTCACCACTGCCGTGCCAAAAGCGAGTGCCGATGAATTACAAGGTCTCTCGCTTGCCCTCGTTCCTACCGCCGGCGGCGAACTCAAGTTTTCAATCAACGATCAACTCGAATTGAAGTTAACGGCGGAAACGCAGATCGGCGCCGGCGCTTCGCTAGTCCTCCGCCCGGATCGAGCACCTGACGTAGTGCTTGATATGGATAGTGCGACGGGGACGAATCTCACGGAGGGCAACATCGCAGCCACACTCACGTGGCGCGCAGCCGAATGGGAAAAGCCCGATGGCGTTGCAACCAGCGGACGCACACAGATCACGGCACGCAGTGTTTCGTTTGGTCTGGGCGCGGAAGGCTCCGCTGGTAACGTTGACGTTTTCGGCGAAGTTGCTGTCGAAGACGGCAAGCTGATCGTCGCGCCGCCAGCCGAAGACGGACTGCTTTCGAGTGTGCTGCCGAAAGACGGCTTGACCGTGCCTTTCTTACTCGGCGTGCGCTGGTCGCAGGACGGTTTACATTTTCGCGGCTCAGCGGGACTTACGACTACGATTCCCGTAAGCCTCAGCCTTGGACCACTGCTGCTGCAATCGCTCAGCATCAGCGCACAAGGAGATCAAAACGGATTCACGGCTGAGGCCGGCGTAGCGGCTTCGGTTGAACTTGGTCCGGTGCTGCTCACGATCGAAGGGATCGGCATCAAGGCCGTTGCGGAAGCAAGATCCGGAAATCTTGGTCCAATCGACGTCGACATCGACTTCAAGCCGCCAACCGGCGCCGGCCTTGCGATCAAAGCGCCGATGATCACTGGCGGCGGATCGTTGCGTTTCGATCCGCAAAAGGGTGAATACGGCGGCATTCTCGAACTCTCGATCGCGGAACGGATCTCAGTCAAAGGTTTTGTCATTCTGACTACGCGGACAGCCGAAGGCCGCGGCTATTCGCTCGTGGTGCTGATCTTTGTCGAAGGCTTTACGCCTATTCCGCTCGGTCTGGGTTTCAGTCTCACCGGCATCGGCGGCTTGCTGGCTATCAACCGGACCTTCGACGAAGAAGTCCTGCGCACCGGGCTCAAGAACCACACGCTCGACAGCGTGATGTTTCCCAAAGATCCCATCCGCAACGCGCCCCAGATT
>DATELZ010000219.1:0-19013 GCA_035276045.1 Pyrinomonadaceae bacterium | reverse complement strand
CACCATGACTACGCCCTGGTCCTCAAGTATTTCGACCAACTCTCCGCGCTTCAAGACGAACGAAAAACTTACTTGATGCCGTAGCTCGACTTTCACGAAATTGAATCACCTTTAGATTTTCAGCCTGCGAAAAATCACATTTGCAGCGAAGCAAAAAACTTAACTCATGCCACGCCACACGCTTAACGATCCGCGTTAGTAGATCGCACTTGTTGGAATACTCATTGCATTAACGCATAAACGACCCAACTCGTCTCCGAAGTTTTGCACTTTAGTTCAAAACAACATCTGCGTTCTTCTGGGCCGTCAACGTTCAAATAACGGTACTGATAGCGACATGGTCCAACGTCGTGCCCGCGCGCGTGTGCCTGCCTGTCGCTGGACACAAGGAGAATGCTTATGCCCAAAACCAAAAGAGTACTCATGCTGATGACAGCACTCGCCTGTCTTTGCTGTTCCATCATGGCCCAAACATCCGGCTCGATCTCCGGCGAAGTCAGAGATGAAAAGCAGGCTGTGATCGCCGGCGCGACGGTGACGGCGCGAAACATCTCGACCAACGAGTCGCGCACCGCGCAAACAAATGCCGATGGCCGTTATCATTTCGCCGGCATTCCGGTCGGCGATTACGAGATCACAGTTGAAAGCACCGGTTTCGCGAAGTACATGCAGTCAGGGATCACGCTGGCCTTGAATCAGGCTGCGGTGGTTGACGTAACGATGAAACCGGGCGCGGTGCAGGAGGTCGTAAACATCGTCGAAAACGCCTCTGTGCTCAACACGTCCAATGCGGAAGTCGGCACGCGTTTCGACGAGAAGCGACTTTCAGAGTTGCCGTTGGCGACGACGCGCAGTGTTTACAACATCGCGCTTTCGGCGCCGGGCGTCAGCCAGTTGAACGCCGGACAGAGCGCTTTCGCCGGAGGCACAAACTTCTCCTCCAACGGCGGGCGCATTCGCTCCAACAACTTCATGATCGACGGTCAGGACAACAACAACTTCGGCGTCGCCGGCTCGACGATTCCGTTGAATAATCCTGACGCGATCCAGGAAGTGCGACTCGTGACGAACCAGTTCAGCGCGGAATACGGCCGCAACGCCAGCGCCGTCTTCAACGCGATCACACGCAGCGGCTCGAACCAGTATCACGGTTCCGGTTTCTGGTTTCACAACGACAACGCGCTGAACGCTTGCAGCAACGTCCAGAAGGCCGGCGCAAATGGTTTCTGCAATCCAAACGCGACCGCTGAGTTTCGCCGCAAAGCGCCGTTCCGCATCGAGAACCAACTCGGCGGCACGCTCGGTGGTCCATTGCACCTGCCGCGTTTTGGCGAAGGTGGACCAGCGTACATCAGCGGCAAAGATCGCACGTTCTTCTTCTTCTCGGTGCAACGTTGGTGGGACCGCCAGCTCGGCGTGGGCCAAACGCTAAACGGCGCGCCGACCGCGGCAGGCAAGGAGATCATCCGAGCAGCCGCAGGTGACTTGCCGCAAGTGCGCGCGCTGCTCGACTTCCTGCCGGCAGCGGCAACGCCGCTCAATCAAACAGTCAGTTTTGTGCGCAACGGACAAACGTTTGTCGTGCCCGTCGGATCGTTGACTGGTGCGCAATCGTCGACATATGACGATTGGCAGACGTCGTTTCGCGTCGATCATCGCTTCAGCGACATGCACAGTCTCAACGGCCGTTATCTTTACCAGGATGCGGGCGCGTTGGGCAGTATTCCGGGTGTTGCCGCTTCGCAGATCACGCCGCCCGGGTTTTCGTCGATCGTTCCGGCGCGCACGCAGGGCGTGAACCTGCAATTCATTAGCGTGCTTAGTCCGAATTGGATCAACGAAGTGCGCGGCGCGTTTCTGCGCAGTGCTTCGTCGACGATCGCGCTCGATCCGAGTTCCGAGTCGATTCCGTCGATCGAAGTCGTGGAACTCGGCCTGCGTGGTTTCAACGCCGGCCCGACCCGCACGGCGATCGGTCTCGGCGTCAACCTGCCGCAGAACCAGGTGCGAAACACCTTCCAAATTCAGGACAACATCTCTTACACGACCGGCAATCACGCCTGGAAATTCGGCGTCGATATTCGCCGCAACCAACTGCATCAACTTTTCAAACCAACAACGCGCGGTTTGCTCGAATACGCGTCGCTCGACTTCCTCGTGAAGGACTTCGCGACCCGCGCCAACATCAACAAAGATCTGCCGGGCACCGCGCAGGTGTTGCACAACGACTGGCACGACTTCTTCTTCTACGGGCAGGACGAATGGAAGATTCGCCCGAACTTCACATTGACGCTTGGACTGCGTTACGAAAACGCGGGCCAGCCGATCCAGGATCTGGTTGACTTCAATCTTCCCGTCCTGGCAGCGGCGAACAACGATCCGCGCTTTGTGTTGACACCGGTTCCCGGCCGCGACAACAACAACTTCCAGCCGCGCATTGGTTTCAACTGGAACCTGCGAACCAGGAGCGACGGCGTGATGGGTTGGTTCACCGGTGGCGACAAGCTCGTCGTGCGCGGCGGTTACACACGCACTCACGACTACGCCTATACAAACATCGCGCTGAACATCTGGAGTTCGTTCCCGTTCGTCGCCGCTGTTTCGTCGTTCCCGACGATCACGGCCACGAACCTCGCCGGCAACAACGTGAGCGTGATTGCGAATGGGTTCAGTGTTTTGCAGAACCCGCCGTTCAATCCCGACACGGTTAACCGAACGATCGTCGACGAGAACTTCCACATGCCGGTTTACGATTCGGTGAGCTTCGAAGTGCAACGCGAGTTTACGCGCGACGTCGTGTTGCGCGTTGGCTATGTCGGCGCGAAAGGAACGAGCTTGTTCGAATCGGTGGACGCAAACCCGACGTTGATCGGTTGTACTCAGGCGAATGCGGCGAACAACTTCTGCCGCGCGATTCCGAGACAGGGACCGACGCGTTTGCGCACCAACTCAGGCATGTCGATCTATCACTCGCTACAGACGAGTCTGGAGAAGCGGTTGAGTTCCGGTTTCAGCGCCGGCCTGCACTACACCTACAGCTCGTTCATCGACACGATGTCTGAGATCTTCAACGTATCGTCGGGTGAGATCGCGGTGGCGCAGGACTCGTACAATCGCCGGGCGGATCGCGCGCGATCGAGTTTCGATCGTCCGCATCGACTGGCCGGAAACTTCGTTTACGAGTTGCCGTACTTCCGCGATCAAAAGGGCTTCGCCGGGCGCGTGCTTGGCGGCTGGCAGCTCAACTCGCAGTTCACGTTGCAGAGTGGTTCGCCGTTCACACCGCTTAACGGATCGGATCCGGCGGGCGCGTTGGCCAGCATTTCGTCGCTGGTTGGCAACGCGATTCGGCCGAACCTCAACACGGCGCTCGATCTTTCGGGGCTGAGTGTCGAGGAGATTCTGTTAGCGGGTGGACGTTCGCTCTTCACGCCGATCACGGCGGCTCAACGCGTCGGCAATGCAGGCCGCAACACCCTGCGTTCCGACGGTATCAACAACATTGATTTCGGAATTTTGAAGAACACGAACATCGGCGAGAACCAGAGGCTTCAGCTCCGGGCCGATTTCTTCAACTTCACAAACTCTCGAGACTTCGGCATCCCCGACTCGACCGTTACGTCAAACAACTTCCTGAATCAGTGGGGCACAGACGGGGGCAACCGGCGCATCATCGTCGGCGTGCGTTACGTCTTTTAAGTTCGATTTAGGAAGGACGGCTGGTTGCTTAACCGCGCAGCGGTGATAGCTGGTAGCCAGGAGAAGATCTGCTGGTTGCTTAACCGCGAAGCGGTGATAGCTGGTAGCCAGGGGCCGCGCGTAGCGCGTTGCCCCTGGATCAGACACACCGAGACTAAGCCCTGAAAGGGCGGCAGAAGATTCTGTCGCTCTTTCAGAGCTCCAACCGCCTAATCGGTTACCCAGGGGCTTCGCCCCTGGCTACCTTCGAGCGCCCCTACGGGGCTCGAATCACTACGCACAGAATCACCACGCATAAACCAGAATAACTCACGACGCGGTATGTCGAGCGGCTGAGGTATTATCCACTGGATGCGCTACTGCGAGATCACGCCCAAGCCTCCGCTCAATAGTTTTGTCGAATGCTTCTGGACGCTCGAAGGTGATGGCCCAACGCCCGGCGACGCGCCGGAACGAATTCTTCCCGACGGCTGCGTTGAGTTGATACTCAACTTCGGCGCGCGCTTCTCACAACATACGAACGGCGATCGCGTTATTCAGCCGCGTCACTTTCTCGTGGGCCAAATGACCGGTCCGATTCTGATCTCGCCTACGGGGCGGGTCGAATTGCTGGGTATACGTTTCCATCCGGGCGGGACGTCGGCTTTCCTGCGATTGCCGATGAATGAAGTCACCGATCAAGTGACGGAACTCGGCAGTCTTTCGCGTGAGCTGGAGCGGGAACTGCTGCACGCGAGCGAGGACCTCGGATCGTTGCCGGAAAAGATGGCGGCGGTTGAGTCGCTATTGATGAGATGCGTGCTGACCAGCGCGAGTGTCCCGTCGTCGATGGATCTCGCCGCGCGAATCGTCCGCTCCGCCGGTCTCATCTCGGTGGACCAGCTCGCGCTCGACGCAGGCATCAGCAACCGGCAGTTGGAACGGCGCTTCATGCGCGAGGTTGGCGTTGGACCAAAGCTGCTCAGCCGCATTCTGCGGTTTCAACAAGTGTTTCGCGCGGTCGAGCGTTCAGACTCAGCGTGGGCGTCGATCGCTATCGAATGTGGTTACTACGATCAGGCGCACCTGATTCGCGACTTCAACCAGTTTGCCCAGCAAACTCCATCAGTCCTCTTCGCCGGGCAGACCGCGCTCGCCGAAGCGTTCACGCGCAAGACGCGCGCGTCGCATTTTTCCAATACCGCCACATAGATTCGTCGTAAAGTTGGGGCAACGAGGAGAAACGAATGCTGAAACTACTCATTGCAACGCTGGTGTTGTCTGTCAACTTTTCGCTCCAAACCCCGACAATCGCGGACGTTTCGTGGATCGCGGGCGACTGGCAAACCGCGCCAGGCGGACGGCGTCAGATTGAAGAACATTGGACGAAGGTGGCGGGCGGCTCGATGATGGGTGTCAGCCGGACCATCGCAGGCGATAAGACAGTCGAGTTTGAATACCTGCGCATCGAGCAACGCGCCGACGGCATTTACTACGTCGCCCATCCGAAAGCGCGTTGTCCCGGCACCGATTTCAAACTCACGAAGGCCAGCGCCAACGAAGCCATCTTCGAAAACCCGCAGCACGACTTCCCTAAACGAATCATCTATCGCAAAACCGGCGAGGATGGATTAACGGCGAGCATCGACGCCGGCGAGGGCAGCAAGGCGATGTCGTTCCCGTTTCAGCGAATGAAATGATCGGTGGCTGAGATTGCCGTGATCCGCGAGACGAGATTCTCGAAATCCTCCTGCAAGATCGTTAAATGAATCTGCGCTAGTTGATAGACCGGCAGGCGTTGTTCGTAGAGCGCCAGCGCCTGCTCGCGCGTCCTTCCCAACGGGCGATCTTTGTCGGACTTTTCGATCCTGGACCAGCACAATTCAAACGGCACGTCGAGCCAGACGCTTGTGCAATTGTACTGATCGACGAGCGCGCGATTCGTCTCTTGAATCCACGCGCCACCGCCGAGTGAGATCACTTTTGCGTCTCCGTTTTGCAGGATTTCGCGAAGCGTCTCCGTTTCGACGGCGCGAAAAGCAGCTTCGCCTTCTTCGACGATCAGTTGCGCTGGCGAGCGTCCGGTGGTTTGCGTGATGCGGTCGTCGAGATCGATCATGACGACGTCGAGCCGCCGCGCAGCTTCCCGCGCGACGCGCGACTTGCCGCAGCCCATGAAGCCCGTGATGACGATCGGTTTCAACGCGCTACTTCTCCGCGACGGAATCAAGCAGTTTATAGAACTCGGGAAACGAGATCGCGACGCAGTCCGATCCTGTGATCTCCGTTTCGCCGTCGGCAATCAACGCCGCGACGGAGAACGCCATCGCGATGCGGTGATCGCCGAAGGAATCGATCCGCGCGCCGCGAAGCTGGGTTGGTCCGGCGACGGCGATGCCGTCGTCAAACTCGTCCACCTCCGCGCCCATCGCGCGCAGGTTTTGCGCCGTCGCTTGTAAACGGTCGCTCTCTTTCAATCGCAACTCTTCAGCGTCGCGGATCTTTATGCCGCCCGGGATCTGTGTTCCGACAACAGCCAGCAACGGCAGTTCGTCGATCAGTGAAGGGATCGCCGGGCCGGACAAGATTCGATCGTCGTCTTTAGGCGTGGAGTGCAGTCCACCCGTGACGTGGATCGTGCCGGCAGGTTCGTTGCGCTCGTCGCGCAGGTCGCTGGTCGAGATCTCAGCGCCCCACGACCGCAGGACCGACAGAAACGCGGCGCGCGTTGGATTCAAGCCGACGGATTCGATCGTTAATTCAGAATCGGGGAGCAGCATTGCGGCGGCGATAAAGTATGCGGCTGACGAGATGTCGCCGGGGATTGTGATTGGTCCGCCGCTAAATCGTGCGGGGCCTTCGATTGTGATCGAGAGATCGCTGTTGGTTGTGACGTTGGTTGTGACTGGCACGCCGAAGCCGTTGAAGAGTCGCTCGGTGTGATCGCGCGAAGGCAATTTTTCGATCACGGTCGTACGCCCGTGCGCGAAGAGTCCGGCGAAGAGGATTGCGGACTTCACTTGCGCGCTGGCGACTGGAAGTTGGTAAGTGATCGGAACGAGTTTGCCGGCGCCGCGAATCTTCAAGGGCGGCTTTCCGTCAATTGATTCGATCGTCGCGCCTATCAGCTCGAGCGGTTCGATGATGCGTCGCATTGGGCGGGCGCTGAGAGATTCGTCGCCGATGAGTTCGGCGCTGAAGTTGTGTCCGGCGAGGACGCCGGCCAGAATGCGCATCGTCGATCCGCTGTTTCCGCAATCGAGGGGCGCGTTTGGCGCAGTCAATTGTTGGTTGCCGGCGAAAAGAAGTTTCCCCTCGCCGGTTTCAACGCATGCGCCGAGTTGTTGCAGGCACGCGACGGTTGATGCGCAATCGGCGGCCGAAGAGAAGTTAGAAATCTCCGAACTGCCCGACGCCAGAGCGGCGATCAACGCCGTCCGGTGGGAGATCGATTTATCGCCCGGCAATGTCAGCCGGCCAGTTATTCTGTGGGCTGGCGTTAATCTTCTCAATTCTGTTTTCCTTCTATCGCGTGTATCGCCATGGCCCAAGAGCCCCATTTCGCCACAAAGTTGCAATCACTACGCAACCCTCACGTAAAGCTGGCGGGAAGAAATGTTAGTTCTGTTGTGTTAGAGTAGCACTCCCCTTGTTTGCCGGATCTCGCCATTAGAGGTTCGTACCTTCCCCCAAAATTGCCGTAGGCTTTTAGCCATGTGGAACGCAACGTCTACAGTACTGTATCCGACCGTCTTGATTGCGGAAGATTCGGACGACACTCGCATTATGCTCAAGCGGACGTTCGAACTGAAAGGGTATCGTGTAATCGAAGCTGCGGATGGCAATGAAGCGGTTGAGGCGGTGCGACAGACTCGACCAAGTCTGATTCTCGTCGATTTGAATATGCCCGTTGTTGACGGTCTGGAAACGGTCAGGGAGATCCGCAGACTCGAAGGGCCGGGCGAGCAGGTTCCGATCGTTGCGATAACGGCGTTTGACGTTTACGGAATGAAAGAGGCGGCACTGGAAATCGGCTGCAACACCTACCTCAGCAAACCGCTCGACATGGACGAGCTTGACCGCACGCTAAAAGGTCTCGGCTTCCTCGTCTGACTGATCAGGGTTCCCTCTGCGTTCTCTGCGTTCCTTTGGGACCTCTGCGTAAACTTCACTTTAGGCATGTTTAAACGCAGAGCACACAGAGACACGCAGAGAACGCAGAGTGAAACTAAGACCCGCTAAAGTCTCGCGTTTCTTGACAGTTCGTCATCCACCGTGTTACACCGTCAAGCTTCTGACAAGTGACAGTAGAGACGACCGAACTAAGTTTGCCCAGCCGCATTGACACGGTTGCCACCGCGGCTGCCGCGGTAGCTGAGTTCTTAAACCGTTTAGGCGTGTCTGAGGAGGCCATGTTTGGCATCGATATGGCCGTGCGCGAGGCCGTGACTAATGCCGTCATTCATGGCAACCGGCAGGATGAGAGCAAGATTGTAGACGTCGCTGTGAAAACCTCGCCTGACGCTGTCGAGATCAGCGTGCACGACCAGGGCCCTGGATTCAACCCGGAAGAAGTCCCAGATCCAACTGCCGCCGAGAACATTTTAAAAACCTCCGGGCGCGGCATTTTTTTAATGCGCACTTTTATGGACGAAGTGGACTGGTTGATCCGACCCGAAGGTGGTACAACAGTCCGCATGCTCAAGCGACGTTAATCCGCAATTACATGAAGGAGATTCCCGAAAATGGCTGAGCTGAATATTAACGAGCGTCAGGCCGGAGATGTAACCGTCCTTGACATGTCCGGAAAGATCACGATTGGCGAAGGAAGTGTGGCGTTGCGCACCGCCGTCCGTCGCCTGCTTGAAGAAGGCAAAAAGCGAATTCTTTTGAACCTCGCCCAGGTTAGCTATATCGATTCGAGCGGCATCGGCGAACTCGTCTCCAGTTTCACTGCCATCGGCAAAGAAGGCGGACAACTGAAACTTCTCAACCTGACCCAGAAACTTCAGGACCTGCTGACGATCACGAAACTCCTGACCGTTTTTGATGTTTACGAGAACGAAGCCGAAGCACTCAATAGCTTCAAATAAGCTGTAACGTAATACCCGAACCGGAGACTAACGATGGCTGAGCTCGATGTAAAAGAACGACAAGCCGGCGACGTCACAATCCTCGACATGAGTGGCGAGGTGCGAATCGGCGAAGGCAGCATTGCGTTGCGTGATGCGATCAGAAACCTGTCCGCGGACGGCAAGAAGAAGATTTTGCTGAACCTCGCCGCCGTCAGTTATGTCGACTCGAGCGGCATCGGCGAACTGATCGCCAACTACACGACCGTCAGCCGCCAGGGCGGCCAGCTCAAGCTGTTGAACCTGACCGATCGGATTCAGAACCTGCTGGTGATCACGAAATTGCTTACTGTTTTTGACTCCTACGAGGACGAAGGCGAAGCACTCAAGAGTTTTCAGTAGAAGGGATCTTTGGTCTTGGGCCTTTGGTCTTTGTACTTAGTACTTTGTTTGTTGGCGGAGGAGCCCCCGAAATCGAACAAAGTACAAAGCACTAAGTACAAAGACCAAAGGCCCAAGTCCTAAGACCCAATCCAATGTTCCGCACTGCCTTTCGCCGTCTGCTTGCGATCGACGATCCACCCGAGCGGACGGCGCTTGCTTTTTCTATCGGCATCTTCATCGCCTTCTCACCGTTTCTCGGCCTGCACACGATCATGGCCACCGTGATCGCCTTCGCCTTTCGCTTCAATAAAGTCGCCATCTATACCGGGACGTTTATCAACAACCCGTTTCTGACCCTCGTCCCCATCATCATCATTTCGTACGCGATCGGCGCATTTTTTCTCGGCCGGCCATTGGGAATTCCCGACGAAGGCATCGAACTGCTCAAGGATCCGCATCTCTTCTCCCGCGACTATTACCGCCGCCTGGCAATGCAGGGCTGGAGCATCGTCTGGCCTTTTGCGGTGGGCGCGACGCTCTTATCGATCGTTTGTTCGTTACTTGCTTATCCGTTAACATTGTGGGCCTTACGAAAACGCCAGCTAAAGCGGAATCAATCAGTGTCATGAAGCGGTATTTACTAATCTTTTTTGTCTTACTTATGGCTCCTGGGTTTGCGTTGTCACAACCAGTCCAGCAGCGGCCAGGGTCGTCATTTGAAGTTTCCGAGGTCGGCGTCGACTTTCAAGCCGACCAACGCCTGATCGTGGTGATGGCGGCGCTCGAAGCCGCCGGCTTCGATCCGGTTCCGGCTGGACGCGAACCGTCCGGATTTCGTGGGAAGTTGCGCAAGGATCTCGCCGCACTCGATCCGGATCTGCGCGCGCGTATGCAGACTTTCTACGAGCGCAACAAACTGCCCGCGCCTGCGACCCCGGCCGACCAGGCCGCGCGGTTCATTTCGTTGGCGCTCGCGTTAGGTCCACCGCCCGGTTTGGAAGCGCCGGCGCGTGACCACGACATGCCGGGCGGGCTTCTCGAGGTGCTTGATTTCGCGCCGATGGTCCAGGAGTTTTACCGGAGATCGGGAATCGAAGAGCAGATGGTGAACTACGTTCGGGCTTATCAGGCGGAAGGCGACCGGCTCCGAGCGCCGACGACAGATATGGTTCGCGGACTGCTGAATTACCTGCACACGCGCCCGATCACGACCTCGTCAGAACGCGTGGAAGTCAAAAATCCGTCGAAGAACAGTAAGCAAAAGACGTACAGTTTCCGCACCAAGGATCGACGTTTTCTGATCCTGCCCGATTTGCTTGCGCCCCGAGGCGCGATCAACTTTCGCATCATCGGCGACGACTATTACGCGATCGTTCCGGAAGGAACCGATCCGTCTGCCTCGGAGTTGCGCCGCGCGTACCTGCAATACGTTATCGACGGACTTGTTCTGCGATTCAATAGAGACGTTGCTCTGCGACGCGACGCGATCAAACAGTTACTGAACGAACGCACGAAAACGGGCGCGAGTGTGAGTCCGGATGTGTTTCTCAGCGTGGGCCGTTCTCTCGTCACTGCCGCTGACGCACGTTATGACGAAACGCGAAGACTCGACGTGCTTGCGCGATCGAATCGCGCTCTGCTTGCCGCGGCAAAGACCGATGCCGATCGCGCGGCGATTGCTAAAAACTCGCAGACAGAATTGAAGGCGATCCAGGATGAAACGGTGGCGCGTCTTGCCGAAGAGTATGAAAAAGGCGCGGTGCTGTCGTTCTATTTTGCGGACCAGTTGAAAGGCATCGAGAGCGCGGGATTCGACCTGGCAAACTTCTTCCCGGACATGATTGCGTCGTTCGATCCGGTGCGTGAAACGCGACGGCCTTCTGAGTATGCCGAAGCGGTTCAGAGAGCAAACGCGGCCCGCGAGGCGCGCCTTGCCGCACGCAAAGCGCAATCGGATATCGATACCAATACCGAAGTGCGCAACACTCGCGATGCGGCGCTCGTGAAAGACCTGTCGACAGTTGAAGAAACTTTGCGCCGGAAGGATTACAACGACGCCGAAACGCGGTTGAAAGAGATGCTCGCGAATTATCCCGGCGAGCCACGGATCTTTTTCGCGTTGGGCCAGGCGGCGAGTCTGGCGGCAATGGATGCGACGGACGAGGAGGTCCAGGGACAACGGCTGCACCGCGCGTTGGGCCAATACCGTTTGGCGATCGCGGCGGCGTCACCTGAGACTGACAAAGCGATCCTCTCGCGGGCTTATGAGTCGATGGGACGCATCAGCGCCTTTCTCGACAACACGGCTGACGCGGCGAAGGCTTTTGACGAAGCGATCAAGATCGGCGACGTGCGCGGTGGCGCCTATCGTGAGGCATTAGAGGGAAAGAAGAAACTAGCCCAACCCTAGCCACAAAGTTAGCCACGAAAAGGCACAAACGAAGCCCACAAGAAGCACAAAAGTTATTACTAAGGTTTGTGCCTTTTGTGGGCTTCGTTTGTGCCTTTTTGTGGCTTATTCCAACGCCTTCGTCGCGTTAATCCGGCCACCCGAACCGACTTTTCCTTTTAGCGCCACGATGGGATCGCTGGCCGCGACAATCTTTTTACGCAGATCTTCGACGGAGATTTGCGGGTGCTGTGCGACGATCAGGGCTGCGACTCCCGAGACAACCGGCGTCGCCATCGACGTTCCCGATTTCTCCTCGTAAGCATTACCCAACCACGTGCTCAGTATGTCGACACCCGGCGCTGCCACGGCGACACTCTTCACACCGTAATTCGAAAACGAAGCAAGCTGATCGTGTCGATCCAGTGCCGCAACGCTGATCACATTCGGAACGTTGTAGCTGGACGGATAGTGGGGCGAACGATCGTTATTCACACTGGAATTTCCCGCCGCAGCGACGAACAGAATGTCATTCTCGTAAGCCTTGCGAATGATGTCTTCAAGCGCTTGTGACTTCTGCGTCGATCCCCAGCTCGCGCTGATGATACGCACATTCACGCCGGCTTTCTTTCGTTCGATTACGTAGTTGATCGCCTCGATCGCATCCTTCGTCGTGCCAAAGCCGCCCGCGTTCATAAACTTCAACGGCATGATACGGACTTTCCAGTTCACGCCCGTGATGCCGAGATCGTTACCGCCTTCCGCGCCGATGATGCCCGCGCAATGCGTGCCGTGGCCGTTTTCGTCCATCGGATCGGCCGCGTTGTCGATCGCGTTGAAACCGCGCTCGTCGTCCACGACGCCCAGTTCGCTGTCCTGGTAAGGCGTGATGTTCGCAGGCCGTGTCCACATGTTGGGCGCGAGATCTTCGTGTGTGTAATCAACGCCGCTATCGAGCACCGCGACGACGACATCTTCGCTGCCGGTAGTCACGATCCAGGCGGAGGTCGCATTGATGTCTGCTCCCTGTTTGCCGCCTCGTTGACCTTCATTCAACAACGCCCACTGTTCGCCAAACTGCGGATCGCTCGGACGAATCAACAATTTGACGCTGTACTGCTCGACGGTCTCTTCAACTGAGTCAGGAATCCTGATCTCGTAATTCTCTTCCGCGTATTCGACTTCGGGAAGCTTGCGATACTGCGCCACGATCTCAGCCGGCGACGCATTGTCGAGATCGTCAACCGCCGCCCAGCCGGGCGCATTCTCGATCAGGTCTTCGATGCGATCGTTAAATCGCGAGCTCACCATCGCCAGCATCTCGCGGGTCGTGCCGCTCTTAAACTTAACCAGCACTTCCGGTCTGCCGGAGCCGTCGGAATCGTTGGCCACGACGTCGCGTTTCTTATCTTCGACGTGAACGATCCGCACCTGCGATTTCCACTGCTTGCGCCAGCGATTCAGTTGTCCGGCGAAGGCGGCCACGAGAATGAGGACGATTGCGAGTGCCAGGTGGATCAGGAAGTTATTGCGGTTCATGATGGTACCTCTAGTTAGTGCTTTGTGTTTAGTGCTTGGTACTTTGTGCTTTAGCTATTTAACTAAGCACCAAGTACTAAGCACAAAGCTCTAAATCCGATAGTTCTTCCCTTTGTACTGGTAAAGGCGAAGCTGATTCTTGTCGGCGCGATATTCGTAGGAGTTGCCGTCTGCCGAGAGCCGGATGCGCCAGCCGCGAGTGATCATTTGGCCACTCATCTCGTCTTCTTCGGCAGCGCCGAGAGCCATGTCCGGAAAATCTGCGTCTTCGACGGAGTCCGTGATCTTCGCGGCGTCGGTGTTTAAGCGTTGCGCCAAATCGTTGCGGGCTTTTTCGACTGCTTCTTCTTTAGTCATAGGCGTGTTTGCCGATTCAAACGACCCTCGAACAGGCTTTGTTCCCGGCCATTTTGAGCTACTTTAAATCGCCATACAAGTGCTGGAGCAGCACGGCGGCGGTGATGGCGGCAGTTTCGGCGCGCAACACGCGGCCGCCGAGCGTGACGATCGGCACATTTGCGGCGCGTGTTTGATCGAGTTCTTCATCGGACCAACCGCCTTCCGACCCGATAATTGCAATCCTGGCTTTGAGATCCGTGTTTAGTGGTTGACCGTCGCGTTCCGCGAAAAGCAAACACGAGTCTTCCCTGATTATTGATTCGAATGGGACGGGCAGAGTGATCTCGGGGACGACCGAACGGCCGCATTGTTTCGCGGCTTCGAGTGCGATCCGTTGCCAGCGCGTGACACGCTTGGACGCATCCGATTCGTCACGCAGACGAATGTCGGCATAACGGGTAGTCAACGGAACAAATCGATTGACGCCAAGCTCCGTTCCCTTTTGCACTACGAGATCAAACTTCTCGCCTTTCAACAGCGCAACGGCGAGCGTCAGTTGCAGCGGCGACTCGGGACGGGCAGATGCGATTTCGTCTTTCAGTTCGAGTTCGGCGGATTCGCGGCGGGCCTGTAAGACGATCGCGTTATATTCCTTACCAGCGCCGTCAAACACGTGGACCTCATCGCCTGGTTTCAACCTCAACACCTCGCGCAAGTGACGCGCTTCGTCTGAAGTCAACGTCACGATTCGCCTGGCAAAGTTGAAGGCGCCCGGCGGCGCAAAGAACCGGCGACGAGTCATCACTTAAACCACAATTGCAATCCACTCTCCGTCTTGCTTGATCTCGACTTCAGACCGGTTGAGTGTCGCTAAGATCTGTTCGATCTGTGTTTCCAGTATTCCGGACAGTATTAACTTTCCACAGGTAACACTGATTAAGGTGGGCAGGATCTTCTGAATCACGTCGGCGGTCAGGTTCGCGCAGACAAGATCGGCTGATGGCGTTGTGTCTTCCACCGATCCGACACGAAACTCGATATTAGCGACCCCATTCGCCACCGCATTCTCGCGTGCGATCTCGACCGCCTCCGCATCTGTATCGCATGCTTGAACACGCGCTTCGGGAAACATCTTCGCCGCTGCTATCGCGAGGATGCCGGTGCCGGTTCCGACGTCGAGAAAACTGCCGCCCGCAAAATGCTCTTCGATCGCATTGAGACAAAGACGCGTGGTCTCGTGCGTTCCCGTGCCGAAAGCCATGCCCGGCTCGATCCGGATCACGATCCGATCTTGTTCAGTGATATTGGTCCAGGGCGGCGCGATGATGAAACGTCCGACTTCAACCGGTTGCCAGCTTTTCTTCCACTCTTCGAGCCAATCGCGATTCTCTACTTCGCGCAGGCTCATGTCGCGCACTGAAGACGACGGAAGATCGTAGATACGCAACGCTTCGAGCAACTCGGATCTAACGGATTCCCGACTCGGTAATTCCGAAAAGTAACCAGTAATTTTCAATAAATCCGTGGTTACGGTTTCAGTTCCGAGCGCTCCAGCCTCCATCAACGCGTACTCAACCGCTTCACGCGCCTCCGGCTCGATCTCAACATCTAACGCGTACCAGCTCATCCTAATCCGTACTCATCCAGCAACCGCGCACTGTTGCGCCAATCCTCTTCAACCTTCACAAACAACTCCAGGTGAACGCGATGGCCCAACAGTTCTTCAATATCCCGTCGCGCCGCAATGCCGATCTCTTTCAACCGGCTCGCTCCCTTGCCGATGACGATCTTCTTCTGTGAAGTTCGTTCGACGACGATCACGCAATGAATACGCGCAAAATCCTCGCGCACCTCTTCATACTGCTCCGTCACCACGGCCGTCACGTAAGGAATCTCGTCGCCTGAAGATCGCAACACCTTCTCGCGCACGATCTCCGCGACGAGCGTGCGCAACGTTTGGTCCGTCAACTCGTCTTCAGCAAAGATCGGTTCACCTTCCGGCAAATGACGCAGACAACTGTCGAGCAGCACGTCTGTCATTTCCTCTTTGAGCGCCGAGATGGGAATGATCTCGCGCCAGTCGTACTGGTTGCGATACCAGTCCATCAGCGGCAGCAGCGCGGCTTTGTCTTCCAGTTTGTCGATCTTGTTGAGCAGCAACAGGGCGGGCTTTTCGGATTGCTTTACGAGGTCGAGCACGAAACGATCGCCGTTTCCGGTCGACACCGACGCGTCGCGAATCAGGCAAACAAGATCGACGCCGAGCAGTGCTTCCTGCACGGCAGCCATCATGCGGCGATTCAGTTCGTAACCCGGCAGGTGGACGCCGGGCGTATCGACCAGAACGACCTGTCCCTCGGGCTTCGTGATGATGCCCTGGATGCGGAAGCGCGTCGTTTGTGGTTTATCGGAGACGGCGGCGATCTTCTGGCCCACGAGCCGGTTCAATAACGTGGACTTTCCGGCGTTTGGCCGCCCGATCAAAGCTACGTAGCCGCTATGGGTGCTCAACTTTTCTCCGCGAATATCTGCACTAGATTGATGAGTGTTTCAGTGGACTTCTCCAATCCCCGCCGCGAATTAAACTCCAGCTTGCCATGAAAATTCGAGCCGCCGGTAAACAGGTTCGGCGTCGGCAAACCGCGAAACGTCAGCCGCGCGCCGTCAGTGCCGCCGCGAATCGGTTTCATAAACGGTTTCAGTCCTGCCCGCTTCGCGGCTTCCATCGCGTTGGCAACCAGGTCCGGATGGTTCTTCAGTACTTCCTTCATGTTCTGGTAATTCTCTTTGACGTCGATCGTGATCTTCACTTCCGGAAACTTCGCCGCCGTTTGGGCCATCATGTCGCGCAGCAGCTTCTCTTTCGCTTCCAGCCCGCTGAGATCGAAATCGCGGAGCAGGATCTTCACGTTCGAAGTCTCGACGTCTGCAACGCCGGTGTACGGATGAACGAACCCGACGCGCTTCTCGGTCGTCTCAGGCAACATGTCTTTCGGAAACCGGCTGAGGTAATCGCCCAGCGCGTACATCGCGTTGACCATTATGCCCTTCGCCGTTCCCGGATGCGTGCTCTTGCCCTGAAACGTAACTGTCGCCGTGCGCGCGCTCCACGTTTCGTCGCTGATCTCACCAAGCGCTCCGCCATCAACCGTGTAAGCGACCTTCGCGCCGAAACCGTTGACGTCAAACTTCTCGATTCCAGTTCCGACTTCCTCATCCGGCGTAAAAGCGATCGCGATGTTGCCGTGCTTGAGCTGTGGATTCTGACGCAGCGTGTCGATCATCGTCATGACTTCGGCGATTCCGGCTTTGTCGTCGGAACCGAGCAGCGTCGTGCCGTCCGCGGTGATGATGTCGTCGCCGATCATGCCCTTGAGTTCCGGATTTTTCGCCACGCTGATGATCTGCGTCTTGTCGTTTAGCAGAACGATGTCGCCGCCCTGGTAATTCTTATGAATGATCGCGTTGACGTTTTCTCCGGACACGGCGGGTGACGTGTCCATGTGCGCGATCAAACCGACGACCGGAACTTTCGAGTTGTCGGGAAGATTACCGGAAACCATCGCGTAGACAATGCCAAACTCGCTGACGCGCACGTTTTGCGCGCCGAGCGCCGTCAACTCTTTCGCCAAAAGATTCGCGAGCGTGAGTTGTTTGCGCGTGCTTGGCGTCGTCGTTTGATCTTCCGCCGACTGCGTATCGATCTTCACGTACCGAAGAAAGCGGTCCATCGCCGATTCGGTGGCGGGTTTGAGTTGTGCCTGTGCCTTGGCGATGGTGGCGATGCTTACAAGAAGGAACAGACACAGAACAGAAGCGACAATCGATTTCATTCAAGACCTTTCTTCAAGCGCGGATTTTACACGGGGAGTTTATTCAAGTCGTCGAGGGCTTGCTGTAATTCGTTGCGTTTGGCGGCAAGCAGGTTGTCGTCGGCGTCCGCGGGCACGTAGATCGGCGGCGCGACGTAGATCCGCGCGCGTGTGAACGGCTTCGGGATCTGAAACTTGTCCCAACTCGGCATTGTCCAGTAACGATCCAGCGCCATCGTGACTGGCATGATCGGCTGGCCTGACTTCTTCGCCAGTAACACCGCGCCCATCTTCGCCACGTAACGTGGACCTTTCGGCCCGTCGATCGTAAATGCAGTCGTGCAACCGGCGCGCATGAGCCGCATCATCTCGACAATCGCGCCGACGCCTCCGCGCGTGCTCGAACCACGCACCGCCCCGTAACCAAAACGCTGGATGAAGCGCGCGATGTACTCGCCGTCGAAACTTTGCGACGTCATCACGACGATGCGCCGTTTGCGCCACCAGTAAGTCGTCAGAAAGATCCGGTCGTGCCAGAAGACGTAAATCGGAAGTCCTCCGTTCGACTCTGCTTTCTCATGATTCTCCCAGCCCGTAACCTCGAAGCGCGCCGTCTTGCCGATCAGGTTGATCAGAAAATAGAAAACCAGGTCAGCCGCGCGAATCTTGAGCCGATCTTTAAACGAGTAGCTCGAAAGATCGGCAAATTCGTAGGCACGGTTAACTCGCATCACGGGCGGGCGATATTTAACCACAGATGCCATGAATATTAGTAAATCGGCGGTTCACCCGGCGGGCGCGTTTTCCAACGTTTGTGGATCCAGAGCCACTGACCGGGCCAACGCCGAATCTGGTTCTCGATTAGCAACGAAAGCTCGCTCGTTAAGCGACGCACGTCAGCTTCTTCATCGCCGGTCGAAACTGGCGTGATCGGCGGCTCGACTATCAATAGAAACTTTTTCTTCTCCTCACTCCACGGCGCGAACACCGGAACCAGCGGCGCGCCGGTGCGCAACGCGAGTTTGGCGACGATGAAAGTTGTCGCTGCCGGGACGCCGAAGAAGTTGACAAAGATCGCTTCGTCGTCGAGCGTGTTCAGATCGGGTAGCAGTCCCAGAGGAGTTTCACCGGCGCGCAGGATCTTGAGCATCGAACGCGCGGCAGACTGCTTGTCGAGAGTTTGATTCCCAAACCTGACGCGAACGGTATCGACGAACTGTTCGATCAGTGGATTGTCGAGCCGCCGCACTAAAAAACTGAATGGATATCCAATAAGTGAAAGACCAAAACTGGTCAACTCCCACATGCCGAGATGCGCCGTAAACAGGATCAGCCGGTTGCCGTGAACTCGTTTCGCGGCTTCGAGGTTCTCAATACCCTGCGGCTCGATCAAGTCGCGCAACTCCTGCTGCGAACGAGTAGCGAACTGGCTGAACAATCCCAGCGTACGACCGAGACTGTCGAAACACGCGCGCAGCAGTTCCGCTCTTTCCGCTTCACTTTTCTCCGGAAATGCGAGACGAAGGTTGGTAGCGCCGGTGCGCCGGAGATTTCCGGCAAGGGCGTAAGCGAGTTTGCCCATCGTGCGTCCGCAGGCGTAAGCGGCGGGCGCGGGCAGCAACCCGAGAGTCGTGAGGACGGACTTAGCCGCCGCGTATTCCAAAAACGTTTGCAGCTTTCCCGGCTTTGCCATGCGACGTCGTTTTTTTGGGTTCGTCTCCGCGTAACTCTGCGGTCCTCTGTGTCCTCTGCGGTAAACTCGTGGCGCGCATATTTCAACGCAGAGGACACAGAGGACCG
>DATELZ010000218.1:0-17456 GCA_035276045.1 Pyrinomonadaceae bacterium | reverse complement strand
CGAAGCGCGCATCCTGAATCTGTTGCGCAATGCTTACTCGCAGAATTATCTCTACCTGATCAAGAAGCCTGAAGACCAGTACCAGGTGATCCTCGAGATGGACGACTCGGTGCGCGAGAAGCCCGAAGATCTCTCGCTGCTTTATATCAAGTCCGATGACGGTCGAAATCTCGTGCCGCTGAAAGAGCTAGTTACCTGGAGGACGACTCTTGGACCGCAGGTCGTGAACCACCTGAACCAGTTCACGAGCATGACGCTCTTCTTCAACCTCAAACCGGGCGTGGCGCTCGGCGATGCGACTGATCGCATCACCCAGACGGCGGCGACAATCGTGCCGCCGACTGTGCGCGGTGAGTTGCAAGGCGAAGCGCAAACGTTTAGCAACACGGTCACGAGTTTGACGATCCTGATGGGATTGGCTGTATTCGTGATGTACGTGATTCTCGCGATCCTTTACGAGAGTTACGTGCATCCGCTCACGGTGCTGTCTACGCTGCCCACGGCCCTCGTCGGTGGACTGTTGACGCTCGTGGTGTTTGGCATGGAAGCGTCGCTCTACGCGTTCGTTGGCATGTTCATGTTGATGGGTATCGTAAAGAAGAACGGCATCATGATCGTCGACTTCGCGCGCCATCGCGTGGAAGCAGGCGAATCGGCAGTGCAGGCGATACACGACGCGAGCATGGATCGCTTCCGTCCGATCCTGATGACGACTCTGGCGGCGGTCTTTGGCGCTGTGCCGATCGCGTTGGGTTACGGGGCAGACGGCTCGTCACGCCAGCCACTCGGTCTGGTCGTCGTCGGCGGTTTGATCGTTTCGCAGTTCATCACGCTCTACATCACGCCGGTCATTTACCTGTACCTCGAGGAGTTCCAGGAAAAAGTCCTGGACCGCACCTCGTTCTTCCGCTCGAAGCGTTCGCCGAAGCCGCCGGTGATTACGGAAGAGCCGGTGTCTGAATCGGCGTCGTCATAGGCGTTCATTGTTTGAGGTAACGAAGCGCAACATGTCCTGAGTCAAAGATCTTTGACTCAACAAGTTGTAATTCTAATCTCTCCGGTAGATTAATATCGTCCAACAACCGTCTCCCTGCTCCTACAACGACTGGGTGAACGACAACACGAAATTCATCGACCAGACCAAGCTCGATTAGTTGGGAAGGAAGAGATACTCCGCCAACTAAAATATCCTTGCCCTGTTCCTGCTTCAGTTTAAGTATTTCGTCTTGCAGGTTCGAACGAACAATTCTCGTATTCTTTCCTTCAGCCTTCTCTAACGATTGTGAGAAGACAACAATGTTGAGGGCGTCAAAGGCTTGAGCGAATTCATTCATTGCTCTTGTCTGTCCCGACTGTTTCTTTGCGACGTCGGGCCAAAAAGGAACCATCAATTCATAGGTTTTACGCCCATACACGAGTAGGTCAACCTCTCGCAGGAGGTGCGTGAAATATTCATGCACTTCTTCGTTAGAGCTTCCCTTGCTGTGATCGCAGCAGCCATCCAAAGTGACGTTGATTGCAAATATTAGTTTTCTCATTTAATTGCTGGTGTGATTAACACGGTCCACCAGCACTGTCAACAATGTAACCCCAAAACAATACAGTCCTGATGGCTTTGAGAACAGTGATCCTCACTCATTGTAGCTCGCGCCTCGCCTCATTCGTTGGGAGCCATAATTGCTGTCCGACAGAAGAGGAGAAGTGTGAGGGACTTATGTCACCGGATAGTAATTCAAAGAATGACAATTCAAAGAATGACTTGGAGCGTCGCAATCCTGAAACCGCGCTGGTCAAAGTCGACAGTGAAAGCGAGAAACAGTTCTCGCCGCTCTCGCGCCGGCAAGCGGTTTCAAAGCGTCTGAAAAACTGGACGATCCGGATCGGCGTGCTTTCTGTGTTGGTGTTGGTAATCGGGTTCCTTGTCTGGCGCAGCAATAGACCAACAGAAGTGACTACGACCCAACCTAAATTGACTCCCATAACCGAAACGGTTGCGAGCAGTGGCAGAGTCAGCGGAACGACCGAGACGTTTGTCGGCGCACAGGCGCAAGGCGTCGTCGACGAGCTTTACGTGAAAGAAGGCGACCGGGTTAAGCCGGGACAGACACTCGCGGTGCTGAAGAACGACGTCGCGGAAGCACAGACGAAACAAGCAGCACAGGCAGTACAGACGGCGCAAGCCCAATTGGCGCAAACATCACGCGGGCCGTTGCAGTCGGAATTGGAAGCCGCCACGGCGCAGGCGCGTCAGGCTGAAGCGGAGGTGGTCCAACAGCGCGCCGCCATCACGCAGGCGCAAAAGACTGTCGTACAGCAGCAGGCACAACTCAAGCAATTACAGGCCGAACAGGATCTGGCAGCCAAACAACTTGCTCGTACTCGCACCCTGGCGGAGCAGGGAATTGTGCCGCGCGCCGAATTGGACCAGTCGCAAACGGATTTGCAAGTGGCCCAGGAACGTGTGGCCGCGCAACGGCAGGCGATCGAATTGGCCCAGGCAAATGTGCGGCAGGCCCGCGCCAGTTTGCAGTCGGCACAGGCCAATGCTTTGGCGCAGCAGGCAAGGGCGCGCACCGTTCAGAGTGGCGCGCGTCCGGAAGACGTGCAAGTCGCGCGACGCCGTTTGAGTGAAGCGGAGCAGGCATTGGACGTGGCGCGGCAACAAGCGGCGAATTCAGTTGTGAGCGCGCCGTTTGCCGGTTTAGTGACACAGATCACCGCTGAGTTGGGCCAGTCAGTCGGCGCCGAGGGCGTTTTGAAGCTGGTCAGCGGAGAATTGGAGATTCACGTCGACGTCGACGAAAGCAATCTTGCGAATTTGAAGGTCGGTCAGCCTGCGGTCATTTCGTCGACCACATTTACAGGCAGCACGTTTGAAGGCGCTGTTACCGAACTTGGTCCGGCAGTGGACGTCTCGCGCGGCACGATCGAAGTGACAGTTGTGCCGTCCGCGCCTCCTGATTGGCTGCGACCCGGACAAACTGTAAACGTGAACATCATCACGGCGAAAGACGTTGCGCGACTGCTCGTTCCCGCAACGGCATTGACACGTTCCGGAGACCAGACTGTTGTCTTCGTCGTCGCCAATGGAATCGCGTTGGAGAAGCCGGTTGTTACGCGCGCGCCGACGGACGCCGGTGTTCCGATACTCGCAGGTCTGACAGGTGACGAGCGCATCGTCGTCGACGCCGCAAAGGTGACAGCCGGCGAGAGAGTGCGTGTTGCAGGTGCTGGTTAGTGAACAACTTACTTAGAATTTTTGTGCCGCGCCGGATTCGCTTTGAAGTTCAGGTCGCCGTGCGGCATCTGCTCTCCGGTGGCGGACAGACGTTGCTGACAGTCAGCGCTGTTGCCGCGGGCGTGATTATCGTGATCTTCATAACCTCGCTGATCTTTGGTCTACAGCAGCAGCTCACCGAACTCTTAACCGACGCCATTCCTCATGTAACAGTGACTGTTGAAGAACCAAAGCCGCGTCCATTGTCGCGAGTGCCGGGAAATGAAGGCGACTTGAGTTCCACGCAAATCGAGCAGCGAGCGCCGCAACTGAAATTTATCGACAACTACCCGGCAGTGGCCGAGACCATACGCAAGCTTCCGAACGTTCGCGAAGTTGCGCCCGTTGTCAGTGGTCAAGCCTTCATTTCGAAAGGCGCGAACCCGGTCGGCGTCGCTGTTGTCGGCGCCGATCCGGAATTGCAGGATCGCATAACACCGGTGACTAAAGATCTGATCTCGGGGAAATATCTTGGCCTCGGCAGTGATGAGATCGTGATTGACGGCGAACTCGCGAAAGATCTGGACGTCTCGAATGGCGAGCGAGTGCGCGTCACTTCAGGGACGGGAGCATCAGATTCCTTCACTATCGCCGGCATCTACAGTCGTGGGCAGGGAAGAGGCAGCGCCTACGTAACGCTTCGCACCGGACAGAGTTTGTTTGGACTCGGGTCGACGGTGAATACGATCTACGTCAAGTTGATCGACATCTACAACGCGGATGCCACGGCCGATCAGATCATGGCCCTAATCCCGTACGAAGCCAAATCCTGGACTCGCGAATTTCCGCAGTTCTTGTCGTCACTGCAAGTGCAAACTGCGTCGGCGTATTTGATCTCGGGTTTTAGCCTCGTCGCTTCAGGCTTTGCGATCGCGGCTGTTCTGATCGTGTCCGTGCTGCAAAAGTCTAAACAGATCGGAATCCTGAAGAGCATGGGAGCGCGGCGCAGACAGATCCTGACTGTGTTTATCTTCGAAGGGTTCGGCGTGGCGGTTATTGGCAGCGCGTTAGGCGCGATTGTAGGAGGCATAATAGTTTTGCTTCTGAGTCTTTTCAAACAACCGATCACGCGCGTGGGCCAGGCGCCGGAACAACTCTTTCCGGTCCGGCTCATACCTTTCTATATCGCCCTCGCGATCGTTGCGGCGATTGTTTCGACCGTGATCGCCGCGGTTCTGCCGGCGAGGCGGGCCGCGAAGATGAATCCGGTAGATGTCATGCGTTAAGGAAGGAGACTGGTTGACTCACGCAGGGACCATCGAAAGACCGTACGACGAGCCATCTCTGATCCAGTCAGCGTCGGCGCCGGTGGTGGTTGAAACACGGAGTTTGAAGAAGACTTACTTCGGCAAAGTAAGCGTGCCGGTGTTGTTTGGGATCGATATCAGGATCAGGGCTCAGGAATTCGTCGCCGTCATCGGGCAGTCGGGCAGCGGCAAGTCCACGTTGCTAAACATACTCGGAGCGCTGGACACGCCCACCGAGGGGACGGTGCTGATCAATGGGGTCGACATTTCCACGTTGGACGACACCGAGATGGCCCGGCTCAGGAATGACGAGGTCGGATTCATTTTTCAGTTTCACTACCTGCTCGAAGAGTTCACTTGTCTGGAGAACGCACTGATGCCGCTCACGATTCGCGACGGCGATGTCAGCGAAGCGGATCGCGAACGTGTGATCGAGTTGCTGGGAAGAGTTGGTCTGGGAACGCAGTTAGCGAAGCGTCCGGATGAAATGAGTGGTGGTCAGAATCAGCGTTGCGCGATCGTCCGCGCCCTGGCTAACACGCCGAAGATCGTGCTGGCTGACGAGCCCACCGGAAATCTCGACAGTCGTTCCGGCGAAGAAGTGTTCGAGTTGATGCGCGAAATGAATCACGAGAGCGGCGTGGCCTTCGTCATGATCACGCACGACGATCGACTGGCCCAGGCCGCAGATCGCATTCTATTGATTGAAGACGGATTGGTTCACGAGATCAGCAAGACGGAGCACCGCAAGCGAGTTTCGAATTTGTAGTCTCATAGGTCGCGAACACGGCGTTCCAGTTCGCGGGTGATGGCTTCGGGTGTTGTTTGGGGTGGGAAGTAGAGCGGTTTGCCGAAGGTGACTGAGACGGTTCCGGGGCGGACGAAGAATTGGCGGCGCTGTTTTAGTTCGAAGAGGCCGTTGAGGCGAATGGGGATGACGGGGACGTCGAGGGCGGATGTCAATAGACCGACGCCGTTTCGGAATGGTTGCATTTGTCCGTCCCTGGTTTCGTGTCCTTCGGGAAAGATCATCACGCTCCAGCCGCGATCGATTGCCTCGCCCGCGTAGGCGAAGCTCTTGCGGAAGCCGCTTTGTCTCGGCAGTGGGAAGACGTTGAAGAGGGCGGCGCCGAGGGCGTAATGGAGTTTTTTCGTCGAACGCCACTCGCGCAGCAATTCGCCGGACATTGCGATGGCGACTCGCAGACGCCAGCGAAAAGGTAACGCAGATAAGATCAATGCTGCGTCGACGTCGGTGACGTGATTTGAGATTAGCAATGCCGGACCTTTCAAATCCGACAATTCCTCAGAGCCTTCAACTCGAACACTGCACATGATCCGTGTCAGAGGCAGCAGAAACACGTGATAGACCAGCGGTCGAATCCACGTGATCGGAAAACGCATGGCCCACGCAGGGTAGGGAAATGCCGCAGCCTCCGCTTTGCCTTGCCGCACGATCTGTTCGAGTTCTTCGACTGTGGTCGCTTCGGTGAAGGCGGCCTCATCCAATTCGATCTGGTATTGGTCTTCAAGCGCGCTCAACAACTCGACGCGGCCAAGTGAGTCGAGATCCGAGATCGATGGAAGAGACACGGATCTGGATGGATGGCCGATGTTGGCGGCGATTTGCGTCTTGATGATCTTCCGTGTGCCGATGGTGCGAGGGAAGTCGGGGTCGGGCCACGTGGTCCAGTGACGAATGCGTTGAAACTCGGCGAGCGAGTCGTTCGCGCGTTGTACCGCGGCGTTCAAATCAATCGTTGCGTCATTTGGAATAAGAACGGCGAGCGCTTCCGTTTCGCCAAACGGGAGCACGGCGCTTGCTTTGATCTCAGGTTGTCGATCGAGCACCGCTTCGAGATCCGACGGATAGATCTTCATGCCCGCGGCGGTGACGATCGTGTCTTTGCTGCGGCCGCGAAAGAATATGTGACCGCTTGGTCCAACTTCGCCGATGTCGCCCGTGTGGACCCAGCCGTCATCGTCGGCGATCGGTTTCACGTCGCCGCGCCAGTAACCGGGTGAGACGCTGTCGCCACGCACGAGAATCTCGCCATTCTCGCTCAGTTTCATCTCCTGACCGCGCACCGGTTTGCCAATCGATCCACGCACGATCCGAAACGGATGAGACAGACTCGTCAGCGAAGCTGTTTCAGTCATTCCGTAACCTTGAATCACGGCATAACCGAGCCGCTGCCAGAAGGTCTCGACTTCGGATTCCAGTGTTGCGCCGCCGCTGACGAAGGCCCAGAGCCGCCAACCAAAGCGGCGACGAATACGCCGAAAATGCCACCAGTTTCGCAGGAAGTGACGATCCCCGGCAGCCTCGAGATCGCGTGCGAGATTGCCGTAATCGTTGAGGATCTTTTCGCGCAACGTTTCGAGGACACGCGGCACGGTGACGACGACGTTGATGCGTTGCTTCTTCGAGACTTCAATGATCTCCGAAGGCTTGTACGATTCGAGAAAGTGGACCTCGCCTGCCGTAAGCAACGGAACGAAGATGCCCATTAACTGCCCAAACACGTGACTCAACGGCAGCAAACACAGAAATCGTAATGGATGGACCAACCGCTCCCAGCGCGCATACTTTTTGAATTCGGTCTCGATCGGCGTCAGGTTCGCGAGCAGGTTTCGATGCGTGAGACAAACGCCTTTCGGTTCGGCCGTCGTTCCGGACGTGAACACAATCTCGACGAGATCGCCGGAGTTGATCGTTTGTGATGGATAAGGCTGGTCGGAATGTTGGTCAAGGCGCTCGTTGAATGACAGACGCGGAACGCGGATTTGCGGCCGAGGTTCATCTGACAGCAACAACCTCGCCGAAACCTGTTCCTGCACTCGCGCAACAAAGTCGGGCGCGGACTTGAGATCGAGTGGTACAACTACGACGCCGCGCAACAGACAACCAAAGAACGCCGCGATCCATTCGGCGCTGTTCTCGCCCCAAAACAACACGCGCTCTCCACGATCGATGCCTCGCGTCTCCAACTCACGCGCGAATTGAAATGCACGTCTCGCAATCTCGGCGTTGGACCACTGCGCCAGCCGCAACCCTCGCCGGTAGACGACTGCCGTTTCCGCGCCACGCGCGCGGCAGTCGTCAAGAAAGCTGACCAGTGAATGTCGCATACTATTCTGCCCAGATCCGCGTACCCATTGTCGGTGTTACGCGGACCTAATAGTGAGGTGTTGTGGCAGAATTTTAACCGTTAGTTCCGGGGGCTTTAACGAGGCTGCTCGCCTTCCACGGTCAGTTCGTTCTTGACGCTGAACAGACCGGGAACGCCGCGGGCGCGAATATAAGCGAGGTTTGCGTCGCCACGATTTGCCACCACGCCTTTCAGCGTCGCGTGTCCACGACTGACGATCAGGTGAATCGACGGCACTGCCTGGTGCGCGTAACGAAACAGCGGCGAGTTAGACCCGTAAATCTGACGATAGAGCGCCCGTCGCAAACGATCGTCTGACGGCGACAGCGGCAAGGTCTCAATCTGGTTATCGACTCCGGTCACGCCGTCAATATCTTTCACTCGCCCTTCCGCATCGGACTTCGTGGTCGGACGGACCACCTGCCCGTGCAAGACCACGCGCCCGTCGGGCCGCACTTCGTACGTGAGCCAGTCAAACACGCCGTAGTAAGGCAAGGTCACTAGCTCATGCCTGACTTCCTTTACGATGCGTGGATTGATCTGGGCCGACGCTGACGGCGCCTGGGCCTGGATGAATACCAATAAAACCGGGACAAAAAGCGCTTTAAGTACTCTTGAGTACATAGAAAACACGACCTCCATCACTACTTTCTAGTAGTAATAGATGTCGTGTCTGTTTGTATTAGTTTTCTATTTTGTTAAAAGCGCCCCGGCGGATCGTTTATTGACCGATCGGCGGGTCGGTGGCTGCGGCCGGCTGCTGGTCGTTGACGTGGATCGTGTTTGTGTCAGAGTCGACGTAGTAATGGTTCTTTCCGGTTGCGCCCACGCCATCGGCGACTTGCGGATCGGCATTGATGGTGTAACCCGCCTGGGTCGTGGTGGACTTCGGAATCACCTTCATGGTGTAGACGTAGCCGTCGACAACGGGCGTGGTGCCGTCAAAGCGACTGTCGAGCAGGTTCTCCTTACGCATCTCTTCGAAGGTGCCGAACGAACTGCGCTGATGCGAGTTGTAGTAGAGCATTTGCTGTTCGGCGATCGAGCGCAGCGTCTTGACGGCGGCGGCTTCGTTAGCGGCCTTCATGGCTGCTTTGTAGCCGGTGATGCCGACGGCGATGAGAATGCCGATGATCGCGATCACGATCATCAGTTCGATAAGTGAGAAGCCGCGTTGGTTTCTTTGTTTCTTCAGTAGGGGTTCCATAATGCCTCCTCGGGCAACTTACACGAGGTTATAGTGTTCGAGTTCCGCTTTTTGCCTCGATTGCCCTCTTTTAACGGGCCTTAGTCTAACCGTTTTGTTGCCATCCGTAAAATCCATGTTCCAAAATGCCGAGCGAACTTTTCCGTGCGACGCGTGCTCTTAGCATGTACAATTTGGCCAATTTGATGCGAAACCTCGAAACAGTCGACGCCGGACAACTAACGAGCGCCAGGGCAGCAGAACAGATCGACCGGCTGCAACAGGCGATCGAGACTGTCATCAAGGGAAAACCGGAAGCCATCCGTCTCGCGATCGTCACCCTGATCGCGGGTGGCCACCTGCTGGTCGAAGACGTCCCGGGCGTGGGCAAAACAACTATGGCCCACGCGCTTGCGCGCGCGCTTCATTGTACTTTTCAGCGCATCCAGTTTACTTCCGATCTGTTGCCGTCCGACGTGATCGGCCTCTCGGTTTTCAACCAGCACAGCGGTCTTTTCGAGTGGAAACCCGGCCCGATATTCGCAAACGTCATCCTGGCCGACGAGATCAACCGCACCACTCCCAAGACGCAATCCGCGCTGCTGGAAGCCATGGGCGAACGACAGGTTACGGTCGAAGGCACGACGCACAGTTTGCCGGCGCCGTTTATCGTGCTCGCGACCCAGAACCCCATCGAGCATCACGGCACTTACCCGTTGCCGGAGTCGCAACTCGACCGCTTCATGTTGCGTTTGCGCATCGGGTATCCCGCTCCGGCGGACGAGCAACGAATCCTCCGCGATCGCGAGTACTCCGATCCGCTCGACGTACTGCAACCGGTGATGAGCGCGCACGAAGTCGTCGAGCTTCAGCGCGCAGTTGCGGGTGTTGCAGTTGACGATGCTTTGGTTCAATACCTGATGCGCATCGTCGCCGCGACGCGTTCTTCTGAAATGCTCGATCTCGGCGTCAGTCCACGCGGAACTCTCGCCTTGTTTCGCGCTTCGCAGGCGATCGCGCTCGGCGAAGATCGCAATTACTGCATCCCTGACGATATCAAGCGCCTCGTAGTCCCCGTCTTTGCTCATCGCATCGTCGTTAGCTCGCGGTTCTCATCTTCGCTTCGCCGCAGCGAGGAAGCTGAAGCCGTGCTAAACGAGATCCTCAAGACGGTCAGCGTTCCGCTGTGAAACTCGCCACTCTGCTTCCGGAAAAGACGTCGTTGCTTCGCGTTGTCCTCGGCACTCTGCTGGTGCTGGCGGGACTCGGCGCGGCCCTTGTCACCGTGTTGGCGCGCCGGGAAGGTGAGAATGGACTGGCAGGCGCGGCGGCTGTTGTTTCACTGCTGATTGCGCTGCTGCTGACGATCTTCATCGTTCCGCCGCTCGCGCGTTCTGCGCGCGTGGAAGTTTCGAACCTCGATTTTCCGTTTGAGCCGACGAGTGGCGGTGGTGTGTTTCTGGTGATCATCATCGTCGTCGGTTTTGCGGCGTGGAACACGGGTAACAACCTGCTGTTCCTGGTTTTCTCGTTGCTGGTGTCGACGCTATTTGTCGGTTGGATCGCGGCGCGTTCGTCGTTGCGTGACTTAACGGTCTCGGCCCGATTTCCCGATCACATTTTTGCGGCTGAACCAGCGCCGGTGATCGTGACGCTGCGTAACACCAAACGAGTGCTGCCTTCGTTTTCGATCCTCGTCGAGGCGCGTGGTCCACAAAGCGACGCGAATGAGAGACGAAAGCGACACGTGAAACGGCTGCTGGCATATTTCAGTTACGTGCCGCATCATGCGGCGGCTGAGCAGCGAGTGGAGCAGTTGTTTCCGCTGCGTGGTCACGTGCTGATCGACGGGTTTGAATTATCGACTCGTTTTCCGTTTGGCTTTTTTCGACGCCGGCGTCGCTTGCGGGCGCGCAACGTGGACATCATCGTGTATCCAAAACCGGAAGTGATCAGCGACGAGTTGCACCTGTTGCCGATGTATGCGGGACGCATGCCGTCGTCGCGCCGGGGCGCGGGACACGATCTGTTCTCGCTGCGCGACTACCAGCCGCAGGACGATCTGCGTCACATTGATTGGAAAGCGACGGCGCGATCGCGTCGCTTGACGGTGCGCGAGTTTACTTCCGAGGACGAGCGGCGCGTGACGATCGTGTTGGATACGCGACTGCCGGCAGGTTCGAATGACGAAATGAAGGAGCGCTTCGAACACGGCGTGGTCCATGCGGCGTCGTTGCTGAAACATTTTATCGACGAGCGCGCGGAAGTGCGGCTCGTGTTGGGCGAGGAGGTTGGACCATTCGGTTCAGGGATGGAACAATTGTATCGCTGCTTAAAGCGGTTGGCGTTGGTGACGCCGTTGATCGACGGTGAGCCACGCGCGGAAGATTTGTCGGCGGCCGGACGCGACGCTGCCGGTCACGATTACGCGATCTTATTGACTGCCGCCGCTCCGGGATCGATTCCGGCAAACGTCTGGCGTACCAGTCACGTCATCTACTTGTGATCTGAATGCAAACTGCAATTCGCGGTTACTCACGTTCCACGATTCTGTTGATTGGCGTGTGCTTCGTTTTCTCCGGCGCGACCGGGTTGATCTACGAAGTGCTTTGGATGCGGATGCTCGGGCTCGTGTTTGGCGCGACCACGCTTGCGGTCAGCACCGTGCTCGCCGCATTCATGGGCGGGCTCGCGCTCGGCAGCGCGCTGGCCGGACGGTTGGCCCATCGCATTCGCAAGCCGTTGAGTGTTTACGGTTGGCTGGAGATCGGGATCGCTGCTTACGCGTTGTTGGTGCCGTTTCTGTTTCACTGGGTCGACAATCTGTACGCGCTGATCTGGCAACAGTTTCAACCAGGGTTTTTCACGTTTAGTTTGTGGCGGTTCGTGCTGTCGTGTTTGATGTTGCTGGTGCCGACGACGCTGATGGGAGCGACATTGCCCGTGTTGTCGGCGGCTCTTGTGCGACATGGGTCGACAGCAGTGACGCGACTTTACGCCTGCAATCTCGTAGGAGCGATTCTCGGAACGCTCGCGGCGGGGTTCCTGTTGCTGCCCGCGTTGGGCGTGCGGATAACGATCGTAATCGCCGCGGCGATTAATTTGATTGTCGGCGTGGTGGCGCTGGTCTTACAAAAGCGTCTCGTGGTGACGCCATCTGTGCAGTCCGTGGTTGCAAACACGGATACGAATCTATTCTGGTTCTTCGCTGCTATTGCTTCCGGTTTTGTCACGATCAGCACGCAGGTTTCGTGGACTCGCATCCTCACGATGATCATCGGATCGAGCACGTATGCTTTCAGCATTGTCGTCGCGCTCTTCTTGATAGGACTCGCCGTCGGGGCGTGGTTTGTCGGACGCAAGGATCGTTCGGTGCACTTGCGGCGCATGATGATCGTCGTCGAGTTATTGACGGCGGGTAGTTTGTTGCTGAGCTTGTTTGTCGTCAATCGTTTGCCGTGGCTGCTGATCACCTTCGGCAGGAATTTACAGATCTCATCGTGGGCGGGTTTGTTGGGTCTGCAAATCATGTCGGCGACTTTGTTGATACTCCTGCCGGCATTGCTGATGGGCATGGTGATGCCGCTCGTGCTTGTTTGGGCGACCGGCGATCAGGAAAGAGCAGTGGGCCGGGTGGGCCGCGCTTATGCCGTGAACACGATCGGCGCGATTGCGGGAGCGTTTCTCACCGGCTTTGTATTGATTCCGATAACCAGCACCAAGTTTGCGTTGATACTGTCGGCGGCGATGTGCGTCGTTGTTGCCGGTTTGGCTTACCGGCCAGCCGAGACTTCGCGCGAGCCGGCGCTGAAGCGCAGTCTCGCGATCGGCGCGATTCCGATTGCGATCTTCATTCTGATGGTCCTTGCGCCGCCGATGAACCTCGCCGATCTCTCGATCGGCGCGTACGACACTTTGGTTCGCGAGCTGGCGCGGACGCGTGAGGGACCAACTGAAAGTGAAGGACAACCGGCTGGACCGAATATTCACAAGTTATTGATGTACGACGAAGGTCCGACGGCGACGGTGACGGTGCGCCAGGACGGCGACATCATCTCGATGGCGATCAACGGCCGCACGAATGCATCGGACAGCATGTTTGACATGCCAACGCAGGTGATGTTGGGCCAACTGCCGTTGTTTGTCGCGCCACGACTCGAAAAAGGATTGATCATCGGATACGCGACGGGAGTGACGGTCGGATCGATGTTGCAGTCGCCCATTCAATCGGTGACGTGCATCGAGCTCGAACCGAACACCGTCACCGGATCGAAATTCTTCGAACACGTCAACAACCGGCCGTTGGATGATCCACGCGCGAGTTTGATCATCGACGATGCGCGGACCTTTCTGCGTGTCACGCCGAATCGTTACGATATCATCGTCAGCGAGCCGAGCCATCCGTGGGTGCCGGGTGTGGCGAACTTGTTTACCCAAGAGTTTTTTGAACTGGGCCGCGAGCGGTTGAGCGAGCAGGGAATCTTTGTGCAGTGGGTGCAGATTTATCAACTGTCGACGGAAAGCCTGCGTTCGGTGCTGGCGACGTACACACGCGTGTTTCCGCACGTGCTGATGTTTCGCGTCGGTGGCCGTGGCAAAGATCTCTTGCTGATGGGCAGCAATCACCCGCTGAATCTTGATCGCTTAGCGGAACGAATTGGAGATCCGCGTGTCGCGGCGGAACTCGCGCGAGTGAATCTCAGCAGTGAAGCAGACGTGCGTTCGTGGTATGTGTGTGATGAGAAGACGTTGGGACCGGCGGTGGCTGGAGCGAAGATCAATACCGACGACAACATGCACATCGAAACGACTGTGCCGCGCGAGACGTTTCGACCCTTGATGCAGTCGAACGCGCAATGGGTCGAGGCATTAGCTACGCCGCAAAATTGATTAGACTTTCAGCCGCTGTTTCTCCGCTGCGAATACAATCAGGAATTCCCGCGCCGCGATAGGAGTTCCCCGCGAGCGCGAAGCCCGGCAACGCACGCACTTCGTTCTCTATCGCCTGAACGCGATCGAGGTGGCCCACTTCATACTGCGGCATCGATCGTTCCCACTTTGCCGTCTCCTTGAATAACGGCTCGCCGTTGATTCCCAATAGCTCCTGCAAGTCGGCTTCGATCCGTGTTTCCATGTCGGGCGAGGCGAAGATCTCGGGTTGTAAGGCGCCGCCGGCAAACGCTCGCAACAGCACGTGACTATCCGGCGCACGGCCGTTGAACTTCACGCTGCTGAACGTGCACGCGAGCACCGATCGCTTTTCGACAAACGGGACCACGAATCCGAAACCATTCAACGGGTGACGGATTGCCGAACGCGGATAGGCGAAGTTAATCGTCGCGGTTGAGGCGTAATTGATCGCGCCGAGTTGCGCTGCGAGTCGGGAATTGACGTTTTCGAGAAGCCGGGCGGCAATGTAAGCCGGCAGGGCCAGACACACCGCGTCGGCTTCAATAGTCGATCCGGACTCGCTTTTCATTAACCAGGTTCCGGATTCGTAGGCAAGCTTTTCGATCCGTGTCTGCAAGTAAACATTTGGGAGCTTGCTTGCCAGTGCGTTTACGAGAACTTCCATTCCGCGATCGAACGATAGAAACAGACTGTAACGCGCGCCGCTCGTCCCACTCTTCTGCGCTTGGCCCTGTCGCAGCATCGCCAAAATCACGCTGCGATGATTTCGTTCCATATCAAGAAATCGCGGCAACGTCGCGCGCAAGCTGAGCGTTTCGGGATCGGCTGTGTAGATGCCGCCGACCATCGGTTGGGCCATGCGTTCCAACGCTTCCTGTCCGAGGCGGCGTCGCACAAAGCTGGCGAGCGATTCGTCGTTCTGTCCGTTCCGGCGCGGTAGCACCAGGTCCGCCGCCATTCTAAACTTGCCTGTGAGACTAAAGATGTCTGTGGTCAGAAACGGCAGGATGCGCGACGGCGCGAGCAGTTGAAAACCTTCCGGCACCGGACGCAGCCGTCCGTTTCTCACGATAAAGCTGCGACGAAACTGTTCGTTGGTTTGAATCAACCGCGACTCGAGACCGAGTCGTTTGGCGAGTGCCACTGCTTCCGGTTTTTCGGAGATGAACGAATCGGGTCCGCGTTCAAGCAAAAACCCGTCGCGCTCTTCGGTTTGAATTGTGCCGCCTAATCTTGGACCAGCTTCGAGCAGCGTGATCTCGGCGCTATTGCCGCAAAGCTCTACCAGCCGGTGCGCGGCGGCTAGACCGGAAATACCGCCGCCGACGATCGCGATCCTTTTTGCACGCATGGTCTATCCCGCAAGGCAGCAATCGGCCGGGCAAATAGAGTGACTCACGCCGCGTGAACCGAGGAAGCGCGCTGGCGCGTTGTCGACGCGTTCCAGGATCAACTCTCGAATCATCTTCACGAACGACGGGTGAGTGCCGGCAGTGGCCGCGCGCACCATCTTCATGCCTAACTCCCCGGCAAGCTGCTGCGCCTCGACGTCGAGATCGTAAACGACTTCCATGTGATCCGAAACAAAACCGATCGGCGCCACGACGACGTCTTTCACGCCCGCGCCATCGACGTCGCGCAAGTGGTCGCAGATGTCGGGGCCGAGCCACGGTTGCGACGGCGAACCACTGCGACTCTGATAGACGACTTTCCAGTTCGTCACGCCTAAAGCTTCAGCAATCAAACGCCCGGTCTCTTCGAGTTGCGCCGCGTACTCGCAATGCGCCGCCATCGATTCGGGAATACTGTGCGCCGTAAACGCGAGATGTGACGGCGTCGCGTCGCCAGTCGCCGTGCGAATCCGATCGATATTCGCTTCGATAAACAACAGGTGGTTGTAGAACGCCCGCAGCTTCTCGACACGTGGCGCGCCTGGTCCAACCTCGGTCTGCGCTGCCGTTATGTTTTGTTGATACTGTCGACAACTCGAAAACGAACTGTAAGCCGACGTCACGAATGCGAGCGCATTCTTGATTCCATCTGCCTCCATCCGGCGCAAGGCATCCGGCAAGAACGGCTGCCAGTTGCGATTGCCCCAGTAGATCGGCAACGCCGGCCCATTAACACGCAACTCCTCTTCGACCGCCGCAATCAGGTTTCGATTTTGCTGATTGATCGGACTGACGCCGCCGAACAACTCGTAATGATGCGCGACGCTCAGCAGTCGCTCGCGCGGCACATTGCGACCGCGCGTGACGTTCTCGAGAAACGGAATCACGTCGTCCATTCCCTCGGGACCGCCAAAACTCACGACTAACAGCGCCTCGTATTTCATCTGCGGCTCATTTCATGAACCATCTCGACCAACGCGATCACATTCTCGACCGGCGTCTCGGGCAGAATCCCGTGCCCGAGATTGAAAATATGTCCGGCCCGTCCACCGGCCTGGTCGAGAATTCGTTTTGCCTGGGCGCGCAACGCATCCTGGTTTGCAAACAACGCAACCGGATCGAGGTTTCCCATCACCGCCACGTCATGTCCGACGCGTTGCCACGCCTCGTCGAGCCGCACGCGCCAGTCGAGGCCGATCACATCGCCGCCCGCTTCGCGCATCAGTTCGAGCAACGCGCCTGTGCCGGTTCCGAAGTGCAGCACCGGAACGCCCGGCAACACACCTTCAATCACCGCGCGCGAGTGCGGCAACACAAACTCACGATAATCGTCCGGACCGAGTGCTCCAACCCACGAATCGAACAACTGCACCGCCTGTGCGCCGGCTTCGATCTGCGCGTTCAAATACTTCACCAGCGCCCGCGAGATCAGCGACATGAGGGCGTGCCAGGCGCCGCTGTCGTTGTACATCAACTGCTTTGTATGAACGTAGTTTTTAGACCCGCCGCCTTCGATCATGTATGACGCGAGGGTAAACGGCGCCCCGGAGAACCCGATCAACGGCAAATCTGGTTTCAATGCCCCACGCGTCACAGAAATTGCCTCGTAAACAAAACTGAGGGCTGAAGCGTCTTCTACTTCGAGAAGTCGCTTTACGTCCGCGGTATTTCGCACCGGGTTGTGGATTATCGGGCCTTCGCCTTGGGCAAACTCCAGTTCGATTCCCATCGGTTCGAGGATCAGCAGGATATCGGCAAAAATAATGGCTGCGTCTACTCCGAGCCGTTCGGCCGCGGTGACGGTCACTTCCGCGGCCAGCGCCGGCGTTTTGCACAGCTCGAGAAAGGTCGTTTTAGCGCGCACTTCCCGGTATTCGCGCATATATCGCCCGGCCTGTCGCATCAACCAGATCGGCGTGTACGGCACGGACTGCCCCCGGCAGGCGCGGATAAATACACTGTTTTCTAATAATTGATTCAAAGGTTGAGGATTATAGCCTACGCCCGAACTTTAAATCGAAAGTGAGCGTTCAGCCACAAAGAGGCACGAAATTTTGTTTACTCGTCTTTGTGCCTTTTTGTGGATTACAATACACCGCTTCAAACGTCGCAAACCAGACTACGCTGACAAAGTTGTCACAAGTCAGTAATTTGCGGTGTTTGCACTGTTGAGAGAGCGGTGATTGATGAACGGACAAGCTAGAGCTTTGATCGAGTCCATGCCTAACGACATCGGGACTGAGGCGGTTGCTCCGCTCAGTTTCGACGAAGCGTTTACCCTCCATCACCGCG
>DATELZ010000217.1:0-9703 GCA_035276045.1 Pyrinomonadaceae bacterium | reverse complement strand
TGACGGCGAAGAGGCTTCGCTTCGCGCTGCCGGTTTGGATGTGCTCGACTTCAGCATGCGGCAGCGGATTCGTTCCTGGGTTGACTTCAACTTGTCGATCGATAATCTCGCCAACAAGAAATACTTTGAGACGCAGAACTTTTTCGAATCGCGCCTGCGTCCAGGCAGTCCCATCGTTGCGCAGATACACGCCACACCCGGATATTCGATCGGGTTTACCGCTGGGCTGACTTTTCGTCTCGGCATGAAGAAGTAGAAATGAAGAAAATCATTCTCCTTTTCATCGGCTCCTTTCTGGTAACGGCTGTTTTCTCAGCATCTCTAAAAGTTTTCTTCCAGGCTGTTAGCTGGCGTGAGGTGCTAATCAAGGGACTCTTGATCCCGTGCTTTACCTGGACCATCCAGCTACTGTTGTCGGCTGTTTTCTTAGACGGAAGAAGTAGATTGAGATATTGGAACCGGCTCGGGTGGGTCTGCTTGATCGGATCCATCGCACTCTTGCCGGCGGCATTCTATAACTTTCTGACAGTGCAACCGTCGGTGTGGATCTCAATCGTCAACGTATTGGCAAGCGTGCTTCTGATGGCCATAAGCCTGCACATTCTCCTCCGCCGCGACGGCTTCCGCTGGCAATGGACTCTTAGCTGGGCAGTCCTGATCGTCGTCAACATGTCGCTTTACTTATCGTCAGTGCTGTAATCCCCGTTCTCAGCGTCTGGAGACACAAAAAGAGACACAGCGGAGAATTGCTTTCCGCTGTGTCTCTCTCTTAAAGCGAAGCAGTTAGTGCGACCCTACCCCAATATGTATGGGATTGGATTGGCTCGTCACTCCGCGATCGTCCGTGGCTACTGCCCATATCATGTACTGTCCCGGCACCAGCAGTTTGACCGAGACAGAATAAGTTGAACCCGAACGCGTTCCATTGCCAATCGACTTCTCGGGAGACATAAAGAAATTTGCTTCTCTCACGAAAAACTCGACTTGCTTGATGCCGTCGGTGACATCGGATGCGTTGGCGGCGACTGTAAGATCTGTGCCGACAGCGAACGTCGAGGCGTCAACTGGCTTAGTCAACAGGACAACAGGCGGCACGTTTTCAACTACTACGACCGTTGTATTCGTTATGGTCTGTCGCCTCTCATTGTCTATTGCCACTGCCCGGATCCTATGCGCCCCCACTGACGCCCCCTGCCATTGGAAGCTATAGGGCGCTGTTTCATCTGTCCCAAGCAGTTTCCCATCCGCGTAGAATGAGACCGACTTGATCTGCCCGTCTGTGTCCAGCGCCTCGGCTTGAATCGGAATGATCTGCCCGGTCTGCCACAGCGAGCCGTCGGTAGCCGGCGCGAAACCAACATCGGGCGCGAAACCCTGCGCGGCTGGATTCGCGTACAGTTCCAGGTCGAAGGTCAGGTCTGGACTGTCAAGCGCATTCTGATGAATCGCGACCGCGATTGTGTTGCGACCCTTACGCAGAAGTCCGGGATTCACGTTAAACGGGAAGAAGACTTTTTCCTCCAATCCGTCCACCTCGCGGGTGGCGGCTGTTGCCGACGTCACCGCACCGCTGCCCAGGTTGGTACGGCTAACTTCATTCCCATTCAAATACACTACAGCGCCGTCGTCACGTTTCAGCCGCAGTACCAGGTTTCTGTAAAAGCTCGGATCGGTCACATCGAAAGTGTGCCGGAAATAGGTGGCAATCCGCCGTGCTTCTGGCGTTTCGCCGCTAATCTTTGTCACCGGCTCGTTGCCAAATCCTAACTCCGCACGGCCCAGCTTCCATTCCGAATCATCGAACTCAGGAGCTGTCCAATCCGTGCCGGGGCCGTTTGCGTTGTCCAGGTAACGCCACTGGCTGCCCGTTTTGACGAGAACCAGCTTCTGGAAGTCCACTTCAAAGCGTTGCCCGCCCACCACGGCGTTGGGATTGTCGGGCGTGCCAAGCTGTATCAAGTCCCACCTGGGTATTACTCCCGGTGAAACCCGCTGATTTGGGTTCAGCGCAAACCGCACCTCTACCGGGAAAGCTTCTCCCGGTTCGAGCCGGATGTTCGTAAGCACGGTCTGAGGGCTGGTGACCTTGATGGTGGTCGGCCCTACGATTTCGAAACCCGTGCCGGTTGCATTGGTTTCCTTCCAACGCGCAAACAGTTCCGGTTTCATATCCATAAAGATTTCGCCGAACTCCGTGAACCTGGGTCCTTGAGTCGGCGCCATCAGGCGTATCTGGGTGGTCACTGCTTGGGGAAAGATGTTGCGAACCAGAATGGATGCAGCCCTTAACGCGCCAGGGAAATTGTCCACCACGGTGACATTTTTCCAGGCGATGTTGTTGTTGTTCTTTACGTTCGTGTTGATGTTCACGATTTCGGGGAACGTCATGCCGAACGGCGCGGTGGTGGATGTCTCGATACGTCCGAGCAGACACATATGTCCCGGATCGCCAAAGCAGCCGAAGTCGGCCGGGTTGGGTGGATACCAGGGAATCTGTATGACCACGGCTTCGCCGGGCTGCAGGATCGGAACGACCAGCGGCGCAGTGTCATAGATTGGTGGCGAGACGACCGACGCGTGCTTCGGAGTTTTGGCCACGATATAACCGTCCGCGATGGTCCATGGCCGGATCGGGGGGCCGGTGCCGTCCCACGGCCTCATGTTGGTCGTGATGTTGACGTTAGCGGTATGGCCGTCATAGGCCGTTGCCGGATCGAGCCGCGTCAGTGAAGCGGGATTACGTTGCCACTGCGCCCAGAGCCGGTCTGCGTTGCCATGCAGCAGGAAGAAGAACGGGTCTTCGGTAGCCGTTGGGACAGAACTCATGTCGCCGGTAGCCCCGCCGATGTAGACATGCGAAAAGTTGTGCGGGCCGCCTTCCAAAGCCTGGTTGAAGCCGGCGGGGGCATAAGTAGGCTGTGCCAACAAAGCGGGGTCTGTAGTTGCGGTCGGCGCAGTGCAGCAGCCGCTGCCGCCCAGATCGCGTGACACTGGCGGCGGAAGGAGCGTCGGCCCTACTCCCGGATGGAACGGTGGGCCGATGGGGGCTCCGCCGGGGCCGCTGCCTGACGCGCCCATAAAACTGGCGTTGAACAAACCGGAGGGATTAGTGGTCCAATCCCAATAGAGCAGCGTGACGAGCGGATTGGCTTCCTGCAAAAGGATTTCGTAGCGATTGATCATCTCTCTGTGCCACGGCAGAAAAGCGGAGGAGTTGTGCCTGTTGACCGGACCAAGCTCGTGCACCTCATCCTGCTTGTGCCAGTAAGACCGGTCGGGAAAGACTAAGCCCGGCACTGTTCCCACTGAGAGCACTGCGTCGCGGTAAGCGTCACGCTCGGCCGCGGTCGCCGTCGCCGCATTCTTACGCGGCTTGGTTACTTCCGCGCCGTAGAGTTTGGATGGCCCGCAGTTGCTTGCCATATTGTCCACCCACTGCGCAGGCCAGCCGAGTCCGGTCGATGCTTTGGCCCAGTAAAGCCGCAATCGCTCGGTGCCGGTCGAGGCCGCAGTGCCGCGGTTACGCACGCGGATATACACATAGTTGGGCGTGCTGAACTTGGGATCACGATACTCCGGGTTCTCGTGGGGCAGCGGAGTCCACGGAGGGGTCAACTCGGGAAAGGGGAAAGGTTGATAACCCGGATCCGGGTTGTTGCGCACCCAGATGTCTTCTGTCACCCACATGGGGCCATTATCAGGGTTCGGCTCGATGCCTGTGTCCGCTGGCGTGTCCTTCATATAGAGGTCAGGTGCGGCCTGAACGATCTTGCCGACCTTGACGTCGCTGACTTTAAGCACACGCATTTGACCTACAGTCAATATAGGCACAAGCGCGACAACGAGCGCGAGGAGGAGGCTAAGTGATTTCCTCTTCATGTATTTCTCCTTAAATAGAGTCCTGCACCACAGGCGAGGGTAGACGTCAGAGGTGAAAACTCGGTTTTGGACTTAAGTCTTTGGTAATTTGGTGGGTGAACGTGATTGCAAATGAGGCTCCCACTTCCTCATGCTCATAGAGTTGTGCAATCACGGAGAGATGGTTTATCTAACCATGCTGTTCTCCTTGTGGCTGGTGACTTCAAGATCCGCGATTGAGGATAAGAGTCGCCAAATTTGAGTCTGACTGAGGTCAGAGAACGCGTTGACCGTGAGATGCTCGTGAACAGCGAGGGCGATCGCGTTTCACGGAGAACTCCTGACGTACACTGCCGGGGGATATGCACGATAGCTTCATGGTGGACAAAGTGTCAATGGGTCGGTGAGGTTTTTAGAACATGAGCGAAATGCTTTCGTCCGGCTTTGCACAAAAAGTCTCCCGATAAACGTAAATGCGCGAGTAATTAGTTCGGGGTGGAAGTTGGGAGTTACTCCCACCCCGGCGGACCACTCACCAAGTAGAACACGCGAGTTCCTCACAACGATCTCAGGAACCTGATGAGCTGCGACTTCTGTAGTGCCGTCAGCGCCTGGTAGGCGGTGCGGCTGGAGGTCGCCTGCCCCGCGTGACGCAGGATAGCCTCGTTGAGCGTGAATGACTGAGCGCCGTTGTTTGTGGGCGGGCTGGAAGATCCGCCATCGTGCATAAAGCGATCGCGCGTCCTCAGTCCCCATAGCGGTGGAGTCCGTATCTTGTTCCTGGTTATTTCTCCGTTTGTCTCAACTATTCCGTCGCCAGTTCCGATGTCGTGCAACAGGAAGTCGCTGAAGGGATGGATTATCTTGTTGCCGAGCGCGGCAGGCACGACGAACGTTCCGCCGTTGATGACCGTTCCAGCGGGCGCCGTCGTTATCGACCGCACGTGACAGACCGAGCAGTTGAGCGAATCGAAGAGGAGCGAACCCGGATCGGTCGCGTCGTTCAAGAGCATCCCGACGTTGCGCTGCGGGGCCTGGGTCGAACGCATGAAACGCGTAAACGCCTCCACGTCTTCGCCGCGTCCCTCATCGCCCCCGGTGTCTTCGAGCTCGGGCACCGTATCGGAGAACCCGACGCTGCGTCCCAGTGACGTCTGCTCGGTTGGCTGAAGCGGGCTGGTGATGCCCATCTCCAACAGGTAGGCCCCGGCGGAGAAGCTGAGCAGACTGGCGACGGAGTTTTTCCACCCGAAGCGCCCGAGGCGCGTGGCCTCCGGCGCTTCGAGCAGGCCCACTTCGATGGCCGTGCCGCGCATGTCCACCGGCTGAGCGTCGCGGATCGCGAGCAACGTACTGTCGCTGATGCACTCGACGAAGCCGAGACCAACGAGAATCGGCGAGGCGCGCAGAGTTCTAATCGTCTCTCCTTGATCCTTTGAGTAGGCGGGCTGATCGCCGCCGCCCTCGTTGTTGCCGCTAACCTGGGTCGGGTTGGCGCCGTCAGGTTCGATGGCCCAGATTTTCAGGCCGGAGTTGCGGTCACTGCCGAAGGCGATGGCAGAGTTATCAAACGCCCAACTAGGGTTACGGTCTGAAGCTGCGTTATTTGTCAGCCGGGTTGCGGCGCCACCCGTGGCCGGTATCTTGTAAATCTCGTAGTTGCCGTCGCGGTTCGTGCTGAAGGCGATGGTTGTTCCGTCGGGTGAGTAGGAGGGGCGCTCGTCGTTGCCGACGCCGGTTGTGACTTGAGTCTGCGACGACCCATTGGCGTTCATCGTAAAGATCTTCCCGACCGGAGAGAGGCTCATAGGCGTGCGCTGGAAAGCTATCTTCGTCCCGTCTGGCGAGTAAGTGGGCATCCGGTCGTTAAAGAGCGAGTTGTTGGAGATGTTCGTCACGTTCGTTCCGATCGGCGTCATCGTGAAGATCTGAGCGACGCCTGTGCGCGCGCTGCTGAAAGCAATCTTCGTCCCGTCGGGCGACCATGTAGGATGAAAGTCCGTGCCTTCTTGTGAGATCACGTTGGGGTTCGTTCCGTCGTTGTTCATGACCCAGATGTTGCCGGAGATGCTGAGGGCGATCTGCGTTCCATCGGGCGAGAAGGCCGGAAAGCTATGACCGGTCGTGGGCACGAGTCCAGCCACGAGATTCAATGTCCCGGCATCGAGGTCAATGGCAAGAACGCTGACCTGTTGTGAAGTGTTTACGAAGACAATGCGCGGCCCGCCGGGGACCCGCTCCTGAATCGTCGTGTTGAGGGCGCGCGACTGAATGAGCGAACCACCGGGCGCGGGGACAAACGTCCCGTCCGGCCCGTTGTGTCCGGCGCGCAGCTCGAAGATCTGACTGACGCCACCTGGGAAACGGTTCTGGTGACACTCGACGCACGATTGTGCGTTGTAAACGGGGCCGAGTCCGTCAGCCTTTTCTCGGCGCGCCTCGAAGGCGGCGCGATCGGCATCGAACTGGGTCTGCGTGGTGAAGCCGTTGGTTACGCTGTCAACGCCGGTGGGCGCTTCGGTCGGGCCTCCCTGGCTGCTGACGGTCGGCGTTAGCAACAGCGATGTGACGAGCGCTGATGCAAAGAGTGTGATGGCGAATAACTTGAGAATTTTCATGCTCCCTCCTTGGGTGTGTGAAGCAGTTTTCCGGTAAGCGGAAAACGGGTCGTGGCCGCCGATGGCGGTCAGTGAATGCGAGGTTAAAACTGGAAAACGAAAATGTTGCGGACGGTTAAAAGTTAAACAGACTCCGGCGTAAGCCAGGATGTGGTCGCGTCAGCGAAAATGAAGCTCTTGCGGGCTGCTCGATGAGAAGCGGCGCGAGCTAATGGATTAGAAACGAGGACGATGGGGCTACACCTTACTAATCGGGAAAACTATTTCTCGGGGAGTTGAGGGGTTCGCGTAATCTACTCTCAACAGATCTTGGCGTCAATAGAAATTAATTCTCGTGGGTAGTCAGTTGGTGTCTTAGTTTCAACTCTGTGTTCTCTGCGTACCTTTGAGACCTCTGCGTAAACTTCACTTTAGGTGTGTTTAAACGCAGAGCACACAGAGACACGCGGAGAACGCCGAGCAAAATAAGATACTACCGGTAGTCAGTTAGGCTTGATTGAGTAACGTTTCAAAGCTAAAGAAAGAAGCCGCTGGAGACTTCCTGCGGCTTCTTCGTTCTGGCGTGGGGTTGGCTTACTACGGCAGAGCTTCAATGCTCACAAAAAACTTGAAGGTACCATTCTTTTCAATACCCAAAAGGAGCCTAATGTTGACTGAAGCTCCGTTTGCGAGTGGTGTTCCCAACGTGATCGTGCCGACAGCCAGGCTGGAATTGAACCCGCCTCCGAAGACTTGCGACGGTGGTTGTTCCAACGTGGTTCCCTGTACGTTGACTATACAAGGCGTCGTTGCTGAACCGGTGGAGGCGAGACAAGTTGCCGAATCATTGATTCCTGAAACCGCGATCAGCGATGACGTGCGTGCACGAACGTCGGCGATTCCCGCAGGCGCCGGAAAGGTACTTATGTCGACGACCCGAAAACGCAACCTCGTGACGGGAGCACCTGTGTTATTGACTACACGGCGCCGGAAATCGATGGTGCCGAAAGTTGAATTATTCACCGGGTCGCTGGTGAAATCACGCACGCGATTTGGCGGGACGGAAGTGATTGCCGTCGAATCTAAAAACGACATCGAGAGCTGCCCGTTGCGTTGGATTGGTGATGCCAGATCCTGCGGCCCAGGCGCACCGAGTCGCTGGCCTGCGCCTAAACTCGTTCCGTTGGTATCCACGAAAAAGAAGTCTGTCGAATTGTTGTTGGTATCGACGTAGTTTCCGCCCGAGGGACAGGTGCCCATTGTCGAAATCGATCCCTGCTTCCCACACTCGTCGCGAACGAACGAAAAGTCACTCGCGAAAGGTGTCAGCGCTGGATAACCAGTGCCTTCCTTGTAAAGAGTGTTGGCTTCGGTGGTGGAACCGGCAGCGTCGAGCCGGCTTGCAAGGATGAAGTTTGCTGCCACTGACGTGTTGAAGAGCGCGATACCGGCATTATCAGGAATGTCGATGGTGTAAGTCGCATCACCCGCAGCATAACTTGAGAGAGAGTAAGCGTTGGAGTTGACGCAGAGGTAAAAGCCGCGGTTCGGAATCACCGTGTTGTTTGGAATGACGCAGCGCGTCACGCCATCCGAGGCGGCGACGGCATAACCGGCGCCCGCGCCGGAGTCGGCGACGGTATGAGCCGCGCCACTGTTGTTGTAGATTTCGATGAACTCGTCGTCTGCGCCATTAAATCCGCGTAAACGGAATTCACTGATGATCAATTCTCCCGCAGTGGCAGGTCCGCCGAAGACGTTCGGTGGCGACTTGGCCTGGGCGCTGCTGGAGATCAAGAGAACCACCGCCATAAACAATAGTTTGGAGGTGACTGAGGAAGTTAGTGACATTTGGAACTCCTTGTAGAGGTTGTGTGCCCTGGTTAGTGAGAAGTGAAAGGTCGTCCGTGGCGATCGCTAAAGCGCGCTACGGTCTTAGTCGATCAGATTGCAATCAGGTGGATTGAGTTCGGGGGAATAACGAGTGGAACAACGGTAATGCACCCTCTTTACCCTGTCAATGCAAGAGATGCACAGATTAGATTTGTCTATCACCGGACTTGAAATTCATGCACGAATGAACGAGATCCCGCATCCTGGAACCAGGTCACGTGTTCTGACACCATGTCGAACTCGACATGGTATTTGCCCGGCCTGCTCGGGGCACGGGCAATCAGTTGGACCGTGACCGCCTCATGTGGCCTTACGTCGCGGTCTAAACGTGCTCCTGCGTAATTCCACTCAATGTCAAAAGTCTCGGAGGATAGGTGGGCGCCGAGCCATACGAAACCGCCTTCAGCAGAATCGCTTTTGCGCGCCAGCCACGTGGCAAATCCGACATTTTCAATGCGAACCTGAAAAACCAGTTCCTCCTCCGGTGAACAGACCGCCGGTCCGCTGGCCACCACGATTCGCGCATTCAACCCGCGAGGCGTGCGACTATCCAACAACTCGAGGTTCTTACGGCACGTCAACACAGCCCGCCGCCCTTCATTGAGCACGAGATCCACCTCGGCGAAACCGACATCAAGCAACATCGCCTTCAGGCATTCACCCGTGGTTAAGAACCAATTCGCGTGATTCTCATTCCGCGGTTTCGAAGACTGTTCCACGTAACCCAGCAGGTGGACCTTTTCATGCAGGCTACCCCATTCGTACGACACATCCTTCGCCACGCTATCCTGGGGCAAGACCGAAGAGTCGACGATAAGCAATTCATCGGTGACGGCGAACAGGATCTCCATCGCCAACAGCAGGTGCTTGCAATGGTACAGGAGCCCAAGCGCCAGGGTGACGTCGAACGTCCCTACTGTCGCGGGGCTCACGTCGTAAATGTTCATCTGCTGGTATTGAATATCCAGATTGAGAACCCGTTTCACGAACTCCGCTTGCATGATTTCGTGGCGCTGTGCATCGATCCCCAGCACGCGGGCCGCATGCCGGCGCTTGGCTTCAATAGCAAAAAAGCCGGCGTTGCAGCCAATGTCGAGCACACTCTTGCCGGTGAGATCAGCCGGAAGGCAGCGGTTAACCACTTGCCACCGATCCTGCGGGTGATCGATCGGTTCGCCCATGACGCTGCTCGTCTTAGTTCGAATGCCATCACCGAGATCGATGCAGTGCCACCACGGACCGAGCTTTTGAATAGATTCCAAAATGGAGGTCTTATCGAGCATGGGTCCTTACTACATTACCGTACCGTGCGGTCAAACGCACTGAACAACTCAACTCGTCCGGGCGAGAACGCT
>DATELZ010000216.1:0-5018 GCA_035276045.1 Pyrinomonadaceae bacterium | reverse complement strand
TCCATCACTTCAGGTTCGCGCAGGTAGTGTGACGGAGAGTCGGCCAGCATTTGCAGCGGCGACTCATAAATAACGTACATCGCCAACTGGTGCGCTCGCGTGCCGAGGCTCATCGGCCGTTCGAAGATTGGCGCGAAGTTGCTTTCCCAGCCGGCGTTCATCATGGCGCCGGGCGTGTAATCCATCGGTCCCAGAAACATGCGCGTGAACGGCAACGTTACGTTGTGCTCGGGATTGGCGTATTTGCTCCATTTGTTTTGCTCCAATCCGCGCACGCCTTCCACGCTCACGAGGTTGGGCCAGGTGCGCGTCATCGTTGCCGGCCGAATCGCACCATGAAAATCAACGAGCATCCGGCGGCGCGCAGCCTCGCGGCACACTTTGTGGTAGAAGTTCATCAGTAGCTGATCGTCGCGTTGCATGAAGTCGATTTTCAAACCCTTCACGCCCCACTTTTCAGCCTGGTCGAAAGCGGCTTCGAACTGATCGTCAAGCGTCTTCCAAACCATCCACAAAATGATGCCTACGTTTTTCTTCTTGCCGTAGGCGACTAACTCTTCGATATCGATCTCAGGCACGACTGCGAGCAGGTTTCCGAGTTTGTACCAGCCTTCGTCGAGAATGACGTACTCGATTCCGTATCGCGACGCGAAGTCGATGTAGTATTTGTAAGTCTGCGTGTTGATGCCGGACTTGAAATCGACGCCGTCGATGTTGTTGGCGTTGTACCAATCCCACGCCACTTTGCCCGGTTTGATCCACGACGTGTCTTGCACCTGTGAAGGTTTGGCTAATAGATAGACCAACTGATTTGTAATGAGATCTGCATCCGTCTCGGCGATGCCGACGATGCGCCAGGGAAACGTGCGCGCGCCTTTTGTAAGGGCGATATAGCCGGCCTTTTCCGTCACGTGCAAATCGCGATCGCTGGTCTTGCGTAACTCCTCTTTCAGCGGGTACGGCGGAAAGACCGCTTCGAGTGCATTATCGTTCGTGCCTCGCAACCACAGGCCCGGATAGTCTTCGACGTCCGATTCTGCAATTGGGATCTTCACGCCTTTATCAGTCACGACGACGGCCGGAAGACTCGCCAAACTCGCCGGCGTGATGTGGTTCAATGGGAGATTCAGAAACTCCCGCTCGTTATGCGAGAAGAAACTGTCTTCCTTCGGGTAATACGCACTATAAGCGCCGGCGAAATTGAGGCGAACTTCCTCGCCATAAACACGCGCTTCACTTGCTGCTAACGCGGTCTCGAAACGATAGGCCACGCCTTCGTTGAAAGCGCGAAAGACGACAGCATAGTCGCCCTCCATCTCCAGCTTCAGCTCGTTGTAATGTTCGCGAATACGGACGGATTTCTGAGGCACTGGAGAAATAATCTCCCTGTTCTCGCTCCGCTCCTTGGCCGCTCTCACTCTTGGCTGAGCACCAAGGTTGCGGTGGTTGATGTTTATCGAGAGCGTACTGTTCTGGAGAAGCAGGCTCCCGTTGAGCAGAACGTCATAACTGAGGAGATCCGCAGCTCGAATACGCACCTCGATCCTCTGATCCGGTGAGCGGAGACTGTAACTCGACTGGGCCACGGCGGCCTCGACCAGGCAGAACATTGCTAGCCAGAGAAATAGCCAGAAAACAAGCACGAAAGAGGTCAGATTTGTTCTCGTAGACAAGCCGCCAGATTAGGTCCGCGCCCAATTTGAGTCAAGATAAGTGAGGGCGGCAGTAGTGTCTTATTTTGGCTCTGCGTTCTCTAGAAGTCAGTGTTTACGCAGAGATCTCAGAGCGACGCAGAGAACGCCGAGTTGAAATTAAGACGCTACCGAGGCGGCGAATGAGTGGCAGTTTTTTAGACGGGCCGGTCCGCTCTGGACGTCGGGCCGGCCCTTTCAAACGCCACACTTGGCCGCAGATGGCGCCTGTCGTGCCTCTTAACGGCGGTTGCAGATGCCCCCCACGAACGGGTCGACGAGGGGGAGGACACGTTCAAACTGTGAGGAAAGCCGCTCGGCAATAACGACTTTTAGACATTACGCCAGGACGAATAATGAAGTCTTTAGATAGGTATTAACGAATTATTATCTACTTCTTTATGGCTTACGCCCCTTCGCGGTACAATGCGTCCAATTAACTCTCTATGAAGTACGCTCATAAGCTTCACCACTTCGGTCCGTTCTGTCTCGATGAAAACGACCATGTATTGCTCCGTGAAGGACGGCGCGTCCCGCTGCCCGCCAAAGCTGTAAGCACACTTATCATGTTGGTGCGAAACCAGGGTCACGTGGTCGAGAAGAATGACCTGATGAAAGAGGTTTGGCCGGATGAAGTTGTTGAGGAAGGCAATCTTGCGCAACATATCTTCAGGTTACGAAGAGCCTTTGGTGAGACTGCTAATTATATAGAGACAGTTCCACGGCGCGGTTATCGTTTCCTGGGCACTGCACGAGACACCGCTCCGTTACCAGTAGAAACACACCATCCATCCCGATCAGTTCATTCAGTTGCGGTGCTGCCGTTCATCAGTAACGATCCGGCAACGGAATACCTGGCAGATAATCTGACTGAGGGCATTATCAACGCCTTGTCGGAGTTACCGCAGATTCTTGTAAGACCGAGGAGCACTGTCTTTCGTTACAAGGCGAAAGAGATTGACGCTCAGCAAGTGGGACAGGATCTCGGTGTGCATAGCCTTGTTATCGGAAAAGTGCATCTTGCAGGTGAAACGCTTGTGATCAGCACTGAGTTGGTCGACGTAAGTGGCGGTTGGCAAGTTTACGGCAAGACCTACAGCGTCAAGTCCAACGAGATTCAGGAAGTTCAAGAAACGATTGCGAACGACGTCGTTGCTGTTTTGCCGGCAGGTCAGCGCAAGGATGAACGGCGAATCACCAGTCACATCACGGATAGCCCAAACGCTCACCAGGCTTACCTGAAGGGTCGGGTCTGCTGGTCCAGGCACACCAGGGAAGGTTTCGAACAGGCTATAGAGCATTTCCGGCAAGCAATTGAGTTTGATCCCGGGTACGTGCTGGCATACGCGGCGCTGGTTGATTGTTTTCTGAGACTGGCGGCGAATTATCTTCCTCCGGAAGATACGTTGCCGTTAACAGCAGTCGCCGCCGAGGTTGAGACGGTTGAAGAATTGTCTGCTGAAAGCCTCGCTTCAGTGAAGTTGCGTTGTGAGTGGGATAAGAAGATGGTGGAAAGGGAACTCACGCGTGCTACCGAACTGAAGTCCAGCTATCCGGCAATCCATCAATGGAAAGCCGCCTGTGTGTTTGCTCAAAGTTTATACCTGGACGCTCTATCTCAGAATGGATCAACTCCAGCACGCGAAGTGAGAGCGTCCGAACAGTTCCAGTTGACGGGGCTAACACTGGCTGAAGGAATCCAAATTTCCTGTCTCATCGCTCGCGAACAAATCCTGCTGGGGAACTTTGAGGCCGCTTGTCTGGTTCTCAGAAAGTGGTACACGGTTGGTGAATGGCCCGCCCTGGAAAAATTGAGCCCGTACTCCTGCGCTGACTTACTTTTTACCGCTGGGAGACTTGCCAGCAACCTCGCCAGCACGAGCCAGGTGCCAAAAGCACAGAAGCATGCAGCGACATTATTTAGTGGCGCTATCGGCATCTGGGAACAACTCGGTCTAAAGAAACAATCTGCCGAAGTCCAAATGGAACTTGGTGTCTGTTACTGGCGCGAGGGCTTAATTGACGTGGCCCGCACCACGATCAAGACCGCGCTTAGGCAATTCGACAATCAGGACGGCGAGCTTAGATGCCTGGGCTTGATCCGGATGGCGATCGTTGAGATGGCCTGTTCCCTCGATGAAGCTCTGGCTTGCCTTAACGAAGCTGCTGCGTTTGTAGAACAGACAGGTCCGTTCCTTGTGCCGGTTCATAACTTTGAAATGGGCGTGGTGTTCAAACATCTCGGGGTCGCCGGGAGCCGCAACGACTACTTTGAACGAGCGAGAAACCACTATCGAGAGGCTCTCGTTCAGTTTGAGGCTACCGGCAGGTATTTGAATATAGCGCACGCGGAGAATAATTATGCGAATCTGCTCGTAACACTGGGTCAGTTGGAAGAGGCGGAACTCCATATTAAACGCGCGCGAAAACTAGGAGAAATCGGTCCTGAAAAAGTATACCTCGCGCAATTTGACGACACGCGGGCGAGGTTTTACATCGCCACGGAACAATTCGACTCTGCCGAGCAGATCCTGGCAGAGTCAATTGGAGTCCTTGAAGATAGTGGACAGGAGGAGTACCTGGCCCAATCTCTAACTACACAGGGAATGTTGCTGTGCCGTGTGGGACGTCGCCGTCAAGCCAAACGAGTGCTTCAGCGCGCGCACGAAATCGCCGAGTCTGGTGGTAACCGTGCCGAAGCCGAACGAGCGCTACTATTCCTGATTGAGGAGCTGCACGATCTGTTAGACGACGATGAGAAGCCCGAACTTAGAACTGCATTGGACCGATTATTTGCCAGCCCTCAACAAACTTCACCCGACGAACGCCGCCAAAAATGCCTTCAACTCATTGCGTGACCGTGCTCTGACCGACCATTGTTGCCCAATTGGTTCGCCACCGGATTACAAGCTCGATATATTGTTTTCATCACTCGTTTTAAGAGATACTCCAGTCACACTCCCGACATTCAAAACTGTCCAGCAGGCCCAGAATTCGTGACCGCCTCCCGTGATTCTTATTAACGGAGTAGCGCGTAATGGCGCTGCTCGTTCACCTGAACATAAAGGAGATGTGTCTCATGACGTTGCGCAGAATTCAAATCTCGGCAATAGCGGCGGTTCTTTTCACCCTGGTCCTATCCTTTAGCCTCGCCCAACCTACAAGTCGGGCTGAGACGGTGGGAAGTGCTGCGGCAACGACAACTGTATCCGCCACGTCCGCAGCCAACTGGACGTTCGAGGGCTGTTGGACGCAGTTTGCTGCTGGACCGTGTCGCGATGTTTATCGCGATCAGCAGGGCGCCTTTTGGATCTGCCGCGCGTGCGG
>DATELZ010000215.1:0-36876 GCA_035276045.1 Pyrinomonadaceae bacterium | reverse complement strand
CACAAGTTGAGTCGCGCTTGCAGAGCGCGATTGCCGCCGATGACGTGCGCCTGGACCACTCCCGCGCCGCAGCTTGGCAGTGGGGGAGCGAAAGCAGGTTTTGTCGAAGCCATCTTGGGCTGGACGACGGTGGGAAGTTTTCTTGTGCGAGAAGTAGTTTTCTTTTTCATCGCAGCCTCCACTAAAGCGATCCGACTGGTCTTACAACGGCTTTCAACTTTTCCTGTTTGCTGAAGTTCGCTGCGGCGTTGGCGGCCTGTTGGCGATCGGAGTAAGAGCCGATGCGGACGGCGAACCATTGGCGCGCTTCCGCGTCACGGCCCGAGAAGAACGAAGGCGCGTAGCCTTTGCGCTCGATGTTTTTGAGCAGGCGATTGGCTTCTTCCTGATTGAGAAAGACTCCAACCTGGACCGTCACGTAGTCCGGTTCACTCGCGACTGCTGCGCCGTTCGCATCCGTCGCTGCTTCCTGAATTATCTGAATGCCTCCGTTTGCGGCAGCTTCCTGTGTGGTTGCAGGCGGGGCGGCCTCTTCCGGCAGCATTGCATCGTCCTCTTTAACCGGCGCTGCTTTCTGATCGCCGCCGTTCTTCGGCGCGGCCTTCTTCTTCGGGGCAGGTTCTTCGTCGTTCAGCACAGGTTCCTTCGGACCATCAGCTTCTTCATTCTTCGCGACCGCGTCCGAGTTGGCGGCGGCCTTGGTTCCAAGCCATTCCGAGCCGACGACTATGCCGCCGGCAAAGAGCAGAACGGCGAACACGATCGAACCGGCGACGAGTGAAATCACCGCTGCTTTAGTTAGTGAGAATTCGTAGTTCATGTTCGTAATCCATGGTTACGGGATCATTACCGTGGTTTGTCCGGGGTTGTTGATCTTAATCACTCCACCCCACGTGCACATCAGCATGGAACTGTCGTTGAGCGCCGGCATGTTGCCGATCAAGACTGTCGGCGCGCCCGGCGCCCACGGCGCAGTAGTCACTGGAATGCAAGGCATCGGCGTCAACGCGCCCAGGGCCGCAGCCGTTGCCGCTGCGACGGTGGGATTAGCCATCGACGAGCACGTGCCGAAAGGCATGATGTTGACCATCGGTTTGTTGTCCATGATGGTGGCGTCGGGCACGGCGGTGAGGACGGCTTTATCAGGCAGGACCACCAGCGAACTCGGCGCTGCGCCAAAGCTGCATTGCAACATGGCGCCCAGGCATACTTGAAGTCCCATTACGTCACCTCCAGTTAATTGATCTTGACCATTGAACCTTTAATGGTCGTGATACCAGTGCTCTCGACCGTAGCCGACGCGTTGCCCTTGTTAGTGATGTCCGTCCCAGCCTCGTTCGTGAGCGCCATGCCCGCCTTGTTCGTCATAGACATGCCCGCCTCCAGGTTCATTCCCTGGCCGGACTTGATCGTGACCGCTCCGCTGACGTCGATCGTCAGGTTACCGGTCACTTTCAACTCGTAGTTGCCGCTGATCGTTTGGGTAAAGTTTCCTTTGTTGGTGTGCGTCTCGTCGCCGGTGATGGTCAGGCTGCGCGTGCCTTTGACCTCGTAAGTCTCGTTGCCGGTCTCGACTTTGTACGTGCGATTGCCTTTAGAGACGGTGTATGTATCGTTACCTTCCTGGATCGTCGTCGAGCGATCTTTCTTGATCGTGTTCGTCTCGTTGTTGGTGACAGTCTTCGTGCGATCGTTTTCGACGACGATGGTCTGATCTTTTTGCGCGTGGAAGTAAAGCTCTTCGGAGTCTTTCTTGTCCTCGAAACGGATCTCGTTGAAGCCACTGCCGCCTTTTGAGGAATTGGTCTTCACGGTGCTCTTCGTTTGTTCGTCAGGAAGCGTGTAAGGAACGGTTTGGTCGCTGTTGTAAACCGCGCCCGTTACGAGCGGCTGATCGGGATCGCCCTCGAGGTAACTGACGATCACCTCCTGACCGATCCGCGGCAGAAAAATGCCGCCCCACTGTTTGCCGGCCCAACCGTAATCAACCCGAATCCAGCATGAGCTGTTCTCATCTTTAGTTCCCAACTGGTCCCAGTGGAACTGAACTTTCACCCGGCCATACTTGTCGGTCCAGATCTCTTCACCAGACTTGCCGACGACAACCGCCGTCTGCGTTCCCGAGATCCTCGGCTTCGGCGTGATACGTGGCGGACGAAAGGGAATATCGGAAGAGAAAGCTGTGAAGGAGTTGGTGTAAGTCTCCTGCGTCGCCGCATGTGAAACCGACTGCAACACATAAGTCTTATTCACATCGGCGCGATAGTGATCTTTCAACTCGAATTTATGACCTGAGACAAACGCGCGCACGAAGCTGTCGCCGCGAATCGTCTTCTGCGGTTGCTCGAGTGCGTCGAGACGCAGATCGGCACGACTTGTGCCGGCGTCTTTCTTAACAAACCCGCCGGGATATTCGTAGACCTTGTAAGTCGGCGTATCGCTCTGCGACTCAGCCTTGAGATCGGTGTTCGGTGTTTCGAAATTGTAGTCGTCGTGCATAAACGCGCCAGTGACGACCTGCTCTTCGACCATGCAACGAGTGACCGCGAGATCCTGCGAGTGGTCCACGAGCGACTGCCGGAAATGAACCGGCGTCGACTCGAGTCCGGGACAAGTTTGATGCGAGTCGGCATCGTCGCCGAGGACGAGCGTGTGTTTGTCAGAGGCGTGTTCGAAAAAGTAGTAGATGCCTTCGTCTTCCATCAACCGCGACACGAAGGCGAAAGAAGTTTCGTTGTACTGAACACAGTACTCACGCTTTTCATACGTGCTCTTCAAATCGTTGCGAAAGTCGGTGAAACCGAGATCTGAAAAGACGCTTTCGATAATCTCCGGCGCTGTTTTGTTTTGGAAGATGCGACAGTCGCTGGTCTTCGTCAGCATCCAGAGCCACGGATAGATGTCGGCGAAATAACGCGTGAGACGAAGATTGGTCTCTTCCTGAACGAAGCGGCCGACGATGCCGTTGAGATAGTGCTCGGTGTCGTTGCCGAGAGTAAGAGCGACCGTGACTGCCCTGCCGACGATGGCCGAGAAGTCGAGGGCGTTGTCCTCGGAAACCATCTCGAGCGTGAAATGAAAGAGCCCGGAGATCGATTCCTCGCCACGAAACGCGCGCAGCAGGAGCTTGTTGTCGCCCAGCGGCGTCGTGATCTTGAGCTTGAGATTGTCCTGGATGTAAGCAGCGCTCATCGCTTTATTCGAACCTGCTAAAAGCCATGTCTTCCGGCTCTTCAGAATTGATGAAAGACTCGATCGTTCGCCTGAAACTCGGATCGTTCATCATGGCAAACGTCAGGTGTTCGCGTCGCAGCACCGACAATTCGACTTCAGTCAACGCGAGTGCGGTTTCGCTGTACGGTTTGTGCCTGAGCATCGCGCGCTCGCCAAAACAATCGCCTTCGCTCAACACGCCGAGGACAGTCTCCTTGCCGTGCTCTTCACAACGCGACAACTGCACTTTGCCACGCCGGATGATGAACATCGCCGGAGCAGCATTGCCCTGCAACATCAACACGGTGTTCTTCGGCGCGGTGCGTTTCATCAGTCCGAGCAATGACTGTTGTTTGGCGCGCGGCAGACGATGGAGAATGTGACTCTTGATCGATCCTGCGGCTGAGCGAAGCGCTTCAGGCGTGATCACGATGTACGGATTTTCCTGCGCGACCGTTGGATGGTGACCGTTGCCGTTAACGGGGCGTACTGGTCCAAGCCACGACGTCCACGAGAGGGCCGGTTCTGAACTGAGTTCGACGGCGGGAATCTCGTCGGCTTTCAGAGTCAAACGAATGTTGAAATCAAACTCGTCTTTGACGTAGAAGCGAACGAGATCGCACAGCACGCCGAAGCGCCACTCAGTTGGCAGAAAACTCTCAAAGTCTTCCAAACCGAGTGGACCAAGCTGGATCTCGAAACGCGCGTGCTGGTCCCAAACGCGCGTGCCGAGTACGACCGTGTCGCGTCCGAGGCGTTGGTTTGTGCCCGACTCGCCGATCCTGGTTCGCTGGTCGGATTCGAGGTCACACCACTTGCCGACAAACTGCGTAGTTTCAACTTCGACCTGAAAGTAATCGGCAAGGATTTGTTTCAGTCCGGCCATCGAACGCGGCTGTTGCGCCAGGATGCCGGCGTAGTACAGCAGCGCGCGATCGCGAACGTGCATGCGGCCGTGGAGCCGCGGCGTCCCCATGCCGATCAGCGAATAGAGATAACGCGCGATCTGATCCTCGCCCGGCGTCGCCGAACCGAGACCGACGCGATGATGCTTGCGAATGCGGTAGAGCAGGGAAACTAAGCGATGATTAAAGATGTCGAGAAAATCTTTGAGCGACTTGTCGTTATGTGACGTGCGCTCGAGGACCAGCTCGGTGATCGGAATGTCGAGCGCGCCGAGTCCACCCGCGAGACCGAGAAAATTGACGGTCATCTCAGCAGGCGCCTTCGGCTGATCGCGTCGTGGAATGTCTTTGGTGCGCTGTACCTGCGCGATGTCGCTGGCGGGAAAATCGAGTTTTACTGAAGAGCGGAAGTGAACGATCTCTTTCGACGGATCGGCGCCCTGGCCCGGTGGGACCAGGCGATCGCCGCTCCTCGTATGAATGATCTCGAGCAGGCGAACGGCCTGGAAAAAGTCAAAGCGATGTCCTTCGGCGAAGAGCCAGTCTTCGATCGCCGATTCTTTTCCCCAACCGTAGTTGTTTACAGCAGGACTGTTTCGCCCGCCATCGGCTCCCATTTCTTCCAGATCCCTTCGCGTTGCTTGCTCTTCACCACGAGCTGAGTGAACGAATTGACCGCGGCATACGAAGCCAGGAATCGATTGATCACCGAGCCAAATAGAAACGCGCCGCTGCCTTCGTAAAAGTCTTCATCCAAAGTCAGCGTCACCTCGTTGCCGCGACAGAAACCGCGCCACGGTTCGTCGCCGACGTGCCGCACGACTTTCCGGCACGTCATCTCCTTGATTCCTTCGATCAGTTGATGATGCGACTCGGAGAGACAGTAGAGCCGCAGGATTTCCTTCAAAGCCTGCAAACTGTCTTTCTCTTCCGACAGCGACAGATGATTGAGTGACAAATGCGAGATCAATCGCCACGCCGTCGCGCCTCGCATAGGCGGCGGAACTGGTTGCGTCGGCTTTCCGAGACAAACGATCGGCCGTTCTTTGTCGAGTGGCGCGTGTTGTTCCATTTGAAAAACCGCGCTGACGGGAAGTTCCGACGGCAGTTCGCGGTTCGTGCACAACGTGTGCGCATAGACCGTTTGCATCGGCGGGAAACTCGGCTGGAGATCGAGATCGAGAAACGACAACAGCATCTCTGTTCCGGCGAGATCTTTTCGTTGCGCAGGCACGCGCCGCGCGTGCCAGAACGCCTTGTGATTCGAACTGTCGAGCCGGTGATTGTAGGAATAGAACGGTTCGAGACGTTGCGTGTGATCGGAGTCGTTCGACGAAGCCGAGACGGAGAGGATCGAATGAATCTCGGTTGTTCGTTCGCGGCGTTTATCCGGGATCAGCACATATTCGAGACTGCGATGATCGAGACGAATCGGTTCGGTCGTCTTGGGGAACAGGTTGATGATCGGAGTGCAGCCGAGACAGAACGTGTTCTCGTCGACGACGAGGTTTTCTTTGGGACGGCTATTGAGCAACAGCAACACGTCGAAGCTGGTTGGTTCACCGCCGCCGATAAAATCGAGCAACGTGTTGGTGATGCCGCGACGTTCCGGATTGCTTTGATCGAAACAGAGATCGAAGAAGAGATACTGTTTCGGAAACGCGAAATACTCTAACAGCAGCATGTAGCCCGGATGAACGTTCGGCGGGTGCGGCAACATGTCGTCGTACGCTTCCAGGCCCACTGATTTGATCGAATCGGCGCCGAGGTAGATGGGGGAAGAGCAGCCGGGGAACTGGATCGCGACGTCGTGGACGTTGCAGAAAAGCAGTTCGTAAAGTGTCTTGGCGGACATCGGATCGCCGTTCAGGTAAAAGCGCAAACGGTCCACCGGCAGTTCGCTGAGCTTGCCGCCCGGCAGGCATTCAACCTTCATCCGCAACGCCGCAACGGCTTTGCTGTCGGCGTCGATAAAGCTCCAGCGACGCGTGCTTTCGAGATCCGCGCCGGAGACTTTCAACGGCCAGAGCGTCACGGGATAACAGGTGCGAAAACGACACGAGACGCCATTTGCGGCATCGGCGAAAAGGGAAGTGTGACGATCGATCGTGAAGCCGGTCGTCATCTTGCCTTGCTCGGGATCGATGTTGAACTGAGCGATCGCCATCGACGGGATCGGGCTCGTCATCTGCGGGTAGAGAATGTTGAGCAGCGCGCTCGTGATGTCCGGAAACTCGCTGTCGATCTCGTGTTGCAGCCGGCCGGTAAGAAACGCAAACGCTTCGATGAGCCGCTCGACGTGCGGATCGGCGCACTCGTCGCGTCCGAGTTCGAGGCGCTTCGCGACTTTCGGGTAGCGTTCGGCAAACACGCCTCCCATGCGGCGCAGGTACGTAAGCTCCGACTTGTAATACTTCAGAAGTTCTTCGTGGCTATTGGCTATCATGCAGCTCCGCCGATCCACTCTTGCTGTTTAGCGTCACAGGAAACGAAACCGGTTCGGAAAACATGCCGACTGCCAGCTCCGCACTGATGTTGAGCCACAACGCCGACTCAGCAGCGAATGCTGGTCCAACTTCGACGCGGACGTGACGCAGACGTGGTTCAAATGCCGTTATCGTCTGGCCCACTATCGAAGCGATCAGCGTGTGATCGTCGGCGTTGTGCGGGGAGAGTGACGAGAAATCGGGAATGCCGTAGTTGACGACAGACCTTTCCTCGTCGCCGAGCTGGTGCAACGGGATGGAGCAGCGCGTATTAAGCAGCCGCCCCAACTCGCGTCGCACCGAAGCTTTCAATTGTTCGCGGTTAAGGATGCGCAAGGGCCGCTCAGCCTCCGCCCAGTCAGGAACATCGACCAGACGATCGAAGAGCAACGCTCGCGCACCGGTTATTGGTTTTGGGTCCATAGTCTTTCGCAGGGCGAGGGGAGGGGGAAAGAAGACGGGGGGAGGGGGAGACGCGGGGACGGGGAGAATTCCCGCCGTCTTTCACCGCGTCTCCGTGTCACCCCGTCTCCCCGTCTCCCCATCTCCCCGTCCCCGCTTCACTCCGTCAGTTACGAATTGACGTTCTTCGCCAGGTCCCACTTGGTATCGACGTGGCCCTGTTCCGCACCCTCTGCCTTCTGAGTGTGGAAGTCCCACGTGATGTGGTTGTAGTTCAGCGTCACGGTCTCGACGGGCTTGTCGCCGCCGCCACCGCCGATCGACACCGAAGAAAGCACGACGTTCTTCAACGTGTACTTGATCAGCGGTATCACAGCGCCCTTATCGTTACGGCCCACCACCACCTCGATGCTCGTGAAGTTGTCGCCCTTGCAGCAAGCTTCATTCAGCTTCGGCGACGACTGATCGAGATACTTGGTGATCGTGAAGTCCTGGTGATTCGGCTTGCCCGACGTTCTTTCCGTGTTGCTAACGTCGCCGGTTATCTGCATCGCCACACCATGACTGAACGACAAGAGTTCGATTTGTTGTGCGTACTTATCCATCGTGCTGGTTCCGGGAATCGCCGGATCCATCTTCATCAACAATACGTCCATATGTCCTCCATCAATTCAGGTTTGGGTTACGCGGCCGCGGGTGGCGGCAGTTCGGCAACGAGACGAATCGAAGCCGTTAGCTCATCAAGCTGGAAGTGCGGACGCAGGTAAACGACCGCCTTGTAAACACCGGGCTTGCCGACAACGTCTTCGACGTCGACGCGAGCTTCGCGCAGCGGATACGAGGCTTTCGAACTCTGCGAAGCGCGATCGTCGAGCAGCACGTAATCCGCGATCCACTTGTTCAAGTAGTCGGACACGTTTTCCTTGGTCATGAAGCTGCCGACCTTGTCGCGCATCATCGCCTTGATGTAGTGCGCGAAGCGGGAAGCGGCCATGACGTAGGGAAGCTGGCTCGACAGACGAGCATTAGCGGTCGCCTGCGGATCCTGGTAGACCTTCGGTTTCTGCGTCGTCTGGCCGCCGAAGAACGCCGCGTGATCGGTGTTCTTGCGATGGACCAACGTGATGAAACCAAGATCGTTCAGTTCCTTCTCGCGGCGATCGGTGATCGACACTTCCGTCGGGCACTTCAACACGACGTCGCCTTCATCGGTCTTGAAGTTGATGGCGGGAAGTCCTTCGACGAGACCGCCACCTTCGACGCCACGAATCGCAGCCGTCCATTTGAACAGCGCGAAGGCGTTGGTGATGCGTTCCGCCAAAGCGTAGGCAGCGTTGCCCCAGCAGTAGTCCTGCGGTTGACCGTTGACCTCTTCCTGGAAGTCGACGTCGTCCGCGGGCAGGCGGCCGGTGATGCGTTGCTTCTCGTCTTCGCCGTTCTGGTTCGGACGGACGTCCTTGCCATAGGGTGAACGAAGCAGGAAGTGCGGCAGGCACAGCGCGACGTAACGCGAATCTTCGCTGTCGCGGAATGAGCGCCACGGCACGAGTTCGGTGCTTTCGAAGAGCTTTGCGAGATCGCGCGGATTGCCGAGATCTTCGAACGAATCCATGTCAAACATCTGCGGGCTGGCTGCTGCGATAAACGGAGCATGCGCCGCTGCGGCAACGTTCGACATTTTTTCGAGCCACTTGATGTCCTGCGGACTGCGGCCAAATTCGTAGTCGCCGATCAGCACGCTGTAAGGGCTGCCGCCGAATGTTCCGTACTCTTCTTCGTAGATCTTCTTGAACTGGGCGCTCTGGTCGAACTCGACAGCGCGTTCGAGATCTTTTTGAATCTCGTCCTTGGTGGCATTCAACAGACGAAGTTTCAACATCGTGCCGGTCTCAGCGCGGCTGACGAGGTAGTGCAGTCCACGCCACGACGCTTCGAGTTTGCGGAACGACTCGTTGTGCATCACTTCGTTGAGACCTTCGTTTACTTCCTGATCGAGAACGGCGATGCGCTTGTTGATCGTGCCTACGAGATCTCCCTCGGCACTGACGGCAATCTCTTTTGCCTCGACGGCGGCGATCAGCTCGGAAACGGCGTCGACGGCCTGGCGGGCTTGCGAAGGATCGCGCACCAGCTTGGTATCGAGGGTTTCATGAAACGTTTGCAGTTTACTTTGCAGTTCTTCTGTGCTCATTAGTTGGCACCTCCTTCAGGATTCGGAGTCTCACCACCGTTGTCCTTCGGTTCCAGCAAGGCTTTGAGTTCGTCAACTTTCGCTTTCAATTCCTTGCGCTTGGTTTCGTCGTTGAGCACTTCGAGGAACTTCTGTTGCAGTTTGACGTTGCCGTCGAGCTTCGCAACCATGTCGGACAGGCGCGTGCGCTTGTCGTAGCGCTCTTTGAGATCGATCTGTTCCAAAACCCGGATCGGGCTGAAGTCGTCGAGTTTGTCGAACTGCAACTCTTTCGAGCCGCCGTTGACGGCGACTTTTGGTGCAACGGATCTCATGATGTCGTTGAAATTGTCGCGATCGAGCTCGATGTATTTGCGATCGCGAAGGGGGACTTTGTTTGGATCGTCTACGTTACCCGAAAGATCGGCCAGGATACCGACGACGAAAGGAAGTTCCATTTTGACGAATGAACCTCGTGTTTCTACGTCGTAGGTGATCTGCACCCGCGGAGGACGTATCCGATCCAGTTTATGTTGTGTGCTCTCTGGCATCGACTTTGCTCCTTCTTATAGTTGAGAGTTTTAGTGGAGGTTAGCGGTTATAAAGAATGAATACGGGCTTGGGTGCTTTAACTCATGTCGGCCACCTCTTTCCGGTTAGCCGCAGCAACCTGTCGATCTCATTCATCTCACCTTCATTGCGAACGATCTGCTGAAGCAGCTCGGGCAAACTCATGCTGCCCCACTCGACTGCTCGTTTCACGAGATAAGGCGTGGGGCTGTGGGGTTCGGTGCGAAGCAAATAATCCGCGGCTTCCGATAGCCTGCGGTACGCTTCAGCACGACTCCGAATCGGGCCGTTGGTCCATACTTCGAATTCTTCGTCTCCGGCGTCAGCCGCGATCAACTCTTCTTCGTTCATTTCGATCTCTTCGGGTCGCTCGTACAGGTCCTGCGCGACGAGCTGTTGAATCGCGGAAAGAGCTTCTCTGAACTGACGGAGACCCGGCGCATCCTTGCCGCACTTTTCGTCGAGCACTTGTTCAACCGCGACGCAGCCCTCGATGGCCCTGCTGAGTTCTTCGACCAGCTCGGCGTAGAACATGCGATCGGTAGCGGCGAGAGCGGCGCGGAAAGTTGCCACTGTCGGATTGATCTTCGCGAGCGCTTCCTGCAACGCGCGCGGATCTTTCATCGCAAGGTTTTCGAAGTGACAGGCGCTTTCCCAGTCGACATAGGAATAGCTCTCGTTGCTGATCTCACTCGGCGCTGTTAACGGAAGCTGTTTCAGCTTGAGCGTGAGTTTCTGTTCGACCCAATCGATCGGCGCCACGCGTCCTTCGATCTCGTCGACTTCCAGACTCGGATACAGGTGGTCCCAGAAGTTCTCGCACAGGCCCGCCAGCAGGTGCAGTCCGTTTGTCACTCCGGCAAATCCGTACTGGTGCAACCATGCTTCGAGCAGCCAACTGGCGATCTGTAAATCCTTCGAACGTTTGGTCAGCGCCTCGATACAGAGCGCCTCGGCGGTGGACCAATCGGCGCGTTTCAAGGCCGACTTGTAAATGCCCTGGCTGAGCGACGGATCGTCTTCGCGCCGCGCGTCGGCGATGCGATCGTAAGTTCCCTGGTAGCGCAACGGTTCGCCGCCAGGATTGGCGCCGGGAATCGGTTGCAGCAACTCCTGGATGTCGATGATTGGGGCTAGAGCGTTCATCTGTTTCTTATTCCTGTTCGTTCGTGTTTTGGAACACCACGGGCAAGGTCGGAACCGGTGGCGCTTTGCGCGGGAAGCAGGGAAGCAGGATCGGTTCCTGCTTGTTTGCCGCGACGAGGCTCATGCGCATGAATACTTCGGCGGTCGAATTCTTCAATTCGGCGCGCTGGTCCTCACCTGCCGGATCGGGATCGGTCCTGATCGTGAACTTGAGTGTGTAGGGATCGGCGTCGTAGCCCTGATCGCACTCGGCCGGCGTGCCCGCACGTTTCAGCATCGCGCCGTGTCTCAGCAACAGCGTGAACAGCGACCAGCGATCGGTGTATTCGATAACGGCGATCCGATCCTTTGCTTTAACCGCGGTTGGCGTCGCGCCAGTGATCGGAACTGTCGGCGAATTGTTGGCCCAGCGCAGCGTCAAACGCACCGGATCGCCAAATACCCAACGCCCGTTTAGATCGTCGCTGAGATAAGCAAACTTCTTCTTACCGACTTCAAACTTCCAGTCGATGATCTGGTTGGCGGCGAGTTCGTCTTCTCGATTCACGCGGAACTGGACGCTGAAATCGAGCATCGGTCCCTGCTTCTTCTCCAGGAACGGAGCAAAGAACTCGCGCACCTTGACCACCTGGTCGAGAAACTCTTCGGCGCCTTGCGGGGCCGCGCCAAAGTCAGCGCTGCGTATCAACGCCTCACGCGCTGCCTTCTCCTTCGCGTCGAACAAGCGGAAGAACTTCATCAGTTCCCACGGATCGAGATCCGGGAAATCAGGACGTTGGCCCAGGTCGGTAAACGGAAAACCTCCGGAGAGAGTCTTGTTGAATGCTTCCTGGATCTCGCGATAGTTCTCCAGAGCAGCCAGCGCATCGTTGACGGCTTTTACGCGCGCCAGTTCGTTGCAACGGCGATAGAGCGTGGCCCGCAGCGAATTGCGAAGACGCAGGAAGTAATCTTTTGACGAATCGCTGGTTAACTTCAGCGTCGAGGCGCAGCTATCGATACTGACCTTATCCATATCGATGGCGATGAAGGTCTCGAGCGCGGCGATCGGATTGCCCGGCATCTTGTTGTCGTAGGCTTCGAGATCGGTAAGGACCTCGTTCCATTCAGACCCTTGCGTCGGGTTGATGTTTTGCTGCGCGGCGAACGTCATTAGCGGCACGGCCAAATCGCGCGCGAGAAACGCGATGTTCTTTCGCTGCAGCACGAGGTAAGCCTGCAAGTCTTCGAGGCTCTGCAGATCGAAAGCAACGTGCGAAACCGGCAGACCGCCATTCCACCAGGCAAAGTCTGAGTGCTTCATCACGTAGAAACGTTGGGCCAGGAACTCGCGGTAAATGCCCCGCAGCAAATATTCGACTTGGCTCGAGAGGGCGGTGCGCAACTCACCGTCAATGCCGAGTGGCGCTGAAACTTGCAGCACTCGCGAAAGAACCGGCTGCACTTCCTGGAGGCTTCTGATCTCAGTGATCAGGCTGTTTCGCAGTGCCGAGCCCTCTGTTGCCGGCGCCAGCGTCTGGTACTTGCGAGCTTGGCGGAACAACCGGCTCATTCTCGTTTTCAAGCGAGTCTTGGCCGCTTGCTTGACTGAACTGTCGAGATACTCGGCGCGTTCGTAAGTCTTCGTCGAGACGAAGTCTTCATACTGATCGTGCAGGGCGATCGCCTGGCGCAGCGCGTCCTGGTCCCACACGAGCACGCGTCTCACGAGATGCTGATACTGAGGCCGTTCAGCGGAAACGGGCAGGTCGTACTCGGCAGATTCTTTCAGCATGAATTCCTGCCGCCGCAGATCCTGGAGCGCTTTTCTGAGTTCGCCTAAACCAGTCGCCAGCGTCATGCCGTGGAACGGCGAATGAGGATCGAATAGGTAGGTCGAAAGCCAGGTGTAATCAGGACGGTTGAGCAGCGCTTCTGTCTCGGCGATGTCGTTGAGGTGTACGTACGAGACGCCTCTTTGATGGAACGACGCGGCGTAGAAGTCTTCGACCAGGTCGCTGACTCTGTGCGCGCTCTCTTTGTAGTAACGCGTGGTGTCGATGGGCCGTCCGAGCGCCATGATGATGGCTTTCTCGTAAAGCGAATTGTGTTGGTCGAAATTGTCGGGGACGGGCGTGTGGTCCAGGTAATTGACCAGTTGCCGCAAGTTGACGAGCGAGTCAGGATCCTTGCCGATGAGCCGGTTGTAACGTTCGAGGTTGTCGCGGAAAGCGCCCAACTCTTCTACGTACAAACTCAACTGAAAACTGCCATCGAGATGCGACGCCGAACCGCCGGCCGTTTCCTCAGCCATCGCCGGATTTTCTAAGTCCAACTCATCTTCCTGCGCGGAACTTGCCCGATGAGTAGGATGAGCGCTCAAGAGGGTTTTTCCTCGTTGCTGCATATCAAGCCGCAACGATTCAAAGATCACGTACTTGAAGGCAGCGGCGACGGAGCGTTCGAGCCGCGTGTTGATACCACTGAACCACGAAGTGGGAATAAACGCGGACGCAAAGCGGTTGTCGTGCATGTTCGCCATGCCCTGGAGCAGTTTTGTTTCGCCGCTCTCCAGCACAGCATCTTTGCGGGCGAGCCAGTCTTCTCCGGTGGCGGGGTTTTTGGAAGACCGTTTGAAGTCTGCGTAGTAGGCTTCGATCTTTTTCAGATCGTTCTCTTCTTCGAGCAGAAAGCGGTAAAGCTCGTCTTCCTCGTGGGACAGGTGGCGGTACGACAAAGCCAGTCCACTACCGCCAACCAGCACTATGAGCAACGTTAGGATCTGCGCGGTCAACGCCAGGCGATTTCGCGAAAGCGCAATCCGGCGGATGGGTTGGGCCAATGACGATTCGCTGAAGATCTTCTCTTTGAAAAGGTCGGCGAGGAAGACCGGCTTTCGTGGGACAGCCGCCGGCTTTGTCGTCGGCAGCGTGTCAAGCGTTACCGGCAATTCGTTCATCCGCTCCAACTCGAGTGGGCCAGCCGTCGAAATGCCGGGTTCGCCACAGAAGTAAACGCCGCGGAAGATGTAGGATTCGTGATACGCGCTCTGTTTGAAGAGACAGTCGAGATAAACGCTCAGCGCGTCGCGCATCGACTGCATCGCCGGCGGCAACAAGAACAGGTCGTCAGCGTCCTCGATGTCGTCGCGTTCGGCGTAGATCTCAAACTGAAGCCAGGAAAGATGTTTGTGAATACTCTCGAAGGCCAGGTCCACGAGTTCCGGTCGGTAAGCCGTCTCGATCATCGACGGATTGGACCAGCCGAACATCTGCGTGTGAAGTTTGTCGGGAAGCTGTTTGCAGAGACTGGAGAAGCCGGTGATCTCGTCGCACTTTGTAACGAGGACGTAGATCGGCAGGCGCATGCCGAGGATTCGTTGCGCTTGCCAGAGTTTCTTGTAGAGAGACGTGGCCTTTTGTTCGAGCTCGAAGCGCCGTTGATGCGGAAGCTCGCCGTCGCACATCAGATCGGAGCAGGGAATCGTCAGTACGAATCCGTCGAGCGGGCGTTGCGGCCGGTGCTTTTGCAGCAACCGCATGATCGTGTTCCAACCGCGATGGTTGGCAGTTCCGTCTTTGCGGAGCACGAAGTCGCCGGCGACGTCCATGACGACACCGTCGTCGAAAAAGTACCAGTTCAAGCGGCGGCCGCTTTTATCGATCAACTCCTTTACTGATTCGTTCAGCCCGTTGCTTTCGAGCAGCGAGGTCTTGCCGGATTTTGATTCGCCCGCGAGCAGATACCACGGCGCTCGGTAGCGATAGTCACGGCCAGTGACGCAGGTTTTGAGCAGACGAAGCGCCCGGCGGAATGAGGTGCGCAGCTCGACGTCTGAGGCGTGTTGCAGGAACTCGACACCCGAAGTTTCTTTGTCGTCGGGTTTTGCTTGCGCGGTTGGCTCGGGAGCAAAGGCGATCTTGCGCGACCGTCTGATCACCAGGTAGAGAAATATCGCGGTGCCTACCAGCAGCAGGAAGATCGCAATCAGAATCAGTATTACGGTGAAGGTCGACATTGTTACCTTTGCAAACGATCAGTGACTCGGCGGCGGAAGCGAATCCAGCCGTTTCTCGATTTCCATGATGTGTTTGTTGGCTTGCTCGATTCGCGACGTCAGGTTCATCCAAACGCCGTGCGAAACGGCCAGATAGATGACCAGCACCGACGCGAGGACGACGAGCCAGACGCGGGGATTGGTAAGTTTCCTTCGCTTCTCCTGGCGGACGTTGTCGACATAACTATCCGGGAAGGCGACTTTCGTGTCGTTGACGAGATCGGCCGGTTGGCGAAAGATGAAAGCGAATAGTTCGCTGCGATAACGATGCAGCTTGCCGTGATCGTTTAGCCCGTGATACTTGCCCCGAAAACCAAGCGACAACGCGCTGAGATAAACTGCGGCGAGACTCTTGTCAGCCGGATCGCGATCGCGCAATAGACGGTCCAACTTCTCGAAAACCATCTCGCCTGCTACATGTGATTGAAAGAGCGTCGACTCCAACAGGTTCGAAGTCCAGGCTCGTCTGCCTTCCCAGTCCAGGTGAATGAAGATGTCGTCGGCGAAAGCCGCCATCACGTATTGTGCTTCGAAGTAGTTGTCCGTCGGCTTACCGGCGGCACGCATGATTTGGACAGCATTGCGGCGGAACAGTGCGATGAGGTTCTGCCAGACGAGGAGCGTGAGTCTCGTTTGTTCGGCGGGCGGTTCAGGCGGGGAATCAAGCGTGCCGCGAACGGCGAGCGATGTGATCTTTTCGCTGCCCGATAACGTTTCGAGCAATTTGGGATCGAGGACGGGAAGTTTCTGAGTGACGTTTCCGTGGGAACCGTTTCCGTTTCCATTACCGTTTCCATTACCGTTGCCATTGCCGTTTGCAGGCGCTTCAGCAGGCGTGGCGTCAGCCGTCATGCCACCGCTTTCCTTGATCAATTGCTTGAGGCGAATGACTTCGGTGTAGAAATCGCGAAACTGCGCGAGCAGAAACGATTCGTTTGATTGGGGCACCGTCATTGAATTCTCAAACTCGATTGTGTTTTAGAGACAGATCGGCGCTGTGCCGCGTCCGCACGCGCAGCCGTGAAATTAAGACTTCAGTGTTTCTAGTTTTATCTAACGCGGATCTTGAAGTTGCTATGCAGCTTGGTTTACTGCTCGAAGTCCGTGCTAGTTGTCCATAACGTACAAGACGATCTCGCAGGGTCGAGGGCCCTCGCGATTGACGATTTGCAGTACCTTCTCAGGCTCGACAAAGTTCTCGTCAGCCAGCAATGAGAAAAGTGCTATTCCCTTGGCCGTCGCAACGTCGCCGACCCGATCGGCGTGTTTGCGCACGGCGCCCCTGATTCGATTTGCTCGCAATAGCTCAATCCTGCCCTGTGATCCGATCAGGCAGCTTTCACCCCATCTGACCACTTCATCTTCCGTCATGCCGCGTTCGCCCTTCATTCCAATCGCCAGCTTCTTCTTCATCCACGTGCCGTCAAAGCGAAGCTGGTAAGTGCCTTCCTGATATATGAACGGGAACGACTTGTAAGCAACGGGAACACCCTGGTCCATCGTGCGATCGATGAACTCCAACACGGGTTGGAAAGTCGTGTAGAGGTCGTTGTGGTTATAGGGATTGAAGGACGGCGGAACCATCTCAGTTCCAAGCACTGACAATTGGCCCGCCACGCCACACAACGCGATATAGACCATATACGGATGAGCGCAGCCGGTTTGCAGCACGGCTTCAAAACGCGGTAACGCTCCGACGAGACTCAACATGAGACTTCTGATCCCGGTTTCGCTGCCAAAACGGCTGTTTGCCGCCGGGTTTCTTGCCTCGTCCGCGAGATACATTGCGCGCTTGCGCACGCGTTGGGCGACGTCAGAACACATTTCTCCGAGACGGTGAGCGGCTGCTGAAGACGTGTCGCCGTCTGCTGCTCTCACCGGGACGGCCAGAAGCGGGGGAACGAATTTGTCGTCGAGGGTAAACGAAGAATCGCGATAGATCATGCGCGCGAGGGGGAAGCCGACGTAGTCGTTCGGCAACTTGTCCCCCATGTGCAGGCGCAGTCGGGGCTTTAATCTATGGATTGGTCGTGCTTTGGCGGATGAGACTTCGTCCGCAACCGGATCGCCTTTGAATGATTCGTAACGATGTGAATCGCCGTTTGATCTGCCGCCCTGGCGGGGGACTATGATTTGGACCAGGGTGCCGCGGTCGCCGATCTCCTCGGCTTGAGCGCTAAGATCGATCTCAAGCACGTCGTCGCGTCCGGAATCATGTAAGCCGTGAACGACGACGAGGCCGTCAGGCATCACCGCTTCGAGTTCGAGAATCCGGAGTTTACCTGCCGGCAGGCTGATGGCATGGTGTTTAAAACGGCGAACTCCCCAACAGAAAGGCGCGAACAGCGACGTTCCGTATTGCACCAACGCCTCATGTCGCGAGGAGAGTTGCTGGAAATGTTGTGGGGTTAATAACAAACCCTCATGCCACTGAATCGCGTCAGGTATTTCGTAGGCGTTCATAAACATAATCCCTTGAACTACTTAGACGGTGTGCAGGGTTTCGTGGGCTCTTTGAGCGACTGTACGCAAAGATTGTCTTCGCCCAGAGTGATCCGGATGCCTTTGCGAGGGTCAATCGGCGCTCGATGTGGTCCGGCGGTGAAGTAGTTGGCGAAAACGATTCCGCCGCTGACTTCAAACTTCACGCGAACCTTATCGAGTTTGACCTCCTGGCCGGGGACCCACTCCCATCGTCCCGCATTGAGTTCCGTTTCCTTCGGATTGTCCATTTCGACCTGGCGGCGCTTTTCAAACCATTCGCTGGCTGACATTTTCATCAGTTCCTGCAACAGTTTCTTATCCTGAACCAGGACCAGATCGACTGCGACCGGGTTGTTGTTGTTTGCCTTTGGGGAGACATTAACCTTGACGTCGAGCTTGCTCTCTCCCGACGTGCCCGGAATCTTTTTCGGTACTTTCACCTTCGGACAGGCGGTGAAAAGGAATATTGCGATGATTCCGCCTGCCGTGAGCAGAAGCGATCGCCTTAACGAGTGCCCTTTTTGCATGCTCGTTCGAAACCTCACACACACACGACTTCGGGACTAATGGTTTGGAAGCTGGTTGGTACGTTAGTAAAGAAGGAGACGGTCCGGCTCTTAGTTTTACCTGCCCACGATGGCAATTGAATAAGAGAAGCGGGACCGAAGGACGAGTCGTCTCTACCTCACGTGCTCAAAGGGATTACTACGATTAGGTCAGTCAGCTTCCGCTAACGATAGCAGAGGCGCGGAGTTACGCCCGCGAACCGCGGGCTCATCCAGCTATTCGCGGAGTCTACGCCTGCTGTTTTTAGCTGTCAACAAGTTTTTACAATGTTTCCTGCATCAAATCGCAATGTTTGATGGGCCAGGAGACCCTGACACCTATAAACGCGAGAACTCTTTTCGAATCCCACCACGGCTTTCAGGAATTTTCCACAGGCCATAATTACATGCCGCAGGTGGTGTAAGGGATGACGGAAATGGGAATCAGCATCTGTAATGTTTCCCGCGTTAAGACCGAAAATACGTCGGCACGGTCATTGCTCCTCGCCGCTTCAACGCTGCGCTGGATCCCCTCCAGAGCGAATCAGCAAGGAGCAACGATCATGAAGCCGACCCAAATCAACGACCCTTTCCATAATCCCTTCCACAACCGTTTTCATGTCCCGGTGCATGCGCGTCTCGACGAAATGCAGGCGTACACGCATATGGTCTGGCTCAACGACTCGCTTCCGGCGGACCGGCAGACAGAGCAAGACCACGACGCACGATCCTGGGCGCGTGCGCTTGCCGGCGCTTTCGCGCTGGTTCTGGTCGTGGTCTTTTCTGCGGCGTTGCTGTCTTAATGAGCTATTGGTGAAGTTTCCCGCAAAGGCGCAAAGATGAGGTTTGTCTGAGTCTTTGGCTCTTTGCTTTGCGCCTTTGCGCCTTTGCGGGAAACTGTTCGAGTCTTACTTCAACTCGGAAGCGCGTCGCTTCTCAATCGAAGTTTGCAGTTCCTGCGGCGTCGCAGCGCGGCCGTGTACGCCGTAGATCTTCTCCACTTCCAAGCCCAATTCCTTCAGTCTTGCAGCAAAACTGACGGTCGCATCCTGCGCGATCGGAATCGTTCCGTTTGGCGCTGCGTTCAGGAGATCAGCCTGGAAGAGGATCTTCTCCTTTGGCAGATACGCGACCAGGATCTCGTTTGCATGCGGGTTTGGTCCAATGTCGTAGATCTCGACGAGGTGCTTGTCGTCCTGAAAGACGCGCTTCTTGTTTGCGATGGTTTCGATCGTCAGCTTGTTGTGCCGCAGCTTCGGCAGCAGTGACGACTCGGCGACTGCTTTTTCGAGGAACGTCTTCGTGTTGGCTGTGGTCACGATCGTCGTTCCTTCGGCTACGTACTCGCGGAAACCACCGGCATGATCTGAATGATGGTGACTCAGGACCAGATACTTGATCGGCTTGCCCGGCACCGTCTCTTTGATCTTGGCGAGCGCCTGGACCGAGTTGCTGTTGTAAAGAATCTGCTCGGGAGCCTCCATCACGAGGATGTGATCGTTGAAAGCGACGAACAGCACGTTGTGTGTGCCGCCTGCCAGTCCGTTCAGCATGTAAACATCGTCGGCGATCTTGGCTACGGCTGGTGGCGCGGGATTCGCTGGTGGCGCTTCGAGTTTTTCAAAACCTTCCGGGCCGGCGAATACGCTTTCGGCTGGTTTGGTGTTGATTTGCAGATCGGTGTACTCGACTTCCTGGATTACTCCGCCTGAGTTGTACAGCGTTCGGCCGCCTGGAAGTTTCAGTTTGCCGAACGTGCGGTAGTTTGAATAGCTCTGCGCGATTTCTGAATCGCCGGTTACCGGATCGGCATAGAGATAACCGTAACGAGTGAGCAGGTTCGTTTGCGCGTCGAAGGAGAGAGACAGTTGTTGATTATCGGGGCGGATGACGCTGATCACTTTCTGTTTTCTGCCGCTGAATTCTTCTTCGCCGAGGTACCGCAGCGTTTGGGCGCGATCGAAAGCTTCGATTAAGACGAACGGCGGCAGACGGCGGATTTGGCCGCGGAAGTTGTTGACTGAGGGGTTGACGATCGGCGTGGCTGTCCTGGACCACATGTCGTAGTTGTAGCCTTCGTTGCCTTTGATGACTGTTCGGTTCCAGTTGTTGAAACCGGAGTTGGCGGTTTTCAGATCGTCGTAGACGAGTCCACGTTCAGTGTCGACGATGAGTGTTTCTTCGGACGTGCCGGTGACGAATGGTTCCGCCGCGGGGCTTTGAAAGCGCGCGTGAACCTTGCCTTTCTCTTTGAGCGTGAAATCTTTGATCGCTCTGAGTGCTTCGAGTCCGCCGTGTGCTTCGATGGCGTCGTCGAGTACGCGACGTGCTTGTTGGTAAGAGCGTTGCGAGGCGTTGAGAGTGCTTGGTCCGCCGATGTCGTTAGTTGGATTGGCGCCGATGTTTTTCGTGCCATTGTCCTTCTGTGCGATGGCTGCTGTTGTCGTTAGTAGAAGTAACGTGACGACAACAAGTAACTTGTGACTCATAGTGGTGCTCCTCTTCAGTCGACTTCAGATCGGTAGGCGTTCCGATACTTTCGGAACGAGGCGTGGTGGAACTGTGGGGAGACCGCTGGTCCTAAATACCGCGAATTCTAGCGGAATGTTCGGGAAGAGTTGTTAAGAGTTGTTAATTCTTGAATTGGATCTGGTCCATAATTTTGGACAGTGGTTAGAGTGGCAGGTATTCGATCCGATCGTATAGATCGGGTTGGTCCGAACAGCCAACAGGACTTCGAGATCGTTAATAGCCCGGCCGATAGCCAATCTCTTGGGAACCAGGATCACGCCCGCCATGTTTTGTCTTAGAAGGACTAATCGTTTGGCATAAGGAACCATGGTTCTGAGATCGTGAGTAAGAACAGTGCGATTCTCACGCGCTGCCCAAGCGAGTATGTCTGGATCCTTAGTCTGTCTCAAGCCAGCTTGTTCGGCCAGCAGGAAGTCAAAGGAAGACAGGCGACGTTGCAAGCCGCGCAGAATATGCTGATCAAAGTTTTCGTCGATGAGGAGACGAAGCATTTGTGAGGAGATAGATTTTGTTTACTTTAATTATTCGCTCTGCGGCGCCAATAGTCCCTGGGCTATCATTTGCTCTTTTCTTTGGCGAAGTTTTTCGCGAAACGCGATGTGTTGAGGGTCGCTTTCGAGTTCTTTACGAAGTATTTCCCATTCGGCATCGATGGCTCGAATGTATTCTTCGGTGGCAGCCTTATTATCTTGATACCAGGCCATAACGCCGGAGATATGTTCGACCGAAACCGATGGAAAACAATCGTTAATCTCTTCCGCTGTTAGCCCTTTCTTAATCCGGCCTACTATTATCTCTAGCGCCACACGAGAGCCGGTCAAGCGCATCGCTCCGTTAGGCCATTTAGTGAGAAGTGGAGTGTCAGTGAAGTTCATAGTGTGGGCATTGTACTGCTCTCAACAGGAAATAGACAAATCTGTCCTACACCGCTTCCTTGTGGCTATCCGTCGGACTCTTCTCGCCGCGCTCTTTCGCGTCGGGGGAGCCGGCTTCGGCGGCGGCGTTCTCGATTTCGGAGTTTATTTCGCTGCCGATCAATAACGCGCAGCCGGTGAAGTAAAGCCAGAGCATCAGGACGATGACTGCCCCGAGGGAACCGTAGGTTTTGCTGTAGGAGTCGAAGTAGTGGAGGTAGCCTTTGAAGCCGAAGGAGACCAATAGCCACAATATGACGCCGATTGCCGATCCGGGCGTCAGCCACTTCCACCCCTGATCTTTTAAATCCGGCGCGAAGTAATAGATCAGCGCAAACGACGTCACCATAAACGCAAAGGCGATCGGCCACTGGAGCGTCTTCCACGCGATTGCGAATACAGATCCGAGCCCAAAATGAGCAGCAAGCCAGTCCGCAATCTGTCCACCCATCAGGATCAATAACAACGCCGTAATCACCAACACCGACAACCCAATCGTCAAAGTGATCGCCACCAAACGCTGTTTCCACCACGGACGCGATTCGGTCACGTCATACGAAGCATTCAACGCCTGCGTGATCGCACCCATTCCGTTCGACGCCGCCCACAAAGTCGCCAAAAGACCAAACGAGAGTTTTCCCGCATTACTCGCGCGGGCGATCTCCTCCATCGTCGTGTTGACCAACTGAAACGCCTCCCCGGGCATTACCTGGCTCAGATGGTTGAATAAAGAGACGCGCAATCCGGCGCCCGCGCCAAGCATCAATCCCAGCGACGCCGTTAGAAAAATTAATAATGGAAATAGTGCTAGAAGAAAGTAATAGGCGAGTTGCGCGCTGCGTCCCCAAACATCGTCCCCATTGATCTCCGACCAAACTCGTTTGCCAAGTTCAATCCAACTCAAACCGCCGAGTTTCCACAGCTTATTCATGACGCACGCTCGCTGAGCAAAGCGAATGCCACCAACTCGTTTCCGTTCGTACAAACATTCGTGTGAAATGCGTGCTAAAAGTTTTCGGCATCGCGCTTGCCGTAAGGACTGAGCGTGGCGAAAGACGGCTTCGGACGGCTGACAAGCAAACAGGTTACGTGAATTTGTTGTATTGAAACAAGGCGAAACAACCGCCGAATCCGCGATCCAGCCGGTCAGAACAATCAAGTCGCAGTTGTGGATACTCCCGCGCAAGTCGTGTGTGTGTGCGGCACTGTCGAACGTAGAAAGGGTTGGTAACCATGACTATCGGTATTGATCTAGTCTGCTTTTCTCATCTGCGTTGGGATTTTGTTTATCAACGCCCGCAACATCTGCTGTCGCGCTGCGCGCGCGAGCGACGCGTCTTCTTTATAGAAGAACCGATCTACGGAAACAGCTCGATGCGACTCGACGTGCGCGAGACGGAATCAGGTGTGTACGTTGTCGTACCGAACCTGCCGGAAGGACTGCGCAGTGAAGTTGCAATAACTGCCGTGATGAAAGAGATGATTTACCGGCTCTTTCTCGATCACGCGATCGACGACTACGTGTTTTGGTACTACACGCCGATGGCGCTCCGCTTTACGCGCCAATTCACGCCGATCGCATCGGTTTACGACTGCATGGACGAGCTTTCAGCTTTCCAGGGCGCTCATTCAGAATTGCCGGCGCTGGAAAAAGAACTTTTCCGGCGCGTCGATCTCGTCTTTACCGGCGGCCAAACTCTTTACGAAGCAAAACGAAACGCGCATCGCGCTGTCTACGCTTTTCCGAGCAGCATCGACGCCGCGCATTTTTGCAAAGCACGAAACTGCGACGTCGATCCTTTAGATCAAGCAAACATTCCGCATCCACGTTTAGGTTTCTTCGGCGTGATCGACGAACGTTTCGATCGCGAGCTGCTCGATCAAGTCGCGCAGCAAAGACCTGATTGGCAGTTTGTGATGATCGGTCCGGTGGTGAAGATCGATCCGGAATCGCTGCCGAAGCACGCGAACGTTCACTATCTCGGCGCGAAAAAGTACGACGAACTGCCCGCATATCTCTCGGGTTGGGACATCGCGTTATTACTCTTCGCCCGCAACGAATCGACTCGCTTTATCAGTCCCACGAAGACGCCGGAATATTTAGCAGCCGGCAAGCCGGTTATTTCGACTTCGATCCGCGACGTGGTGCGTCCATACGGCGAGCAGAAGCTGGTGGAGATCGCCGACACACCAGACGATTTCATTAAAGCCGCGGAAAAGATCCTGGCGCATCCGCACGACGAGGAGTGGCTGGCAAGAGTGGACAAGTTCATCTCGCACCTTTCATGGGACCAAACGTGGAACCAGATGTCGAGTTTGATCGATGCAGTGGTCGCGAGAAAGCGGCCGGTGAAATCAGCGACGGTACCGCTCAACAGAGCGGTTGGACAGCAAGCCGGCGCGGTGGCAAATCCCTAAATCTCACGAACGAGCAAGGAGGAGGGTTTCGATGTTTGATTACCTTATTGTAGGGGCCGGCTTCGCCGGCAGTGTACTTGCCGAACGGCTTGCGGCCGGCTCGGATAAAAAGGTTTTGTTATGCGACAAGCGCCCGCACATAGGCGGCAACGCTTACGATCATTACAACGAGGCCGGAATTCTGGTCCACAAGTATGGCCCACATATTTTCCATACAAATTCCCGAGAAGTATTTGAGTATCTTTCACGCTTTACCGAATGGCGTCCTTATCAGCATCGCGTCAGGGCCAGCGTGGACGGCCAGATCGTTCCGATCCCGATAAACCTCGACACCATCAACAGTCTTTACGGGTTGAATTTGACGTCGTTTGAATTGGATGAGTTTTTTAAGAAAGTTGCCGAGCCGGTTGAAAGAGTGAAGACTTCGGAAGACGTCGTCGTCAGTAAAGTGGGAAGAGAGTTGTACGAAAAGTTTTTTCGCAACTACACGCGCAAACAGTGGGGACTCGATCCGTCCGAACTCGACGCGAGCGTGACTTCGCGCGTGCCGACTCGCACCAATCGCGACGATCGTTATTTCACTGACACTTACCAGGCGATGCCCTTGCACGGCTTTACGCGGATGTTTGAGAACATGCTCGATCATCCGAACATCAAGGTCATGTTGAACTGCGACTATCGCGAGATCGAGAAAGACATCCCGTTCAGCGAGATGATCTATACAGGTCCGGTCGATGCTTACTTCGACTACTGTTACGGAAAGCTTCCGTACCGATCGTTGGAGTTCAAGCACGAGACTCACGACACGGCGGTTTACCAGTCAGCGCCGGTCGTGAATTATCCCAACGAGCACCTGTACACGCGCGTGACGGAGTTCAAATACCTGACCGGACAGGAGCATGCGAAGACGAGCATCGTATTCGAGTTTCCGAAAGCGCAGGGTGATGCTTATTACCCGGTGCCGCGGAAAGAGAACAGCGAGTTGTATGCGAAGTACAAGACCTTGGCGGATGCGACGCCGGAGGTTCACTTTGTCGGCCGGCTCGCGACGTACAAGTATTACAACATGGACCAGATCGTCGCGCAGGCGCTGACGACGTACGGCAAGATCGCGGGCATGAAGCGAGTGGAGGCCGTCGCGCACAGCAATAATGGCAACGGTTACAAAGCACTTGCGGATCGCATGGTAGTTCCCGAACGCGTGATCACGGCAGTTAATGGGTAGATCTCTGCGTCCCTCGGCGGCCCTCTGCGTCTCTGCGTTGAAACTGTGGGCAGAACAAAGTTACCGCAGAGACGCAGAGGGCCGCCGAGGGACGCAGAGACACCACATTCGATAATCATGGTTTTGAGCAGAAAAGAGCTGCCCCGATCGGAATATCCACGTCCCAATTTTGTACGGAGCCTCTGGTTCAATCTTAACGGCGAGTGGGAGTTTGCCTTCGACGACGCCGATGAAGGGTTGAGCCTTGGCTGGCAGGACGGCCGCGAGTTGCCGCTGCGAATCACCGTGCCTTTTGGTTACCAGACCGAACTCTCCGGCATCAACGACAAATCGATTCACGAGATCGTTTGGTACGCGTGCGCGTTTGAGTTGCCGGAGGAGTTTTACAAGCGCGATCTTTTATTGAACTTCGGCGCGGTCGATTACGCCTGCACGATTTGGATCAACGGTCATGAAGTCGGACACAACCGCGGCGGGCACATTCCGTTTCAGTTTGACATCGCGCCGTATCTCAAATCGGGATCGAACCGGTTAACAGTCCGCGTCGAAGATCGACAGGATCCGGAACAGCCGCGTGGCAAGCAGTCGTTTACGGGCCTGCCGGGCAATATCGATTACTACTGCACGACCGGAATCTGGCAAACAGTTTGGCTCGAACCCGTCCCGCCGATCCGCATCGAAGAGTTGCGTGTGATCACGCACGCAAAACGAAACCTGATCGAGTTGACCGTCTTTCTGCACGCGCCGTCGTCGGCGTGGCGTGTGGAAGTGGAGGTGCTCGAAGACGGCAGGCGCGTCGCGATCTCGGAAGATCAGACGGCAGTTGCGACGGGACGGCTCGCGATCACGATTCCTTACGCGAAGTTGTGGTCGCCGGAGTCGCCGCATCTCTACGATCTTCAGGTGCGTCTTTACGACGGCAACGTTTTGCTTGACGAAGTGATGTCGTATGTCGGTTTGCGTGGCATCGAACTGCGCGACGGCAAGTTTCTGCTCAACGGCAAACCGACGTACATGAAGATGGTGTTGGACCAGGGATTCTGGCCCGATGGTTACCTGACGGCGCCTTCCGACGAAGCGCTGCAAGCGGACATCGGTTGGGTGAAGATGTTTGGCTTCAACGGCGTTCGCAAGCACCAGAAGATCGAAGACCCGCGCTGGCTTTACTGGTGCGACAAACTCGGATTGCTCGTTTGGGAAGAAATGCCAAACGCGCGCGAGTGGTCGTCGAAAGCGGAAGAACTTTTATCTGCCGAGTGGCAGGACGCGGTGCGGCGCGATTTCAACCATCCGTGTATTGTGACGTGGGTGCCCGTCAACGAGAGCATGGGCTTTCCTGGACTGGCCCAGGAACATTTCGGGCAGTATGCGTTCATCGAGCGCATGGTGCGCGTTACGCGCAGACTCGATTCGACCCGGCCGGTTGTCGACAACGATGGTTGGGAACACACGGACATCACCGACATCTGCGCGATTCACGATTACACTCCGACTGCGGAGAAGCTCGCCGTTCGTTATAAAGATACATTGGCGACAGGACAATTGCCTTCGCGAGTCTGGATCGACAAACCACTCTTCGCGCGCGGTTCGCGCTATCGAGGTCAGCCGATCGTGCTGTCCGAAGTCGGTGGTTTTTTGACGATTCCGCACGACATCCCACCCGAGAAACGTGATTTGTTGTACCGGTTCTACGCTTCGTTTGATAAGCCGGAAGAGTTGCGGGAGAAGTATCACGACTTGATGCGCGGCATCTCGTCGCTGAAGTTTCTCGCCGGGTTCTGTTACACGCAACTGACCGACATTGAACAGGAGATCAACGGCCTGCTCACTTACGATCGCAAACCAAAAGTCCCGCCCGAAGAGATCGCTGCGATTCATGCAGAGGCATTTCGTGAGTATCAATAAGTCCCAGTTCGCGAACTAATCTGTAAGCTTCCAATACAACCAGAACCTCTGAAATCAGGCTTAAGCGTGTGGCTCACGAATTGAGTGTGTTTCTCGTGCATAAGTCTGATTTAGAAGGAGAAACCGGTTATGTCACAAACTTCAAACGTTACGACTAATCACAAAGAGATTCAGCAATGGGTTGAGGAGCGCGGTGGACATCCGGCACGAGTGAAGGGAACTGAGAAGGGCAAGACTTCGGGTGTGCTGCGCATCGATTATCCCGGCTTCTCAGGTGAAGAGCGACTCGAAGAGATTAGCTGGGAAGAGTTCTTTGAGGGGTTCGAAGAGAACGAGTTGGCGTTCCTTTATCAGGATGAGACCAAGGACGGAAAGATGAGTCGATTTTCGAAACTGGTCGACCGGAACACAACTGAACACTGAGACGCGTAATCGCGATCTCATGCAAGGAGGGGAAGTATGGAAAGCAAGGCAAAACTATTCGGTCACGCGATTCATCCGATTCTGATTGTCTATCCACTGGGTTTGCTGTCGACTGCTGTCATCTTCGACATCATCTACTTAGTCACTGCGAACCCACGTTGGGCGACAGTTTCGTTTTGGATAATCGCCGCGGGTCTCGTCGGCGGATTGCTGGCGGCGATGTTTGGTCTCATCGACTACTTGAACATTCCATCAGGAACACGCGCGAAGCGCATCGGCATGTTGCACGGCCTGATCAATCTTGGCGTGGTGTTGTTGTTTGCGGCTAGTTGGTGGTTGCGCTTCGATTTGCCTGAAGCGCCGCCGGCGGTCGCGCTTGTGTTGTCATTTATTGGCGTCGGCGCGGCATCGCTTGGCGGTTGGCTCGGTGGCGAGCTAGTAGAACGACTCGGCGTTGGCGTTGCCGAAAACGCGAACTTGAATGCGCCGAATTCACTTACGCAACCGGATCGCAATGAAACCCATGTTGATAGAAAGACAGTGAGACATGCCTAGATTGAAGAGACTCGCGGATCAGGTAATGGTAATCACCGGCGCGTCGAGCGGCATCGGACTCGTTACGGCGCGCATGGCGGCGAAACGCGGCGCGAAGCTCGTGCTCGTCGCACGCGCTGAACCCGCGCTGCAAACGCTAACGGAAGAGTTGACTGCTGCCGGAACTGACGCGATCTACGTCAAAGCGGACGTCGGCGTCGAAAGCCAGGTGCGCAATGTTCGTGACGAGGCCGTCAAACACTTTGGCGGATTCGATACGTGGGTGAACAATGCCGCCGTCTCGATCTACGGCAAGTTGATTGACGTTTCGCTTGAAGATCAACGACGGCTGTTCGATACCAACTACTGGGGCGTCGTTTACGGTTCAATCCTGGCGGCGGATCACCTGGCGTTGAAGGGCGGCGCGATTATTAACATCGGCAGCACACTGTCAGATCGCGCAATCCCGATCCAGGGCACATACTCCGCGTCGAAACACGCCATCAAAGGTTTCACTGACGCGCTGCGAATGGAACTGGAGCATGACGGATCGCCGGTGGCAGTGACGTTGATAAAACCGGCAGCGATCAATACTCCGTACACTGCACACGCGAGGAACTACTTACCGTCCGAACCCAACGTGCCGCCGCCGGTTTATTCTCCGTCGATCGTAGGCGAAGCGATTCTTTACGCGGCTGAGCATCCGGTGCGCGATCTGTTTGTCGGCGGTGGGGCGAAAGCGTTGTCGATGGCCGGTTACTACGCGCCGAACCTGACGGATAAAGTGATGGAGCGGCAGATGGTTAGCGCGCAACAGAAGCAGCAACCGGAAAAACACTCCTACGAACAGCACAACGCGCTGTATTATCCGTCGGGTGAGTTACAGGAAACCGGGGATTACAACGGCCACGTGGCGAAGAGCAGTATTTATACAAAAGCCAGACTGCATCCTCGTATAACGGCGGGTTCGCTGGCTTTTCTGGCGACGGCGCTGGGATACGCGTTGCTTCGCCGCACGTCGTCAGCATCGAATGACGCGTCGTCATATGATGCGTCGTCGAACGAGCCAGAATCCCTTGCGAAGGGACAGTAAATGCGTCAACCGCAGGACGTCGATCGGCTAGAGGCGCGCCATCGACCCAAAAAACAACCAGTGATGCACCAGTCGTGGGGCAAACTGCTCTTCATGCACTGGCGCATCGACGAGAACCTGCTGCGCCCGCTTATTCCGGCTTCATTGGAGATCGATACGTATGGCGGTTCGGCATGGATCGCGATCGTGCCGTTTACGATGTGGGACATACGCGCTTTGCCGCCGTATGTCCCGCCATTTCCCGGATTGAGCGCGGCGCACGAATTGAACGTGCGCACTTACGTTCATCATAACGGCGTCCCCGGCGTCTGGTTCTTCTCACTCGACACAAACAGCACTGCCGCCGTTCTCGCTGCGCGCGCCGTTTATCATCTGCCTTATTACTATGCCGGCATCGATTTGAAAGAGCGCGGCAAGAAGATCACATACAACCTCAGCCGTGACGACGACGATCCACCGGCGGACTTCAAAGCTGAATGGAAAGTCGGCGAGCCATTGCCGCAAGCGCAGCCCGGATCGAAAGAGTTCTTCCTGACCGAACGTTACCTCCTTTACACGGAACACGACGATCAACTCTATCGAGCACGAATCCATCACGACCCCTGGCAACTTCAGGAAGCTGAGTTGACCAAGTGGGGCTCGACGATGCTCGAAGCCAATCGCATAACCCAACCAAAGAACGCTCCAATCGTTCACTATGCCGAAGAGATCGACGTAGAGATCTGGTATCTGGAAAAAATCACTTAAACAGTTTCTGTGTGCGATAACGTACTAACTAAGCAGTATGTGCTGGCATGCTGATTGATGTAATCGCCAAAGAAATTTCAAGGGGTTATCAAGGGGTGCAAACTCATGAAGATCGAAAGCATTCGCACACTCGCGGGTCCGAATGTTTTTAGTTACCGTCCGGTGGTGGTCATGCGACTGGACCTGGACGAACTCTACGAGCGGGAGAGTTGTGAGTTTGACGGTTTCAACGATCGCCTTCTCGCTCTGCTTCCCAACTTACAAACACATCATTGCGCGCTCGGCAGGCCCGGCGGTTTCGTCACCCGGCTCGAAGAAGGAACTTACTTCGGTCACATCGTCGAACACGTCGCGCTCGAGTTGACGGATCTCATCGGCGTTGGCGCCACGCATGGCAAGACGCGACACGATGAAGGTCGCGTTTACAACGTCGCCATCGAATACAAGGCCGAGCGGGCAGCTACTTACCTGTTGGAACAAGCAGTCAGTCTCGTCGACGCGTTGTATCACAACCGGTCGTTCGCCGTGACGCCTGTTCTGGAACATGCGAAGCAGTTGGTAGCGGATTGGGAGCCGGGGCCGACTACGCGCGCGATCATGGATGTTGCTGAACGACGCGGGATTCCGTGTCGTCGTGATGGCCTGGCGAATCGCGTTCAGCTTGGTTACGGCAAGCACCTTCGCTACGTGCAGGCCGCGATGACTGACAACACAAACGCGATCGCGGTCGAGCTTGCCCAGGATAAAGACGAAACCAAAGAACGTTTGCACCGGCATGGGATTCCGGTGCCGAAGGGCGTCGTCGTGCGTTCACTCGCGGAGGCTAAGCAGGCGGCGGAAACGTTGCAAAAACCGATCGTAGTAAAGCCGCTGACTGGTCACCAGGGCCACGGCGTCTCACTTGAAGTTGCGACTGACGAGGAGATGAAAGTCGCGTTTGAAGCGGCACGTGAGTTTTCATCGACAGTGCTCGTCGAGGAGATGTTTCCCGGTCGAAACTATCGCGTCGTCGTCATTGCCGGAATAATGGTCGCGGCGAGTGAGCGGCTGCCGTCGACAGTCACCGGCGATGGCGTCAACTCGATCCGGCAGTTGATCGAGATTGAAAACCGGAACCCGTTGCGTGGCGACGGTCATGAACGGCCATTGACGAAGATCAAAGTAGATGCAGACGTGCTGGCGCATCTCGCTCACAACCGCATGTCGCTCGAAAGTGTTCCCGTTGCGGACGAACGTGTCACGCTTTCAAACAGGACGAACCTGTCGACGGGCGCAACTGCCTGCGATGTGACTGACAGAGTTCATCCGAGTGTTGCTGGTTTATGTGAACGAGTCGCAAGGTTGATCGGTTTGGATGTGTGCGGAGTCGATCTTGTGATACCTGACATCGCTTTTCCGATCACGAGTGGCGGCGTGATCGAAGTGAATGCGTCGCCGGGTTTGCGCATGCATCACTTCCCGTCGCAGGGACAACCGCGTGACGTAGGACAGGCATTGGTCGATTCGCTTTATCCGCACGGCGCGCCTTCGCGGATTCCGATCATTTCGATCACCGGCACAAACGGGAAAACAACGGTTACCCGCATGATCGGTCACGTGCTTAGTAAGACGGGACTATGCGTCGGCATGACGACGACGGATGGGATCTACATCGACGGTGAGTGTGTCGTCGAAGGTGATACGACTGGACCGCAATCGGCGGCGGTCGTGTTGTCTGATCCGGCGGTCGACGCGGCAGTGTTGGAGACGGCGCGCGGAGGAATCGTGCGTCGCGGGCTTGGTTACGATTGGAGTGACATCGGCGTTCTCACTAACATTGGCGACGATCACATCGGGCAGGACGGCATCAAGTCAATTGACGACGTTGTTTTTATCAAGTCGCTGGTTGCCGAACGCGTGGGCGAAGGTGGAACGCTGATTCTCAACGCCGACAACGAGCAACTCGTCAAACTCGCCGCTTCCGAACGTGTCAACAAGGTTCCAAAGACCGTCGTCTACTTCTCGTTAAAAGAACAGAACCCGGTGATTCAGGATCATTTGGGCGCAGGCGGCACAGCTTACTTCGCGAATAAGCGAGCGTTGATTGAAGCAAAGGGCGATACCCGCCGCACGATTGCCGAGTTGGAAATGTTGCCGGTGGTTATGAACTGCGCGGCGGATTTCCAGGTAGCAAATCTACTCGCGACCGTTGCAGCGTGTCGCGCCTATGGCGTGTCGCAGGACGTGCTGTTGAAGAGCCTGATCGGCTTCTCAAGTTTCGCTAACAATCCCGGCCGCGCCAATCTCTATCGTCTCAACGGCGGACACGTCATGGTCGACTACGGTCACAACTCCGACGCCTTCGACGCGATCTGCCGCATGGCGTCGAAATGGAAAGACAGGCAGGTAACGGGAATCATCGGCGTGCCCGGCGATCGCGATGACTCGGTGATCGTGCACGCGGCGCGGGTGGCGGCGAAAGGATTCAACAAAGTAATCGTCAGGGAAGATCGTGACCGGCGCGGACGCCAACGTGGCGCGATTGCCAATCTTCTTTGTGACACGGTTCGCGAAGTTTCGCCGTCAATTCATTGTGAGGTTGTCCTCGACGAGGTCGAAGCGTTGCGCCGCGCGGTTAGTGAAATGAGCAAAGGCGAAGTGATCGTGCTCTTCTACGAGAAGCTGCTGCCGATCCAAAAGGCATTGGAGGAGTTTGCGGCGCAGCCCGTGCCGTCGTTGCCGCCGCTGCCGGTGGCCCAGGCGCCGGCAAAGGTTCGTTCGAGGTTCAAACGTTCGTTCCCGACGCGTTCCGCCGTGCTGCGGCCGCGGCGAGTTGGCCGGGAACCGATTCCGGCTTCACCCCCCGCCTGAGTCTGGAGGGTGAATGATTACGCTGATGCTGATCTCTACCGAGAAGCCGGAAGAGCAGGAAGCTGCGTAAAAAGGTAGTCTTAGTTTCAACTCGGCGTTCTCTGCGTAGCTCTGAGATCTCTGCGTAAACACTGACTTCCAAATATTTAACGCAGAGTGCCGAGGAACGCAGGGCAAAATAAGACACCTACTAAAAAGTCCTCGCTGCCTTCACGTGAATGAAGACAGCGAGGACGCTGAAGAGAGACGCTGCGAGCCGGCGATCAATGTTCTTTATCGTGTCCCGCGACTTTGACGATCTTGTTGTAGACGCCAAGCAGCAGGAACGGTGAGACCCACTCTCCCACAAAGAGACTGGCTTTCTTCTTTCCCATAATTTGCAACAAGGCTGACGCTCCGATCGAGCCCACGGCAGCCCAAAGGAACACATCCGATGGCATCTTGGCTGTGTGCTGTTCGATGGTGCGCGCGACCGTTCCTTCAGCGTGCGGCTGCATCTGGCCACTCTGTTGGTCCTGTTGCCCCATAGTCGACGACGAATTCGGCGTGCGTGTTTGCGACGGTGTACTCATGTTTTCCCCCTTGAGTGAAAATGTATCGATCATTAAGCCTGCGCCTGTTCCAGCACCAGGTCTGAAACCCAGTTGCGAACGTTCTGCACGTGCTCTTCTTCGTTAGCGAGCGCGGTTTCAAACTCCGTCTTCATCTCCTGAAAACCAAGTTCGTCAGCCAGCTCGATCAGCAACTCCCAACCGGCATTGTCCGTAAGCTCGGCGGTCAACAATGCTTGTAAACACTGCGTCACCGTCGTCCTCGGATCGGTCAGGACCTGCATGATTCCCATCGAAGCCACACCCGCGACGTCCGCACACGGACTCTCCACAGTCGGATCGCCACCGAGATCCGTGATCGTTCGATTGAGCATCAGAAAGTGCTCCAACTCTTCCCGTCCGATATGTTTGATCTGATCGAGTGTCGGTCCGGGTGACGACTCGCCCAGCGTTTCGCACTTGTTGAGCATAGCTTCATAAAGACGCGTGCCCATTCGTTCAAAAGCAAGACGTTCGCTCAACTTATCGAGCAAGACTGCCATGCCCGCCTGGTCTTCATCCGCGTCGGCTTCTTCAGAAGCCGGCATCGCCGGCATCGATCCGAGCGGATAACCTGCAGCGATGTATTCAGCGCGATACTGTGCGATGGTCTCCGGCCCGCCTTCAGAACTCGGCTCCGCGCTGTTCGCGCCTTCTATTAATTCCTCCGCCAGTTCCGGCGATGTTTGCATGCCGGTGCGGTTACCCATTGCCTGTTTTGCCCCCGTGCTCTTCATCGTGATGCTCCTTTTGCGAATGCGCTCTTCTGTTCAGTCAGTTCCGTACCGGGCGTCCAGGTGTATCCGGCGGCGACGACTTCAGACGGCGAGCCTTCCGAGTTCATCTGTTCCCGGTAAGCGATCGACATCGGCGCCTGCTCTGCTTCGTCTTCGACGTTGATAAACTGCGTTCCAGCTGCTCGCAGATCCACTTCGTTATTCAGCGTCTCGCGGACAAACTGCCGGTGACTTTCATACTCGATCGGGTCCGGCAACGTTTGCGGCAACAATTCCGCCGGATCGCGCCTCTCGACCTCCTTCATCAGATCCATCACCATGTGCATCTGACCGAGTTCGTAGTCGCAGAACCGTTCCCAGATTTGCTTCACGCGCGGGTTCGTCTCGTACGCCATGCAACTGTAATAGTTGTAAACCTCCATCACCTCGTGATTAAGCCACTTCTCGAGCGGTGTTTCGTTCGGATCCATCAGCGACTCGTACTGCGTCACGTGTTGCTCTTCGATCGAAGCGATCTCAGCGTACAACTGGCGCGCGACCGGATCGGCAAACATCGGGCCGATCGTCATGTAGTAATCGTGTGTTTGGTTTTCGGCGGCCGTGATCGTCGCGGCGTGAATCTTCGTGAGCGGGTCCGCTGACTTGCAGTCGTAAGGCTCGCGCAAGTCGTCTTCCGGAGCGCGATGCTCAACTTGCGTCGGCCTGCCGGGCATGATGTCCGAATAGTTTTGAATGATCGTGTTTGCATCGCTGCCGGCCATTCGATCCATCAACGCCGAGAACCGGTAAAGATGATCGAAATCCTCCAGCAGTCCGAAGCGGTAGACCTGCGCGAGATATTCGTCCGGCTCACGCAGCGCGACACTGGCAGTGACTTCGATCGCGACTTGCTCGAACGCGATCGTCGTTTCCAACGGCGAAAGATCGGCTGGCAACAACCAGTTCACCATCGTTTGTTGATGATGTTCGACGCGCCGAACTTTCGCGAGCGGCAGACGAAAGTCGCCGTTGAGCATGCGCGCCATCGCGTGTTTAGTGCGCAAAGCATCAGCTTCGAGGCCGTTCATCAGAATGATCCGAACACGTGTGAACGCGTCGTCGTCGAGTTTGCTTGTTGGAGTTCTAACCAGGTCGCGCCAGGTGAAGAGCTGCTTGTCTAAAGGCGTGCCTTTTTCTTTTAAGATATCGAGACTCATCCCACCCTCCCTTGTTCGTTCGTATGTTGTAGTTGGTTTGATTCACTCTAAATCTTTATGAGTTTCAAAGTCATTCGGGTGGCTTTACGAATGTGTGTGTTTGCCAGGAGTGGGTTGGGGCGTGGTTCTTGCATAACGTAATGCAGGATGAAACTAACGTTTGAAAACGCTACGCGGATTAACTAATCAAGGGGGATATGAGATGCAACCACAGCCCGGACGACGTACACCACCTGCCGGTGGAAACGATCTTCTTCAACAAGCAAAACAAACGACCAGCGAAGTTGTCGATCAAGTGCAACAACAAGCAGGTTCGCGCATAACTCGTCAGAAAGACGAAGCTGCCGATGAGATTCAGAAGGTCGCAGGCGCTGTGCGACAGCTCGGCGATCAACTCGGCGGCCAGGATCAAGGCCCGATCGCGCACTACGCGGCCGAATACGGAAAGAAAGCAGCAGATGGACTCGAGCGGTTGACGAACTACTTACGACAGAACGATACCAAGGCGCTCGTCAACGAAATCGAAAACCTCGGACGACGCCAGCCGGCGTTACTTATCGGCGGAGCATTTCTGCTCGGTTTAGCGGGGGCGCGTTTTCTGAAGAGTTCGAGACAGGCGAGCGAGTCGTATCCGAATCTCGGTCGCGGCTTGCCACCAGCGACACAGCAGCCGGCTCATGTTTCAACCACGTCGGCCACACTGTGATTGAGGAGGTGTCGTTATGCAACCGCGCATGAATGAAATACGGCGGACGGAAGAACGTCCGCTCGGTGAACTGTTTTCGGATCTTGTTAATGAGACTACAACCCTCGTTAGAAACGAGGTGGCACTGGCGAAAGTTGAGATCACACAGAAGGCGACGAAGGTTGGCAGAAATATCGGCTCACTCGTTGTCGGTGGCGCTATCGCATACGGCGCTCTGCTCGCACTCGGCGCCGCGACGATCATGTTGTTGGCAAGGGTGATGCCCGGATGGGTCGCAGCGTTGATCGTCGGACTGATAGTCGGCGGCGTGGCGTGGCTGTTGATCAGTAAAGCGATCGTCGAACTCAAGCGGACGGAACTGACGCCGCACGAAACTGTCGAGTCGTTGAAGGAGGACGCGCAATGGATCAAAGACCAGATCGGTTAGACGAAGCAGGTTGGAATGACGACCGGCGTGCAGGTATCCCTCGTATCGAGGAGGAGATGATCGTAGTGGAAGCCGTCGAGAGTGACGACGAGGCGGAACGCATCAAAGCGGACATCGAAGACACGCGCGCCGAACTAGGACAAACAATAAACGAGATTCAAGAAAGACTGAGCCCCGAACACCTGATGGATCAGGTTAAGGAGACAGTTCGCGAGGCTACAATCGGAAAGGTCGAAAGAGTGATGGATAGAGTAAGCGACACGATCAGCAACGTAACTGAACCGGCAATGGACATGATGGGAAAAGCTGGCGAGAAGTTGAAGGAGACTGGATCGTCGGTGACGAACATGGTTCAGCAGAATCCGATCCCGTGCGCGTTGATCGGGTTGGGTTTGGGTATGTTCATAGTGAACCGCATTCGCAACGCCGACGGGCGCACGTCGCGTTTGAGAGCGTATCAGCCGGAGTTTGAGTCAGGAATGGCAATACCTCGGCACGCAGCGGAAATGGGATATGGCGAGTACGCGGGAGGTGCGCGTGAATATGGCGCCTCGACGTTCAGACAGGTGAGAGATTCGGCGAATGAGTTTGCTCATGGTGCTGCGGAAACCGTGTCTCACCT
>DATELZ010000214.1:0-20068 GCA_035276045.1 Pyrinomonadaceae bacterium | reverse complement strand
GCGCGGAACCCCTGGTTTTTTTGGAACAACCACAGAGCACTGAAAGTGCGACAGAAGAAGCGCCGTTCTGTCGCACTTTCAGTGCTCGATAGATCTGGCTTAGTTATCCAGGGGCGGCGTGCTCGCTTTGCTCGTACTTGCCCCTGCCTACCTTCTTCCGCGCCTGCGGCGCTACGCGCAAAGAAGGCGGCGTAATAAATGCGCCCCGGCGATCCGAAGATCACCGGGGCGCTTTGTCGTCCATCTGCGTTGCGGCGTGCGGCACCGCAAACACAGCGGACGATTCTTTAGGTCCCCCAACCAAACTCGTTTCGGCCGGAGCAGTGGCCGCTCTCTAGTTAAAGGTGTAATCAACGTAGTTTCCGCAGAAATCATTTGTGGGGATTATTGGGTAACACTCTTCCCAACGGCGTAACCTTTGGTAACGGCCCAACCGTCAACGCCAAACCCTCCACACCAAAACCCCATTAATTTCGAACGATCCAGCCCCGGCATGATCGTTGCCAATCAGGGCGCGGGAAAGTTTTGCCGACCAGTCCCAGAGTTCCCGCCACCGGAGGAGTGATGAGCGCCCGTACCCGAAGCAACCGACGCAAGAAACCAATGGCCCAAAGCGGCTTCTCGATGATGCAACTGCTCATCACCGTCGCCGTCGTCGGCGTCGTCTCCGGACTGGCCGTCGTCGGAATCACATCCGCCAGACAGCGCATCCGCTTAACAAACTCGTCCCGCCTGCTCGCCAGTTATGTCGAAAAGGCCCGCGTGGACTCGGTGCGCCGCCACCCAACCGATCCCAACCTGATGGCTGGAATCGAAGTGCTGAATACCACCAGCTATCGCGTGAAAATGGACTTCGACGGCGACGGCTCCGTCGAAACGAAAGACTTTAGTCTCGACGACGGCGTGGTCTTCGCCACCGATCCGCTCGCGCTGGTCTTTGATTGGCGTGGACGGCTTGTCGATCTTCCGTTGACGGAAATCAAAGTCAGTATCGCCATGCAGTGGGGCGACGATCCGAACGATCAACGCGTCGTCGACGTGACTCGATCCGGCGACGTTACGATCGACAGCGACGTCTATCTCGACGACGTTCCAAATGTAAACGTGAACGTAAACGGTTTGACGGGCATCGACGGCGGTTCAACCACCAACGGCAACAACAACCCGACGCCCACGCCAACTCCAGTCGACGGCACTGAGCCGACACCAACGCCGACGCCTGCAATTGAGCCGAGTCCAACCCCAACTCCGGCCGCGAGCCCGTCGCCGTCACCCCTTGTAAGCCCGACTCCAACACCGACTCCCTCGCCGTCGCCGGGAGCGACCCCAAGCGTAACCCCGACGCCAACGCCTACACCGTGCACGGTCCAGGTGAGCACCACTCCGAACCCGTTCTCGTTCGGAAAGCACAGCGGCGGAACGGTCAGCTTCTCAGTCAATCCGAGCGGCACGGTGAACTTCACGAGTGGACCAAACAACCTCGGAGTCACGCGAACGACCGGCAATACTTTCTCGGTCGTGTCGCTGAACAATACTCGCGGTAATTTCACGCTCAATTTCACGACGCCCTGCGGATCGCAATCGGTGTCCGTCAGCGTGACCAACTAAAAGAAGAAGCCAAACGGAGAATGAAATGCGCTTGTCAGTTGTAACTCACAGAATGGTCCGCAGCAGGACGCGACGCAGTCAGGAAGAAGGCTTCACGCTCGTCGAAACAGCCACTGCCCTGCTGGTGATGATGATTGGCGGTCTGGGAATCTGCGCGGTGTTCGCTTACGCCATCAGGAACAACACCGGCTCGCGCGATCGCGCGGCGGCCCTGGCGGTCGCGCAGCAACATATGGAACGTTATCGGCAAGTCACGTTTCTCGATCCTTTACTGACCGCTCAGGCCGCCACCAGCCAAACCGTCACCAGCGCCGAGCGCACTTACACCGTAACCACGACGATCACAAACACTACCACGTCGCTCAAGACCATCAGGATCCAGGTTACGCCGTTGATGAGCAACGAACCCTGGGCGCTCGGCAGCGTGCAGCTCACCGTGCAGCGCTCCGCTTTTGCGCTTGGTCCATTTTCAGGTGGGGTCTAAAAACATGCGAGAAACAACAAACAACGCCAGTGGCTTTTCGCTGCTCGAGCTGATGATCGCGATGACCGTTACCATCACCATCGCCACCATCGCCAGCTCCCTCGTGGCCCAGTCTCTCCACATGCGTTCGCGCGAGGACGCGCGTTCGGACGCCATCGCCGACGCACAACGCGCGCTCAATATCGTCTCGCGCGAGATCGCCAACTCCGGTTTCGGCCTGATCGATAACGGTCTCGTTCCCGGCGACACCGGGCCTGGCTCGATAAGGTTCCGCTCGAACCTGAATGCCTACACTCGCGATGCTTCGGGCAATCCTGTTGCCGGCTCCAACGAGGTGATCGATCGCGATGAAGACATCAAGTATTCGATGTACGACGACGACGTGGCCAATCGTCACTACCTTGTCCGCTACGACGTGACTCTCGGCGGACGCGAAGGCACCACGGTGCTGGCAAACAGGCTCGACAGTTTTCAACTTCAATACTTCAACAGCACCGGAACCGAGCTCGACGTTGTCGCCGATCCCGAGGCGTCGCGAACTGCATGGAAGGTAAGAATCACGGTCGGCGTCGTTCTGCCGGCGCAAGGCGTACCCGGATCGCCGGGTCACCAACCCGAGTCGACCATCAATCTCGTTTCGGAAGTCGTGTTGAGAAACTCCAGTCAGATCACTTTCTAAGCTGGTGAGGTTATCGCAAATGAAAAGAACAAATTCGGATCGTCATGGTGAAAAAGGCGCTGCCCTCGTTATCAGCATCCTGATCGCGACGCTGTTGCTGGCCGTTGCGGGTACAGTAATTCTGACCAGCGGCATGTCGGCGACGACGTCGATTGAGGGGACCGCCGAGTTGCAGGCGTATTACGCCGCCGAGAGCGGGCTGGAAGCGGCGTTGAATGTGATTCGGGGCCACGTGGCGCCGAAGGGTATTCCAAACAATACGCGTATGGGGTTCCGCAACGCCGTCGACCGGGCGAAGTCGAACAGGAATAGCGACAACTCAACCACAGCGCGTCTTTCAGCGTGGCTCGACTACGACGGCCAAGGACGCGTCACACCAGCAGGAGCGAACTACTCCTATAGCATTGTTGTGATAGATCCTGACGATCCAAACGGCGTGCGGCGCGCCGCCGATGCGACCTACCGGCCTAATCGCATCCAGGTCCAATCAACCGGCTTTGGTCCAAAGGGCGCGGTCAAGAACATGGAGATGGTCGTTCAGAAGACCCACTTCGATTTTGAACCGTCTGCGATGCTGATGATGCGCGGCGCCGAGGATGGCAGCGCTTCGGTGATGGATTTCGACATTGGCAGCAGCAACGCGAAGTTTTACACCGGCCACGATAATGCGGGCAGTGGACACGATCTGCCAACGTTTGGAGTCACGAATCCTTCCGATCTTGGAATAGCCCAGGACGCGATCACTAAAGGTGCGACAGTTGCCGACGTGAAGACAGCGCAGATTGGAATGAGCGACTTGCCTTCATGGCTCAAGACTGCGGATGCCGCACGCTCATTCCTCAACGATATGCAGTTGGTGGCGCGCAGCCTGGGTCGCTATTACACGACCTTCAGCGGAACGGCCGGAACTGCGGCGGAACCAAAAGTCACGTTTGTAAACGGCAACTGCACCCTCGATGGCGGCGCGGGCCTGCTCATCGTGACCGGCAATCTCGTGATGAGTGGCAACCCCAGTTTCAACGGCATCGTTCTCGTGCTCGGAGAAGGAACGATCAATCGCAACGGCGGTGGAAACGGCAACATACTCGGATCGATCTACGTCGCGAAGTTCGCTCGTTCGTGGCCGGCCTCGGAAAATGGTCAACCGCATCCATTCCTCGCGCCGAGCTTCCACACCAACGGCGGAGGCAATGCTGACCTGAGATACGATTCAAACTGGGTGCAGCAAGCGAAGGATGCCCTCGGCGATATCGTCCGCGATATTCGCGAGTATTAAACCAGCTACCGACTCGCACATCTGCCATCCGTGTTATGCTTTCACGGATGGCTGACGTCCTTCTGGTCGAAGACAAAGACAGTCTGCGCCGCGTCCTCCGACTGACTCTCGAGAATGCCGGCTATAGTGTCAGCGAAGCTGTCGACGCTCTTTCTGCTCTCAACGAAATCGCCACCGCCAGACATCGACTCGTACTCACCGATCTGCGCATGCCAAACGGTTCCGGGTTGGACGTGCTGCGTGCCGCGCGCAGTGCCGACGCCGACGTGCCCGTGATCGTAATGACCGCTTTTGGATCGATCGACGAAGCGGTCCAGGCGATGAAAGACGGCGCTCACGATTTTCTGCAAAAGCCAGTCGACTCGAATCACCTCTTGCTGCTCGTCGGGCGCGCGCTGGAACAGGCGCGCCTGCGCACGGAGAACGTGCTGTTGCGCGAAGAGTGGTCGCGCCGCTATGGCTTTCCCCGCATCCTCGGCGAATCCGAAGCACTGAAACGAGCGGTAGGAGAAACGCAACGCGTCGCGCAGACGGAAGCGACGGTGTTGCTGCTCGGCGAATCCGGAACCGGTAAGGAACTCTTCGCGCGTGCGGTCCATCATCTTTCCCCGCGTCGTGACAAGCCGTTTGTCGCGATCAACTGCGCGGCAATTCCCGAGACGTTGATCGAGAACGAACTCTTCGGTCACGAACGCGGAGCGTTCACGGGCGCGAACGATCGGAGACAGGGAAAGTTTGAACTCGCGTCTGGCGGCACAGTGTTTCTCGACGAGATCGGCGAGTTGCCACTCGCAGTCCAGGGAAAACTGCTGCGCGCGATTGAAGAGAAGGTTGTCGATCGCATTGGCGGGCGGGCGCCGGTTGCCGTCGACGTGCGTGTCGTTGCAGCGACGAATAAAGATCTCAAGACCGCGGTTGATAACGGCGAGTTTCGCGGCGACCTGTTTTTTCGTTTGGCAGTGTTTCCGATGGAGATACCGCCGCTCCGCGATCGCGGCGACGACATTGTGTTGCTCGCGCGTCATTTCGCGGCCCAACTCGGAAAAGAACTGCGCGGACGCGAAGCGCAACTCAGTGCCGCGGCCGTGGCCGCAGTGCAACAACACCACTGGCCCGGAAACGTTCGCGAACTCGAGAATGCAATAGAACGCGCCTGCATTCTGACGGACACGATGATGCTCGAGCCTCACGATCTTGGACTCGTCACGGCAAAAGCCGGTGAAGCGGAAGTGCTTCGCGAAGTGGACCTGTCGGGCACGTTGTCAGACGTAGGACATCGCGCGTTGCGTCTCGTCGAACGTCGCAAGATCGCCAGTGCTTTGGAAGCGAACGTGGGCAACAAGAGCAAGACCGCCGAAGATCTCGGTGTCAGTTATAAAACACTTCTCAACAAGATGAAGGAATACTCTCTCTGACACGAGACCCCGAAATCCCCACTGACAAATCGCCCGCTGCGGTTGCCGGTGAAACTGTCGAACAAGTAGGCGCAGCCGAACCGGCAGTTCCGCCAGCGCCCGCAAAACCAGCGCCGCCGAGCACGGCGCGGTCAGCGTTCTTTGTCGGCGCTGGAATTCTCACCAGCCGTATTGTCGGTCTGATCCGGCAACGAATCTTCGCGCACTACTTCGGCAGCTCAGGCGAAGGCGACGCGTTCAGCGCCGCATTTCGTATTCCGAATTTTTTGCAAAACGTGTTCGGCGAAGGCGCGTTGTCAGCGTCGTTCATTCCGGTCTACGCGAAGCTGTTGGCCCAGGACGATGAAAAAGAAGCGACGCGCATCGCGAATGCGATCTTCGGGATTCTCGCCCTTGTTACGTCGGTCGTCGTGCTTGTCGGCGTGTTTACGACGCCTTACATCGTGACGATCATCGCGGCCGGGTTTGAGGACGAACGGCGCGCGCTCGCGATCACGCTCGTGAGGATACTGTTTCCCGGAGCAGGAATCCTCGTGCTTTCGGCGTGGTGTCTTGGAGTTCTGAATAGTCATCATCGTTTCTTTGTCTCTTACACTGCGCCCGTTGCCTGGAACGCCGCGATCATTGCCGCGCTGCTCTACTTCGGCAATCGCGTCGATCTGGCTTCGCTTGCGGCGGCGACAGCGTGGGGATCGGTTATCGGCAGCGTGCTCCAGTTTGCCGTGCAACTGCCGACCGTGCTGCGGTTGATTCATCGCTTTCGTCCGCAGATAACGCTGGCGAGCGTGCATGTCCAACAAGTGCTGCGCAGTTTCTTTCCGGTGTTCATGAGCCGTGGCGTGGTCCAGATCAGCGCGTTTGTCGACGCGTTTCTGGCGAGCTTTCTGGGACAGGGCGCGGTTGTCGCTTTGAATTACGCGCAGAGTTTGTACACGCTGCCGGTGAGTCTGTTTGGCATGTCGGTATCGGCAGCCGAACTGCCCGCCATGTCGAAGACGTTGGGAACGGCGAGTGTCGTTGCCGAAACGTTGCGGCGCCGGCTCGAAGAAGGATTGAAGCGCATCAGCTTCTTCATCGTGCCTTCCGCGGTCGCGTTTCTGGCGCTGGGCGACGTGATCGCCGCGGTGCTTTATCAGACCGGTAAGTTCACGCGCAACGACTCGATTTACGTTTGGACCATACTGGCCGGCGCGGCGGTCGGCCTGCTTGCGTCGACGATGGGCCGGCTTTATTCGTCGACCTATTACGCCTTGCAAGACACGCGCACGCCGTTGCGGTTCGCAGTGTTGCGCGTCGTTCTCGGAGGCGTGCTCGGTTACTTCTGTTCCCTTTACCTGCCGGGGTTGATTGGCGTGGATCCAAAACTGGGCGCGGCCGGAATCACGGTGGCTTCCGGCATCGCTGGTTGGGTTGAGTTTGTCTTGTTGCGCCGGAGTCTCAATCAACGCATCGGCCGGACCGGATTGCCGTTCGCCTACGCGTCGAAGCTTTGGATCGGAGCGCTACTCGGCGCCGGGCTTGGTTGGGGTGTGAAAATACTGGTTGCGGGCTGGCATCCGATTCCGCTCGCGATCGTCGTACTGGGTGTTTACGGGACCTGCTATTTTGCCGTCGGATACGTCTTTGGTCTTCCTCCTGCCCGGGCCATCATCGGCCGTTTTCTCAGAGTCCTTCGTTAAACGTGTTTTTTTCTACTGGAAGCCTCCACCGAATAGCACTTTCTTTTCTATGGTTTAGGAAATAAGCACGGTAGGAGTTTCCCAGAATGCCCCAGTTTTTCAACCTCCAGCGCATCGCACTCTCCCTTGCGACGCTTCTAGTTATGGCAGCAACTTCGTCGACGGTTTGGGCCGATCCGATCACCATCTCGACGGGGAATATTGCCCCAACAGCCGAGATGGCCAGCTTGTTGATTTTGGCCGGTGGCCTGGTCGGAACTGCCGGAATCGCTCGCCGCAGGTTGAACAAACAGCGGCAAAAATGATATTGGTTCGAACTAACAGAGGGATCTTCTACCCCCAAGGAGACTGAACATGTACACACAGCCAATGATTCTTCCATTAGACGGGAGTGGCCGGATCTATGTGCTGCAGGATGAAAAGGGACAGGTGGTCGGGACTGGTTCTCGGGAAGTCTGCGAAACACTTATGTACCTGATCGGGGCGGGCCTCGCGCCCGCGTCGGAGCAAGCCCAGAAAGCTGCCCACGCCAATGTTCGGGCGGCCATAACGATCTAAAACAGCACGTTTATTGAAGTTTTGAGTTCTGGAACAGGCTTGCTCTTGTTCCAGAATTTTTTTTGCAAATTTTTCTGGAGGGCGTGGGGCATTAGATATTTAAGTTAAGTATCCTGGAAAAACGGAAGATGGCGCAGTGGCAGGCGGGCACGGCGGGAAGAAGCCGGGCTTTGCTTTGGGCCGCTATTTTTGTTTGCGCTTAATCCGTCTTTAGTGGCTCTGCTATCATCCTCGCGTGCAGCCAGTAGTCTTCGCCGAACAAATGCGGGAGATCGATCGTCTCACCACCGAGAAGTACGGCATTCCTTCTATTAAGTTAATGGAGTCGGCTAGTGCGGCGTGTTTCGACGCGATCCGGGCGCGCTTTGGCGGCGCGTTGGGCGGGTGCACGGTGTTGGTGCTTTGCGGTAAGGGTAATAACGGCGGCGATGGAGCAGGTTTGGCGAGGTTGCTGGTTGAGGATGGTGCGCAGTGTCGGGTTGTTTTGTTTGGCAAGGTTGAGGAGACTGGCGGTGACGCGAGGACCAATTTCGAGTTGATTCGTGGAATGCCGGGAGTGACCTTTGTCGAAAGCAGTGAGTGGGATCAAATTGATGGTGATTACGACGTCATCGTCGATGCGCTGTTTGGCACTGGTCTAACGCGCCCGCTCGAAGGCGTCTACGCAAGAGTCGTTGAATCCTTGCCGGCTGAATCCTTGCCGGCTCAACCATTGATCGTTTCGATTGATATTCCTTCCGGTCTCAACGCGGATCTCGTCGATCCGATCGGTCCCGCGGTCCGCGCAGATCTCACGGTGACGTTCACTGCTCCAAAACCTGCGAATGTGCTTCCACCCGCGTCTGATTTTTGTGGCGACTTGATTGTTGCCGATATCGGTTCGCCGTCGTCGTTGATCGACAAATTCGACTCGCGGTTGTTTCTTGTCGAAGAGGAGGATGCGCGGCAGTGGCTTATCAGCACGCGGTACACGCGCGGATCTTATAAGAACGCGCATGGCAACGTGCTCGTCGCCGCTGGTTCGCGTGGTTACTCCGGCGCGGCGGCGCTATGTGGCAATGCTGCGATGCGCTCGGGCGCCGGGCTGGTGACAGTAGCGACACCCGCTTCGGCTCAGCCGCTGGTTGCGAGCGGTTCCATGCCGGAAGTCATGACGACGGCACTCGCGGAAACCGATCGAGGCGCGGTGAGCGACGACGCAGTCGATCATTTCCTTAAACTGGCGGAGAAGAAAGGCACGGTTGTCGCAGTTGGACCAGGACTCACGTCTGACGACGAACGCACCCGCCGCTTCGTTCTTAAAATCGTTGAGCGACGCTCGACGCCCTGTGTGATCGATGCGGACGGATTGAACTGTCTCGCGCCGTGGCCTAACAGTTTGAAAGGCTCGGCGGAACATCCGCTCGTCCTGACACCGCATCCGGGCGAGATGGCTCGACTCGTCGGAAGGTCCGACATTGGCGACCGCGTCGCAGTTGCGCGCGAGTTTGCGACCGAGCACCAGGTGATCCTCGTGCTGAAAGGTTCGCGGTCACTCGTCGCCGCTCCCGATGGACGCGTCTTTGTAAATCCGACCGGCAATCCAGGACTCGGCACGGCCGGCGCCGGAGACACGCTTACCGGCCTGATCGCCGGCTTTCTCACGCAAGCATTTGCGACGTTGAAAGACAAAGCAGATCCACTCGCGGCCGTCGTCGCGGCGCTTTATGTCGGCGGACTGGCCGGCGACCTCGCGGCACGCAAACTCGGCATGCGCGCGATGGTCGCGTCGGATATTCGCGAGCATTTCAGTGAAGCAATCCGCTTCGTAGATCCAAAGGGCGAGCAACCGTGATAATGAGTTCTAATCAGCGCATTCCAGCCGGTGAATTCCATAGCTCGTCTCCTGTCGAGACGTTCAACTACGGCCATCAACTCGGCGCGCGGCTCGAAGGCGGCGAGATCCTTCTGCTCAGCGGTCCACTCGGCGCAGGCAAGACGCTTTTCGTCAAAGGCATCTCGGCCGCTCTCGGCATTCCCGATGAAGACGTCACCAGCCCGTCTTTCACTCTCGTGAACCCCTACACCGGCCGACTGCGTCTCTACCACATCGATCTCTATCGTCTCGACGAAGGCGCCAGCGCCGCCCACGCCGTCGATCTCGACGAATTACTGAGAGATGAACAAGCCGTAATCGTAATAGAATGGCCTGAGCGCATGGGCCCGTACCCCTTGCCCTCGGACGTGTGGCAAATCAACATCGCCGGCGACGGCGACGCCCCACGCCATATTTCGATTAGTGAACACAGATTGTAGAATGAGAAACCTTAAGGAGAACTAAACAAATGCCATATCCAGAAATCATGATTCGTCCGATGCGTGAGGACCTGACCCGTCTTGGGGTTGAGGAGTTGAAGACGGCGGAGGCCGTTGACCAGGCCGTCAAGGATAGCAGCGGGACGCTGATGGTCGTCGTCAATTCCATCTGCGGCTGCGCGGCTGGAAGGGCGCGTCCCGGCGTCGCACTCGCGCTCCAGCACAACGTCAAACCCGACAAAGTCGCCACCGTGTTCGCCGGCGCTGACATCGAAGCCACCGAACGAGCGCGCAGCTATTTCACCGGTTATGGTCCATCGTCGCCGTCGATTGCCATCCTGAAAGACGGCGAGCTGGTCTACATGCTGGAACGCTACCAGATCGAAGGCCGCGATGCCTCGCAGATCGCCAGCGAACTCACCCACGCATTCGAACAACACTGTGCGAACTAAGTAAGGAGAAGATCCGTGTTCCCTCGCTCCCGACGTTTTCTTCCCCTTTTGACGCTGATCGCTGTCTGTTGTTGCCCGGCGTTGGCCCAGGATCCGATGGAGGCCTGGAAGAATTTCGACTTCAGCAAAAACACGATCACGCAGGCGCAAATTCAGAAACTCGAACTCTGGGACCTGAAACTCATGCGCGGGCTCGTGTTTGGCCGTCACGGCCGCATCTTCAAAGACGCCGAGATCAAGGTGTATCTCCAGAATCAACCATGGTACAAACCAAACACCGAGTTCAACAACTCGATGCTCAACGAAACCGAGCGTCGCAATCTCGATCTGATCCGCATCGCCGAAGCTGCCAAACACGAGACGATCCAGCCAGGCGATATGCGTTACTGGCGCGATCGCGCGATCCCCGCCAGAAAACTGGGCAAGCACAGCGGCGCCGAATGGAAGGTTTTACAAGCAGAGATCGAAGCGATTCACGGCAAGCGCTTCGACGACGAACCGTGGCTACAGCAATATTTCGAAGAGCGCTACTGGTATACGGCCAGCGACAAGTACGACGCGAAGAAACTCACGGCCATCGAGCGCAAGAACCTCACCGTTCTAAGTACCGGCGAGAAGAAACAGCGTCGCGTCGCACTGCTGCCCGGCGACATGGAGCTATTCGAAAACAGGACCATCTCCGAACAAATGCTCCAGGGCCTGAGCCTGCACGAGCTGCGTTTGTTGCGCAACGAAGTCTACGCGCGCCACGGCCGCATGTTTCGGGCCGAGTGGCTGCAAATGTATTACTACAATCAACCCTGGTATCAGCCCAACGAAGAGTTCAAGGACGAGACTCTCTCCGGCACCGATAAGTTGAATGTCGAGACGATCGTCCGATTAGAGCAACGTATCCACCAGGAGTTGAGCACAAAACCGATCGCGCGCGCGTTGCTGGAAGGATTGTTCATCGAAGACGTGGTCCAGATGCGGCAGGAGATCTACGCGCGTCACGGAAAAGTCTTCAAAGAGCCGTGGCTCCAGAAGTATTTCTCGAGCTTTGATTGGTACAAAGCAGATCCGAACTTCACCGATGCGGCGTTGAGTGAGGTAGAAAAGAAGAACATCGCCACGATTGCGGCTTATGAAAAACGTGCCGTCACTGCGATGAGCACGATAGAGGGTTGATAAGGCCCAACTTCAGATCCCGCGTGACGGGATCAAGACAAACAAAAGCAGTTTCCCGCAAAGGCGCAAAGACGCAAAGGAAGAACGAAGCCTTACCTTTGCGTCTTTGCGGGAACTAATTCGCTTCGCTGCTACAGTCGATACCGGACGCCGGCGCGTTTCGCTGCTTCTTCCTCGAGATCGAGGTTTTGCAGACGCAACGTAACGTCGGCATTCATGTCTAAACTGCCTCGTTCGCCGGCCATCAATTTCACAGTTCCCGCTGCGGCAATCATCGCGGCGTTGTCAGTCGACAGGTGCGGCGACGGAAAATAAACCGGCAGATCCAGCGACGCAGCCGTCTCACGCGCAACCTCACGCAGTTTTCCATTACACGCCACGCCACCGGCGATGATCAGCGTCTTCGGATAATACTCGCCCGCGATCTTCGCCATCGTCTTCACCAGCGACTGGACCACCACGTATTGAAAACTCGCCGCGAGATCTTTGATTCCCTGCGACGGCTCGCCGCCATTTTCGACCGGCGACAATCCCGTCTCGCGCACGTGCTTCGTCACCGCAGTCTTCAAACCGCTGAAACTAAAATCCGGCAACCCATCGCCCATACGCGGGATAGAAAACGGAACTGCGTGTGGATTGCCTTCGCGCGCGAGCCGTTCGATCACTGGCCCACCGGGATAGCCAAGCCCGAGCATCTTCGCGACCTTGTCAAACGCCTCGCCAGCCGCGTCGTCACGCGTGCGGGAGACGACTTTGTACTTGCCGGGTTCGGGAATAAAGAAGATGTTTGTGTGCCCACCGGAAACGATCAGCGCCTCGGCCGGATATTCGATTGGCGGGTTCTCAAACGCGACCGAATAGATGTGGCCCTCGATGTGATTGACGCCGACAAACGGCTTCTTCAGCGCATAAGCCATGGCTTTGGCGTAGGAGACGCCGACCAAAAGCGATCCGACAAGGCCGGGTCCGATCGTTACTGCGACGCCGTCGACGTCAGCCGCCGGCACTTGCGCACGTTCGAAGGCTTCGGCGACGACGGGGACGATCTTGTCGAGGTGCTCGCGCGAAGCGAGTTCCGGCACGACGCCACCATAACGTTTGTGCACGGGCACTTGCGAAGAGATCACTGACGAGACGATCTCGCGCCCATCACGCACGACGGCAGCGGCTGTTTCGTCGCAGGATGTTTCAATACCGAGAACTAACATACGTGAAACCGATTCTAACTCGCGTAGAAGCTAAGTGACGAATCGCCTTGTTTTAAAATCCGTGTTCGAACCAACGTCCCGATTGTTTCAGGCAAGCTTTTCTTATGATGATGTTCGACGATCACCAAACTATCCCTAGCGCCAAGAAGATTGAGCGTAGGCAAGTAGTCTTCGTTATATGGCGGGTCGAAAAACACGATGTCCCACTGCTTGTCTTTATACTGCCGAAGAAAGTCTTCCGCCGGCATCTGATAGATCTCGTATTGGTCCTCCGGAATGCGACACAACTCAACGTTCGACTCGATCAACTGACAGCTTCTTCTCGACCGATCGATAAACGTCACATACCGCGCGCCACGCGACAAGGCTTCAATTCCCACCGCGCCCGAACCCGCGCACAGATCTAAAAATCGCGCCTCCTCGATCCGCGGCGCGATGATGTTGAAAAGGGTTTCGCGCAAGCGATCCGACGTCGGCCGCACTTGCATCGACGGCGGGCTCTTGAGATTGCGGCCCTTGTACTCTCCAGCAATGATGCGCATAGCAAAGACGTTATCACCCGACCGCTGCGAGCCCCAACCGCGCGTCTTTCTCGATGTAGGCTTTCATCCTCACCGTCGCCGGTGATTTCTCGCGACTCAGGTAAAACTCGGCAGCACGTCGCGCCTGTTCCAGCAGTTGCTGATCGCGAACGATGTTTCCGATACGAAACTCGGGCAAGCCCGATTGCTTCGTCCCGAGCAACTCACCTGGACCACGCAGCTCGAGATCTTTCTCCGCGATCTCGAAACCATTGCTCGTCTGGGCCATGATGCCAAGACGCTCTTCCGCGATCGCAGTTCTCTTGTCGCTCGTCAACAAAATGCAAAAACTCTTCTCCGCGCCTCGACCGACGCGCCCGCGCAGTTGATGAAGTTGCGACAACCCAAACCGCTCGGCATGTTCGACGATCATCACCGACGCATTCGGCACGTCGACGCCGACCTCGATCACGCTCGTCGACACCAGTATATTGATCCGGCCCGCGACAAACTCATTCATCACCGCCTCTTTCTCGGCGGGCTTCATCTTTCCGTGCAACAGGCCGACTGTCAGTTTCGGAAAAACTGTGTCGCGAAGATATTCATACCGGCGCTTGGCATCCTTCAAGTCCACTTTCTCCGACTCTTCGACGAGTGGATGCACCACGTAAACCTGCCGTCCCGCGCTTACCTCGCGATTGATCAAATGCTTCACGTCCTGTCGCTGATCCTCGCCGACGACCTTCGTCTCGATCGGCGTGCGTCCCGGCGGCAGTTCGTCGATCACCGAAACGTCGAGTTCGCCGTAAACCGTCATCGCGAGCGAACGCGGAATCGGCGTCGCCGTCATCACGAGCACGTCAGGATTCAAGCCACGCGCACGCAACTCGGCGCGTTGCATGACGCCGAAGCGATGTTGCTCGTCGATGATCACGAGGCCGAGACGCGCAAACAACACCGACTCCTGGATCAGCGCCTGCGTACCGACGACGGCGTTGATCTCGCCTTCCTTCAGCGCCGCTTGCAGCCGGCGTTTTTCTGCCGGACGAAGCGAACCGGTCAACAACTCAACGCGATAAGGCGTCGCTCTCAATAATCGTTTAATGTTCTTCGCGTGTTGCTCGGCGAGAATCTCGGTAGGCGCCATCAACGCCGTTTGCAGTCCGTTTTTAATCGCCGCCACCATCGCGATCAACGCGACGATGGTTTTACCGCTGCCGACGTCTCCCTGAAGCATCCGATTCATCGCCGAACGCGATTTCATGTCGTTGAAGATCTCGCGCGTGACTTTTCGTTGCGCCTTCGTCAACTTGAACGGCAGCACGGCGGCGACAGCATCTTTGACTTCCTGGTCGATGCGGATCGTCGTCGCTTTTGCTTCCTTCACTCGCTGGCCGCGCTTCAAGCCAATCGCAAACGTGAGCCAGAAGAAGTCTTCGAAGATAAGGCGCAGATGCGCGGGGCTGCGCGATTGTTCATACGCGGCAAGATCTGCGTCAGCGGCGGGAAAATGAATCTCGCGCAACGCTCGCGCACGGCCTATCACGTGAACTTTCTGTCGCAACTCCACCGGCAGGGTCTCGACGATCGATTTGTCGTCGAGTTGGGCCAACACGCCATGAACGATCTCGCGCATGCGTTTCGAATTGAAGTCGCCGAGTTTGCGATAGACCGGCACGCGCCGCGCGACGTGAATCGCCGCCGACGCCGGGTCGGGAACTTCGATCTGCTCGACTTCGGATTCAACTGCCGCGGGGGAATTCTCCGCCTGCTCGGGAATGGCAATGACTTCGAGTTCGTCGGCCGGCCGTTGCAGACGCAGTTTGAAGATGTGACGGCGAGTTTCCATTTCCCAGCGGCCAAACGTGATGAAGCGAGTGCCGGGAACCAGCTTCGCGCTGTAATACTTGATGATGTCGTAGGCGCGGCGGCCGGACACAAACCACCAGACGACCACGTCAGGCCCGGTCCTGTCCGCGTCGATAGCCTTAACTTCGAAGATATAAAGTTTCGGCCGGGCGAAGCCTCCCTTGCCCCGCACCGGATAGCCATGCGCCTGCGTCACCGTCAAATCGAGTGACGCTTCGAGGCCGTCCTGCAAATCCCTGATGGCTGCCGTGCGGGACCGATCTTCATAACGCATCGGTAGATATGTGATCAGATCTTCGACCGTGACCTCGGACCGGTTTCGTTTGTGGACCTGAGTCCCCAGCGCAGACGCTAGTTTGCGCGAGAGAACCTCACCTAGCCGGGCGATACGGAACTTGTGAAGATCCTCGACCGGAGTGTCGAGGGAGATGGCGCTGGGCATCGCCGGGATCATAGCATAGCGGCCGCGGCGAGACGTCGGAACACGGATTTCGTGCTAAGGTGAGGCGGTATGGCAAACGAGAATCTATCGGAGATCACGCGGGACGCTTTGAAGGATTTGCGTCAGGGATTGTTGCGGTTGCACAAGACGTTGCTCGATCTCGAACGTCGCGGTTACGAGCGAGCGCGAGGGCAGATCGGCAACAGTTACGAGTTCCTGCAGTTGGTGTTGAAAGACCCGTGGTTCGACTGGCTGCACCGTCTCTCAGAACTCATCGTGCAGATCGACGAGACGTTGGACGCTCGCGATCCCGAACATCCGGTGACTGAAGACGATGCGAAGGCGTTGCTGGCGCGGGCGAAGACTTTACTGTCGCCGTCAGAATCGGGAAGTGAATTTCAGAAGAACTACTTTCTCGCTTTGCAGCAATCACCTGACGTGGTGTTGCTGCATGCGGAGATGATGAGGTTGTTAGGTTTGAGATCTCAGATCTGAGATCTTAGATCTCAGATCTACCCAAAGATGTCGCGGACCTTATCGACGATTGACTTGTCCGTGAGATCTTTGCTTTCGACTTCCGCCAATTGTTCGAGCAGCTTGCGTTGTTCGCGAGTCAGGCTCGTCGGCGTGATCACCGTTACCGAGACAAACAGATCGCCCTTGCCACGGCCGCCAAGCGCCGGCATTCCCTTCCCCCGCAGACGAAACACAGTTCCGGTCTGCGTGCCCGTTGGGACTTTCAACTTCTCTTGACCGTCGAGCGTCTTGACCATCAACTCCGCGCCAAGCGCTGCTTGCGCGAAACTGATCGGCACCGCCTCGTAAAGATTTGCTCCCTGCCGCTCAAACTGATCGTGCTCGGCAACATGAATCACGACGTACAAGTCGCCCGCAGGGCCACCCTGCGTTCCCGCTTCGCCTTCGCCCGGCACACGGAGCCGTGAACCAGTCTCGACCCCCGCGGGAATCTTGACCTCCATCTGTTTCTCGCGCTCGACACGTCCCTGGCCTTTGCACTCGGTGCACGGGTTTTTCACCACGCGCCCGATACCACGACACACATGGCACGTACGCGCCACCGAAAAGAAACCCTGCTGATAACGAACCTGGCCCGTGCCGTTACACGTGCTGCAATTCTCCGGTTGCGTTCCCGGCGCCGAACCGGAACCTTTGCACGACTCGCAACCCTCGAGACGTGGAATACGCAACTGCGCGGTCATTCCGTTCGCCGCATCTTCGAGTGTAATCTCAAGATCGTAACGGAGATCTGCGCCACGCTGGGCCGCCGAACGACGCGAACCACCACCGCGCCCGCCGCCAAACACATCGCCAAAACCAAACAGGTCGCCGAGAATGTCCTCGATACCGCCAAACCCCGGCGCGCCGCCCCACGCTCCAGCGCCTGCACTGCTGGACACGCCCGCATGACCGAAACGATCGTAGCGTTTCCGCTGATCGGCATTGGACAATACGCTATAAGCCTCGGCGGCTTCCTTGAACTGCTCCTCCGCCGCTGCATCATTCGGGTTCTTATCAGGATGGTACTTAATCGCGAGTTTCCGATACGCAGTCTTCAACTCCTGGTCGCTGGCCGTGCGACTCACGCCAAGCACTTCGTAATAGTCACGCTTACTCATTAGTCCTCTTCATTTTCCGTTTTTCATTTTTCATTTTTCATTTTTCGTTCTCAGAGCGCGGTTCCAGAAAATGACAAATGAAAAATGGAAAACGATAAATGGAAAATGCTTAGACCTCGCTGGTGGTCGCGTCCGGTGTGGGGTTCAGCATTGCGGATGTGAGTTGCCCGGCGACGCGCTCCAGCTTGTTCATTACGATATTGATCTCTTCCGATCTCTCTACCTGCGCAGCAGTCTCAGCCTCTTTGAAAACTCTCTCCGCCGTCTCCTGGTCGATCTCGGAAAGCAAGCCGCCAAATTCGGCAAACGACTTCTTCGTGTTCCGCAACAACGACTCAAGCTTCGTTTTCAGGACGAGGACTTCCTTCGTAACTCGATCGCTGTCAGCAAAATCTGTGGCTTCGCGGATCAAGCGATCAATCTCTTCCGGCGCCAGGCCGGAAGTCGGAGTGATGCGGATCTGCTGTTCGCGTCCGGTCGCCTTGTCCTGCGCAGACACCGACACGATGCCGTTGCCGTCGACTTCAAACGATACTTCGATCTGCGGCACGCCGCGAGGACTCGGCGGAATTCCGACCAGCTCAAACTTCCCAAGCGAACGATTTCCCTGCGCGATCTCACGTTCGCCCTGCAACACGTGAATCTCGACTGACGACTGGTTATCGACGACGGTCGTAAACGTGCGGCTCTCGCGAATCGGAATCGTGGAGTTGCGCTCGATGATCTTTGTAAACAACCCGCCACGCGTTGCCAGGCCTAAACTCAACGGCAGGACGTCGAGCAGGATGATGTCTTTGACGTCTCCACTCAGCACGCCGCCCTGAATCGCAGCGCCCATCGCCACCACTTCGTCCGGGTTGATCTCCGCCGACGGTTTGCGGCCGAAGATCTTCTCGACTGTCCGTTCGACGATCGGCGAACGTGTTTGGCCGCCGACGAGGATCACCTTCTGAACGTCGCTGGGCTGTAGTTCGGCATCTTTCAACGCGCGCTGGCACGGCTCGACAGTTTGTTCGACGAGATCGCCGACGAGGGCTTCGAATTGTTGCCGCGTCAAGGTCTTGTTGAAATGCTTCGGGCCGGTGGCGTCCGCGGCGATAAACGGCAGGTTGATATTCGTTTCCAGCGTCGATGAAAGATCGCACTTGGCGCGTTCCGCGACCTCTTTGAGACGCTGCAAGGCAAGACGATCCTGACGCAGGTCGATGCCGGTGTCGGCGAGAAACTGGTCCGCCATCCAGCTCATGATCCGTTCGTCGAAGTCTTCGCCGCCGAGAAACGTGTTTCCCGCCGTCGACAGAACGTCGAACACGCCGTCGTTCAGTTCGAGGATCGAAATATCGAACGTCCCGCCACCCAGATCGTAAACAGCAATCTTTTCGGAGTCAGACTTTCCGAGACCGTAAGCAAGCGCGGCCGCAGTCGGCTCGTTGATGATGCGTTCGACTTTCAGACCGGCAATCTTGCCGGCGTCTTTGGTCGCTTGTCGCTGCGTGTCGTCGAAATAAGCGGGAACGGTGATGATGGCGTCGGTGACTGCCTCGCCGAGAAAGTCCTCAGCCGCGGCTTTGAGACGTTGCAGGACGATGCCCGACAACTCCGGTGGACTGTAATTTCGTCCCTGAACGGAAACTCGCGCATCGCCATTCGACGAGTCGACGATCTCGAACGGCGACGTTTTCCGCATGCGGGAAACTTCCGTCGAGTTGAACTTCCGTCCAATCAATCTTTTTACGGCATAGACGGTGTTGGCGGCGTTCGTAACTGCCTGGCGCTTGGCGATCTGGCCGACGAGTCGTTCGCCTTTATCGGTAAAGCCCACGACGGTCGGCGTCGTACGGCCACCTTCTTTATTCGGCACGATCTGCACCGCGCCGCCTTCAAGCACCGCGACGCAGCAGTTTGTCGTGCCTAAATCTATGCCAATCGCTTTTCCCATCTACGCTTTTGACTACTTTCGTGTAGAAACTTTCACTAGCGCCGGGCGAATCAATTTGTCGCCGAGTCGATAACCAGTGCGAATCTCCTGCATCACGGTGTCGGGCTCGTACTCATCGGTCGGTTCGGTGACGACTGCCTCGTGCAAATGCGGATCGAACTGTTCGCCAACCGCGACAATCGGCTTGATGCCAAACGCATCGAGCACGCCGTTCAACTGTTTCCAGATCAAATCCACGCCGCTGAGAAAATGGCGAAACGCGTCAGACTCGCCGGCTTCGACTGAAGCTTCCGTTTCGAGCGCGCGTTTGAGATTGTCTGAGACCGGCAACAACTTGCCGGCGATATCGGCGACGACGCGGTTGTAAGTCTCGGTTCGCTCGCGGTCGACGCGCTTGCGGTAGTTTTCGAAGTCGGCCTGCCGGCGCGCGAGACTGTTTTTCAGCTCGGCGTTTTCGGCCTCGACTCGTTTCAACTCGGCGCGGGTCGCGATCAGTTCTGCGGTGTCGGGGCCGCCGGACCCGCCCAGCGCCATATTATCCGGGTCGTCGAGCCCGAGATCGGTTTGTGCGTCCAGTTGGTCGTCCGCGTTCAGGGAAAGACCTTCGGTTTCGTTGTCGGGATCTAATCTGTCCATCTCGGCTGGTTCGTTAATCGGAGCTTCACTCTCACTTTCAGCATCGCTGAACCTGATTGGGATGCGGAACCGCTTGTCTTTCCTGTCAGATGTCATTAGGAAGGGCCGGAATCTCCGCGAGTCTAGCGTGCGGTTTGCTCGCCGAGGCGCTGCTCAATCAACCGCGCCATGTAGTTTACCATAGCCATTATCCGTGCATATTC
>DATELZ010000213.1:0-3346 GCA_035276045.1 Pyrinomonadaceae bacterium | reverse complement strand
CGGCGCGGCATAGCCGTTGATCCGATCCGGGCGTGAGGATGTGTGCTCAAACTGCGCCGCTACCATTTTGCGCGTGGCGATCGCGGGCTTATCGCCGCCGCCACGCGCTTGCAGATATTCCTCAAAGCCTTTCAGTGCTTCATTGACACTTTCGCGATGGGCTTCTCTAACGCGCTCGTCGTCTCCGACGAGGGCGGCTAACGAAACGCTTTTGGGGGCGCTGATGGTTGCGTCCCAACCGGCGCGATGCTCGCTCGTGACGAGCTTCTCGCCGAATTCGTTAACGGTTTCTCGCGCCTTCACCGAACGAACAAGTTGCTCGCCCGTGTGTGGATCTTGACCGGCAACTAAGCGCTCGTACTGTTCGCTCGTCACTTCACCTTTAAGCTCCCACTCGTCGGCGAGGCGGCCACTCCAGCATCCCTTAACTTCTCCGGCTTCGCTGTAATAGTTCTCTTTGGCATTGGTGAATTCCTGCTGGTAATAGTCACGCGCCTGCCCTGCCGAAATCGCCCTGCTCATGGTCATCATGGCCGCACCCTCAGAACCTTCTTTCGAGCTCGCCGGTATCCTCGGTGAGAACTTCGATCTCGGTATTGCGCTCCTGGTCGTGACCGTTGCCAGTGGCAGGCGTGGGCGACGCTGGTAGTTCTTTCGGCAGTTCGGGTTGATGCACTGGCCGTGACTGCCGCTGAATAAACGCGTGTGCTCGCTGCGGTCGATCCTGCGGTTCGATCCGAAACGGCACGATGGCATCGCCATACTTCCAGTAGCCATGCAGATTTGGTAAGGCCATGATCTGCTCTCTGCTGACCACAAGACTGCGGTCGAGATCGGGCGCGTAGTTGAGCGAGTCTCGGCCATAAGATTGCACTGATGCGGTGGTGGAAACGCGCGGCCGTTCTAACTCCTGCTCGCCGATCATTTCCGACACCCAACGGGCGGAGGCTGGCTCGTTGCAGCGCATTAGAATCTTCGTATGTGAGGACGACAGCATGGTGGCCGCGGCGCGATCGTAGTGTTCCTCGAACTGCGCCTTGTTCTGCGTGCCGAGCACGACCTTGACCTTGTACTTGCGAGCTTCAACGAGAGCGGTTTCCAGCACCGGCAGTCGCTTGAGGGCGTGAACTTCGTCAATGATCACCCAACAGGATCGTTTCGCACCTGCACCGAGAAGCTGGCCTAACATGATGTTGAACCAGGCGGCATGTAGTCGTCGCATTGCTTCTCTGCTGCTCTGCGTGGAGGTGATAAAGATCCGGCGATTGCGACGTTGCGCCCATTCGCGAAAGGTGAAAACGCCACCTTGACACTCCTCAATTGTAGGTAAGAGTTTCAGTGACGCGCCTATTTCCGAGAGCGTGGCGAGTACACCAGCGCGCTGCGCCTTGGCGGCTTTGTCGATCAAGTGCGCGTGCTCGGTTCCAGCCACGCAGAAGTCGATCAGAGATTCATCCGTGAGCATTTCCACGAGCCGATCCGGTGGCGGACTAAAGGCCAGCATCCGGGCAAAAATGCTCCGTGCGGCCTTGACGAAAAACTGCGCCGTTGGGTTGGTGTGAGGATGATCAGGAAAGAAACTTTCAGCGACGAAATGTCGCTCCGGGGCGCTGATCTCGTCCCTGACGTTCTCGATCTCCTGCACCGGACTCCAGTAGCAGGAGCGAGCATCAAGCGGGTTCAAGATGATGTCCGTTTGGGGATTGAAATGCTGCTCGACAAACTCTCCGGCCGGGTCATAGACCACAACCGCCTCGAACCGTTCACGGTTGGCGATAGTGTCCAAAAGCTGGTGCATGATCTGGCTCTTGCCAGTTCCTGGATCGCCAAGCAGGAGCAGACCTTCGTTCTCTTCCTCACGTGGAACGGTCAGCTTGTATGAGCGCAGATTGAATCCGAAATAGTCTTGCAGGCGTGCGAGTAGATTCATCACTTGCGGGTAAACAGTGACTGCAAAGCCAGTGTGTTTCCGGTGCTCTTTCCGGTACTCTCCGGGTGTAAGTTTGCGTGTTCCTCTGACCTGTTCCCCTTTGACGTATCGGTGCTGAAAGACTTGATAGAGAGTCGTTAAGACAACGATACCAAAGACGAAAATGATGCTTGCGCCAAGCCATGCGGGACGCCAAAGACCGACGATGCTTTGGTCTTCGTAGATGGCCTTGCGAAACCAACCGTAGGCGTCCGCGTCTTTAGCAACTTGTTGTTTCCAGAAGAATTCTTTGAACTTAATATCTGCCGTGAGTCGAAATACAGGTAGCTTGTTTTGAATCTTAACGCGCCCTTCGGCATCGAGTTCGGGAGTGACCTGCTCGTCTCTCACGCCGATCTCAACATCGTGTTTTGTCTTCGGATCGCTGACCGTAATTACGAGGTAGGTGTAACGAGATTGCGAGCGCGGCAAATAGCTCTTGACCGTGCTTCGTATGTACTGGCGCAGGTAGATCCGCTGCAATGGTGTGAGACTTGGCTGCACATAGAAGCGGTGCATGCCATAGCCAGAAGCGAGCGCCACGAAGACCATGATTAGCAAAAAGAATCTGACCTGGCGCAGGGTGTTTCTGAATCGAGTCTGACCTTCTTCGGTAAAGATGTTGTTCTTCTTCAAGGCGTAGTTCTCCTTCCCTCTCCAGAAAGAGGGTCTTTGCTACTTTTATTTTGGTTGACGTGACGGTTCGAACAGAGGGAGACGGAAACTCCCGAATGGTGCCGAAACGGAATTGATTTTGAAAATCAAAGGTCCGATTGGTCGATCAGTAGATGCGAAAAGTAATCGTCAAAGCTCAACGATCCGGTAGCCTCGGTTGGCTAACAGATGTGTCTTGATCGAGCGGGATAAGCTTGTCTGACTCTGCTCAATTCTGGCCGCTTCAAACAACGTCACGATTGGCCCGATGTGAGCCTTAGCGTTTAACTGCGGTGTGGTAGTGCACACGTCATGCCACAACATGACTATCCATCTCTTGCTGCTTGGATCATGCGAAACTGCGATCACGAGAGCGGGTACTGTTCGCGGTTGCTGACAATTTCGCGGTGGTTTGCTGTCCGCGGTTTCAGACACCACAAAGGAATCTTGCTAATGAGGAGCGTTGCACCGATTTCTGAGCAGGCGTTGCCGTTATTTTTTGCACACAGGGTTGTGTTTTACAACATCCTATTCGTCCTTACTTTCGGCGTGAAAGCAACTCGGCTGCGATCTCATCCGCTTTCTGGTCGGCCTGCGCCGTGTACCTAGTCCATGCTGCCGCCTCACCCTCGTTGCGGCTGAACAAGATCCTCAGTCCATTGCCAATCAAAAACCGCAAAACGGCGAGTTCCCTGTAGATTAAGCGGCCAGTCTTGCCAAAGA
>DATELZ010000212.1:0-3949 GCA_035276045.1 Pyrinomonadaceae bacterium | reverse complement strand
TGCGGCACGTCGACTGTCGCGACTGTTTTCAGTGCCGTAAGATCGATCACCTCAACTGTTCCCGGCTCTGAACCGATTCCCTCTACGCTGACGAATGCATAGCGATCGTCAGGCGACACCACCACGCCATGCAGCACTTTGCGTTTCGCCGGCAAGCGCGCCAGTTCCCTGCCACTCTTCAACTCATAGATCGACACTGATTGATCGCGTTTGTTGGTGGCCACTAAACGCAGGCCATCGTGCGTAAGGTCCAGGTTGTAAACTCCAGCCCGCGCCGCGATGCGACGCGCGACCTGCCAGTCTTTTGTGTTGACCTCGACGATCTCACTCGAACTATTGCACGCGACATAAACTGAAGATCCGTCGCGTGAAGGCTCGGCCCACGTTGGCGAACAGGAGTCGTCGCCTGTCTTGGGCGGCGCCATCCCATGACCACTCGTGTGCTTCATTCCTGACGTAGTGCCGGTTTTTGACACGGGAAACTGGCGTGTCACCTTCAACGCACGGGTGTCGATCTCAACCAGCATGTCGTCCATCATGCAGGCGGAGTATTGTTTCGTTCCCGACGAATTCAGCCGTGAACCATGCGGCATCGTGCACGTCTTCAGGCGTGCGACTTCGGTCATCGTTTGGGTCAATACCACGGAGACTGATGAAGGAACCATGTCGCCATGCAAGTTGAAATTCACGACGAAGAGGAAAGCGCCGTCCGGCGTGATGTCGAGTGTTGCGGGAAAAAAGCCGAGGGTAGTTTTGGCAACGAGCGAATCGTCTTTGGTCGCATACTTCCAAACGGATCCGAAAGGCCGGCCATGAGAGATCGTGACGTAATAAAACTGGCGATCTGGAGAGACGACGATTCCGTGCGGACCATCGATGTCTATCGGCATGTCGCCGGTATCGGTCTGTCGCTCGACGCGAGCGCCGTCAGGTCCGAAACGAACGAGTGCGATCTTGTCGGCAGATTCTGACAAGACATAAACGAGATAGTCCCGATCGGGTTTGGCGGGACTATCTCGTTCCTGCGCGTGTGCTGAAGACGCGAGCAAGAGCAACACCGCAACGACAACCTGGCGCAAGACATTTCTCATGATCAGAAGTTTATGATCAATTGATCTCTAAACGCGATGGCAGAAAACTTTTTTCTCCATCTCAGGCCACCTCCCGTACGAAAATCTGCATCAATAGCGGTAGCCAAGTAGTTATCGCGCGGGTCTCCCCCGCATGGTCCAAGTTAGTAACGCTGAGACCTTCTCGTTCACGGTCTCAACTAAACCACAATTTGTGTTTCTGTCCGGCAGCGACTCGGTTCGCTAGCACGCCGTCGAAGTGTGCTCGTCGATTAATTTCAAGCGCTGTAAAGGGAGAAGACTATGTCCCGACGACTGTTGCTCAATTTGTTATCAATAATATTTGTCCTGATGTTCTCGGGCCTTCTCATAAATGCGAGTGCGCAGGAAAAGAAACAACCAACTCCAAACGCAGGTTCACTGCAAGCGTTTGAAAACGGTAAACCAGCCGGCCAGTGCCCGCTCAAACACACAAGCGTCAAAGCAGAAGTCAGCGGATTTCTTTCTCGCGTCACCGTCACCCAGGATTTCGAAAACCCTTTCAGCGATAAGATCGAAGCCTTTTATAGTTTCCCGCTCCCGCAGGCAGCAGCCGTCGACGACATGACGATGCTGATTGGCGATCGCACGGTCAAAGGAAAGATCATGCGACGCGAAGATGCTCACAACGCCTACGCCGCCGCTAAACAACTCGGAAAAGTCGCCGCTCTACTCGATCAGGAACGGCCAAACATCTTCACGCAATCCGTCGCCAACATCCTCCCGGGCCAACAGATTCGCATCGTCATCAGCTACGTCGAAACGCTGAAGTATGAAGATGGTTCTTACGAATGGTCATTCCCGATGGTCGTCGGGCCTCGTTATAACCCCGTTGGAACCACCGATCCGACGGATAAGAGCAATCGACTTTCAACAACTCCTCCGATCGAAGGAATGCGTGCCGGTCACGACATCTCACTCGAGTTGTCGTTGAACGCCGGAGTTCCCATCGAGTCACTCAACTCCAAAACGCACGAAACAGAAATCGATCGTACCGACCCCACGCGCGCCCTGATCCGTCTCAAGGATCTCAACACCATTCCCAACAAAGACTTCGTCCTCACCTACCAGGTTGCCGGTTCCGCTATCAACGATGCCGTCCTCACCCACCGCTCAGAAAGGGGTGGCTACTTCACGCTCATCTTACAGCCACCCCAGCGAGTCTCTGCGGAAGACGTAACGCCGAAAGAACTCGTCTTCGTCCTCGATACTTCCGGATCGATGTCTGGCTTTCCGATCGAGACCGCGAAGAAGACGATGAAGCTTGCGCTCGACAAGCTTTATCCGCACGACACGTTCAACCTGATCACTTTCGCGGGCGATACGAGAGTCCTCTTCTCCGAACCTGTGGCCGCAACGCCTGAGAACCTTCGCAAGGCGAAGAAGTTTCTCAACGAGCACGAAGGCAGCGGCGGCACGGAGATGATGAAGGCGATCAAAGCCGCCCTGAAGCCGTCTGACTCGCAACAACATGTTCGCATCGTTTGCTTCATGACTGATGGATACGTCGGCAACGACATGGCGATCATCGCCGAAGTGCAGAAGTACAGTAATGCGCGTGTGTTCTCGATGGGGATAGGCTCGTCGCCGAATCGTTTTCTGCTCGACAACATGGCGAAGTATGGACGCGGTGAAGTGGACTATGTTCTGGAAAACAGCGACGCGTCTGTCGTCGCGAATCGCTTTCATGAGCGCGTTCGCAATCCATTGTTGACAGACATCTCGATCGACTGGTCCACCCTGCCCGTCGCCGATGTTTACCCGCAACGAATTCCGGATTTGTTCAGCGTGAAGCCAGTGATTCTCTCCGGCCGTTATCTCCAGGGGGCAACCGGAAAGATCGTTTTGAAAGGCAAGCTGGCGGGCCAGGATTTTGTGCGCGAGATCCCGGTCGAGTTGCCTGAGACGGAAAACAGTCACGACGTGCTTGCGACGCTCTGGGCGCGCCGCAAGATCGACGAGCTGATGGGCCAGGACATGGCCGGGGCGCAATCGGGAAACATGAAAGAGGAGCCACGCGAGGAAATCACCGAACTCGGTTTGAAGTTCAAGTTGATGACGCAATTCACTTCGTTCGTGGCTATCGACGAGGTGATCTTCACCGGCGCCGATCCGGCGCGTCCCGCTGATGTGCCGCTTCATGTGCCGGCAGGCACGGTCAACGCCGGTGTGGCCGGATTGGTGACTGTCACCGCACAGGGCGGTGGCTCGGGGCTCAACACGACTGACATGTCGATCGGCAGGTCTGTAACCAGCGCATCGATAAGTAATCTGCCGTTGCAAGGTCGAAGCGTAATGAGCCTTGTGGAGTTGACGCCGGGCACCGTCGTTAGATCGCAACAGTCCGAGGTCAATTCCAGTGTCGATCTTTCAACCAACGGTCAGCGACCTAACGCGAACATGTTCATGCTCGACGGCGTGAGCGCCAACTTCGGTATTGCTCCCGGAGGTCAGAACCCTGGACCATCCGCAGCCGGCAGCACGCCGGCGTTGACGGCGAGCGGTGGCGCAAACGGGCTCGTCGCGTTAGACGCCACGCAGGAGATGAACATCAGGACCTCGTACACGGAACCGCAGTACGGCCGCATGCCCGGCGCGCAAGTCAACGTGATCACTCACGAGGGCACAAACGACTTTCACGGTTCACTATTTCATTTCTTCGGCAACGACGCGTTGGACGCGAACGATTGGTTTGCGAATAACCGTGGACTCAAACAGCCCGCTCGGCGTCTCAACAACTTCGGCGGCGCCCTCGGTGGTCCAATCGTTAAAGACAGGACGTTCTTCTTTGCCTCTTATGAAGGACTGCGACTGCGCCGCCCGATGACGGGCATCACCGA
>DATELZ010000211.1:0-46739 GCA_035276045.1 Pyrinomonadaceae bacterium | reverse complement strand
GAGGTGGTTTAGTTTGCGGCCGGGGGCGATGACGACTGATTCGCCCTCTTCGCTCAGGAAGTAGATTTTGCCGTCGGCGTAGATTGGCGAGGCGGAGTGGTTGCCGCCGAGACGGGCGCGCCAGAGTTCCTCACCAGTCTTGGCGTCGACACAGGTGGCGATACCGTTGTCGGTGACTATGTACAATTCATCGCCGACCAACAACGGCGAGGGCGTCAACGGCACGCCGCGATCGAGACGCCACGCAATTTTCGATTTCGTCACGTCACCACGGCCATCCGGCCGCACCGCCAGCAACGACGCCTGTTGAAAGCCGGTGCAGATAAATATGAGTCCGTGTCCAAACACCGGCCGCGGCACATTTGAAAACCCTTCGCCATACTGAACGTGCCAGATCTCTTTCCCGGTACGCGGCTCGTAAGCAATTGCGCGAAAAGCTCCGGGACTGATCACCTGATCGCCTTCGGGCAGCGACACGACGAGCGGTGTCGTGTAAGCCTGATAACCTTCGCGCGTCTTCTTCCAACGAACTTTGCCGGTAGCCTTGTCGAGCGCGGCGACAAACTGCACGTCATTCCCGTCGCAACTCACGATCAGGAGATCCTGGTAAATCACCGGCGATCCACCTGTGCCGTGTTGTCCGTTGTCGTACTCGAGTTTTGTCTTCCAAACTATCTCGCCTGACTGTGTGATGCACGCAGTGCCAAAAGCGCCAAAGTGAAGATAAACGCGATCGCCTTCAATGATCGGCGTCGGCGAAGCAAAACTGTTCTTCGCATTTGCCAGTTTCGTCGATTTCAAACGAAAGATCTCGATATTTTGGAGGATCGCGCCGGTGTTGCGATCGATCGCAATTGCGCGCAGCGATTTGCCTTCATCGGTAGCGGTAGTGAGCCAGATGCGATCGCCCTGGACCACCGGCGAAGACCAACCGCGCCCGGGTATCGCAACTTTCCAGCGGACGTTTTTGTTTTCACTCCACGTCAGCGGCAGTCCTCGTTCCTCGGAGACACCCTGCCCCGTCGGCCCACGAAACTGCGGCCAGTCCTGTAACACGAATAAGAGCAGAATCAGAAACACGGATTTACATCAATAAAGATTCGACGCGATGCGCATGGACCATCTGTTCGCACGGCGACCAGGCGAACACTGTAAAGCGTCCATCCTGTGAAGCGACGAGGGAGAGCGCGTCCTGCTGATCGTGAACGAATTGCGCGGCTGAGAAGTGTCTCGTGCCGCCGTGCTCGGTTGGATGGACCACTACCGGAAGATTGCCGACAATCGGCTCGGTCACCACCCACTTCTCAACCGGCTGCCTGCCTTCGGGCCGCCAGATCTTCGCTCCAAACGCGAGCACTTCATAACGATCGTTGATGACAGTCGCGCCGTCGACGGCCGTCAGCCCGCCAATCATGTCCACCGCTCGCCGCATCTCGCTTTCCCATTGACGGCGATCGTCATAGTCGACCTTTTGCCGCAACAGGTTTGCGAGCGCCGAAAATTGCGGCGTGACCGAGTAAAGAACCGGTTGTGCGATCGACTGGCGCCAGTGCTCTGTTCCCGCCGGCACGACGAGCAAACTGCCGCCATGTCCCTGCGCCCGCATGGAGGCTGCGAGTTGGACCAGCACATTCAACGAATGGTGTGGTCCATTCGTCGCCGCCGCCGTGAATGCCAGCAGAGCTTTCAGCAGCGACGGACAATCAGGAAGACTCGTGCCCTCTTCGTCGATTACCTTGACCCGTTCGCCTTTGAGCACGACGACGTTGGCATATTTGCCGAAGCCATCGAACCGTCGATGCTTGACGACCAGCAATCCGGGCTCGATGTCTTCGAGCACAAAACACATACTCGGTATGTTTCTCGTCGCTCCCCAAACGCGTAGTTCGTCGCCAAACGTCCAGACGCCGAGATGAATTTCGGGCCGCTCGACTGCGGGCGCGAGCTTAGTCAAGACACCGGGCGTGAGCGGCAGCGAGTGTTCAAAGACCAGCGGTTGTTCGGCTTCCTCGGGTGGAAGGTAGGCAAGCGAGATCTTCGGGAAGCGGCCTTCTTCGGGACGGAAGCTGGCCCAGAACGTTGCGTTGATGATGCCGGCTACCGCGCGCGCGTCGGGTTTTGGCGCGAGATCGGTCTCGCCGTTCTTCCGCGCCTCTTCGAGATGGCGCATGAAGTGTTCTTCGACAATGGGGGCTGCGATTGTTGCCGCCTGGTACGTTGGGTTGTCTAGCATGTAATTACTTGCCGCCATGGTATAGATTAAATCATGATTCAGATACGGAAGAAATTGAGTGGACGGCGAGTCCAAATTGCATGATGAAAACAATCTTATTGCTGTTTCTGACACTTTCAGTTGTGTTTAGCGTTCCCACTGCCGATCCACAAACCAGCTTGCCAACACGGATCGTTCACAAACCGAGCGGGATCACTCTCGTGTTAGTTCCGGCTGGACAGTTTCGGATGGGCTCGCCCGAGAACGAACTCGATCGTGGCAGCGGAGAACGCCAACACTTGCGCCTCATTCGCAAACCGTTTTACATGGGCGAAACTGAAGTCACTGTCGCCCAGTTTCGCCGCTTCATTAATGCCACGAGGTATCTGACCGACGCCGAACGCGGAACAGAAGAAGGCGGACATCACAAAGGCGCGTTTGCCACTGTCGCCGACGGCGAGCGCGACTGGTCCGAAGTCGCGAACTGGCAGAACCCGTATCCGAATTTTAAAGAGTATTGTCTCGGCGACGATCATCCGGTGGTCCAGGTGAGCTGGAACGACGCGAAACGTTTCGTCGATCATTTTGGACTGCAATTGCCGACCGAAGCGCAGTGGGAGTACGCCATGCGCGCCGGCACGACGACGCGATTTTTTTGGGGCGACGGCGAAGCGGACGGCAAAGGTTATGGCAACATCAAGGACCTCGCGAGCAAGAAGCGTTTCAGCCGGTGGGTGCAATCGTTTCCGTTTGACGATGGCAGCACGTTCGTCAACGTCGCCGGCAGTTATAAACCGAACCCGTGGAAGTTGCATGACATGGTGGGGAACGTGCAGGAGTGGTGCCAGGATCAGTATGTCCGCGAGTATCCGCCTGACGGTTCAGACGAAACAGCGATCGAAAACGGCGTCGGCCGCGTAATGCGTGGCGGATCGTGGTTCGACGCGCCGGATGCACAACGATCCGCCAAGCGTTTCGCCTTCGCGCCACAAGGCCGCCGCGACTTCATTGGATTTCGGGTCGTTATGAAAGTACCGTAGTGAGATGCGTTTTCAGGTGTGAGACTTGTTTCAGGTGGGCAGCACCGAAGGTGCGAGTAGAAGTTAGCCAGGGGCAGAGTGCGAGCGAAGCGAGCACGACGCCCCTGGATCAGGAAGCAAACGGACTGAGCACCGCAGGTGCGGCACAAACTGCGACATTTTTCTGTCGCTCTTTCAGAGCTCTTCACGATGCTCCAACAGACCAGAGGCTACGCGCTTCGCGCTCGCCACTGGCTACCTTCTGCCTGCACCTTCGGTGCTACCTTCTGCCCGCACCTTCGGTGGTCAAATCCGAATGCGGTTCTTGTCTGATCCAGGTAAACCAGGGAGATTAAGAATGTCAGTACAAATACCATTGGAACGTTTGAAACCGACTTTGCTGGAGTTTATCGACGAAACGTTTTCGCAGGTTCACGGCATGTATCTCGACAAGGGGACGACGCTCTACGAGACGCTTGAGACTGTCACTGCGGAAGAAGCGTCGCGCTCGGCCTCGCCGAAGACCGCGACGATCGCGGCGCAAGTCGACCACGTACGGTTCTATCTCGACGTGCTCGAAGAGATCATTCGCACGCAGGAATTCGAGAAGAAATACAACTGGCGCGAGATCTGGGAGTCGGTGGGCGAAGTTACGCCCGAGCAGTGGGAAGAACTGAAACGGCGTTTACATGAGAGTCACGATCGCGTAGTGGCGACGATCAATTCATTCGAAAAGTGGGATGGACCTTACGACATCGGCGGCGCGATCTCGATCGTCGCGCACACTGCGTATCATCTCGGCGGGATTCGCCAGGCGCTCGGCGTGATCAGATCGACTAGTTCACAAACCTCCGCAACTGCACGCTGACGGCAAAACCGATCGCGATAAACGTTGCGATCAGCGACGCCAAACCGGCGCTCATCAACGGCAACGGCACGCCAATCACCGGCGAGATCCCGAGCGCCATGCCGATGTTGATGAAGATCTGAAACGTCAGACCGCCCACAAACGCCATGATGAAGATCATGCCCATGCGGTCTGACGAACGCCGCGCTCCGGTAATCAGGCGCGACAACAGGATCATGTAAGCGACCAGCACGAGGACGCAGCCCACGAAGCCGGTGTTTTCCGCAGTTACCGCGTAAATGAAATCCGTGTGTGGTTCGGGCAGAAACTTGAGTCCGCTCTGCGAGTGTTCGACCGACGCCCGCGAACCAAACAACCCGCCCTCGCCGACAGTTAATATCGACTGCCACGTGTGATAACCAATGCCTTTCCGATCGGCCTTCTCCGGATCGAGGATGACGTTGATACGTTCCTGCTGGTAGCCCTTTACCAATCCGGTCTTGACTCCGAACCAGTACGACGCGGGAATCAGGACCACTGCAATCACGACACTCGCAATTACGAGCCTCAGCTTGATCCCCGAAAGAAACAGGACCACGGCCAGAATCGGAATATACGTCAGCACGGAACCGACGTCCGGTTCGAGCAGGATCAAGGCGCACGGCAGCGCGAGAATCAAACCGCCGACGATGATCTCCTTGATCGACAGTGCCTGCACGCGGTTCTTGCCGAAGTAACGCGCCAGCATCATCGCGGTCGTCACCTTCACAAACTCCGACGGTTGGAACTGCCCGATGCCCGGCACTTTGATCCACGCACGTTGTCCGTTGATCTTCAGACCGATACCCGGAATCAACACGATGACGAGCAGCACGAGTCCGAAAATGTAGAACGCGGGCGCGAGATGCAGCAGTTTTCGATAGTCGGTGAACGCGATCGCGAGCATCGCGATCAGACCGATCCCGAGACCGATGAGCTGTTTGACCCAATAAGTCTCAGTCGGTTGCGCGTTGCGAATCTGGATCGTGCCAAACAGCACGATCGCGATCGCGAGGAGCGCGAGAATCCAGTCGAAGTCTCGCCAACTACGTTTGTGAATGATTGCAACCATTAAACTTGCAGATTGCGGGTGTACCTATTGATTGCTCACGACGGCCTGCGTCTGTGGCGCGGCGACGGGCTTGTTCGGTTTCGCAGTTTCCTTCTTTGCGATCTGAGGTTTGGGGAGGGCATTGGGCGGTTCCTGGTGCCGCGTCTTGCGATAGTAGACGTCGTAAACGGCACGAACCGCAGGCGCGGCGTGGTGTCCGCCGAAACCTGAGTTTTCGATCAACGCGACGAGCGCTATTTCGGGTTTGTAAGCCGGCGCGTAACTGACGAACCACGAGTGGTCCTTGTTCTTGCCAACGTCTTTTCCGAGCCCCACGACCTGCGCCGTCCCGGTCTTGCCGGCGATGTCGAAGCCATCCATGCGGATGCGGGCGCCAGTGCCGCCGGCGTTTACCACGCTCCACATGCCTTTGTTGACTTCGTCATGAATATCCAACGGGATGGGAACGATCTTCGGATTTGGTTTCGACGGATCCAGCGGCTGAAAGCCGACCGGGCCTTTATACTCGGGCGTGCCTTCGTCGCCGATGGATCTAACTTCCTTCAATAAGTGCGGGATGTACATCTTTCCGCTTTGACTGATGGCCGCGATGGTCCGCAACAACGAGATCGGCGTGATGATGTCGTAGACCTGTCCGAATGATGAATAGACAGTGTCGATGTCGCGCCACTCGGGATCGCGCGGCTGCATGCGGCGTTTGAACTCGCGTGACGGAGTCCAGCTTACGACTTCGTTCGGCAGGTCGATGCCGCTGCGTTTGTTCAGATCAAACTCGTCGACCATCTTGACGATGCCGTCGATCCCCATCTTCAAACCGAGACGATAGAAGTAACCGTCGCAGGAATGAGTGATCGCGGACTTTACGTCAGGCGAACCGTGATTGCCCATGCAGCGCGTGAACTTGTTGCCGATGGTGATACCGCCGCCGCAAACGAGGTTCGAGTGATCGAGCGTGATCGCTTTTTGTTGCAAGCCGGCGACAGCCATCGGGATCTTCCACGTCGAGCCCGGCGGATAACGGCTTTGGACGGCGCGGTTGAGCAGCGGTGTTTCCGGATCCTTCAGCAGGGCCGCATATTCCGCGCGGCCTTCTTTCGTCGTGATACGTTGCGAGAAGAGATTCGGATCGAAGGTCGGATATGAAGCCAGCGCAATGACCTCGCCATTGTTGGGGTCCATCGCGATGATCACGCCGCGACCCGTGGCCGAGTCTCTGAGTTGTTCTTCCGCAGCGTTTTGGATATCGAGATCGATCGTGCTTACGAGATCGCGTCCGGGGGTCGGCGCAACGACTTCGATCTCCGCCTGGATGCGGCCGCGACTGTCGACTAACACTTCTCGATAACCATCTTTGCCGCGCAGGTAATCGTCGTAGATCTGTTCCAGGCCGCTGAGACCGATGATGTCGCCGGGTTTGAGTCCTTTATCTTTCGCTGACTGCTGTTTGAGTTGTTCGGGATTGATCTCGCCGACGTAACCGAGGACGTGGGCCAACGAACCATTCGCCGGGTAACGGCGTTGCGGCTGTTGCTCGACGCGCAACTCGGGATATTCGAGATTGTGAGCTTCGACCCAGGCGATGTCGCCGGGAGTCGCGTCTTGTTTGACCGGGATAGATTCGAAGGCCGGCATCGAATCGACGAGGTCGAAACGTTCGCGCAGGATGTCCTTTTCGACGTTGAGTCCTTCGGCGAGCGGGTCGATCAACGCTTGAAGCTTTTTACCCTTTACGTCCTCGCGCATGAGGATCACGTTGTAGATCGGGCGCGAGTCGACGAGCACGCGTCCTTCACGATCGAAGATCACGCCGCGGGGCGCGGGAATCGGCAAACGGCGGCGCCGCTGGTTCTCGGCAATCTCCGCGTAACGCTCACCTCTGACGACCTGCAGGACGTACAGTCGCACTGAAAGCACACCCAGCATGAGCACGACGAGTATCTGGATGAACCGGAGCCGGGCGCGTAGGTTTTGCGATGAGTCTTCGAATTTCATTTGCGGACCCTCGAGAACACGGATACCACGGATTTATCTTCTGCGCAATGACCCTGTCGATCGGCGCGCGACGCGACGGCGCGTGGCAAACTGGCGGCGCTGCGCGGAGCGTTCTGCGACGAGCGAATCAATTAGATAGAGTAGTAAAGTACCCACGACGGTTGTCGCGATTAGTTTGTAAGACATCGTTTGCACGAGGGGCACGTTTGGCGCATAGCCAAGCAAGCGATGCAGGAAAACGTAAACTGCCGAGTCGAGCACTGTCGCGGCTGCCAAAACCGGAATCCGGAGCAACGGGTTTTCGAGATTAACTTTCGTCGCGGCGAAATAGATGACGTACGCCGTCAACGTTTTGGAAAAACCGCCCGCGCCGATGAGTCCGCCGCTTTGCGCGTCGACGATCAATCCGGCCAGGGTGGCGACGACCAGCGCCTGCCACGCCTCGCGTTGCAACGCGATGTAAACCACCACGACGAGCGGAAAGTCGATATAAGTCAGAGGCTCCCACACACTGCGCAGCAGGAGTTGGAGCGCAATCGAAACGATCAGGATTACGGCGAGCTTGATCGGCGGCATCGTTAACTATTGCCAATTGGCAATCGGCAATCACAAATCGGCAATCTTCCCTTATTGCTTCCCGGACTTTTCAACATTGGGCAGGGTCTCTTGGGGGGCGGTACGTTGAGGAGGGCGATAGAGAAGCACGGCCACCTCCTCTAAATGGTCGAGCTGAGCGCCGGGTTGAATAAGAATCTGGTGGGCCTGGGTCGCCGTTCCTTTTTTCACGTCGACAACTCGTCCCACGTTCAAGCCGGGCGGGTAGATGCCATCCTGCCCGGTTGTCATCACACTGTCGTTTACTTCCACCTTTTCGAGTCCGGAAACATAACGCATTTCGATGATCCCGACTCCCAGGTCTGCACGTCCACGCACCGAACCGAGCGCGCCTGATTGGCCCAACTGTCCGACCACAGCGCCGGCGCCGGCTTTCTCGTCGGTAATCAACATCACCTGCGACGCGAACGGGCTCACGGAGATCACGCGGCCGACGATGCCTGTGCCAGTCACTACCGGCATGTTCACGGCGACTCCGGACGAGCTGCCGCGATTGATCGTGATCGTGTTGAACCAGATCGAAGCATCGCGAGCAATCACACGCGCGGGAATGTTCTGGATGTCGCTGTGTTCGTTGAGTTTCAGCAGCTCCTTGAGCCGCTCGTTTTCAGTTTCAGCCTGGCGGGCGTTGTTCAGTTCCGCTTCGAGCGTGGAGACACGTTGTTTCAACTGCTCGTTTTCGTAAGCAGTGCTGCGGAAATTCCAGATTTGTTGGAAGAAACCGGAGGTTGCGCCACTCGCTTTTGAAGAAGCGCTCTGGAGTGGCGAAGCAAACGTCTGCGTCCAGACGCGGATCAGCTTGTGCTGCCCGTCAGCGTCGCGGGCGTCGACCGCCATCACGACGAAATTGGCGATAAGAAGCGAGACAAGCCAGAGGGGAGCGCGCTGGCGAATCTCTTTTTGTGTGCGAACCGAAGCCAACTCAGTAAATCCGTCGGTGGTGTCTTAAATTCGGAAAACTAATCTCTGCGGACTGTGCGTTTCTCAGTGTTCTCTGCGTTGAACCTATTCGGACGCAGAGAACACTGAGAAACGCACAGTCCGCAGAGTTCTGGTTCACATGCCACTCGTCATCGTGTTCTCCCACTTCACCCGCTTGAGCAGATCGAAGTCGGAAAGCATTTTGCCTGTCCCCAAAACGACTGAAGCCAGCGGATCGTCTGCGAGTGAGACCGGCAATCCGGTTTCGATCGAGAGCCGCTTGTCCAAATTCTTTAACAACGCGCCGCCGCCTGTCAGTACGATACCGCGTTCGACGATGTCGGCCGAAAGTTCAGGTGGCGTTCGTTCGAGCGCCACGCGGACGGCGTTGATGATCGTCGAGATCGAATCGGCGAGCGCTTCACGCACTTCTTCGTCGGTGATCGTGATCGTCTTCGGAATACCTTCGATGAGATTGCGTCCGCGCACTTCGTACGAGAGTGGCTCGTCAAGTGGATACGCCGAGCCGAGCTCGATCTTGATCGCTTCGGCCGTGCGTTCGCCAATCAACAAGTTGTACTTCCTCTTTATGTACTGGATGATCGCCTCATCCATCTCGTTGCCGGCCACACGGACCGCGCGCGAGTAAACAATACCGCTCAAACTGATCACGGCGATGTCCGTCGTGCCGCCGCCGATGTCGACCACCATGTTGCCGTGCGGTTCGGTGATCGGAAGACCCGCGCCAATCGCCGCCGCCATCGCTTCTTCGACGAGATAAACTTCCGACGCCTTGGCCCGGTATGCGGAGTCTTCGACCGCGCGACGTTCGACTTGTGTGATCTCCGAAGGGATACCGATCACAACGCGCGGGCTGACCCAGGTTTTCCCGTTGTGGGCCTTGCGGATGAAGTGCTGCAACATCTTTTCAGTCACTTCGAAGTTTGCGATCACACCGTCTTTCATCGGCCGGATGGCGACGATGTTTCCGGGAGTTCGGCCCAACATGTCCTTGGCATCACGGCCCACGGCCTCGACCTGGTTGGTTACTTTATTAATGGCGACGATAGAAGGTTCAGAGACAACGATGCCGCGTCCCTTCGCATAAACCAGGGTATTTGCCGTCCCGAGATCGATAGCCAAGTCGCTGGAAAACAGACTGAAAATAGATTTAAAAGCCACTAGACTTATTCACTTCCCGTTGTTTTAGTTGGAACTTCGGGTGGGATCGGCGGTAAATGTCGTAACTAGCGAACCACCATTTCGCCTCACTTCAATGGCTCGCTCTCTACCTCTTAGACGCACGAAACACGTCCGACCCCCTAAGATACACCGTTAAGGCGTGAACCGTAAACTGGAAACTCACAAATACTTATGAATTCGTCGGGGGTGGATCTTTGTGCTTTGTACTTTGTGCTTACAGCTCTGTTTGGCCCTGCCCAAAAGCGGACAAAGCACAAAGCTCAAAGCACAAAGATCTAGACCAAAGACGTCGTTTCAAGATCGGTCTCGAAACTCATCAACTCGGCAATCGAGGGCTGTCGGGAAGGCGCAAGGTCGGCGGCGAACCTGACGCAGTTCTTGTTCGCGGCCTTTGCTTCGTACATCGCCGTGTCGGCACAGGCGATCAGTTGTTGGGGGGAAGAGGCATGTTTCGGAAACGCGGCCACGCCAAAACTCGCCGTCATCGAGAGTTGCAGCCGTCGACCGCCGGTAAAAAGCTGCGTGCGAATCTTCTGGCGAATGCGTTCCGCAACCTGGCCCGCCAGTTCGATTCCGGTGTCAGGCAACACGATGACAAACTCGTCGCCGCCATAACGGGCGACGCAGTCCGTGTCGCGAATCGAGGACAGAATCACGGCGGCCATTTCCATCAACACGTGCGAGCCGACAAGGTGTCCGTGTTCGTCGTTGATCAGTTTGAAGTCGTCAAGATCGATAAACAGCGCGGCCACGCTGGTCCCATAACGACGCGCGCGCCGGATCTCGTTCAACAGGAACTGCCGCAGGTAACGGGCATTGTGCAGTTTCGTGAGATCGTCGGTTTGCGAGAGACGCTCGGCTTCGCCGATACGCACAGCGTTCGCGAGCGCTGAAGCGATCGGCAGCGAAAGGGAATCGAGTAGCGCGACTTCCGGTTTTTTGAAAGCATGCGAACCAGCGCCGTAACGAATTCCTTCGAGCACGCCGAGTATTCGTTCGCCGCAGATCAACGGCACCGCGACGACGAACTGTCCGCGCTCTTTCCGCTTGACGATTCCCATGCCCGCGGCCGCGCGCTTTGCTGCTCGCGTTTCCGAACCCAGCGGCAGGTCAGCTTCGCCGGTTAATCGTCTGCGCCATTCTTCTTCGGTCTTAACACTGGTCGGTTGTCCGGGTTTTCTGACGGCGACTGCTTCGAGTCTCGAACTTTCCAGTCCTTTCTTTTCCTGCGAGAAGAGATAGATGGCCCAACGATCGGCGCAGACCAGTCGTTCGAGACCGGCGAGCGCGCTGTTGGCGGCGCCGTTTTGATCGCCGATGAAGTGCAACGAAGCGACGAGATCAAACGCCGCGCGCAACTGGCTGATCTTGATCTTCGGAGGAAGCGAGGATGAACCGGTTTCCGCAGGCGTTTCCGCCGGCTCGTCGTCATGCAACTCGGCGGTGCCGTGAGCTTCGATCTCACGCAGGAGGGCAGGAAGTTGGGTCGACTTATCGGCGATCGCGAGGAAGCCAAGCCGCTTGAGTGTCGGCCCGTCGAGACTGCGAAGATTTAGGTTTTGATAACCGTTTGTGTGGCGGCGACAGGCCACCAACGGCGCTCCCGGCCAGAAGGCTCGCGCGTGATCGATCGCGGTGTGCAGTTCGACCATGTCAGCGCCCGGCACGACTTCGTACAACACCGCCAACGGCGGCGGAATCTCGGAATTAGGCGCTGCCTGGCTCTTTTTCTGTTGGGCTAATGCAACTTCGACTTCAACTTCACGCAGTCCTTCGATCAGCGTCTTCACACCCGCCGCACGCAACGCCTCGATCAACTCGTAGGCCGGTGCTTCGTGAGCATCCGTCAATAGAATTACGTGACTCGACATGCTCTGCTGATCCCTCGCTAATCGCCTCTCGCAACGCGTCCGGAAAGTACGACTTTGTACTGGCTGCTATTCCCCTGCGGATCCTGCGCTTCGAGTGTGACTTCTCGCGCCGATCGGGCTGCCGTCACCTGGACCTGGAACGATCCGTCCGTGGCGACGATCGTCTCGCGGCCACCGACACGGATCGTCGTGCCTGGGTCAGCCTTTCCGCGAACGAGATATAGATTGCCCCCGAGTAACTCGGCGGATAATCCTGAAACTGCGACCTGCGAACCCGTCCCTCTTGTCGCGACGATAAACTTCAGCGGATCACTCCAATCGCTTGCCTGTCCACTTGTCGCCGTTGCCCGCACGCGCCAGAAGTAAACTCCCGGACGCAAATCGCTCGCGCCAAACTCAGTAGCCACCAACTGATCTCGCTCGATCACTTTTCCGTCAGCCACGAAGAAAGGCGAAGTCGCGACTTCAACGCGATAGTAAGAAGGCGTTCCTGATTGCGGACGCTGCCATTTCAACGCGACGTTCGCCGCGCCGTTGTTTCCCACAAAGACTTTTTCGAGATCGTGCGGCTGCGAGGGAAGCGGAACGTCCAGTAACTTCTGCGCGGGCGAAAGGCGTCCGGAGTTATTGACTGAAACGTACTCGCCTTCACGAATCGACGTCTTTTCTCCAGCGCGGTTTGTCGTTTCGATCGCACCGGTCGCGACCCGGATCTCTTCAGTTCCTTCCGGGTTCACGCCGAAGCTGGCATTTGTCCGCTCACCCATCGTGTTCTTCGTCTTGGGCGTTTCGACGACGTTGGTGGTGCCGTCTACCTGTTGTTCAGTTCGGACTGACAACTGGCCGCTGTCCACGACGACATGGACATTGGTTCGCTTGCCATCGTCAGCCTTGGCGTTGTCGCGGACGATGATCGTGCTGTTTGGTTTCACTAACAGCGTTGAGCCATCGGCCAAGCCGATACGGGCGCGTCCGCTGGCTTGCGTCTGGACGGTGTCGCCGGGGTAAAGCTCGGTGTCGGCATTCGCGGCGATAATCTCGCGCGTCGCTGCGCGAATCACGCGCACGTCACCTTCGAACGAGACGAACCGTGCGCCTGATGGATGTTTGATTTCGGCGAGGTTTTTGAAGGGATTTCCGTATATTTTGACGTAAATTGCCGCGGCGATGCCGGTCCCGCAGAGAAGAGAAAGGGCGATTACGAGATAAACAAAGCGCTTCTCGATAATCCACCAATCAAAGGCAAAACGACTGGTCTTATTCGTGGTCATTAGCTAACCGCCGACGGGGAAAGAGGGGCCTAAGAATACCGATAACGTGGGCAGTCTTTTAAGGATCTGTCTGGGGCCGCACGTCTATGGGTGTGAGTCCGAACTGGGTTCGGTGGGGCTATCCCACCGGGTTTCCTGGCAGCAACACTACCGACTGGGAATTTAGCACACGCGGGAAGGCAGGTTCAAGCATGTTTATCACTGATTGTCAGTCAGTGTTTTGGGTATCAGGATGGTGGGAGTCGAAGCCGGGTGGCAGTTCGACGTGGATTTTGGGTTCCTCGTCACTTGGAAACAGCAGTGAGGCGACCACCGAACCGACCAGCACGACGGCTACGAACAACAGTGAAAACTTGATGCCGATGTGCAGCCCGACGGCCGCAATCAGCATTTTTATTCCAATAAAAGTCAAAACGATCGCCAGGCCGATGCGCAGGTAGCGAAACTTCTCGACCACCCCGGCCAACAGGAAATACAGCGAGCGCAGACCGAGAATGGCGAAAACGTTCGAGGTGTAGACGATAAACGTGTCTCTCGTGATGGCGAAAATCGCCGGTATCGAATCCACCGCGAAAACCAGGTCCGTGACTTCCACGACCAACAGCACGAGGAGCAACAGCGTTCCGGTCCGCTTTCCGTTGATCGTGGTGAAGAACTTTTCTCCATCGTAGCTCTTGCTGATCGGGAAGAACCGGGTCACCAGACGAACCAACGGATTATGTTCAGGCTGGATGTCGATCTCCTCCTGCTTGAACATCTTGATGCCCGTGTAAACGAGGAAGGCGCCGAAGATATAGATAATCCAGTGAAAACGATTGATGAGAGCCGCGCCGACGAAGATCATCGTCAAACGCATGACCAGCGCGCCCATCACGCCCCAGAAGAGCACGCGATGCTGGAACTTGGCCGGTACTTTGAAGTAGGAAAAGATCAGCAGGAAGACGAACAGGTTATCGACCGAGAGTGATAACTCGATCAGGTAACCGGTCATAAACGCGTATCCCCGGTCGGATCCCTGGTAATAAAAGACGAGACCGCCAAAGACCATCGCCAGAGTGACCCAAACGGCACTCCAGATCGACGCTTCTCTGTATGTGATGGTGTGAGCTTTGCGATTAAGGAGCCCGAGATCCAGGCTCAGCATGATCAAAATAAACAGACTAAAGCCTACCCACAACCAAGTTGAGCCGCTTATTGGGTCCATCCGGGTCAGTAAAATAGCATTTGCATTCTGGTGGGGCAAACGGGGGTTACTTTGTCTTTTGATCTTTGATCTTTGATCTTTGATCTTTGATCTTTGATCTTAGGTCTTAGGTCTTAGGTCTTTGGTCTTAGGTCTTTGGCCTTTGACTCTGTTTAAGCTCAAGACCCAAGACCCAAGACCCAAGACCCAAGACCCAAGACCCAAGATCAAAGATCAAAGATCAAAGATCAAAGATCAAAGATCTAAAGACCAAAGCCGACACTTGCTGGTGTCGGTAAGTCTCCCTTACAATCCGCGTTTCGCCTCCTGAAAGGTAATTACATGCTCAAACAACTCGGACGACTCGAACGAACTCGTAATATCGTCATCCTCGGCTTCGCCATCCTGATGGCCGTGAGCCTTGTCTTTTTCTACGCCCCCGGCCGCAGCGCCAGCAACATCGACCCCCTGAGAAACACGGAAACGGTAGCCAAAGTAGGTTCCAATTCCATCAGTGTTGCCGACGTGGCTCGCTCCAGGGACTACTTCATGCAGTTGTCCGGCGGGCGAATGATGCCTGGTTTCAACAACAAAATGCTTCTCGATAACTTGATCCGCAAGTTTGTGATCCTCGCAGAGGCGGAGCGGCTCGGCCTGGGCGCCAGCGATGTTGAAATAGCGGACAGAGTCAGAACGGATCTCAGGAGTTCAACGGGCAAGGTCGACGTCGAGGAGTACAAGAAAAATATGGCGGCGCGTTTTGGCGACGTCGCGAAGTATGAAACCGACCTTGGCGCCAGTATCGCCGAGGAAAAACTCAGGGCCTTCCTCAGCGCGAGCGTGAACGTCTCCGACACAGAAGTGGAAGAAGAATATCGGCGGCGCAATACGTCGTTCGACGTCAGCTACATCTCGTTGACCGCCGACAAACTGGCGGCGAAGATCCAGCCGAGCGAAGAAGAGTTGCGCAGCTATTTCGAGAGTCACAAGACCGACTATCGCTTCCTCGAACCACAGAAGAAGATTCGTTACGTCTTTATCAACACGGAAAAAGTCGGCTCGAAGTTGAGTATTCCGGACGCCGATCTGAAGGCTGAGTACGATCAACTCGGACCGCAATACAAAGAAGCCGGTATCAAGATCCAGCAGATTCTTTTGAAAGTCGCGCGCCCGGATTTGGAAGGGCAGGTCGATCAAAAGGCCAAAGACATAATCGCCAAGCTGCGCGACAAGGAAGGTAAAGCCACCGAAGCTGCCTTTAGCGAAGCTGCGAAGGGGCAATCGGAAGATCCGGTCACCGCGCGAAACGGCGGCTTCCTCGCGCAACCTTTCAAAAACAATCCGACCAAGCCGCATGGACTTTATAGTCGCGCAGTCGATATGCAAGTGGGCGACGTTTCGGATATTCCGATTGAGTACGGCGGTAACTATTACATCCTGCGTCGCGGCGATTCTGTCCCCAAAACGTTTGACGAAATGAAACAGGAATTACTGGTCTCGTTGCGTAATCGTCGTGGCTACGGCACGGCTTTCCAGATGGCGCAGAAAGCCCAGGCGAGGTTGAAGGAGACGAAGGATCCGCAGAAGGTGGCCCAGGACTTCGCCGTGGAAGCAAACATGACTCCGGCTGAGATGGTCCGTGAGACTGGTTACATCAAGCCCGGCGACGAAGTGCCGAACATCGGCACGAACCAGCAGTTTGAAGCAGCGCTCACTCCGCTCAACAACGTGAATGATGTGGGCGAAGCGACTGGCGTCAAAGAGGGTTTTGCGATTCCGATGCTCGTGGACAAGAAGGAGCCACGCATTCCGGAGTTTGACGAAGTCAGGACCAAGGTTGCCGACTCAATTAAACAGCAGAAGTCGAAAGAGCAGCTCGAACAGAAAGCCAAGGATCTGATCGCTTCGTTGAGTGGTCCAGGCGATCTCAAGGCTCTTGGCGAACGTGAAGGTTTTGATTCAGGTCTGGAAGAAGGATTCAGGCGTGAGTCGACGCTTGGCAAAGCGGGCGCTGGCGAAGTGCTCGACGATGCGATCTATAACTTGAAGCAAGGCGAGATCAGCAAAACGCCGATCAAGATTCACGACAAGTGGGTCATCATTGGAATCGTCAAACGCGAAGACGCGAACATGGCGAGCTTCAACGCCGACCGCGATCGCATCAAGAATACGATGTTAAGAGATCGTCAGAGCCAGGTGTTTGACGATTACATTGCCGCGGCGCGTGATCGTATGAAGCGCGAAGGCAGTATCCGGATCTACGAAGCCGTTCTCAAGCAGTTGGAAGAGGCCGAACCAGCGGCGCAGCCTCTGCCAGGTGGTTTGCCGGGCGGCTTGAACTTCCCGATTAAGTAGAACTTGGAGTAAGTAGAACTTGGAGCTTTGATCTTTGTGCTTTGTTCGCTTTCTGAACCAAGTACAAAGTACCAGCACAAAGTTCTTAATTCCCCATCAGTGGTCCTACATCGGCTTGTGGGACCGCGGTGCGGATTTGCAGTTCGTTGGCAGTGGTAACGATCTGCAAGTTTGTCAACGCGCTCTTCGCCAACACGCCTCTGGCGCCGGACAAACGCCCGACCAACAAAGCGCCAAACGCTTTCAATCCTTCCAGCGTATCGCCAAGGCTCTTCGCCGCTTCCGCATTGATCGCTCGCGCCGCAAGAAACAGCTCGAGATCTTTCTCCGTCGTGCTGACAGAACCGTAAACCTGACGCAAACGCGAAAGCTCGGTCGCAATCGGCGCGTTTCCAATGTCGACGTTTCTCACTAGCCGTTCAGACAAGTTGCTGCCAAACCCGATCACCGCATTCGGATCGCGGCTCGCGAGTGCGATCAGTTCCGCATTAGCACGTCGTGAAGCGCGACTGACCTCGAGAGCGGAACGCACGCTCGCCGGGTCGCCCAGCGCAAGCGTGTTGGCGTCGAGCGGCACAGCAGCAAGCTCGGCGATCTTGAAGTCAAACACGCCAAGCACCCTGATACTTTGATCGAGCGTGAAAATGTAAATCGTCTTGTCCTGATACTTCTCTTCGCGATACTTGCCGTTCGACGCGACTCTTCCAGCGGCGACCATTGCCGCCGAGCTGAACGATCCCTTCGCGAGCGCGACCGTTTGAACTTTCGTTATTCCTTCACCCGGATACGTAAAACGAGCACCCAGCGCAAGCTCGTCGAACATGCGCGGATCGAGGCCGGTGCGCGTCTTGAAATCTTCGACGGCAGCGTTGACCTGCGCGAGTCTCGCCGGATTGTTAGCGAGGATGCGCGGCATCGCTTCGTTCAAGAGTTGTTTCATCTTGATCTGGGCCACCGCGTCAGACTCAGGCAACGAAGCCATCAGGCTGTTCGTGGCCGCACTCGGGCGCGGCGTGTTGCGATTGCGCGTTTGAGCCTCAACCTCAATCGCGAGCGTCGCGAAAATAGCAGCGAAAAGAAATGCGAAGTTAAGAAATCTCTTGTTCATTCAGGAAAACCTTTCTGAGTAAGCGACTCAAGGATTCAAACGAGACCCTTTGAGTTGCTTGCGAAGATCGCCGAAGGCAATCTTTTCATAGCCCGTGGGGATTTGAAAAAGTCCACTGTCCGGATTCAGCGTGATGTCCGAAAGCTCCATTGTGGTGCGAGTGCCATCGCCGGATTTCGTTTCGGATCTAAGCGGCATCTTTAAAGCTTCGTCGATCCACATCAACGTCTCGTTTTGGGTGACGTTTTCCGGGGCTGAACCGTTAACAACAATTCGATATTTGTGCGTGTTGCGGCCCGCGATCGTTTCGGTTCCCAGCGATTGATAAGTCGTGTTAATGGGTTCCAGGTGCAGCAGCCGATCGGGTGAGTTGTCTTCCGTGTCAGGTTCGGTGTCATCCGGCGTGGCGGCAGCGTAGACTCTCGCGTCAGGCAGCAGCACAAACCGGCCTTCGATCAGATCGAGGTAAACAACTCGCGGCGACGATCCTTCCGGCTCTTCGCGGCGCAGTGGTCCATCTTTGGCGATCGTCATTTTGGTGACAATTGTTTCGCCGTTGGGTGTGGCTGTCGTGATGGTCCGTGTGGCGCGATAACGATCGGGTTCCTTTGTCTGGAACGGAGGAGCTGTCGAGACGACCGTGTCGCTGGCGGGTGTTTCGTTAGTCGTGGACTCGGTTGCGGTCCGGCATGAGGCAAACGCCAGCAGGCAAATGGCGAGCGACAGTGCGCGACTTTGCCTGCGCACGGACGTCATACTCGTTCCAGCAACAGAGCGAGGCCCATGCCGCCACTCACGCAGAGCGTGGCGAGACCGAGTTTCGCTTCTCGCTTTTCCATCTCGTGAAGCAGCGTCGTAGTGATGCGAACTCCAGTGCAACCGATTGGATGGCCCAACGCGATCGATCCGCCGTTGACGTTCAAACGATCGGGAAGAAAACCAAGGTCGCGATCGCAGGCGATCACCTGCGCGGCGAATGCTTCGTTCAGTTCGATGAGATCGATCTGATCGAGGGTGAGTTTCTGCCGGGCGAGCAGGGCGCGAATCGCCGGCACTGGTCCAATGCCCATGATCTCGGGCGCGACGCCGGTGATCTCGTAATCGACGATTCGCGCCTGTGGTTTCGTGTTCCTCGCTGCACGTTCACTTAAAACCACGAGGGCTGCCGCGCCGTCCGTGATGCCCGAAGAATTTCCCGCCGTGACTGTTCCTTCTTTCGAGAACACGGGCGGCAGCTTGGCGAGATCCTGAAGGGTTGTTCCGGCGCGATAGTGTTCGTCACGCGCAAAGTTCGTCTTACCTTTTCGGCCTTCGATTTCGAGCGGCAGCACTTCGTCGTCGAAGCGGCCCGACTCAATCGCCGCTTGCGCGCGTTGTTGCGATCGCAACGCGAACTGGTCCTGTTCCTCGCGCGAGATTTCGTACTGCCGCGCCAGGTTCTCCGCAGTTTCGCCCATCAGCAGTCCCGACAATGGATCGGCAAAACCATCGCGATACATGCCGTCGACGAGTTGAGTGTTGCCAAGGCGCGTGCCCCAACGAGCGCCTTCGGCGAAATAGGGAACACGCGACATGCTTTCCGTTCCGCCGGCGAGCACTGCGTCTGCGCGGCCGAGCATCACTTCCTGCGCCGCGAGAATGATCGCTTTCAAACCCGAGCCGCACGCCTGGTTGACGGTGAAAGCGGGAACGGTTTGTGGGACGCCCGCGCGGTATGTGATCTGCCGTCCGACGTTTGGTCCACCGCCCGCCTGGCGCGCGCAACCCCAGATCGCTTCTGCGATCTGTTTCGGTGCGATACCCGCGCGGCGCAAGCTTTCCTGCGCGACTGCCACGCCGAGATCCGCGGCCGACCATGACGCCAGTGTGCCGCCGAATTTGCCGATCGGAGTTCGTACTGCTCCTGCTAGATATACGTTCTTCATGGTTGACCAAAAATGGTAGCACAGGGTAGAAGTATCGAAGAAACACGTCAAAATTATGGGTAGCTCTGAGATCTCTGCGTAAACACTGACTTCCAAATATTTAACGCAGAGTTCACCGAGGAACGCAGAGAACGCAGAGCCAAAACAAGACACTATTCAAATTATCGGGTTAATTCGTGATGTCTGTGGTTCCTCACACCACGCTTGTAGCACTGCTTCAGGAACATGCCGAGTGGCTCTTCGTCACGGGCGGCGAGGCGCTGTCGTTACGCCGATCGGAGATCGACGTCGCGGTCGCGCATGGCCGTCTGATGTTTTCGTGTTGGACTGAAAAGGGAAGCCGCACGTGGCGCGTTCTTGATTGGCAGTGGAATGGACGGGTGTTGCTGCTGGATGCGTCGCGCAGAATGGGCGCCGAGCGCGTGCGCCTGGAGTTGATTCCGCGCACTTCAGCCAGGGCAATCGCCGCCACAATTCGCACCGCTCGACAAGGTCGTTGCGAGCGCCTCGCGCAGCTCGCTTGCGACAAAGCTCCGCAAACGAAGATCGAACGCTGCGCTTTGAGTCCCGGCACACGTCCGGGACAGCCGGGACGTTACGCGCGCATTCTGTTGCGTAGTAAAGGAGAACGGATCGCCGTAACTGGACCAGTTATCTCGATCACTCCTTCTGGTGTCGACGCCTTCCTGTCTGCAACGCTGCTTTGGTTCACACGTACGCGAGAACGCACGAAGCACATCGACCAACTCTGGCTGATTGTTACTGCCGAGCTTGCGAAGCCGGCTTGTTATCGCCTCGCGTTGTTGAGTGAGAGTTTGCGACACCTGGTAAAGATCTTTTCAGTGGACGACGCCCTCACTGCATTGACACCCGTGAACGTGCCGGATCGGAATGAACTATGGAAGAAGAAAGTGACGCGCTTTCCGTCCGTTCCGAGCGCGACTCTGAGCGATCGAACACGCGCGATCGTTGCCGAAGCGCCCGAAGCGATCGACGTGGTCCATGCTCGTCACGGTCAAACGCTGAGATACTTCGGCTTGCCCTTCGCTCGCGTGCGCTCGTTGATGGGCGCAGAGAGTGTCTGGTTCGGGATCGACGCCGCGAACCGTCGCTTGCTCGACGAAGCATCGTGGCGCGAATGGCAGTCATTGCTGCACGAACTACGCGAACATCGATCGGCTTCGTCACTCAATCATCGTCACGCGTTCTATCGCACCGCTGCCGAAGCCTGGCTCGAATCATTGCTGCGCCGCGACATCACGAAGCTCGATCCCGGTTTGATCATCGCCCCGTTGCACGCACAGTTTCGCACCGCACACAGCGGCAAACTCGGAATCCGGCCGATCGATCTATTGGCCCTCCGCCACGACGGACGTTTAGTAGTGATTGAGTTGAAAGCTTCCGAAGATCGCGAGCACGTCTTACAGGGAGCGGACTATTGGCGGCGCGTCGAAGCACACCGTCGCCGTGGTCACATCGCACGCGCAAGACTCTTCGGCGACAAGAAAATCAAGGACGAACCACCTTTGGTCTATCTCGTCGCCCCAACCCTGCGCGTCCACCCTTCCTTCCAAACACTCGCCCGCTGCATCTCCCCCGACATCGAGCTCTACCGCTTCGACATCAACGAAGACTGGCGCAGCGGCGTCCGTGTCATGCGACGCATGCGCGTTAACTAGTGCTTCACGAAAATGCTGTCCGCTTCTTTGCTCGCAGGTGGAGGCGCCGGCGATGGCGCCGCGGGGTGTGTCATGTGCGCGAGGGTGTCGTCGGCGGAGTAGATGCCGGCGACGCGCATCTTGAATTCGTCGGCGTTTGTCGCGTTGTGCAGGGCTTCTTCCTGCGTGATGAGGCGCGATTGAAGTAGGTGAAAGAGTGACTGATCGAACGTCTGCATACCGTACTGCGACGTTCCCGCCGCAATCGCTTCGCGAATCATGTACGTCTTTTCTTCGTTGATGATGTGATCGCGAATGAACGCCGTCGATACCAGCACTTCGATCGCCGGCACGCGGCCCGCGCCTTTCGCAGCACGCACGAGTCGCATCGAGATGACCGCTTTCAATATGCCTGCGAGCTGAATACGCACCGACTTCTGTTGGTGTGACGGAAATGAAGAAACGATGCGCGTGATTGTTTCCGTGGCGTCCAAAGTGTGCAGCGTCGAAAGCACGAGGTGGCCGGTTTCCGCCGCCGTCAATGCTGTTTCGATCGTCTCGTGATCACGCATTTCGCCGACGAGGATCACGTCCGGATCCTGACGCAGCGCGCCACGAAGCGCATCGGCAAACGAGCGCGTATCGACGTCGACTTCACGTTGCGTCACAAACGCATGCTTGTCGCGGTGCAGAAACTCGATCGGATCTTCGATGGTGACGATGTGTCCGCTGCGCGTCGAGTTGATCGTGTCGATCATTGCCGCGAGGGTGGTTGATTTACCGGAACCGGTCGCGCCGGTGACCAGGATCAACCCGCGGCGTTCCTCGCAGATCTTGTCGATGACCGGCGGCAGGCCGAGTTGCGCGGTGTTCTTCGTATTGTCGGGAATGACGCGGAGGACGATGCTGACGGTGCCGCGTTGCTGAAAGATATTGGCGCGAAACCGGCCCAATCCCGAGACGCCATAGCCGATATCGACTTCGGAAACCTCCTTGAATCGCTGCTTCTGCCGGTTGGACATCATCGAAAACGCCATGTCGAGCGTGTCTTCCGGTTTCAAACGAGGCGCGTCAGCGACGGGGTGAAGTTCTCCACCGATACGCATTACAGGAAATGCGCCCACTTTCAAATGGAGGTCCGAAGCGGCGTGACCACAGGCAATTCGCAGCAGATCATCAATTTTTGCAGCCATGAAGTGTAATGAAAACCTTTCGGGGACTTCGGAAAGAGGGTGGTTTTAGGGAAAACTCTGCGCGGGAAGGAGCGCTTCGATTGTAGGCGGCTGGAACTTGCGCCGAACCGAATATACCACAGACTACGCGGGGTCGCGCAATCTGTGGTTTTTCAGTGTTGAAGAAGACTAGTCGCGGGCAGCGGCTTGATAGGTCAGGATTGGCGCCGTGTCGTCGGTGGCGTTTTCGATCCCGCGGGATTTGGCGCCGTTCGAGTTTGAAGAGGTATTTTGCTGGTTCACAAAGGTGAGCCAGTCGCCGGGAGCGGGCCGTTGACCCTTGGTGATCTCGAAGAACCGCTGCTGGATCTTCTGGGTAATCGGGCCACGTCCGCCGCTTCCGACCGTGATGCGATCGACTGAACGAATCGGCGTGACCTCGGCAGCCGTGCCTGAGAAGAACAGTTCGTCGGCGACGTAAAGCGCCGCGCGTTGAATCGTCCGCTCCTTAATAGTAATGCCGAGTTCCTGGCAGATCTGAATCACGCTGTCGCGGGTGATACCCGGCAGGATCGAGGACGAAAGCGGTGGCGTCAAAACGACGTCGCCGGCGACGAGGAAGATGTTCTCGCCGGATCCTTCGGAGACATAACCGCGATCGTCGAGCGCGATGCCTTCGGCGAAGCCGTTCAAGAGGGCTTCCATCTTGATCAACTGCGAGTTCATGTAGTTTGCGCCGCTCTTGGCCATCGCCGGCATCGAGTTGGGAGTCAACCGGTTCCAGGTTGAGACGCAAACGTCCACGCCCTGTTCGATTGCTTCGTCGCCGAGATACTTGCCCCAGTCCCACGCGCCGATGTAGCAGGCCAGGGGATTGGGAAACGGGTTCACGCCGAATGCCGGATTCTCTTCGTCAAGACTGCGAAACAGGATCGGACGAAGGTAGCACTGGTCCATCCCGCTGCGGCGCACGAGTTCCACCGACGCATCGCACAACTGGTCGAGCGTCAGCTCGTGGTCCATGCGATAGATCTTGGCGGAATTCAAGAAGCGTTGCATGTGTTCGGTGAGACGGAAAATCGCCGGACCTTGATTGGTGGTGTAACAACGAATGCCCTCAAAGATACTCGAACCGTAATGGAGAACGTGAGACATCACGTGCACCTTCGCATCGTTCCAATTGATGAATTCTCCATCATGCCAAACGATGTCGCAGATACGCGGTGTTCTAACGTCTTTAATCTTGCCTTCTTTTGAAAACATATTGTTTACTCCTCAGGAAATTACGGAATCGGGTCGGAGGGCGGGCCTCACCGTGCCGCAGAACAATCAACAACCGGAATTCGGTCTTCTTACTGCGCTGAGTGGAAGTCAGACATCGCACAATACAGTAGTTGCGCTGGGCTTGGCAAGAACGCTTGCCTGTTGTAAACATGCTTGCGTAACATCCAAAATGCGACAGCGGAAACAATGCACTATCGACCAGTCGATCTCTCATCAAAAACTCACCAATTGCCTCGTTTTTACGTGCTTTTTGCTGATAATGTTTTCCGCCTGCCGGACTGATCAAAAGATGAACCAAAACAATCAGATCACTACACTTAGCGAAACACCTAATAGCGATCCAGTTTCAATCCACCAGCGCGCGATTGCCATCGATATGCACGCCGACACGGCCCAACGGCTGCTCGACGAACAAGTGGATCTGCAACAGGAACTTAGCGACGGACATTTCGACGCGGTCCGTGCAAAAGCAGGCGGATTGGACGCGCAGTTCTTCTCGATCTGGGTCGAACCGCAGTTGTTTGGCGGTGGCGGCGCGCGCGCGATGAAGCGTGCCGACGATCAGATCGCCGTTGTGCGCGCATTGGCTGAAAAACACCCGGAAACATGGGCTTTGGCGACTTCGGCGGACGACGTCCGCAACGCTGCACAACAAGGAAAGATCGCTGCTTTGCTGGGACTTGAGGGCGGTTACGCGATCGACGAGAAACTGGAAAACGTGCAGCGCTATTACGATCTCGGCGTTCGTTACATGTCGCCGGCGTGGAGCATTAGCACGAGTTGGGCGGGATCGTCCGGTGACGACGTGGGAAAGACTCGCGGGCTGAACGAGTTTGGCAAGAACGTTGTGCGCGAGATGAATCGTCTGGGAATGATGATCGACGTGTCACACGTTTCCGATCCGACGTTCTGGGACATTGTTAACACTTCTACGGCGCCCGTCGTAGCAACACATTCGGCATGTCGCGCGATCGCCGACGTTCCGCGCAACCTGACTGACGAGATGATCCGTGCGCTAGCGCACACAGGCGGTGTCGTCAACGTGATCTTTTATCCGGAGCATCTCGAGCCGGGTTGGAGTCAGAAGAAGAAACAGGTCGACGCGGAGATCGCGGCGATGGTCCAACAGGCATCGGCGGACGAGCCTGGCGATGCGGTGCACAAGAAGATGGCGCGCGATCGCGTGCGCTCACGCGAGTACACGCGTCGATTGCCACCGGTTAGCGTGGCGCGCATCGTCGATCACATCGATCACATCGTGAAACTGGTTGGCGTGGATCATGTCGGCATCGGATCGGATTTCGACGGCGTTCAGATCACGACTTCAGATTTGGCAACGATCGCGGAATTGCCGAATTTGACGAGGGAACTGCTGCGGCGAGGTTATACGGAGACACAGATTAATCAGATACTCGGTGGAAACATGTTGCGCGTGATGGATGCAATGAAGAGATGAAAAAGCCGCGCATAGGTTTCCATGCTCCGATCAAGGGCGGGGTTCACAATGCACTGATCGTCGCGAAGGACACAGGTTGCGACACGGTCCAATTGTTTTCGCGCAATCCGCGCGGGTGGATGGCGAAACCGCTCACGCTCGAAGAGGTTCAGCTCTTTCGCAAGGTGCGCAAGCAAACAAAGATCACGCCGGTACTCATCCACTGCAACTATCTCGTAAACCTCGCGGCTATCGACGACGTGTTTCTGCAAAAGTCGCGTGCGTCGTTTCGCGAGGAAGTCGAGCGAGCGTTGTTGCTCGGCGTCGACTATCTCGTGGTCCATCCGGGAAGTTCGCGCGGCGCGTGCGAAGCTGACGGCATCGCGCTCTGTGCGAAGAGCCTGAAGATCGCGTGCAAGGGATTGAAGTTTGACAAGCTGCGCATACTGCTCGAAAACACCGCCGGACAGGGCGACTGCATAGGACATCGTTTCGAGCATCTCGCGTCGATCATGGAAATGTGTCCGAAGCTTCCGCTGGGAGTCTGCTTTGACACGGCGCATGCTTTTACAGCCGGTTACGACCTCCGCGAGGAAGATGGGCTCGACGCGTTGATTCAACGAATGCAAAAGACTGTCGGCATCAGGAACGTCCGCGCGATTCACTTCAACGACTCGCGCGCCGTCTACAATTCACGCGTCGATCGTCACTGGCACATCGGCGAGGGACACATCGGAACGGACGCCCTGCGCCGCGTCGCCCAACATCCAAAACTGAAACACGCCGCCTTCATCCTCGAAACGCCCTACGACGATCCGCGTGCCGATCTGAAGAACCTCATGATGCTGAGATCTTTTGTTGAAACGCTCAATCAGACGCGGTAGATTACTTTCCATAATTAGATGCTGACTCGTCTAAAAGTTTCTGGCTTCAAGAATCTCATGGATGTTGATGTCCGTTTTGGTCCGTTCACGTGTGTCGCCGGAACGAATGCCGTAGGCAAGTCCAATCTATTTGATGCTATTAACTTTCTCAGTGCGCTCGCTGATCGGCCATTAGTTGATGCCGCGATGTCAATTCGTGACGAGGGAGGAAGGACAACAGACCTAAGAAGCATATTCCATTGTGTAGGCGACAAATACGATGATGAGTTGTCTTTAGAAGCTGAAATGATTGTGCCCCCGGAAGGTGTGGATGATCTTGGTCAAAAGGCTAAAGCGACTACAACGTTTCTTCGTTATTCGATCGCTCTTGCCTATCGGCAGGATAACGAATACCACCCGTTAGGGCGGCTGGAGTTATTACGGGAGGAATTGACCTATATTAAACGGCGCGATTCTGCCAGACAATTGTTGTTTCATCACAAACCTGCTTGGCGTAACTCAGTCGTATCCGGGGCCAGATTCGTTCCCTATATTTCGACAGAAGGTGCGGGCGCTCATCGGGTGATTAAGCTGCACCAAGATGGAGGAAGTAGCGGCAGACCTCTGCCCCGTTCTGCTATGAATCTTCCACGGACAGTGTTGTCCGCAACGAACGCTGCTGAAAGTCCAACCGCCCTCCTTGCTCGAAAAGAAATGCGATCATGGCGCCTCCTCCAACTGGAGCCCTCTTCTCTTCGAAAACCGGATGAGTTTACAGCGCCGACCACCATTGAGACCGATGGATCACATTTAGCAGCCACGCTATATCATTTGGCTGCGTTCTCAAACGGGCGGCACAAGGCGGATTTGGAAAGAGCCTTTTCCCCTGTATATGGCCAGGTGGCTCAACGCCTTTCGGAACTCATTGATGATGTCCACGAAATAAGGATCGATCGAGACGAACGCCGACAACTTTTAACCCTACTCGTTACTGGTCGCGACGGAACATCGTATCCCGCAAGAGCGCTCTCGGACGGAACCCTTCGTTTTTTGGCCTTGGCTGTGCTGGAACTGGATCCTCAAGCGAAGGGGTTAATCTGTCTGGAAGAACCTGAGAATGGAATTCATCCAGATCGTATTCCGGCAATGTTGCGCTTGCTGCAAGACATTGCAACAGACGTTCGTGAACCTGTGGGCCCGGATAATCCTCTCAGACAAGTAATAATCAATACTCACTCACCTTCGGTTGTTGCCCAGGTTCCAGATGACAGTTTACTCGTAGCGGAACTGAAAGAGACTCTGAGGGATGGTCAGCGCTTCACTAGAGTCGCCTTTAATCCGCTTGAGAACACGTGGAGAGATAAGACACCAGAACGCATTTCGACGGTCGCAAAAGGAAAGCTCTTGGCTTACTTGAACCCGATTTCCAATGGTGAAAGTTCATCAAGAGTGATGGACAGACCGGATTTACAATTGTTGCTGCCCTATCCTCGCAAAGGCACACTTGATGGCTGATCTCCGATTTACGCTTCTTCCTGATGGTCCATCCGATAGGGCGTTAATTCCAATTCTAGCTTGGCTCCTGAGAGCAAAGACAAGGGACCGTGCAATTCAGGCCGAACTGGGAGATCTCCGGCGTCTGAGAGAACCGCCTCGCACCTTAGCCGAAAGAATATCGACGGTTTTGGAGCTATATCCATGCGATCTTTTATTTATACACCGCGATTCAGAAATACCGGATTCTGATGATAGATTCATAGAGATAGAAAGGCGCTTGCTGATGCTCATATAGACCAAAGCGAAGTTGCGGTCGTACGTGTAGTGCCTATCAGAATGCAAGAGGCATGGTTGCTCTGTGACGAAGCGGCAATTCGGCGAGCAGCTGGAAACCCAAATGGAAGAGAGGATCTGAGACTTCCGCCCATACGGAGAGTAGAGACTTTGCCAGACCCAAAAGAACTCTTATATAACCTGCTACGCGACGCAAGTGGACTAAGTGGACGACGTCGATCGCGCTTCCCGGCGCATAAGTATGCTCCGCAAGTCTCATCGTTCATTGAGGATTTCAGTTCATTGCGAGGTCTTTCAGCCTTTCGATCATTAGAACAAGATTTGACGAATGTTATTGATATTAAGGGTTGGAATACTAAGAGACTCCAAGAATAGTTCAGGCAACCGACTTGCATTGAGTCTTGGACAACTAAGTCAGTCATCGATTAGAATTTGTTAGTCATGGTGTTGGTGCCTAAATCAATCCTCGTCCTAACGGTGCCGCTTTCGCGTCGCGCGATATAGCGTGGCCTGCCGGAGCGGCGCATCCCAACTCACAAATCAGTAACAAGTATCGAGCAAAGCGTCGAACGCTTTGTGCGGTCTGCGCAAATCGTGTTAAGTAGTGATTGGACAACGTTATGGACGAAAAATACTTTCCTGAACAGATAGAAACCAAGTGGCAGCAACACTGGAACGACACCAGCGCGTTCCAGGCGAAGGAAGACGATCCGCGCGCGCGGTTCTACGCCCTGGAGATGTTGCCCTACCCGTCAGGCTTCCTGCACATGGGCCACGTGCGCAACTACGCCATCGGCGACGCGCTCGCCTGGTTCAAACGTTTGCAGGGCTTCAACGTAATGCATCCCATCGGTTGGGACAGCTTCGGCCAGCCCGCCGAACAGGCCGCGATCAAACGTGGCGTGAACCCGCGTGACTGGACGGAAGACAACATCAAGCACATGCGCGGGCAATTGCAGCGTCTCGGCATCAGCTACGACTGGTCGCGCGAGATCGCGGCGCATCGTCCGGATTATTACAAGTGGGACCAATGGTTCTTCCTGCAAATGTACGAACGCGGTTTGGCGTACAAGAAAGTTTCGCAGGTGAACTGGTGCCCGGCAGAACAGACCGTGTTGTCGAACGAACAGTCGTCAGGCGGAATTTGTTGGCGTTGCGGCACGGCGGTCCAGAAGCGTGACCTGGAGCAGTGGTTTTTGCGGATCACCGATTACGCGGAACAACTCGTCGCCGACATCAAGCAGATCGAAGCCGGCTGGCCCGAGAAAGTGTTGAAGCGTCAAAGCGATTGGGTGGGTCGCAGCGAAGGCGCGTACATCGATTTCGCGGTCAAAGACAGCGACAAGAAGATACGTGTGTTCACTACGCGCATCGACACTATCTACGGCGCGACGGCGATCGTGTTGTCTGCCGAGCATCCGTTGTTGCCGGAGTTGTTGAAAGACTCGGCGTTGCAGCACGACGTCGAAGCCTTTGCGGAGAAGGTCAGAAACGAGAAGGCCATTCGCACAGACTTGGCAGCCGACGAGGAAAAGGAAGGTCTGAACACCGGCGTGCTCGCTATCAATCCGTTCAGCGGCGACACGCTGCCGGTGTGGGTGGCGAACTACGTGTTGCTCGAATACGGCACGGGCGCGGTGATGAGCGTGCCCGCGCATGACGAACGCGATTTCGAGTTTGCGCAGAAGTATTCGTTGCCGATCCGGCAGGTGATCGCGCCCGCTACTCACGCGCAAGTTCAAGCTGAACCCGTGGCGACTACCGGCGGCGATAGCTCCGCGGAGATGAAACACTCGTTCACCGACTACGGCGTGCTGATCAATAGCGGTGAATGGGGTGGCAAAACTTCGGCTGAAGCAATCAGCGAAATGGCGGCGCACGCGCGTGAGAAAAGTTTCGGCGAAGCTGCCATCACGTATCGCATTCGCGATTGGGGCGTGTCGCGCCAGCGCTTCTGGGGCGCGCCAGTTCCGATCATCTATTGCGATAAGTGCGGCACTGTGCCGGCGCCTTACGATCAATTGCCGGTTGTGTTGCCGCAAACGGCGGCGTTTACCGGAACTGGTGAATCGCCACTGGCCGGCGTGCCGGAGTTTGTTAATACGACTTGTCCGAACTGTGATGGTCCGGCACGACGCGAGACTGACACGATGGACACGTTTGTCGACTCGTCGTGGTACTTCTTCCGCTATCTCGATCCACGCAACGAGAACGCGCCGTTCGATCCGGAGATCGCGAAGCGATGGACGCCCGTTGATCAGTACATCGGCGGCGATTCTCATGCAGTAATGCACCTGATCTACACGCGCTTCTGGAACAAGTTCATGCGCGACATCGGCATGATCGAAGCCGACGAACCCGTGAAGCGTTTGTTGACGCAGGGAATGGTGACGAATCGCGTCGGAGACACTGACGAATGGAAAGCGATGTCGAAGAGTCTCGGCAACGGAATCGATCCGGACGAGATGATCGCAGCGTTCGGCGCTGACTCGACCAGACTGTTTGTGTTGTTCGCTGCTCCGGTGGAGAACGAACTGCGCTGGTCTGACACGGGAATCGAAGGCGCAGTGCGCTTCCTGCGTCGTGTCTACACGATGGTCTGGAAATGGCACGAGCGGCTGGCGACTCCTGACAGCGAACAGCCGGCGGAGTTTAGCGAATTTAGCGGGGACGCCCGCGCTTTGCGACGCAAGACGCACCAGACGATCGCGAAAATCACGAGCGACTTCGACAACCTGCACTTGAACACGAGTGTGGCGGCGTTGATGGAGTTGTTCAACCAGTTGATGGATTTCAACGCCGACCCCGCGACAGCATCGGCGTCCGACGTCTTTGCCGTTCGTGAAGCGTTGGAGGCCCTGGTTGTGATGTTGACGCCCTTTGCCCCGCACGTTAGCGAAGAGCTGTGGGAAGCGCTGGGACATGCCGGAGGCTTATTAAGTGAAGGTCCGCACTGGCCCAAAGCCGATCCTGAACTGGCACGGCGCGAAGAGTTGGAGATTCCCGTCCAGGTAAACGGCAAACTCCGTTCGCGCGTCATCGCCTCGCCCGAAGTGTCGGAAGACGATCTGAAAGCTTCGGCGCTGGCAGACGAACGGATACGTGCGTTGATCGATGGTCATGAGGTGGTGAAGGTGATTGTCGTGCCTCGCCGTCTCGTGAATATCGTCATCAAATCCGTGTGATCTGTGTATACTTTGCCGCGTGAAAGAGTGTCCCTCCTGCAGGCGTTGTTATGCGGACGAGATCAATCACTGTCCACAGGACGGTGATGAGACAACGCCGTCTCTTCTAGGTGAACCTACGCTCGATTCCCGCTACCTGCTCGAACGCCGTCTCGGGCAGGGCGGAATGGGCGTAGTCTTTCAAGCGCGGCACATCTTTCTCAAAACTTCTCACGCCATCAAAGTGATCATCCCCGATCTCGTCGGAAACGATCCCATGCTCACCACGCGCTTTCGCCAGGAAGCTTTGGCGGCCGCTGCGATTCGACATCAGAACATCATCGCCGTGACAGACTTCGGCGTGGTGCGCAGCACGATGCCGTTTCTGGTGATGGAGTTCGTGAAAGGACGATCGCTCCAGGAGATCATGCAGAAAGAAGGAGCGATGAATCCGCAACGCGCGTTTGAGTTCATCAGCGCGATTGCTTCGGGCGTGGCCGCTGCGCATCGGCAGAACATCGTGCACCGCGATCTGAAACCATTGAACATCATGGTCCAGGACGACGTGCCGACGGCGGAAGGCGTGAAGATCCTCGACTTCGGTCTCGCTAAGATCAAGTCAGGTGAACTGCTCGGATCGTTCATCCAGGCACAGACGAGCGGGTTGATGGGTTCTCCTTACTACATGGCGCCCGAACAGTGGGGCGACGAGGAACCCGACGCGCATGCTGACATCTACAGTCTGGGCGTGATTCTTTACCAGATGCTTGCCGGTGAAGTTCCGTTCAAAGGATCGTCGATCCCTTCGATCATGAAGAAGCATCTCACGATGCCGCCGCCGAGTTTTCAATCGATGGGAGTTTCGGTGCCGCCTGCGCTCGAAGCGGTGGTGCGTCATTCATTGGAGAAAGAACTCTCCGAGCGTATCGACACGGTCGAAAACTTTTTGCAGGAACTGCGCGCGGCGATGGCTGCCACGCCGGTCGTTCCGGCCGCGCTGCGCGAAACGATCGCGCTCGATCCGAATCGGACGATCGCGTCGACGACCCCGCCGTCGATTGTTCCGCTTCCGCCGAGTCCGATTCCAGCAAACACGCAGGCGCCCATTTCCACCGACACGAATTTCGATACTTCTCTCGGATCGGTCAGCGCAGCCGGCCTGGAACGTGAACGAAGAGATCACGAACAACAACAGCAGTTGGATCGCATGGCCCTGCAAGCGAAAGAGCTCCAGGAGCGACTCGATCGACTTTCCAGCAGCATGCCGCCACCCGGCCACGATCCGGAAACGACTCACGTCCGGCAAGGTTCGACTTCACAGCCGCTCACTGCGGAAACTTTTCCGCGTCAGACACCCGGCGGTAAACCGATCCAGGTCGACTTCGAAGACAAGCGAAGCAATACCAAAATTATTTTTATCGCGTTGGCAGTTCTGGCAGTCGTCGTGCTCGCCGGTGTTGGCGTCACTGCTTACCTCGCGTTTCGTCCGGCGCCAACGCCGATCGCTAAAGTCGACATGGTCTTAATCCGCGGCGGGAATTTCATGATGGGCCGGGATGTTGGTCCATTCGCCGAAACTCCGGCGCACCCGGTAACGGTGCAACCGTTCATGATGGACCGGACGGAAGTCACCAATGAGGACTACGCCGAATTCGTCGCCGCTGCAAACTACCCCGCGCCCGCTCACTTCAAAGACAAAAAGCCGATATTTGGCCAGGAACAGTGGCCGGTCGTGGGCGTGTCGTTTGACGACGCGGTTGCCTTCGCCGCCTGGCGGTCCAAACGCGACGGCGTCACTTATCGTTTGCCGACCGAGGACGAGTGGGAATTTGCAGCGCGTAACGGTCAACGCGCTGATCTCTACCCCTGGGGATCGGAGTGGCGCGAAGGTGTGGCAATGGTGAAGGCGGGTATTCCTGCTGCTGTCGGTTCGTTTCCCGCGGGAGCTAACGAGTCGGGAATTGTCGATTTGATGGGAAACGCATGGGAATGGACTTCGTCAAAAGTCTCGGTCTATCCCGGCAATTCTTTTGTGGTGCCCACCAACCAGCAGAACTGGATAGCGACGCGAGGCGGTGGTTTTGCGAGCGATCCGGCAGATCCCGACACTCCTGTGACTTCGTGCCTGCGCGTGTTTATGCCGCCAAATTCAAAGAGCACGCTGATCGGTTTTCGACTGGTCAGGAGCGGGTCGTAAACCCGACGATTTAGAGCCCGGGGCAAGATCGAATTAGCTCATCCGGCAAAGCTGATCTACAATCCACTACAGTAGTTCTTCAGCGATCCATAAGCAAAATTCGAAATCCGAATTTTGAATTTCGAATTCTGGAACCGAGGTTAGTCTCGATAGCCGCAATCCAAACAGCCTTAGGAGAGTAATGATGAGAGCTAACGCAATACTGCGCGGGGCCGGATTAGTTGTGGCCGCCCTCTGTCTGAGCCTTTCAGGAAGCGCTTCCCGGGCGCTCGCGCAGGACGTGGGCGTCGACGTCGGCGGCGGAACTTTCAGAGCGAAGAATCCGAAGACCGAGAAGAAGCCGGCCAAGCCGGGAACCGGAACTGCGACCTCATCGAATCCCCGGCCAGGTGGATCGACACGCGTCAAGCCCCTTGCCGAACGCATTGAAGACCTGCTCGACAAAGGAAACGAAGCCCGCGACGCGAGGCGGTTTGCCGAAGCTGAAGAATCTTACAAAGGTGTTTTGAAACTGCGAGCGCGCGACTCTCGCGCTGCGTATGGTTTGGGTAACGTATACTCCGATCAGCAACGTTGGGACGATGCGGAAGCCGCGTATCGCAATTCGGTAGCGTGGTCTGCCAATGATGCTGACGCGAATGTGGCGTTGAGTGTCGTGCTGGTCCAACTGCGGGCGGGGGGCGACAATGCCAAACGGTTCGCGGATGCTGAGTGGTTTGCGCGTAAGGCCGTGCAGCTCGATCCGAAGAGTGCGGTTGCGTGGGATCGGCTCGGGGTTGCGCTTCAGGCGCGCGGGATCGTGAACACCGAAACCGAGCACTCATATCGCCGGGCGATCGAGTTGGATCCGCAGTTTCCAGTTGCTTACGCGCACCTCGCGCGGGTGCTGAACAAGATCGGTAAAGCGTCGGAGGCGACGCCGTTGTATGACAAGGCGATCGAACTGGCAAAAGATCCGGCGACGCTGAACCTGATTGCCGAGTCGTTGCAGGCGGAACAGTTTTGGACGCGGTCAGAGCCGGTGTTGAAGCGCGCCCTCGAATTGGATTCACGCAATCCGACGTCGTTGTTGTTGATGGGCCGCATGCTGGTGGTCTACAAGCGTTACGAGGAAGCCGAGCCGTATTTGAAGTCGGCGACTGAAATAAGCTCGCGGGCGTTTCAACCGTTCAATCTGTTGGGCCGCGCGTATTTGGGTATGGACCGGTTCGACGATGCCGAAGCCACTTACGAACGGGCCTCGTCGATTGCGGGCGCGGGCGAGAAGAAACAACTGGCGGGCGTGTTTGGGTTTGAGGGAGTCGGCGATGGCTATCTGAAGGCGCGCCAAAAAGAGAACGCCGTCCGCGCTTATCAACGGGCTCTCGAGCTCGATCCGGCAAACACGGGCGCGGCTCAGAAGTTAGCCAAAGCGCGGTCTAATTGATCGATTAAATCTGGTTACGAGGTCTTTCTGATGAAGACTTGCCCCAAGTGCAATCGTACGTATCCCGACGAAGGTCAGAAATTTTGCACGTTTGATGGCGGGCTATTGATTGCGCCGCAGCCTTTCGATCCGAACGCGACGATGCGCGCCACCTCCGTTGATCTGAACGCTGCCTCGGAAAGACCGACAAGCAGGGAATTACCGGATCCAAACGCGACGATGATCGACACCTCGGCGACAGTGGCACTGCCGCGAAACACTGGTTCGATGGGTAACCCGACCAGCGCTCCGACCACGGCCGACATCGCCAATCAAGCGCCGCCGCCATCGCCTGAGCCACCGTCATACGTGCCACCGCCGCCACCACCAGCACCGCCACCGTCGCCAACGCAAGCGCACGTATCGGAACCTTTGCCACCGCCTCCGTCGGGTGCGCGGCCCACGTCGGCGCCGTTAAATGCTCCCCAAGGCGCGGTGACGTCTGCTCCGCCGCCAGTGGCGAAGAAAAAATCCAAGGCGCCGTTGATTATCGCCGGCGTGTTGGTCTTTTTGCTGCTCAGCGGTGGCGCGCTGGCTGCCGTGTTCTTCTTTGTCGTCAAACCAAAGCTCGACGAGATGGCCGCAGCCGACCAGCCACGGTCCGAAAATCCGCCGGTGGTCCAACCAACCGCGGAAACCACGCCAGTAGTCGAACAACCTTCGCCGGCGCCGGAAGACACGTTTGTTCCACCACCAAACACGGTCCAGTTTGAAAACTCCAATGCCAACCTCGACGGGAAACTGGCGGAACACTATTTCGACTTCTCGTTTTACTATCCCCGGTCATGGCAACTCGATCCGAAAGCCGGTGTTCCGGGAGCAGGCAACTTCGTAAAAGTTGAACGGCGTCTGGCGCCTGAGTCGATTCAGGAGAATTTTGCCGTCGGCTGGTACTTGAGCAACGGAACCTTCGCCAGTGATTTGAAAGATTTTCCGCAACGCGCCGAAAAGGTCAGCGAAGCGCTCGCCAAAGCCTATCCGGGGTACCGGAAAGTTTCCGAAGGGCCGACGAAAGTAAACTCGATGGATGCTTACGAGTTTCGCTGGGAAGGTCTTTCAAAAGCCGCTGACGACAGCGACGTCAACCTGTGGGGCCGCGTCGTCTTTCTGCCGACCGGAAAAGATGGAGACACCAAGGGCGCAACGATAGTGATGCTCTCCACGTCTCTCGCTCCGGAGTTGTCGTCGGTCGAAGACCTCGGCGAAAAAGGCGAAGCAAAAGTGATTCTCGATTCGTTCAGGTTTGGAAAGAAATAGTAAGCAATGCCGATCAAGAAAGAGAACCCCGGGATAAAGTTCTGGACTCCGTTGCGCGTTGCGTCGACGGTGATCGTTTTGGGATTGCTCGCCGCGTTTGGCGTGTCGAGTTGCAACTCGAACGATCCGCCGAGCCGCCGCACGTCCAACCTGCCGGCCGTGCCCGCGATCGTGTTCGACACCGAGTTGCGAGCGGCGAATGGCGATCCTATCAAGCTTTCGAACTACTCAGGCAAAGTGATGCTGGTGAATCTTTGGGCTACCTGGTGTGGACCATGCAGAATGGAAACGCCGGAACTCGTGCGTTTGCACGAGGAGTACAAAGATCGGGTGGAATTTATCGGTCTCTCGACTGAAGATCCGGATGCGTCGGCGGCACAGGTGCGGGCGTTTATGAGTCAATACAACGTCGGCTATCACATCGGTTGGGCGACGAGGGAAGTGGCGCTGACGCTGATGCAGGGACGGACGTCGATTCCGCAGAGTTTCATCATCACCCGCGACGGGCGAATTCAGAAACGAATTCTGGGTTTTCATCCACAGCGCACTCCACCAGAACTAAAGCAAGCTCTGGAAGAGGCGTTGCTCGAAGGCTGATTTTCTTACGCAGTTTTAGTGTTTTCGTCCAATCCTTCACGGACATCTTTTTTGGCTTTTTCTTCTAATTCTTTCATTTCTTTTTCGACGCGCTCTTCCACCACGTCCATTGGGGCTGGTTCATCCAATTCATCCTGGGTTGTTATCTTGTTTTTATCGATACTCATCTGTTTTCTCCCGGTGATTTAAGCTACCAATTCAACGGTTACAGAATTGCTGGGTTTTAGTGACGATTGTGATCTGATCTGGTAGACTTCTGCCCGCCAATGAGTTTTCTGGTATCCCTCAAAGTGGTCCGATTGCTGCTCGCCTTTTCTGTTTCCTTGTGGCTGGCGGGCGGATGTCTGTTCGGTTGCAGCAAGATGGCGATGGCTGCGCCGGCGCCGGGAAGCGATGCGGCTGCTGTTGAGGGAGACAGTTGTCACGCCGAAAAAGCTCACGACTGCTGTGCGAAACAGAAAGCTCCAAAACAGAACCCCGTGCCGGTATCGCAAACCGAAACATTGCTGGCCCAAACCCAGGGATTAGCATCATTGGCGTCGTTTCCGCATGGTTCTGCGGGCGACTGTCCTTTGGTGATCAACTCGACGGCAATCACGTCGAAGAACAACAGTAACTCGCCTGCTCCTGCATACGCGTCAAACGCAGCTTTGCCGCTGTCTGAGAGCGACGGCGAGATTCCTCAGAAACACGTTGTTGCTCCGCTGCTGCCTAATCGTGGCCCAACTTATCTACGCTGCTGCGTTTTCCTGATTTAGAGGATTTCCTGCCCAACTGGATAAACCCGCCAGCGTCTCACAACGGATGCGCCGGTGAGCGCGCTGGTGTCTCAAACAGTAATCATCTTTTGTATAGGAGAACACTATGAAACCCCGAAAGACTACCCTACTCATTGCCCTGCTTGCCTTGTTATTGAGTGCCTTCGCCATCGGCATGGCCCAGGGCACAACGCAAACCGATCAGAAGAAGAAAGCCGAATCGTGTTGCGCAGAAGATTCGTGCAAAGACGGTGCTGCGCCGAGCTGCTGTAAGGACGGCGCCGAGTGCTGTAAAGAGGGCGCTGAGTGCTGCAAGAAGAAGGAACACGACGGAAGCTGCGGTGACTCGTGCGAGTTAGACCACGCCAAGGGCGGCGACGCCGCTGCGAAGGCGAAACACAAACACGGTGAAGGCGCTTGCTGCAAGGCCAAGCAAAAAGAAAAGAGCAAGACTAAGACGAAAGCTTAGTCTGGATCCGTTTTATCCGTGTTCCAGGGAGGTGGTAACATCAGCCACCTCCCGCAAAATAACGATGCATGGGACACTCTGAGTTATAGGAGAGTTGCAATGAAAAAGAGTTGGTTAATGGGTGGCATTGTCCTCGCGCTGCTGTTGGCGGCGATCGTCGTCGTGAGTTCGAAGAAACCGTCACAACCGGTGGCGCAGAATCAGCCGCCGGCGTACACCCCGGTTGCCCCACCGACTGGTCCGGCGACTGGCCCGGCGACCGATAGCCACGGGCATCCACATCCGCACCCGCAATCGGGTTCCGGCTCGAACGTCGTGCCGGCCTTCTTCAAAGAAGCGCCGAGCCGGTCGAGCCTCGGGCCGACACTCGCGCCGGAGAAGTTCACCGGTTTGACGCGCGATGCTTATCTCGCCGTGCGTGAGATTCCGGTGACGATCGCCCAAATGCCGTGTTATTGCCATTGCGATCGCGGCATGGGTCATAAGAGTCTCTACAGTTGTTTCGAAGACGATCACGCGGCGCATTGCGCGGTTTGTGTCAACGAAGCGCTGATGGCGCACAAACTGGAGAAGGAAGAGAAGTTGACGGCGTCGCAGATTCGCGAGCGCATCGTGGCCCAGTTTGGACATCTCGCCAACTGAGGCTTAATATTAGGCAAACTCAATCTGTTCGTGCGAAGGAGTAGCGAAATGAGTAAGTACGCGTTTGTTCTGGTGTTCGCGATAGTGGCGATTCTCGCCTGCAGTCCGGTTGGCGCGGTGAACACACTGCCGGCCGTCGGCTCCGCGGCGCCGGAGTTTAAGTTGACCAATAACGAAGGCAAGCAAGTGTCCTTGAATGATTTCAAGGGGAAGTGGGTCGTCCTCTACTTCTATCCGAAAGACTTCACTTCCGGATGCACGATCGAGGCGAAGAACTTCCAGCGCGACCTGGCGAAGTATGAGGCGGCGAATGCCGTGATTCTCGGCGTGAGCACTGACACTGCTGATTCCCACAAAGAGTTCTGCGCGAAGGAAGGTTTGAACTTCAAGCTGCTCGCGGATACCGATGGAAAGACGTCGGCGGAATACGGTTCAATAATGGAATACAACGGCGCGAAATATTCCGCGCGTAACACCTTCATCATCGACCCGAACGGCAAGATCGCGAAGGTGTTTGAGAAAGTTAACGTGAAAGTTCACAGTGAAGAAGTGCTGGCTTCGCTTGCCGAGTTGAGCAAGAAATAGCCGCAAAGAGGCACAAAACCCAGCCACAAAAGGCACAAAAGATTCTTGTGCTTTTTGTGGCTACTGTTTCTTCTTGAGCGCCGTGATTCTCATCGTGCCGGCGCGATCCTCGACCGTGAAGTCAACCTGGTCGTTCACCGCGATTCCATTCAACATCGCGGCGTCCGCCACTTCAAACTCCATCTGCATCGCCGGCATAAGCCCTTCGATGTCGCCGTGATCGATCTCGATCGACGGCGCTTTCGGATCGATCGCTTTTACGACTCCGACACCGGGATAGCCCTTGGAAGTAACGGCCGCCGCCGGCGGTGACGGCGTTGAGTGATTTGTTTGTTGATGATTACTGCCACCACACGCTACGAGTAGCGTAATCGCAACGCAAGCAAGAATGATTCGTTTCATCTGTAATCTAGTTGGCTTTTACAAGCCATACGCTTCGCTTTTCTTTAACCTTCGAAACGTAAGCTACAAACAAACCATCCTTCCCTGCAACTGCCGCCGGAAGCTCGGCATTTGTGCCGACGCTGGTCGCGGCGCTCTCGTTTCCGAGTTTCCGGAACTTAGTCTCCGCCGCAGCGCCGCCAGTCATCTCCCAAATTGCGACATCGGCACTGCCAGTAGCGGCACTGCTATTCGCCGCCAGCACGGGCGTGCCCCGGACGCCTTCCTGCGCCAGCAGTTGCCGCGGCGAAAAGCTCCGGCCTTTATCTTTCGACTCCGCAACGTAAAGCCCCGGCGTATTTCCCTCGCCGGCCGCGTACCAAAGCACTTTCAAAATATCACCCTCGGCGGAAAGCGATGGACCAGAAACCGGACAGCCTTCCAGCATCCACTTGTCGTCGCTGACGATCACCGGCTTTGAAAACGTCGCGCCTGCATCCGCAGACGTCATGACCGCGATGTGACGGAAGTTTCCCGGCAGCACATGCCGCCAACTGACATAGACCGTGCCGTCTGTTGCCACGGCAAGCGCCGTCTTGCAGCAAGGACACGCTTCAGCCGCGGCTTTGCGGTTTGGCGAAAAGGTGCGGCCGCCGTCACTCGAATCTGCGATGAAGAGTTCGCGATTGCTCTCCATGTGATGTCCGTCAGCCTTGGTCGAAGGCTTTGGCGTGTGAACGTTTCGCTCGTCGAGCCAACTCACGTAGATTCGCCCATCATCGGCGACATCCAGCGAGTGCATGCCATGCGCGCCGGGCGCTTTGTCGTCGTTTATCTTCACCGGCGCGGCGAATGTCTGGCCCTTGTCGTTGGAGGCCGACAAGTAAAGATCCGTCCCTTTCTTGCCGTCGGCCTCGACGCGCGCGGTCCATACCACGTACACGGAGCCATTCTTCGCGACGGCGACGCTGGGTGGATCGCCACGCCAGGCCGTTGCGATTCCCGCTTGTGGATTGACGCGCACCGGCGTGCCCGCCGCTTTCCCGTGAGCGTCGAAGCGCCCGAGCATCACGTCAGCCTGTTTTGCTTCGTGATTGACCCAGGCAACATAAAAACTCCCATCCGATCCCACCGCCGTGGTTGGTTCGGCTGCGTCGACGCCGTCAGCGGAGAGCTGAAGCGGCGCCGGCGCTGCGTTTGCCATCGTTGCTTCCTTTGCAGTCGATCGGTTGCAACCCGATAGAAACAACGAACACACGACAAAACCAAGAACCCCGATTGCTAGTTTATTGCGTGACATCTTTTAGAAACTCACCCTCATTCCAAATTGAAACTGTCGCGGATCGAAAGCCTGCGTCGGCACTCCAAACCTCGGCTGCGGCGTGACGCCGGGACCGAATGTGTTGATTGGCACGCCGTAGTTCGCGCGATTTAAAACGTTAAAGGTTTCTGCCAGCAATTGCAGGTCAACACGCTCCGTAACCTTGAAACGCCTGCTCAAACGCAAATCAAGCGACGCGTAATCAAACCCACGTCCCGTATTGCGTCCGACGCCGATCGGACGATCGTTGTTGTTGCTGTCGAAATTGCGATCGCTGCCGAGCAGCACATTGAACGGCAAACGCGAAGCGTAAGTGAAGATGTAACCCGCCTGGAAACCGCAGAGAATCCGCTGGAGCCCGGTTGGTTTGTTGTGGTCCGGTACTTCAAGTGAACCGCTGATCACGAGCCGATGGCGCTGATCGTTGTCGGAACGTCCGCGGTCGTCGCGAATGTTGAAGTTGTTTTGCACAGTCGAGAAGAAGAAATTGCCGGCGTCGTCGAGGGTCTTGGAAAACGTGTATGAAACACGCAGGCTGGACCAGCGAGTAGCACGTTGGTTCAGCGAAACCACCATACCGTCGTAGGCGGAATTTCCGGAGCTCTCGAAGCGCGAGATGTTGCCCCAGTTCGGATCCGGGCGACCCTGGTTTGGAACACCGGCGGAAGTGGGAACTGTAGGCACATTCGCGTTGCGAGACAGGATCAGGTGGCGCGCCCGCAAATGCAGGTAGCCGACCGACACGATCGTGTTACCGGGCAGTTCGCGTTCGATTTGTAGATTCGCCTGCTGGCTGTAGCTCGACTCGATGTTCGGATCGATCCGCGTGATGTTCGGACGTATCGTCAGCGACGTGGGTTGAACAGTCATCACGTTCGGGAAAACAGGCGCGCCGGGTTGTCCCGGGGACACTTGCGCCACGATGTACTTCAAGCCGTCGCGTTGCAAAGCATTGGAAGTCGCTCGGAGGGGAATGCGGTCGTAGTAGAGACCGTAACTGGCGCGGACCACTGTTTTGCGGTCGCCTGGCGCCCAGACGATTCCTAGTCGCGGCGAGAAGTTGTTGGTATCCGTCTGAATCGGCTCGGGCAGAAACTGCGCGTCGTATCTCAAGCCCGCGTTGATCGTGAAGTCGGGCCGCACGCGCCATTCGTCCTGAACAAACAGACCGAAATTCGGGTTCGACTGTGCCTGCTCGGGCACGCCAAACGCTTGCTGGTAGCTGAAGTAGTTACCAGTCAGGAATGTGCCGAGATTATTGAAGGTATAAACACCCTGGACCGCGCCGGGGAAGAGAATGTTGACACGGTTGTAGAGGAAACCGCCACCGGCTTTCAGCGAGTGATTGCCGCGTTGCGTCGAAACGTTATCGACTATTTCGAGGAGATTGATGTCGCGTCCCAGCGGCGAGGTGGTTGACGTTCCGAAGTTCGCGACCCCGCCGATGTTGACCGCTGGTCCGGTCGTGTCGTTGATCGGCTGATCAAACCTGCTGTTTGTGTACTGAAAGCGCAACTCATTCAGCGTGCGGCTGCTCAGCGTCGTCACGTTGCTGACCTGGGCCGTTTGGTCGGTATTCTTTATGCCGGAGCCGCGGGTAACGGCGTTCAGTCCGCCGACGGAACGCGAGTTCACAGCGCCGATGCGATAGAGGCTGTAACGGCCGCTCAGATCGTTACGGTCGTTGAGCTTGTGATCGAAGCGGACAAAGAAGTTGGTCGTATCGAAACTCGCCGGCACCACGCCCGTCTCGATCAAGCTCGGATAATTGACCGCGCGGAGTCGATTGTTGATGGCAGTAACCGCGCTCGGCTCGATCGTGAGGACTGCGGAATAGTTGCGCCGCGTTTGTTCGAAATTGGTAAAGAAGAACGTTCGATCGGAGCGCAACGGTCCGCTAAACGTCCCACCGTACTGCGCCTGCGTCAACAGGTCTTTAGTCGGCGCGACCGGGTTGCGAGCGTCGAAGCGCTGGTTGCGGAAGAAACCATAGACGCTGCCGCGGAAATCGTTCGTTCCGGATCGCGTCAGGATATTGACCACGCCGCCGGAAGCCCGGCCAAACTCGGCGATACCGCCCGAGGTCACGACCTGAAACTGATCGATCACTTCCTCGCTGTAGTAAGTACCCGTCAGATCGGCTGCGTCGTCATTCGCGGAAACGCCGTCGACGATGAAACTGTTGTAGAGATTGCGTTGACCGGCGATCGAGAGACCCTGTCCCGGCACGGCTGAAGTTTCGGCGAAGCGTTGATTGCTGCCGGTGTTCGTTTGGGAAACGCCGGGAACGAGGAGCGCGAGATCGAGATAGTTGCGGCCGTTCAACGGCAGTTCGTTGATCTCGCGTGGCCGGATCGTCTCGGTGATCTGCGTGCGGACGGTTTCGATCATCGGCACGTCGCCATCGATGTTCACCTGGGCCGCAACGCCGGCGACGTCCAGTTTGACCGGCAAGTCCAACGTTTGGCCTACCGAGAGGGTCAAGTGGCGGGTAATTCCGGCAAATCCCTGCGCCTCGATCTTGAGGTCGTATTCGCCAGTGCGAAGATAGGGAAAGCGGAAGCGGCCTTCGTGATCGCTGGTCGCGTTGACGTGCTGGTTTGTTTCGAGATTCGTCGCGGTGATGTTTGCGCCGGTCACCACCGCGCCGCTGGCATCGTGGATGCTGCCGCTGAGGGCAGCGGACGTTACGTTCTGCTGGGCTGATGCCAGGCCCGAACAGAGAAAGATCAAGACAATAGACAAATAGACACGAGTCCTCATCGAACTTCTCCCTGAAAAGAGGTCTAAATCGCGAATTGTTAGGGGCGACTAGGAGCGGGAAGGCGGACCACGGGGACTAATCCGTGTCCAGGCTTCGTTCGATGAAAAGAGCGGTTTGGATTCTTCGAAGCGGACGGTGATGGTTACCGGAGAGCGAAGGGCGATTCGCTCGAGAGCTAGATTATCGCGTTTGTGCCGTGACGAAGTAGTCGTGCACGCGCCGCAGTCCATCTGGCACTGTTTCTCAACTGTATCTGATTCAGCAGCAGGAGAGTTTGAGGATGAAGTAGCGGTAGTTTTGTGAGTATGAACCGGTTCGAAGGTGACTTCAGTGTGATTCAGCACGGGGGAAGTCAACCCGCACATCGGTTCCGGTTTCGGCTGAGGAGCTTTTGGAGCAGTTAACCCGGAGTCGCAATGCCCTTCGGTCTTTCTGACGCAGCAGGGCATTGCCGACTCTTCCGCTGCAGTGACGAGCGGAAGAAAGGTGAGTGAAAAAGAGCTAATTATGACGAGCAGCAGAGACCAGTTCGCGAGTGAAATCGCGATGCGTCGTAAACGGTCTCTGTGCAGGTATGATTTCATTGATTCGGAGGTTGAGCTTCAGGTTCCTTAATCCGTCTCTTCTCCAGTTTCATTTTGCACTTCGGGCATTTGGCGGGCGTTTTTGATTTTACGTCCGCGTGCATGGGGCAAACGTACTCAAAGGCGGGCTTCTTGGGCTCTGCCGTTTGTGCGTTGTGGTTTGCGCCGAAGGCCGGAACAGAATATAGGCTTCCCATCGTGAGAAGCAATGCGCCCGCGATTAGCGGCGTGATTAAAAACCTTAGGAAAGTCATTCTAAACCCTTTGAATTGCATGACGGAGCGACTTAGTTATCGTTGCTATCGCCTTCTTTCACGAGGTACCACATCGCCTTGCTGCCGTCAGAAAAGGTAGGGAACGCTTTTCCTTTCTCGACGACGACGATGATCGATGTGTACTGGTTCTTGGCTCGATATGGACCGGTCTTCGGGCAAATCGCGCCGGTTGGATAACCAGTAGGTCTTTCGCTCGTCGTCTGCGCCGTAGCAACGTTGGCACGGTACAAAGTTGGAGCAGTTAAAAATAACGCCGACGCCAGGAGCGACGCAAAGAGAATCTGTAGAAATTTCATTTTATTTACTCCCTGGAAGGCCAAGGCGTCTTCCTGCTCATCTCTCGAGAGTGACGAGCAGGAAGCGCGCTTTTGACTAGTGCCCGACGTTTGGCAGGTGGGTACTTGCTTTCATTACTGAGTACCGGCGGCTACGCCCACGGCCACGAAAGAAGCTCTGTTGCCATCCGAGCTTTCCGTGACCGGATTCCACGTGGTTCTGGTTGTGCCAGTCGAGCCCACGAAATTCGGAAACGGATCACCTCTCTTGATCAACAAGATAGAGGTAATCTTGCCGTCAGTAGCTTTGTAGAGTCCGGTTGCTCCGCATGTCGAACCGGACCCGCCACCTGTAGGCGCTTTTCTCTCATTATCCTGACTCATACCTGTTCTCCTTCAGGTTGAAAGTTAAATAACTTGCTTCCTAAAAGGAAGCGTAAAGGTTGTAAATCTCTGTGCCCGGCAGCGCCTTGCGGAAGACTTGCAGCAGCCTTACTGCATCAACTCCCATCTCAGCGTCACCGCTTCATCAGGACGATACGCAATCACCATCAGTTTGACGACTTGCTGAAACCCCTTGTCCTTCGTGTCTGCAATACGCAACACGTAAATGTGGCCCAACTTGATCGGAGCGTTGGCCGATGGGCCAGGCTCTCCGAAAAGTTTGGCGTTCTCTTTTAGCGGTTGCCATACGGGATCCTTGATGTCTTCCTGGAGGACCATGACCTGGCCCCCCTGGAGGCGCAGTGAAGCGAAACCTACGCCGCCATTGTCGGCATCTTCAAAGCCGTAGCGGCCACGAAGCTCATTGGCGGTGCCAAGATCGACGATAGCCGCGACGCGGTTCACTTCGAAACCCGTGACAAAACTGCCGTTACCGGCCAGACTGTAGCTCAAATCGCTGCAACGGTTTTCCCAGCCATTGTTCAAGAACTGCATCCCCTCTTTCCCGTCCGTAAAGCAGAGCGTACGGGCCAGAGGATCCAGCGTGTACAAGGTGAAAATTCCGCCGCGCTTCTTCGCCGCCTGTTTTTCATCAGGCACCGCCTGCGCTTGCGCGCGCACTTGTGGAGCGCCAAATCCAGCCAACAACAAAACTGTAAAAACTAGAAGATTTTTCATGACCAATTGCTCACCTCTACTGGAGTTCAAACTTCGGGTTGGTGGACTCCGAAAACTAAACCCCGGAACTTACCGGCTGGCAAAATTTGCCAGGGGGACCAGTTCCTGAAACTTCTTATACTCGATGTGCCGTGCTTCGTTCCGTTTTCTCAGCTCTTTGAAAAGCATGAACGGAACCCACTCCGGTCCATACTGGTTCGCAATCCAGTCAGTGGGATACTCGTAATCGAGTTTGTAAAGATCGATGTCGGTCTGGCAGAGATTCAGCGTCTCGGTAACTGCCTTCACGACCAGAATGTTATTGAGCGGCATCGGTTCGGTCAGCGCAGAGTCATTGGTGTAAAGGAGTTCGCCTTGCCGTGCGCGTCGCTGCCATTCCTTGATGATCTTCAAACTTCTTTCGTATTGCCCGGAGTTGATTTCGAGACGCAGGATGACTTCGGAATCACCACGTGCTTCTCGCAAATATTCTTTGTAAGCGTTGGTTGGAATCGCGCCGAAGGTGGCCTTGCCGCCATTGGAATAGATTCCCGCGCCCTCGATTTGAGCGGCGCCGTTCTCCAACTTGATGACCAGCGGAAACGCTGAGCCACTCTTGTCGAAGAACTCACCCTCGCGCGCCACCAGAACAATGAAATACCGGTTCGCATCCACCCTGGTCCAACGAGTTTCCCCGCCGCCGGGGAGGTTGCAGGTCAGGGACGAATCGTCGTAGCTGACAATCTTCATCGCGCCTTTGGCGAGACCGAAAATCTGGTTTTTGCCGGTGGTCGTGAAGGAGATTTGCCGTCCGGTGTTCACGTCATTCTCGAGCTCGTACTTTGCAGTAGCGATCTCTCGAGGCTGAGCCGTGCCGGTAACCTCAAGCACCTTGATCACGCCATCGGCGTCAAAGGTATAAAGACGCGCTTCGGTGGCCGAAACTTGTGCTTTCCAGGTCCCGACGAGATTAAGTGGGCATTTCTTCTCCTGGGCCGAAGCCAGGTTGATTGAACCCACAAGGAGGAGAGCCAGGAGCGAGATTATGGCAGTTGGTTTCATAGTGAT
>DATELZ010000210.1:0-108683 GCA_035276045.1 Pyrinomonadaceae bacterium | reverse complement strand
TCGCGTACTCAGGCGGCCTTGCCTTCTTCGCCGCACGTCGCATTCGTTATCACCACTTCATCTGGCACCTCTTCGTAATCGCCGGCACCACCTGCCACTATCTCGCAGTGCTGTGGTACGGCGCGTAAACGCAACTCACTTTGTTTTGTACTGGAACGAGACCTTCGTCTCTTCATTCAACACGAGCGCGCGGACGAAGCGATAAGACTTACCACTGCGCGGCACTTCGATGCGCACCGGCAGAATCCCCGCGACGCGCCGCTGCAAGTTGAAAACGTTCTGCGACGGCGTTTGCATCTGTGCTGCGCGACTCCTGCGCGCCTGTTCTTCAACACGGTCCAGGCCGTCGATCGTCATATTGTTCGCGCCGGCGGTGACAGTCACCGTTTCCTGAACTCCGCCCACCTGAAGTGTCGTTCCAATCAATTCGGATCGAGTACCCACGACGTTGAGTTCTTGTTGAGAGCGATTGAAACCCTGCGAATCGATATTAACGCGCGTGGGACCAGGCGAAACATTTGCGATCGCCCAGCGGCCCTCAGCATCAGCCCGAGTGGACCATGAAGCACCCGTTTGGTTATTGACGACATTTACCGTAGCACCCGCAACGACAGCGCCATTTGGATCGACGACTATGCCGCCAATCTGTCCGGGCTGCAGGTTTCTAATGTCGACCTCGTTTTGAACGATGATCGATCGTTCGTCACCCACGTCGTCGAAATTGCCGGCGATGATGTCCTGCGCAGCCGTCGGAAACAGTTCGGCCGCAAGCGCGTTGCCGCCAAATTGTTTCACTTCAATTCGATCCGGCAGCGAGACTTCCCACGTCAACAGGTTGACCGGAATGTCGAATCTCGGCAGGCCCATGTCGTACGCGCCACTCTTCGCGAAGCGAGTTCCCGTATACAAGTAAACAAACGAGACGGTATACGCGCGCGACGAATCGAGCTTGGGACGCAGCAACGGAATGCGACTACCGTCGACTCCCTGCACCGGCTTCACGCTCTCGCCTTCGATTTCAGCCGAGAGCAATTGCACGCCCTGCGGCAACTCGACCTTGAGAAACAGTTGCGCATGATTGCGCACGCGAAGCGTGACTTCCGTTAACGATCGTCCTTCGACGTTCGCCAGCGTTGTGACAGTCGCGCGTTCGGCGACGGCCGAAAGTGTGTTGGCGTCCGGAAACTGCGTCCATTCCAATTGCAGTTTTGGCGCTTCACTCGCGCGGCGGTTGTAACGAAACGCTGCCTGCAACGGATAATGCGAAAGCGATCTCGTCATCGCCGCCGCTTCGCGAAAGTCCATGCGGCGCAGGCCGCCAGCTTCACGCGCGATCAATTCCATCGCGCCGATGCCTTCGACCAGCAGTTCTCCGGTTTCACGTTGCGCGCCTGGAAACGCGAGTATCGGCGCTTCGACTTTCGTTTCTCGATTCGATCGTTCGATGGAGATCAGGAACTGGTAACTGCGTTTGCCCGGTTCATAAACGCGCAGAGTCAACGTGCCGTTGTTCAACTCTGCGGATTCAAGAGTAGTTCCGGAAGCGTCTACCAGGTCGAAACCCGCAGGCACCGGAATTTTGAACTCCGCGGCTTCACCCTGGATCACGTTGATGTCGCAGTAAGCCGTCAGCCTGAGTTGTGAATCGCCGACAGAGACCACGCTCTTAACGTCAGTCAAGAAACGCACTTCTCGTTGCGCTACGGGCGCGGCCACTTCTCGTGTGGTCCACCAAACACGCGCGGGCTTACCCGGTTCGAGTGCGGCTTCGACGATCGTGTTTCCGTTCGACGACGTGCGACTCGTCACCAGACCGGGTTCGATCCGGACGTCGGCATGATTGCCGGGCAGTTCCAGGCTCAACAGCGAACTGCTTGCGAGCGGCACCGGCAGAACGAAAGACGCGCGACCAGCGTCGATCGTCAATCCCGAAGCGATGCCAAGCGACACCGCGAACGGTCCTGGTCCATTAAGTATCGCCGCGTGCGCCGAACCCTCTCGCAGCAGCGGCAGCGGATTTGTAGACTGGCGCGCTTCGAGAATCGTCAGGCCGGTGGTAAGTGGCGCTTTCACGTTTCCTTTTTCCAGCAGCGAACCGTCGATCTCGACTGTGCCGACGAGTGTTTGGTCCACCAGCTTGAGTTTGAACGAGGCGCGTGACAGAACGAACGGCAGCGGCGCCGCGTCACTCGACTTCGGTTTGCGGGTAGCAAGATCGACGAGCCGGTCATACTCGCTCAACGAAATCGTCACGGTGCCGGTGCTGCCGGGCGCGGGTAACGCCGAGTCCAACGCCGAGTTTCGATGTTGGCCCAGGACGGCAATCGACAGGAACAGCGTCAGGATCAAAATCATCGGTGCTTTCATTGCTGGCCTCTCTTTCTGTCACGTGAAAAATCGAATTCGACTGCCGGTGTCTGGTTCTCGCTGGTCAATTCCGACACGAAAAAGATGGATGGACCAAAGTGCGGGAACACAAGGCGCAGCGGAAGATTGTGCGTTGGCTTGGCGCTATACTTGGTTTGCGGCAGTTTTGAAACAAGTTTTGTCAACGCCGCCGGTTCTTCCGCGGATTGCGGCGACCCGACGCTTGACGTGTTGATGCGCAGCGCGTTGGATTCCGGTTCGACGTAAGTCGTAACGCGGAAACTTCCGGACGACGCGGGCACGGGCGCTAAACGAAACAGCGGCGGATGATGCAACACCAAACGCGACTTCGAGATCGGAAGATCGACCGCGATCAGCGAGAGGCGCGTGCGTCCTTTGTCGGTCCAGGCCGGCGCGCGATCGAGATAAGAAAGTTCGACGACGAAGGCCGGTGCTTCCTCTCCGCTGCGGCTCTTTTCGAGTGGCAGTAACAACGATCCGTCAGGACCACGTCCCGGTCGAATCGGTCGACCTGCAACTGACGCGCTCCACAACACCGCAGTCGGTGGCAAGGTCAGCTTCAGGAAGTTTCGTTGATTGTTGCGAACGGCGAAGCGCGATTGGACCAACAGCTTTCCATCGATCGCGAACAGCGCGTTGTACTCAGCCTCTTCGATGTTTGCGGTGAGCACTGCCTGCGGTGTGTAGCGAGCGACCGTGAGCGAAAGACTGCGGTCGACTTTTCCGTCAGCCGGATGCAGGCGAAACGCGATCAGCGATGGCGATGGACGGCTGGCGATCAGTTGGCCCAGTTCGCCGGCTTCCGCTTCTTCGAGACCGTTTGACTGCCGTTCCTTGATCTCACCCGCGCCGAGTACTTCGATCGCAACGCCGCCCGTTTCGCGTTCCACCGATGGCAAGCGAATGAGCGGAACGTTCAACTTTCCATCGCGCGGCAGCGACAGTTCGCCGTTCAACGTGAACTTCGCGCTCTTTGTGACGCCTTCGATAAACGCGACTTTCAGTTGGCGATTGGCGACGTCCCAGTCGGCGACCATCGCGCCGGAGACCTGGTTCACCGTGAACTGTTCGGGCAGTTGGACCACAGCCTCGCGGGCCATTCCCTGGATCACTTCGATCTCGACTTCGGCGTTTACCTGCGTCGCATCTTCGCCGAGGCCGACCAGTTGTGTGACTGCGCCGCGCAGGCGGAGTGGCTGGTTTGCGCGTTCGTCGTCGACGCGTCTGCGCCACGCGAACGTGAGTGGTTCACCGCCTTTTCCGTTCGCTTTCCAGTGACTGCCGGTTGGCGCTTCGGAGTGTTCCAGCAACAGACCGCCAGTGACTTTCACGTCGACGCCTTGTCGCAGCAGTTCGATGTTTGCGTGGGCGACGGCTGAGTTGCTGACTGGAAGATGAAGAATGTCAGTGCCTGCTGTGGTCGTGACGGGGGCGACGATCTTCAACGTCAACACCGAGCGGCCTGTTTTTGAGAGCAGGAGATCGAGAGCGCCGGGGCCTCTTTCTTTCGGACGCGTGGCGAGCGTGACGGGACGGCCGTCGAGTTGTGCGTCGCGCACGATCAGACCTTCGGGCATTGGCACGCGCACCCAGCCGTTCTTGATCACGTCGACCGTGAGTCGCGCTTCACCGGTTGCGAGATCGCCGTCGATCTTGAGGTTGTAGTCGATGCGGCTCAGCGTTGCTTCGACTGGAGGTGGCGGTGGCTCGGGTTCGGTTGTCGAGGCGGCTTTTTTGAGTGCGGTGTATTCGTTGACCGAGAGCACGACCCAGCCGGGGCTCGGGTTCGAGGTTGTTTGGGCTGAAGTTGGAATAACGCTGAAGGCAAGCAACAGGAAGGTAAGCAGAAAGGGCGACGCAGATAGGCGCATTGTAGTTCTCCTTAGCAAGGTCTGTGCGGGCACTGGCACGTAATGGAGACACACTTCGAGACACGCGGCCTGTGGAGCCGCCGCAAGTGATCAGTCCCGCACTAAAGATTTCGATTCCGGAACCTGAGGCATTGGTCCCGTGTCCGAAGAGACGCTGCCTAAGATGCAGTGAGGTTGCTTTGGGTTGGAACGACGTCAGTGACTGTGGGCACAGCACTTCTATCGCACTTTCAGTGCTCTATATCTGATTGTGTTTTTCCAGGGGCTTCGTGGTCGCTCCGCTCCACTCGCCCCTGGCTACCCTGTGCCGCGCCGTTGGCGCTGGCGGGCATGGGTGACTGCTGCGTGCTGATAGCGCAACAAGTAGCGAGGGATCAATGGAGCTAAGGCGGAACAAGTAGCAGGGCAGCGCGGATTCGGGTGCGACGAGGAACGAAGGTTTGAGCGCCGAAGGCGCGGAAGAAGGTAGCCAGGGGGCAAGCGCGAAGCGCGCGGCCCCTGGTCTATTGTGAAAAGCGTGAGAGCTCTGAAAGAGCGACAGCAGAATCACGAATGAAGCCAGAACGCGCTTTCTGCAAACTGTTGTCCCTTCCACCAATTGAGGCCGCCGTTACCGTAGCGGAAGTTGTTTCGTCCGGCCTGGCTTTGCAACGGCGCGATCACTTCGCCGGCCACGTCTCGCCTCGCGCTGTGCTCGTCCGTTTCAGGAACGACCATCGCGATATGGCCCGACAGTCCGTCGTTCCTGCGCCGCGCGACGATCAATCCGATCGCTCCCTGATTAACTTCGAGCTGCAACTTCGTCAACGATCCCGTCTGCCGCCACCCGAACCGCAAACCAAAATCACGCAACCAGCGAAACAGATCGTTCGCGCGCTGCTCGTCGATCGTGTTTCCAAGGAGCGGCGCCACAGCCTGGCCCTGTGCTAACCGTTCAATCGCCGCCGCAGACCACCACACTCGCGGCAGATAAACACCAGCAAGGTGACAATAGTCGTGAGCATAGATGTTGCAGAACGTCGCATTCGTGATCGGCTTGTAACGTTTGTGACTAGACTTGTCGACCGCAAGATAATCGACGATCTCCGCCAACTCATGTCGCAACTCATCCGGCGTCGTGCCTTTGCGATCCGGCTGATCAGGCTCGTTGAGTGAATGAGCCGTGGCGATGCCGGTTCGCTTCGTTACGGTTCCGGACTTTCGCGGCATGGTCACGGCGACGATGCCGCTCGTCGGCGGCGCGGGCGCCGGATGAAGCACGGGAACTTCTTCCACACCGGGCGCAGGCTTCAAAAACTCCGCGGCAGCAAAGCCGCGAAAGTGCGCGCCGAGCAGACTTGTTTCAACTTCCAGAAAACCATTCGTCTTCCTGTTGCTGACTGCCTGCACGACGTGTCCATCGGGAAGCCGTGCAATGACGTTCGCCGTCGGATTGTTCTTATCGATCGCCGGCTCGCTGCGTAATCGCAGCGGAGTTTCTCGGACGTCCACTATCAATAGACGTCCCGTAGCTTCAACCGGCGCGGGCGGCGGCACGGCCGCAGCTCCCGGCGCGGGTGTCGACATGATTGGCGGAACGCCGTCGACCGGCACCGTCCTGGCGAGACGAAGGAAGTCAAAGATCTGTTCGCCGTAGAACTTGCCACCCGGCGGCCTGAAGCCCTGCTTGAGTCCGCGGCTGGCGCGAAAGTTTCCGGGACCGATGTTGTAAGCAATGGCGACGAGCGCCTGTTCGTGGTCGGTCAGCGACGTCTTGTTTTTGAACCCGATGCCGTTCTTCGCGTGTTGCAACTCGCCGACCGCTTTTTCCAGGCAAGCATCGAAGTTTGCGTAACGCTTTTCGAGAAAGTAGTTTGGTTCGCTTCTAAAAAACTGAAGGTCAAACTGAAAGATGCCGAACCCGCGACAGAACTTATGGGCCCGCGATGCCGCGCCGCGATAGCTTTGCACGAACTGAGACATGTCGAGCAGTGCCTGGCGAGCGAGCGTAAACATCTCCGGGCCTTTCGGGTGAGCCACGAGTTCGGCCTTCGTTTTCGGAAACGCGCGGCGTCCCCGGTCTGAGTCGAGCGTGTCGCCAACACACAGTTCAAGGATCCTGTCGATGCTGAGGGATTGTTGTTTTCGTAAGATGGGCCAGACTTCGCCAGTTTCCTGGCAGGCGAGGGCGGTGAGGAGGTCGAGGGTAAATGCGGTTCCCTGGAGCGCCGGTTGAATCTTCGCGTGAAAGTTCTGCTTGAACCAGCGCATGTCTTCGGTGGTGGGCATCGGATCTCCTTTACTGATAAGGTTGAGCGACTTACTAATTATGGTGTCGAGAGATCGAAACGTTTCGGGTAATTGCGCGCGATGAAACCGACGAAGATTCCACGCGTCAAGATTTGTTGTATCGCCAGCGTTGCCGAGGCGTGGATGGCGATCGAGCAGGGGGCGTCTGCTGTTGGGCTCGTCTCGCAAATGCCGAGCGGGCCGGGACCGATTCCTGAGACGCTGATCGCCGAGATCGCAGCGACGATCCCGCCGGGCGTCAGTTCGTTTCTACTGACGTGCCGTCAGGATGTGGCTGCGATCATCGATCAGCAGCGACGTCTCAAAGTTAACACCATTCAGATCTGCGACCGGCTGCCGGATGGAAGTCATCGCGAGTTGCGCGAAGGGCTGCCGGGTGTTTCGCTGGTCCAGGTTGTTCATGTGACCGGGCCGGAGTCGGTTGAAGAAGCGATCGAGATTGCGCCTTTTGTCGACGCAGTCTTGCTTGATTCCGGCAATCAGTCGCTGGCGATCAAGGAACTTGGGGGAACAGGACGGACGCACGATTGGGGGTTGAGCCGCAAGATCAGGGAAGCGATTGACGTCCCGTTGTTTCTTGCGGGCGGCTTAAAGCCTCACAACGTCGCCGCCGCTATTCAGGAAGTACAGCCTTTCGGAATCGACGTTTGCAGCGGTCTGCGCACCGATGGGGCGCTCGACCGCCACAAACTATCCGCGTTCTTTTCAGAGATCAGAAAGTAAACTTCACTGCTAACTGCACCTGCCGTGGATCGCCTACGCCCTGACGCAGGAAACCGTCAAAGTTGAACAATCCGGGCGTGACGAGGGGGTTGATGTTGTTCGCGTTGTTGAAGGTATTGAACATCTCGATGATGGGTATGATCGAGAAGCGTTCGCTCAAGCGGATCGGACGCTGAATACGCCAATCAAACGAGAAGTATTGGTTATCCTTTCGCGCCGTATTGCGGTTGGTCGCGGTGCGCACGCCACCGGGCGTCATTGGTTGCGCCGTCCGTCCCTGCACGCGGAAGTTTCCGTCAAATCCCCAACCCAGTTCGATAAACGTAAAGAGATTGAACTTGTGACGGATGTCGCGATCCGACAACGCGTAGTCGAGTTGCAGGTTGTTGATGTCAAACGCGCGATCGGTAAACGGATCGCGTTCGTTGGAATCGTCGTCCTCGTCTTTAGCGAGCGTGTAGTTCCACTCGAGCTGGTAACGACGGCTGAATCGCTTGCGCATGCCGGCAGTGAATCCGTTATAGACTGACTTGCCGACAGAACTCGTCACCATCGTCTCACCGAGAAACGGCGCGAAGAAGTTGTTGCGATTGACGTTCAAAAAGCGCGTCAGGTGGACGCCCTTCGAATGCGTGAAGTCGAAATAGAGCGACCAGTCACTGGCCACTTCCTGTTCGAAACCGACGTTGACAGTGTAAACGCGCGGATTTTGGTAATCGCGGCTAAAAACGCGCACGCCGGAACCACACGGAAACGGATTAGAGACAGATCCCGAAACGCACGGCGTAACAGTCGACGGCGGCGCCACGACGCCGGGCCAAACCGGTCCCGGCACGCCTGACGAAATGATCGGCGTGTTCAGAAAGATCGTCTGTTGCTGCACGCCGTTGGTCGTGATCGATCCGACTTGCGACAACATATTCTGGCGCGCGTAGTAAATTCCGGCACTCGCGCGCAGCACCGACTTGCCTTCCTTCGAAATGTCCCACGCAAATCCAAGCCGCGGTTGCCACTGGCTCTTTTGATCCGGCAACAGGCCGTCTGACGGGAAACGCGGATCGTTCAGGAAGATGCCATACGCCGTGTTCTGCGGCGCGACTACCGGCTCGGGTAAGAGTTGCGCTTCCCAACGCAATCCGTAATTGAGTGTGAAATTGGGCCGCACTTTCCATGAGTCTTGCGCGAAGACGGCGAAGTCTTCGTTAGTGATTCTGGAGAAGCCCGCGGCGTCCGTCGCTGGACCAGTCAAGCCCGCGCCCTGCAAGTAGAGCAGCAATGGACCACCGGTTGGAGTCGTTCCCCCCGCGCAGGTCGCCGGCGCGGTGACGAACGTGCCGTCCGAGCAACCGACGGTGCTTGGTCCAAAACCACCGGGCGCGGCCGGTGACGCGTAACGTAAAAAGCCGGTGACGCTGTCGAAGATATAACGGCCGGTGAAGAACCCGCGAAATACTTGATCGTTCATCGTGTGCAGCCACTCGCCGCCGAGCTTGATAGTGTGGTTGCCGGTGATGATCGAGAAATTATCTTTTACCTGCGTCCGCCAGAGCAGTTCGTCGACGTTTGGTTCGAGGAAGAACGGATTGCCGAAACGGAATGTGGTGACAAAACCCATCGCCGTATCAGCCGGCACATTCGATGGGATCGCCGAACGCGGGCGAAGCTCGCGCGAGTAAGAGAAGTGCGCTTCGTTCAACTTCGTCGGCGAAACGGTGCTGAAAAGGTTCACGCGCACGACGTTGATCTTCGACGGGCCTTCAGTGCCGTTAGCGGAGTTTCCATAAGTTGCAACGTCGAAGGTTTGATTGGTGTTCTCTGAATGGTCGAAGTTGTACGACACGTCGAGTTGGTTCGCGTCGTTCAGCTTGAAACTACCTTTCGAGAAGAACGCCTGGTTATTGATCTTGTGTGCGATCGGCAGTCCTTCTTCCTGGTTGCGCGTGGCGCGGAAGAAGTTGATCAGCGCGAGACGCTGGCAATCGTCACTGCCGTTGATCAGCGCTTCGTTCGCCAGGATCGTTGGCGCAGCGATGGGGCACGGCGTGCCGATCGGTTCGCTCAAGTTCGGCCGCGTGAGGTTTTCGTTGATGCCTTCGAACGCGAAGAAGTAGAACGCGCGATCGCGTTTGATTGGACCACCGATCGTGAAGCCGTACTGTTCGCGATGGAAGTCCTCGAGCGGTTTGCCGTCGGACGTGTTTGCCGTCAGCGCTTCGAGCCGTTGAAAGTAGAAGGCGCTGCCGTGAACCTCGTTTGTGCCTGACTTGGTGATGACGTTGATGATGCCGCTGGCGGTTCGTCCAAACTCTGCGTTGGCGCCGGTCGCGATGACTTGAAACTCTTTCACTGCTTCGAGCGTGATGTCGATCGCCGCTCGTTGGCCGCCGAGTTGCTCGCCGAAAAAGCCGTTGTTGTAATCGCCGCCGTCGAGACTGACGTTGTTGAATATGCCGCGTTGTCCGGAGAAGTTGATCTCGTCGCCGTCCGGTCCCTGGGTGATGCTGACGCCGGGCGTGAGCGTCAATAGATCTTCAAACTTTCGACCGAGGATTGGGGTCGTGCTGACGGCGGTCTCGTTCAGCGTGGTGCTCACCTCGGTTTTCGCCACGTCGACTGTTTGCGTCGAGGTCACAGTCACCGTGCCAGCGACTTCAGACACTGTTAACTTGAAATTCAGGGACAGTGTTTGACCGACGGTTAAGTTCACAGCGGGATCGTTTTGCGTCGCGAAACCCTGGCGCGAAACAGTGACCGAATATTTGCCGGGCTGAAGCAGCGGCTGATTGAAACGGCCCTGGTCGTCGGTGGTCAAAGTTCTTTTAGTGTTTGTCTCGACGTGGTTGAGATCGACTGTCGCGCCGGGCACCACTGCCTGGTTGGCATCTACAACTGTTCCTTCGATTGTTCCGGTTGTGATCTGCGCGTTGGCGGTGGTTACGATTAGTAAAGCGAGTGTGATGGTTACGATAACGTGCTGGAGCCGGGGCAAGCTGCTGAATACGGGGATCCGCATACGGTTCTCCTATGGTTGTTCGGCGTGAGTTCTCGTGACGAGGAATGAATACCACAGATCGCGCGATTTGTCTGCGCGATTCTGAAGAATTAAATTGACAAAAAACGCTCGACGTGTGAGAGTGGGCCGGTCCTAACAAATACGCCCGAGACGCAGAGTATTCTCACAGTTTTTTGACTCTGATAAGGCACAAAAACCTCATGGTCCAAGCCTTCAGATAAAATAATATTCGCAACCTGACATCCAGGAGCCGCATAGCGTTTGAGGGGTGCTTGCTTTGTGGCGAACCTGAATGTCTTGCAACCTAGAACTCTGTGCGCCTCTTGCCGCACATGAGTTTTACCTCAAGCACTCACGACTGATCGAAAAGGAATTTCACGTAACTGGCGCTTTCCCGGCGTCGCGTTACCGGTGTCTCTATCGATCGGCCTACCCCGTTGAAAGGAGATCACTATGAGTTTGATTAAAGGTCTGAAACGAAGACCTTCGATAGTTATCGCAACGGTCCTCGCTTTTCTTGTTCTCGGAGGAATAGCCATTTGGCACGCGTCGAGGCGTCCGGCTGAAGCTTCTGCTGAAAAGAAAGAGCACTTCAAAAATGAACTGCGCAAGGGCGTCGGCAGCGAAGTTCGCTTCGCGCTGCGGCCCGAGCAGGCGAGTGAAGCAGTCGAGTCAGCAGCCGGCTTCATTCGTTCGCGCTCCGGTCTGATTATGTCCGATGATTTTAAGAAACAACTCGCGCAGGCAGAGAGCGACGTGCTGAGCGGCAAGTCGCGCTACATCACCGTCGAGGAGTTGACCGGCAACATGACGGCGGCAGTCGTCGATCGGTTGGGAACTCTGACTGATGAAGAGATCAAGCAGGCGGTCGAAGGCTCAGCCGACCCGGCTGGCGAAATCCGCTCGCGAGCCGACGCGAAGTGGGGCGTCATGAGCAAGAAGGATTTGCTGCGACAAGCGAAAGCCGGTCGCGAGTGGAGCCGGCGTGGTGATTCCGGGTTGGAACTCGGACTCCACGGGATGATCGAAGGCGAAGTTAACAGTCGCGTCACCGCGCTCACGACGAACCTGCCCGAGCAATTTGGAAACGCTAATGCGGAAGGTCTTACGCCGCTGCAAGCGTTTCTTATCGCGTACTCCGTTGCCATCGACGATCCGTTGGCCAACTCACGCAGCGACCTCGCCCAGATGTTGGTCCAGAAGAGAATGGACGAAGGCATTACGAGAGAGCAGCGGCAGGCGCAAAAGAATGCCTCGAACCTGCCTTACGGACCAAACGGTTTTGTGCATCCATCGGGGCTGCATGTGTTCTTCACCAACGACTCCGTGGACAGAATCCTGAACCTCAACGAAGGAGGTAAAAAGTAATGAAACGGATACTGCTAACCCTTTCGTTTTCTCTCCCGCTCCTTCTTTCAGCGTGTAATCCTTTTGCATCGAGATATTGCAACTTGACTGGCCCTCCTAACACGCCTTATCTGCTCGTATATCCGTGCATTAGCGGAGTGTGCGGGCCGCTCCCGGACACAGCAAGCGGTACCGTGGGACCGGATGGAAAATTCAGGGTTCCAGAACGAGGGTTTACCTGCTCCAGCCTCCAATCGATGGTCATATTTGGTAGCAACTTGGGTCTCGCTCTCTCGGCGAGTCCAGGATCAATCTATCTGCCAGCTCCTCCCACGTCGGGAACAATCACCGGCCAAGGGTTTGATGCTACTTACGGCATGCCCCGGGTCGATTACTTCGATACCAATGGTTTTCTGGTCGGGTCAGTTACGGCGACGTCAGTGTCGAGTAATGGAACATCGTTGCAGGCAAACCTGCCTAACTTATCTCAGGTTTACTCAGGTACATATCAGGTAAAAGTCACCAACAAGGCATATCATGGCTATTACCTGAACATAGTCGGTTCGGCCACCCTGAGTGGATGGGGAAGGGACCGGTGGGATAGTGACGGCGATGGATGGTATGACGATCAGGATTGCGATCCCTGGAATCCGTCCTTCAACACCAATTGCGGAACCTGTGGCGGCTCCATTAGGGAACCGTTCACACTTTGCCAACCACTCTGATCTTAAGGAGTGATTCGAGGCGGAGTGGGCGTCGTCGTTCACTCCGCCCCTTTCATATCTGCGGAAAATCGGTGTTTTATGGTAGCCTACCGGCATCGACTGAGTGAGGATTCATTCATTGGCGGTTAGCGACAAACGAGCGGTGGCGATCAGCGACAAACGCGGAGCAATCCTGCGCGCCGCCATTTGCGTCTTTGCTCGCAACGGATACTTCAATTCGAAAGTCGCCGACATCGCGCGCGAGGCGGGCGTCGCCGATGGGACCGTCTATCTCTACTTCAAAAGCAAAGAGGAGATTCTTCACTCGATCTTCGATCGCAGTGTCGAGGATGGCTTGGGCGCGGCTCGAAAGCGCGTCGAAGGGATCGAAGATCCGCGAGAAAAACTTCGTCAGATCGCGCTGCTGCACCTCGAACGCCTCGGCGCCGATCGCGATCTCGCCGTCGTCTTCCAGGTTGAACTGCGCGGATCGACGAAGTTTATGGAAGAGTTTTCCGCCGCCGGGTTCGCCGAGTATCTCGCGCTAATAAAATCGACGTTTGAAGAAGGCCAGCGCGCCGGCTTGTTTCGCGCTGAACTCAACGCCACGGTCGTAGCAAAGATCCTCTTCGGCGCGCTCGACGAAATGGCGACCAACTGGATCCTCTCGAAACGCCGTTACAAACTCGCGCCGATGGCCGATCAAGTGCTCGACATTTTTCTCAACGGAGTTCGCGCCTCGTGAAACGTGTTACGGAGGACATGGAAGTGCGTCCGGCTTCCACGCGCCGTCCTGCGTCTCCCCATGAACCGAAGACGCTGATCGACGTGTTCGCCGGAGTCGCGCGCGATCACAAACGTCCCGACACGTTGAACTACAAAAGCGAAGGACGCTGGATCCCGATCTCGTCTGACGAGTTGATGGCGCGCGCAAAGAGCATCGCCGCCGGACTGCACGCGATCGGTTTGCGTCGCGGCGATCGCATTTCTTTGCTTTCGGAAAGCCGCGTTGAGTGGACCCTGGCCGATGCCGGTTGCATCTTCGGCGGCGTGATCAACGTTCCGATCTATCCGACACTCGCCCCGCCGCAAGTCCGTTACATTTTGAACGACTCAGGCGCGTCGGCGTTGATTGTCGAAGGCCGCGAGAAGTTGAATGAATTGAAGGACATCCTCGGCGAGTGTCCCGACCTTAAACACATCATCTATTTCGATCCTGACGGGATCGGCGCGGCTGAAGGAATGTCTCTCGATCAGATCGAAGATCGAGGACGCGCGTTTCTAAAACAAGATCCTGCGCTGCTGGACCAGTTGGCCCATGAGATCACGGCTGACGATCTCGCGACGATCATCTACACCTCCGGAACGACCGGGGAGCCGAAGGGCGTCATGCTCTCGCACTCGAACCTCGTCACGAACCTGATCGACTCGACGGGTCATCTCTCGTTTGGCGAACATGACGTTGCGTTTTCGGTGCTGCCGTTGTCGCACGTTTTCGAACGGCAGGCGATGTACATGTACTTGTACCAGGGCATGTCGGTTTACTTTGCAGAGTCGTTGCAGACGATTGGTCCAAACCTGCGCGAAGTGCGGCCGACGATCTTCGTCGGCGTGCCGCGAATCTTCGAAAAGATCTACGACAAAATTCAGGAACGCGCAGCCGAGGCCGGGAAGTTTGCGGCGGCGATGCTGGCGTGGTCCGTCGACGTGGGGCGCGAATACGCAAAACACACGCTCGCGCATCGTCCCGTGCCGTTGCTTTTGAGACTCAAACACAAGCTCGCGTCGAAGCTCGTGTTTTCGAAATGGCAGGCAGCGTTTGGCGGGCGGATGCGCGTGTTGTTGTCGGGCGGAGCGGCACTGCCGGAGGATCTCGCGTACATCTATTTCGGCGCGGGTATTCCGATCATTCAGGGTTACGGACTCACCGAGACGTCGCCCGTTCTCACTTCCAGCGGGTTCGAAGACACTCGAGTCGGCACGGTTGGCCGGGCGATTCCGAACGTCGAGATCCGGATTGCGGCGGACGGCGAGATCGAAGTGCGTGGTCCAAACATTATGCGCGGTTATTACAACAAACCTGACGAGACGCGCGCTGTCTTTACGGACGACGGGTGGTTCAAGACGGGGGACGTGGGCACGCTCGATGAGGATGGTTACCTGCGCATTACCGATCGCAAGAAGGAGTTGTTTAAAACGTCGGGCGGCAAGTACATCGCACCGCAGCCGATCGAACAGGCGATCAAGGGATCGCGATTTGTGAACCAGGTTGTTTTGATTGGCTCGGAGCGGAAGTTTCCGGCGGCGTTGATCGTGCCGAATTGGGAACAGTTGGAATCGTATTGCCAGTTGAAGGGAATCGAGTGGAAGAGCCGCCAGGAGATGTGCGAACACCCGCGGATTGTCGATTTGCTTCAACGGCAGATCGACAAACTGACGCCAAACCTCTCACGCTACGAGAGGATCAAGAAGGTCGCTTTACTCGAAAACGAGTTCAGCATCGAAGGCGGCGAACTCACGCCGACGTTGAAAGTGAAGCGCAGGGTGATCGATCAAAAATATCGCGACCTTATAGACAGGCTCTACGAAGAATAGCCACGAAGAGGCACAAACAAGGATCACAAAAAGCACAAAAGAGTCTGACCCGTTTCAAGTTCTTTTTTGTGCCTTTTGTGATCCTCTTTTGTGCCTCTTCGTGGCTCTATTTACCTGGCGGGGCAGGCTGTCGAGGTGAAGCGCTTTGAGTATCCGCTCGCCTGCGTCTTCACCTGCCCGGTGCAGCAATTCCTCGCGATAGCTCGGCAGCGTGGCGCCACGACCGCGTGGACCAACAACTAACGGACCTTTGCGGTTGCTTCTTTCGTACGTTCTGCCGCTTGTCAGCACCTTTGCGTTTCCCGGCCCAAACACGACGTACTCGACTTCCAACTCGACGTACTCCTGGCTTTGGCCGGCCATCCTGTCCTCGCGCAGCTCGATCAGCACGACGTAGCTTTTACCACTCTTGGCTTTGTTAATCGCTTCGCCGCGGGTCAGTGGCCGTGAAACAGTGACGGATGCCGCATCGTGCTTGCTCAGGCGGTCGGCGCAACCGGCTGTTGCCGCTTCGGTGAACGAGAACGGGTACAGCGAAATGCTGGCCCCCCGATCTCCGGGCACAACCATGATCATGTGCTGGTTCTCACTCTTTTTCGGCGACGGTTCCGGGGTTGGCTCAGGTGTCGGCGTCGGCACGGGCGCAACCGCGGGTGGTTGGACTTTTCTCCTGCCGGACTGTGCGTAAATCGACAAACAGCAGACGGCGGTGAGCAGAGCGACGAATAGGCCAAGAACAGTCGAAGCTGGTCTGTTACTCATATGCTTTTGTACTCATATGCTTGTGTTCGAGGAGAGACGAACGGGGTTGATTACGACGGCATTGTAGCATCAATAGTTAGAATCCAAAGACTGTTTTGCTACACTGCGCCTGCTACGGAATGACGGCCACAACCTCAAAACTCGTGATTACCCGCGTCTGCGATCAGGCGCGGCTTACGCGTTCTTTCGATTTGCGCGCGCTCGATGCGTCGCGCCAGGAGCGCCATATTCATTTTGTTCCGGGGCAGGTTGCGATTTTGGGCGTCGGCAATGAAGCGCCGGCGTACTTTGCCTTCGCCAGCGCGCCGGAAGATCCCGATTTGGAATTCCTTGTGAAAGAGAATGCCGGTGCGAGCAAAGTTCTGTACGGTCTGCGCGAAGGCGACGAGATCGAGTTGCTTGACGTAGTGGGCCGCGGTTTTCCGCTGGACCAGGAACAGCATCGCGATCTGATCTTTGTCGCTATGGGCACTGGCGTTGCTCCGTTGCGTTCGGCCTTGCGTCATGTCCTGAAACGCAAAAATGATTTCGGACAGCTCATCGTGCTTTACGGCGCGCGCACGCCAGACGATTTCTGTTATCGCGACGAAGTTGACCACTGGGCCGAGATGGGAGTCGAACTGCGACAGGTAATATCGCGGCCGGATGGTCACGATTGGTCTGGTCCGACTGGCTACGTGCAGACGTTGCTTGATAATGTCTTACCCGATCTGTCTTCGCCTGTCGCCCTGGTCTGCGGGTCGCGCGAGATGATCGACCAAACGCGCGAACGGCTCGGCAAGATGGGCTTCAAACCCGAAGAAATCCTGACCAATTACTGAGAGCTAAGATCATGAAGCACCCCCGCAAACTCACCGCGCTCACTCTTCTGCTCATCGTTGCGTTATCAGGTTGCAACCGGTCCAAAGACAAAGCGCGTCTCGAACTGGCCCAGTTGAACGTTCCGTATCTCGACACGTCGTTCATCGACAATGCCCGGCAGGGAAATGCGGACGTAGTGAGATTGTTTTTGCAATCTGGAATGGACGTCGAAACGAAGTCGAATACCGGGCAAACGGCGCTGATGACGGCCGCACTCGCAAACAAAAGCGACGTAGTAAAAGTTTTGCTGGAACACGCCGCGGACGTGAACGCGACCAACAAACATAAAGGCACCGCGCTGATGTCGGCCGCGTGGGCCGGACACAGTGACGTCGTGAACCTGTTGCTCGCCGAAGATCCCGATCTTGAAATGAAAGACAATCGCGGCATGACGGCGTTGATGTTTGCCGCGTGGGAAAACCGGGCTGAGATTGTCAAAGCGATCCTCGCGAAAGGCGCGCAGGTCGATGCGCGAGACACGAATGGTTGGACCGCGCTGATGCGTGCTTCGTTCAAAGGCCACTCGGAAACGGTGCAGAGTTTGATCGAGAAGAACGCGGACGTGAATGCCAGTTCTCCGCAAGGTGAGAGCGCGTTGCTCAGTGCGGCGGAAAACGGTCACGTCAGCGTGGTCAGAATGCTCCTCGACCGCGGCGCGAACATCAACGCCCGCGACAAGCAACAGCAAACCGCGTTGCACAAGGCCGTCGCCGGCGGCCACCCCGCCGTAGTGCAGGTGTTGATCGAGAAAGGCGCCGAACCTTAACGCCGCCGACAGCAGTGGTAAGACCGCATTGAATCTCGCAGAGGACCAGCGGCACGCCGAACTGGTCCAACTCCTCAAACCCCGGCCCAGCCGGCCCAACCGCAGCACTAGCGCCGAAGGCGGAGTAGCCGATGTTAGTCTGACAATTTTGCGCCGAAGGCGCGGCAGATGGAGTGGCCGATCTTAGTCTGACAGTTTTGCGCCGAAGGCGCGGCAGATGGAGTGGCCGATCCTAGCCTGACAGTTTTGCGCCGAAGGCGCGGCAGATGGTAGCCAGGGGCGAGCGAAGCGTAGCCCCTGGATCCGTTTAGGAATTGACGAGGAGCTCTGAAAGAGCGACAGAAACGCGGTTCTGTCGCACCTTCGGCGCTCATTTTATTATTTGCTGTGATCCAGGGGCGGCGTGCTCGCTTCGCTCGCACTTGCCCCTGGCTACCTTCGGTCACGCCTTCGGCGTTGGGCCATGCCCCTGGCTACCCTCGGTCACGCCTTCGGCGTTGAGTCAACGCTCGCACTTGCCCCTGGCTATCCTCGGTCACGCCTTCGGCGTTGAGTCAACGCTCGCACTTGCCCCTGGCGATCCTCGGTCCACGCCCGTTGGCGTTGGGCCAATGCTTCCACGCAGCAATAACTGGCTATTGATTCTTGTTGACCGGTCCAATCGATGATGATAAATCACGAAGCGTATTAGTCTCTGCAACTCCCATTGCCCTGAGTGACCTCGCATTCACTCGCGCCGTGACACCCAGACCCGCGGTGCTAAGTCCAGAACCTGAGAGATCTCTATAGTTTCGTCTCACCCGATCGTCTCTTTGTCTTTTTACCTGGCCCCCTGCGGCCAGCGGCCTTAGAACAAACTGGGTTCCCTGGGTTCCAAGGGGTAAACAACGCGACGTCCCGGCCGGCGGCCGGGAGCAGTGTGAACACTGGTCTGACCGCTACTCATGGACCAGTGTCGAGTAGCAAATCTGTAGAAAGAACCCCCACAAAGGAGGGAGTAATGAGAATCAAGATCCTCAAGCTGTTAGTGCTAGGCTCTTTGATAATTGCATGCGCACTCCCGGTACTGTTTCTCAGCGGTACAGCGTCATCCGAGCCTGATTCGTCCCCCATTACCGGGCTGAGCAGCGTGGAGACGTTCAATGCCAACTACAAAGCCTGGGAAGCTGAGTATGAGAAGAACGGCGGAGATCGAAATGTGGTGATGTCCGTCGGCTGGTTCAAGGGTCTCTCGACCGGAGAGTCTCGGGCCAGCGGTGTAGCGCGGCTAAACCTGGTCGACGGCGTGGTGTCACTCGACATCGATGGACTTGCCAAAGACGAGAGTTGGGACCTGTGGCTGATCGACAGCGCGGCGGGCAGCATTCTGCCCGAAGCGAACGACACGATGCGACGTCTTGGAAGTCTGAGTTTTGAAGGCAAGAAGGCGAGCTTCTACGCGAATCTCGGCAGCGACATGTTCAAGTCGTTCGACATGGACATGATCGTCGTCACGAAGAGCGGAAACACGCCGGTCGAAGATCGCACTTTGGTCGGATCGACCTCGCTCTTCCCGCGGCTTTATCGCAGCAAGCAACGCGGACAGTTTGGCGTGTTGGCGGATGCCGATCCGGTGCCGCTCAAGCCCGACAATCGCAACGCGTTTCAACGGATAGCCGATTCGATCATTCCGACTGCGGCAGCGCAGATTGGTCCGGATCCAAATCCGTCGACTCCGCAGGAAATCCTGATCGCGGCAGGTCGAACCAGCTTCCTGAACGATACCTTCAACGGTAACGGCAGGACTTGTGCGACGTGCCATCGCGAAGATAACAATTTAACGATCGATCCGGAGTTTATTGCGACGTTGCCGCCGAACGATCCACTGTTCGTGGCGGAGTTTATTCCTGCGTTGGCGAACAACTTCGAGAAACCGGTGTTGATGCGCAAGCTCGGTTTGATCCTCGAGAACGTCGACGGTTTCAGCAACCTCTCGACGAGGTTTGTGATGCGCGGCGTGCCGCACACGCTGGCATTGTTGCCGAACTCGTTGGCGCCGGTTGCTGGTGGCGCTGACGGCACGACGATTCCGCCAAACGAGAGAACTGGCTGGAGTGGTGATGGCGCTCCGGGCACAGGCACGCTTCGTGAGTTCATCGTCGGCGCGATCACGCAGCACTATCCGAAGCGGACCAATCGTGTTGTCAACGTCGACTTCACGCTGCCGACGGTAGCGCAGCTCGATTCGCTCGAAGCGTTTCAGAAATCGACTGGCCGGCGGCAGGATCTCGTCCTGCAAGGTCCAGGCGCTCTGATTCTGAAGAATGAAATCGCGAAGAAGGGCATGGAGATCTTCAACAACGGCGGTTCCGTTCTCGGTGGTTCGAACGAAGGCGCCGGCAAGTGCTTCTTCTGTCACTTGAACGCGGGCGCCAGCGACTTCTTCTTCCCCGGTCAGAACGCGAACTTCAATACCAACGTCGAACAGCTTCCGTCGCAACCGGCTGATCTGGTCACACCGGCGCAGCTCAATCCGGCTGACGGTGGTTTCGGACAAGGGGCGCCGCCGCCCGGAGTCTTCGGCTTCGGAAACGGTTCGTTCAATACACCGCCGTTGGTGGAAGCGGCTGACACTGGTCCGTTCTTCCATAACAACTCGATCCTGACGATTGAAGGTGCGGTCGACTTCTACAACAGCGAGGCTTTCAACAATGCTCCCGGATTTGGTGCGTTGATCGGCGGCATCAGGTTGGAAGCGACTGAAGTTGAAGCGGTGGCGGCGTTCCTGCGCGTGATCAATGCGTTGGAAAACATCCGCTCGTCGGTCGAGCTCGAACAACGAGCGACGACGACTGGAAACTTCAACATGGCGCAGGAGCTGCTCAAGCTTTCGATCGCGGAACTTCAGGATGCGATTGAAGTGTTGTCGTGCGCGGGGCTGCATCCCGATGCACAGCAGAGGTTGAAGGAGGCGTTGGCCATCGACGTCGTCGCTCTAGTGACGAGTAACGACGGCCTGCGAAACTCACTCATCAACCAGGCAATCGTTAAGAAGAACCAGGCAAAGAACGCGATGGCTAACTAGCATCGTTAGTGCTGATTAACTTTACCTTCCCTGGGGCGGCCTTCGCAGGCCGCCCTTTTTTTGTTTACGCCAGAACTCTAGCTGCCGAAAAAATCACCCGCGCGGACGATTGTGGCGTTGCAATAGCGTCGGATGATTTTGAAATCGGTCCAATTCTCGGTAACGAGCATCGCTTTCCACCTTCGCGCGCTGACCGCGATCAGCACATCAAGCGCGAGCCGTTGCGCCGCGCCCGCCGGCAGCGACTTCAATCTTCCGTGCTGCGACCGCCTGCGAGCGTGAGTTAACAAAAAGAGGATCTTCGAAGTGAGCAGCCAGTCATCCGCATTCGGGACGATGAGTGTGTCGTCCTTTTGATAAACATGAAACACCTGTTCATAGAGTTTTCGTTGAGAGGCATCACTCGCGCTCGCGGTAAGCTCCATCAAGACTATGGCTGAGAGCAGAAAGCTGCGAGGCATCCCGTGAAAATCCGTTAGTCCGCGAGAGATTATTACTGAAGTGTCGTAGGTGAAGTACGGCATCGTGTGAGGTCCTGTTTGTTTTATCAGTTCAGGATTTATTTCGTTGATGATTTTCGTAAGCAATGCGAAAGGCTCGTAAGGTGAGCTCTTCCTTCATCTTCAACCATTCATCGTCGTCTTTTAACTGCCTGGCACTCTTGTTTGATGTCGACCTGGTTGCGCGCTGCGACCGAACCGGTAATGAGGTGGCAGGCGTGCGCTTTTTGCTTGTTGATGCGTGAGGTTTGGAACGTTTCTTTAAAGCCATGTGCGTGAGTCTAGCACAGTTGGGAGTTGCGTCAAGCGAGCTGCAAATCGTGAGTGCTTATTCGTAGCGCAAAGCGACCAGGGGATCGACTTTGGTGGCGCGGCGGGCGGGGAGGTAGCACGCCAGTAACGTTGCGATGATTACGGAGAGGGCTACTGCTGAGAAGGTGAGGGGGTCGGTTGGGGAGACTTCGAAGAGCAGGCTTGTCATTAGGCGTGTCAACGCGAGGGCGCCGGCGAGGCCAAGGGTTAGGCCGATAATTACCAAAGACATCCCGCTGGTCAGGATCAGTTTCAGCACGTCGGACCATTGGGCGCCGAGCGCGATGCGAACGCCGATTTCGCGCGTGCGTTGCGTCACGAAGTAGGCCATCACGCCGTAGATGCCGGCGGTTGCGAGCACGAGTGCTATGGCCGAGAAGATGCCGAAGAGTAGTCCCCAGATTCGCGATTGCCAGACCGTGTTCGCAGACAACCGCGTCAACGGCATGACGTTGAAGACACCCGTGTCGGGCGCGACCTTCCAGATTGCCCGCTGAATATCGTTCGCGATCGTCATCGGATCGCCTTGCGTGCGGGCGACAAAGTGAGTCTGCTTGCTGTAACTCTGATAACAAGCAAAGTAGAGATCGTAACCGGCTTCTTCGACCAAACTGTTGTGCTTAACGTCGCCGGCAATCCCGACGACTTCGGCACAACCTGCGCCAGCGTCGTCGCAGTTGATTCGTTTACCGATCGGATCGATGTTGGGCCACATCCGATCCGCGAGTCGCTTGTTGATAATTGCCACGTCGCGATGGCCATCGGGCCGCACCGTGTCGCGATCAGTAAAGACGCGGCCACGAAGCAGCGGAATCTCCATCACGCGAAAATAGTCGGGCGACACGGCCTGGTAATTGACCAGCGGATTGTGCTTCGTCTCATCAGTCGACTGACCCTCGATCGAAAACTCACCTCGAAACCACGGCTTCTGACCGACAAAAGGCAAATCACTATTAGCCGCGACAGCAACGACGCCCGGCACCGTGGCGATCTGTTGCAGCAACTGTTGGTAGTGCCGCGACATAAACTCGACGCGATAATCTTCCTGCCGCCGATACGTTGGATTGATTTCCAGATGAAGCACACCCTCAGCCGTGAAACCAGGCGAGGTACTCTGCAAACGCATAAAACTTCGCAGCATCAGTCCTGCCCCGGCCAGCAACACGACCGCAAGCGCGATCTCAGTCACCACCAACAGACCTCGAACTCGTTGCATACCAGCGCCAGTGCCGGATTTCCCGCCTTCCTTGAGCGACTGGTCCAGATCAACAGACGCGGTCCGCAACGCCGGCGCCAATCCGACAAACAACGCCGTAACAACCGAGATCGCAAGCGTAAAGATCAGCGCCGACCTGTCGAGTTCGATCTTCACAAAGAACGGCAGGACCTCTTCCGGCAAAAGCGCAACCAACATCCGCAAACTCAGCGCGCCGACCGCAATACCGCCGGCACACCCGATCGACACAAGCAGCAACGCCTCCGCGATCGACTGCCGGATCAACCGTCCATGACTCGCCCCCAGCGCCGCGCGCACCGCCAACTCACGCTCGCGCACAGTCGCTTGCGTCAGCAGCAGGTTCGCCACGTTCGCGCACGCAATCAACAACACAAATCCACACGCGCCGAGCAGCAGCCAGAACGAGCGGCGTAGCTTCCCAAACCAGAAATCCTGCAACGGGAGAACAGCGGCACTAACCTCCGCATTCGTCTCCGGATACGCTTGCGCCAGCCGCGCCGCGATCTGCTGCATTTCTGCCTGTGCCTGTTCGACAGAAACACCAGACTTCAATCGCGCTATCGACTGATCTATTCGCCAGCCGCGATGCTTACGATTGAAATAACGATCGCTCAGCCACCACAAGTCGCTTTGAAACGGAAAGCGAAAGCCGGGCGGCATCACGCCGATTACAGTCAGACTTTGCCCGTCGATGCGAAGCTGTCGACCCACGATCGCCGGATCGTCGGCAAACCTTCTTTGCCACAAGCCATGACTCAGAAGAACCGTGTCAGGCTCTCCCGGCGCCGGCCCGTGGCCGAGCATTGGCGCGACTTGCAGAGTTGAAAACAGATTTGCGGTGCCGAAAGTCAGACTGAGTGTTTCCGTTTCAGCGCCGAAGTCGAGATTGGCATTCCAGCGAAGATTGAAAAACGCGAGATCGTCGAAGACGTTGTTTTGCTGACGCCAGTCTTCGTAGTCGACGAACGACACGCCGATCGATTGACCGCGCTGTTGTGAATCTACCATCACGAGGCGCTCCGGATTGCCGTAAGGCAACGGGCGCAGCAGGAAGGCGTTGACGACGCTGAAGATGGCTGTGTTGGCGCCGATGCCGAGCGCGAGCGTGACGATGGCGATCAGAGTGACGCCGGGATTCTTGGTGAGTAGTCGTCTGCCGTAACGAATGTCCTGGACGAAGTTTTCTACCAGTCGCATTTTCTATGTGCCCCCCGCACGGGCCAACTATATATTGGCGGCATGCAGGGGGCGTCAATAGAAAAGATCACAACTATGGAATTACTCCGCCGCCACCGCCACCCGTGCACCTGATCGGCACGCGGATGTTGTACGTGCGCACTTGTCCGTCGGCGCTTTGAACGGTGACTGTGCCTTGTCCGGCAGTCATCTCCGCATAGTTCGTTGGAGCAGACGGCGGCGACAAAGGAGTCGCGTTCGTCCAGGTGAAGGTGTAAGGCGAAAGCCCGCCGGTTGCTCTTGCAGTAACGGTAAATGCCTCGCCGCAGCGATTGGCGGGATGGTTCACCGACAAGAGCAGTTGCGTGAACGGTTCCTGACCGGGCCGATCGGCGAAGAGTTGGACCCAACGACCGTCGAACCCGCCATTCGCCGCCGTGTACCACGCGCCGGGCAGCCAGGTTCCGGCTTCGAAGTATGTTTGATCGCTCGTGATGACGCCCGAATGCACGAAGTAATCGTGCTGCCACCAGAACGAATTATGAGAGTTCAGGTATCCACTCGCGACGCCGCGGCTGCGTCCGAAACTGTCGAGGCCGAGTCCTTCGAAAGCGTGGAATTCGTCGCCGTCATAAGGCGGTTCCGAGTTCAACTCGGCGGAGTAACTGCCGGTGAAAGCCTTCTTGAACATAAAAGCTTCGTCAGCGCCGACAAACCCGGGCTTTCCGATGTCACGTGTGCGGACGTAAAAGCGTTGCAGTCCGGTGCTTGTCTCCGCCAGTCCCAACTCGTTCAGGATCGGGCTCTCCATCAGCACGTCGACGTAATCGTTCGTCAACCAGTGGAGATACCACGCGTTTCCTGACCAATGCGTCGACACGATGTCGGCGATGTCCTGCAGTTCATAAGTGATGCGCTTGGCCTGAAACCAGGGGACTTCGTTGGAATTATCAACACGGCTGGCGAGACCTGACGCGGTCGTGTAACTCAGGCCCTGCGCTCGCCACGTATCGATAGCCGACTGCGATGTTTCAGGCACGAAAATGTAATGAACGTTTTTATCGTCGTCCTCGGGAAGATTGACTTCGGCTGGCGACGACGAATTCATGTGCGCGGCGATCGTGCTCCAGGGAGTTTTGACGGGCCACAACGCGTGCGCGTGATGGCCCAACGGAAAGCCATCGGTGTTGCTTTCGTCCGCCTGCCAGATGAGTGGGTGTTTGCCTGTTGCGGTCGGCATGACGTTTATCCCGCCAGCATCGTAGTAACGACGGATGATCTGCTCTTTGTGCACGGTGGTGGTGACGTGATTGATAAATTCGCTACCGGCGCCTGGCGTGCCGGTCACGCCGTGGATAACGATCTCGACGCGTTCCCAATCGTGAATGCCGCTGCCGTCCTTGTCGGTCGCGTTGTAGACGTGATAGAGCAGCGCTAACGACTTGCTGCCGTTTTCCATGTATTCGATGAGGGCGGTGTAGAGCGTCGGCCGGATACGCCAGTTTGAGTAGGCGCTCGGGCCTCCAGCAGAAGCGTTGACGTAATTCGGGACGTTGAGCCAGTTGAGGCGATTGTTGGAGAAGTCGCCGTCTTGATCGAAGTCGAAGTTGGTGATCCAATCGCGGCCTTGTTTGTTGTTATTTTCGTCGGCGCATTTGAGAATGACGGGTGCGTAGTAATTCAGGTATGCCTGACGTTGCGCGTTCGTCAGGCTCCATGACTGGGCCGATGCGTGAGCGCCCAGTCCCGCGAGGGAAATGGCGAGGACAAAGGCAGTCTTCCAGAGCAAAGTGAAGCGAAAACTCATCGTAAATCTATTTCTCCTGTTTTGGTTAGGTGGTCAGTTAAAGAGAGTGTAAGGCTTGCGGAACAAGTGCTTACCGTTAGAAATTGATGGGCCAATATAAGAGGTAGGTTTTCGCATGTCAAAGAGGCAAATTCAATGTTGCTCACCAATAAAACTCTTGAAGGAATTGTCAGCGGAAAGATCAAGCTCGCTTTCCGTAAATGGAAAAAGCCGACCGTCAAAACTGGCGGGCGGCTGCGCACGCATATGGGCGTGTTGGCTATTCACTCAGTCGAACACGTTTCGGAGAAAGAGGTTTCTGAGCGCGACGCCAAGCTCGCCGGTTATGCGTCAAAGGCTGACCTATTCCAGGAGCTTAAAAAGCGCGACGGGCTTCTCTATCGCATAAGTCTCTCGCTGGCCGGGCCAGACGAACGCATCACGCTCCGAACGCAACACGAGCTGGCCGGCGACGAATGGGATGTGCTCAAACAGAAGTTGGACGGGCTTGATGCGCGCAGCGTTCATGGTCCGTGGGTGGTCAAGTTTCTGTCTGTTGTTTCAAAGAATTCTGGTATTCTTGCGGCAACACTCGCGTCGTCCCTCGGGCTTGAGCGAAAGTGGTTCAAGGACCACATGCGCAAGTTGAAAGAATTGGGACTTACCGAAAGCCTCGAAACTGGTTACCGGATTTCTCCACGAGGCGAAACAGTACTAAAGCGACTGAAAGCTAAAGAATAACCGACCCCCCCTAAGGAGACTTGAATGCTGCCTCGGAAACTCACGCTGATCTTTGGTGTAGCTGTGTTATTACTTTCCAGTCTGCCGGCCTGTAGCAAGCCCGAAACAACGGCAGAGATACCGGCAAACAACGCAAACACTGCGACTGGCGCTGCCTCGAGTTCCCCAACCGCATCAGCCACACAAACTCCAGCAACAGCTCCATCTCGATCGCGTGTAGTTTTCATTCTCGACGCCTCTGGTTCGATGCAGGGCCGCGTGGGCCAGGAAGAAAAGATGGTAGTGGCGCGGCGAGTCCTGAAAGAGTCGATCGCAAAGCTTCCTGATGAAGGAGACGTCGGTCTCATCGCTTACGGGCATCGCCGGAAGAACGACTGCGCTGATATCGAAGTGTTATCGCAGTTGAAGTCGATCGACAAACCCGCGCTTCACGCACAGATCGACGCTCTCAAGCCAAGCGGAATGACGCCGATTACAAATTCACTCCAGCAGGCTTTCGACATCGTTCGTTCGCAACAAGCCGGCGGACCCATAACGGTGGTGCTCGTTAGCGATGGTCTTGAAACCTGCCAGGGTGACCCTTGCAAACTGGCAGCGGACGCGAAGAAGGCGGGTTTGAATTTCGTGTTGCATGTGATTGGTTTCGACGTTGGCAAGATGACTGTGGCGCAACTCGAATGCGTCGCGCAGGCTGGCGGTGGACAGTATTTCGGCGCGCAAAACGCGGCGGAACTTTCGGCGGCATTGATGGGGACTGTTGCGCCTCCTGTTCTGCCTGACAGCCGTCTCTCGGTTAAAGCGATCGCGGATGGCAAGTTGACGGATGTTGTAGTGATAGTGAATCGGGCGGGCACGGCTGAGTCAGTTGGCGGCGGCCGCACTTACGAAGCAGCGGAGACAAATCCTCGCGTACTGCCTTTGGCGGCTGGTGACTACGACGTTGTAGTGACCGCAGTAAATTTATCCGGCGCGCCGAGGATTCGTTTTGACGCAGTGAAGCTCGTGGCTGGACAAACAGTCGAGAAGGTGGCTGATTTTAGCGCCGGAGAATTGTCTGTCGAAGTAATCAGGAATGGTAAACCATCCGACGCTGTGATCCAGGTGTTTCCAGTTGGTAAGACTGAGGCAGTCGCAAGTGGCAGGAGCAGCAGCACGAACCCGTTTACATTTCGTTTGCTGCCGGGAAGGTATGAAGTTGTAGTTAAGTCGAATGAGATTGCCGGTGGTCCGAGCGTGAAGCTCACGGACATCAATATCGAAGGCGCTGGTCAGGTAAAACGGACGGCGGATTTTTCAACTGGAACACTGCGCATTGGCGCGACGAAAGGAAGTGAATTGGTTGATGCCGTCGTGGTGGTGACCAATTTGTCGACGAACAAAGACGAATCGAGTTTACGCACTTACCAAACTGCAAATACGAATCCGCGGACTTTTGAACTCTTGCCGGGACGGTATCGAGTGCGTTTGACGCCGGTGAAGCCTGCGGGCTTGCGCCCGCAGGAGTTAGAGATCGAGATCAAACCGGGTGAGAGCGTACAGCGAACGGTGAGCTTCTAAAGGCGCTCACTTTTTACCTGGTTTGAAGGCGTAGACGGTGAACTTGAACTCATAGATGGCGCCGTTGGCCGTATTTCTGAGTTTCATCGAACCCTCGTGCGTGCCTTCGTCGACCCATGCGCGTTTTGCATGAGAAGTGGTGGCTTTCTGCCGGCCTACGAATGTCGGTTTAATGCGGATCTTCTCGCCGCGTTTGGCTGACATTCTTTCGCTCACGTCTATAAACCAGTAGCGTTGTTCGGGATCGTTTTTATCGAAGCCTGGGGTCAATTCAACCAGCTCGAGTTCGACGTAACGATTGCCGGTGTTGGTGATAGTTATCCAACCCATGTCGGCAGCAGCTAAGCCTCCAATCTGGAAGCGTTTACTCAGATCAAACGGCGACGGTCCACAAGCCTGATGCTGCCGTTCTTCCCACTTCTTACATTCGAAAGTCAGCCCATCTTTGGAGTCTTGCGCGAAAGTCACTACTGAGCTGAGCAGAAGGGTGGTAACTACGAGGAAAAACTTATGAGAGGACATCGGGGGTCTCCTTTTATCAGTTTTGGTCCGCGTCCATTTACCACGTTGGACGTGTTAGGGCAAGTATTTGCCGGTTCGCTCTGATGCACGTTGTTGCGGAAAAGGTTTGCGCCGAAACGGTCCAATGGAGGGTGGTGGCTTAATTTGAAGAGCCTTCTCTGTGTGCTCTGCGTGCCTCTGTGCTCTCTGCGTTTAACCTGCTCGGAATCAAGCTTAAACGCAGAGAACACAGAGGTACGCAGAGCACCTGTCAGAAATGACAGTTCTGGTATTCGCAACTTTGCCGGCTGTCACTGAGAAACAACCTTCGTTTGCAGATAAAAATTTTTTTGAATATTTCTCGAGTCTGGGGGATACCTATAGTGAATGGCGATGATAGACGACCCCGCAGCTCTTAAAAGATGTCAGCAAGGTGACCGCGAAGCCTTTCGGCACCTTGTAGAACGTTATCAAAAGCGGGCGGTCGCCCATGCGGTAGCGATTCTGTTCGATCGTGAAGATGCTGAAGATGCAGTTCAGGACGCTTTTATCGATGCTTTTAAAGCCATCGGCACGTTTGACACGTCGCGACCGTTTTACCCGTGGTTCTACGTCTTGCTTCGGAACCGCTGTTACAAGCTGACGGCAAAGGGTCGCCCAACCGAGAGTCTTGACGAAGTTTTGCTCGCGTCTTCGGAATCGGGAATTGCCGGCGAAACGAGACTGGTCCTTGAAAAAGCGCTGCACTCGCTGACACGTGAAGAACGCGAAATCGTCTCCTTGAAGTATTTCAGCGGGCTTTCGTACGACGAACTGGCCGCGCATCTGCAAATTCCGCGGGGCACCGTGATGAGCCGGCTTTTCAATGCTCGCCGGCGGCTACAAGACAAACTTCGAGGTCGAATGTCATGAAAGAACTTAGTTGTGAAGACATGCTCATCGCGCAGATGGCGATGGCCGATGGTGAAGAGCCGGGCGTTTCAAAGGAACAGTTAACAGCGCACATCGCTGGCTGCGTTAACTGTCAATCCGAACTAACGCAATCAAAAGCGCTCGATCAAGTGCTCGCGGGTCACACTCTTGCGGAATCGCGCGTCGATCTCTGGCCGGCTATAGACAACAGAATTCCCAAACGCACGCGCGTCGTGGCAGGTTGGCAACCGTTTGCTGTGATTGGCGCGCTTTTAGTCGCTTATAAATTGGTGGAATTGCTTCCGGCGCAAGACCTCGGACTGGGCCTCAAACTCATTCCGCTAATCATTATTCCCGTGCTGTTTTTTCTTATTAAAGAGAACCCGTTCAGGATCAATCCCGAACTGGTCCAGGAGAGATAATCATGATCGATACGCAAGCCAAAGAATCCCTGATACTGGGCCAAAAATATGCGTTTGCAACAGTGTCGCTGATACTCGGGATCTGCTCGTTTGTTAATTTACTGGGTCTCGAAAAACCCATTCTGGCCGTTGTCTTTGGTTGGCTGGCACTCCGAGCAGAGCCTGGACCACTGCTTACGCAACATCGCGTCTGGGCCAAAACCGGTGTGACGCTTGGCACGATCATCCTGATCCTCGTGCCGGTGATTATCATTCTGAACTTCGATCGGTTGCGAGAGTTCATCGACATCCTTTCCAAGTTGGGTGGCGGACGCTAAAGGAGGAAAAAAACATGTTTCGTGCATTTCTACACTTCGCATTGATCATCGCGGCAGTCGTTACCGTTGGCGCTCAAGTTCCCGGGCACAACGTCGAGGGAAACTGGCTCGCGACGTTGGAAGTCAACGACGTTAAGTTGCGGCTTGTTTTGAAGGTGCAAAAATCGCCGGCCGGTTACGTTGCCAAGTTGGACAGCCTGGATCAGGGCGCGACGGATCTACCCGTGGATTCTGTTGTTCTGGACGGCAACAAGCTGAGTTTTGCCGCCTCAAAGTTTGGCATCAGTTACGAGGGCACACTGAACGAAGCGGGCAATGAAGTCTCCGGCATCTTTAAACAGGGCCCCGGTTCCACGCCAATGATTTTCAAACGAGTCGCGGAACTGCCGGGATTCAATCGTCCACAGGAACCAAAGAAGCCGTACCCGTATGACGAAGAGGAAGTCAGCTACAGAAATGAAAAGGACAACATCAAAATCGCCGGCACTCTGACCGTGCCTCGTGGCGGCGGCAAGTATCCGGCGGTGCTGTTGATTACCGGCAGCGGTTCACAGGATCGCAACGAAACGGTTGCGGGTCACCGTCCGTTCCTTGTTCTCTCCGATTACCTGACCAGAAACGGCATCGCCGTCCTGCGAGTGGACGATCGTGGCGTCGGCGGGACGGAACTGGGCTCGCTTTCGGCAACGAGCGAGAATTATGCGGGTGACGTTCTGGCCGGACTCGAATTTCTAAAACAGCGAAAAGAGATCAATCCGGCGATGATTGGTCTCGTCGGTCACAGCGAAGGCGGAATGATCGCGCCGATGGTTGCAGCTCGCAGCAAAGACGTGGCGTTCATCGTGCTGCTGGCCGGTTTGGGCCAAAAAGGCGAGGACGTCATTTACACTCAAACTGAGTTGATCCAGAAGGCCCAGGGCACCAGCGCCGAGATCACGACGCAGAACCTCGCGCTTAGCAGAAGAATCAACGCCATCGTCAAATCCGAAACCGATGAGAAGCGTATCGAGCAGAAAATCAATGAAGACCTTGCGGCGTACGAGGGAACGTTGAGCGTAGCACAGAGAGAGTCGTTTGAGACGGTCGCTGCCGGCGTTAAGACTTACATGCCGATGTACAAGTCGGCCTGGTATCGTTACTTCATCATGTTCGATCCGCTTCCTGTCTTGAAGAACGTGCGCGTGCCGGTGCTGGCGTTGAACGGCGAACTCGATTTGCAAGTCGCCTGGAAGCAAAACCTCGACTCGATTAGCGCCGGTTTAAAGGCAGGCGGAAACAAGGACGTAACGATAAAGGCGTTTCCGAAACTCAACCACCTATTCCAAACCAGCCAGACGGGTCTGCCGTCCGAATACACGAAGCTTGAGGAAACGGTGTCTCCGGAGGTCATGAAAACTGTGTCCGATTGGATCTTGCAGCGAACGGTCCGGAAAAGTGATTAAATGGCGCGTGCTCGTTAACCAGCCATTCATTCGCGAGGAGAAACGCCGATGCCCTGCAATCCAGACTATCTTGCCAACATCACGATGTTCGAGCATCTTGACGAGGACGATAGGGCCAGCCTCGCCGAGGTTGTCGACGAGATAGAGGTTTCCGCAGGCAAGACACTCTTCGAGGCGGGTGATCCCGGCGACTCGTTGTTCATCGTGGTGAGCGGAGAGATTGAGCTTTTCATCAAAGACACGGCCGGACAGAAAATCGTGCTTCACATCGCGCAACCGGGTGACATGTTTGGTGAACTCGCGATGCTCGATTCCGGTCCGCGCACGGCAACGGCCCTCGTGCTCGTCGACAGTGAAGTGCTGGTGCTTGACCGTGACGATTTGATGTTGCTGTTTCAACGAAAACCCGAGGCGGCGCTTCACATGCTAGCGTCGCTCGGCAGTCTGACACGCAAGGCCGACGCGCTTTTGCGTACCCGCGTTTCACGCAATGTGAACGAAGAGGTTGAAGTGCATTCGACCGTGTTGCAACGAATTGCTGATTGGATCGCCTGGTTCAGCGGCAGCATGTTGTTTCTGATGATCAATGGCGGGTGGTTTATCTCCTGGATCGTCATCAATACATTTCCCCTTGGGATTCCGGCGTTCGATCCGTATCCGTTTGGCCTGCTGACAATGATCGTTTCACTGGAAGCTATTTTCTTGTCGTGCTTTGTGCTTATCAGTCAGAACCGGCAGTCGGAGAAGGATCGAGTTCGTTCGGATATTGAGTATGAGGTAAATATCAAGGCCGAACTCGAGATCGCGCATCTTCACGAGAAGACTGATCGGATTTATGAAAACATGATGGCGCGGTTTTCAGCGGTCGAGAAACAGCTCGTGGCGAAGTGAGGTGGAGATCATCCGTTTTCGAGCGCGCGAAGGGCGAGACCCTTGGCGACGGTCGTTAACTCTTCGCCGCCTTTTAGTTTGTGACTGCCAAATGTTCTGGCAAAGAAGCGACGCACGTACGGCACGAATGAAGATCCTCCCGTAAGAAATACACTGCCGATATCTTCGTAGTTAACGTTGTGTTGACTGACAAGATTCTTAACGCACGTGGCGATGTTCTGCATGTCCTCTTGAATCCACGATTCGAAACGCCACCGTTCGAGCTTGTCTTCGATGTTCACAGAGCCGTGACCAAATACGAAATCGGCGTCTTCGTTTGCCGTTAATTCGACTTTTGCGCTCTCCACAGCACGATAAAGAGCGTAGCCCAGGTTCTCCGAAATGATCTGAATCAATGCCGTTATCTTGTCAGGTTCAGAAGCTTGATTCTTGACCTCGCGGAGGACGGCCATCGTTTTTGGGTCCTTGAGCAGAAACGTGCGATGCCAACTCGAGAGTTGTGAATACGGCCACACCGGTACGGGAAGCTGCTTGCCTAATGAAGAATAGTGCGAGCCGAGACCCAGTTTCGGCGCCACGAGGTTCATCATGATTCGGCTGTCGAAGGTGTCGCCCGCGATGGCCACGCCCGAGGTGCCGACGACGGGATTTCTGCCGGTTCGTTTTCTGCCTGGTCCAAGATGCGCCAGCGTGAAGTCACTTGTTCCACCGCCGAAGTCTCCGATCAAAACTAACTCGTCGTGATCCAGTTGGGTTTCATATTGATATGCGGCCGCGACTGGTTCGAGTTCGAAGGTAACTTCGGAAAAGCCGGCCAGTTCGGCTGCCGATCTGAGCCGGTTGAGCGCCAGCGTCTCGTCCGCTTCGGTGTCAGCGCCGGCAAAGCGGACTGGCCGGCCGATTACGACGCTGGCAGCGGACACGCCGAATTGTTCGATAACAGTTGCTCTTAGACGCCGCAGGATGATGGCGATCAGATCTTCGAGCGTGTAGTAGCGCCCATTGATTTGGGTGGAGGTGAACAATCGACTCGCCAGATAGGATTTCACGGAGAGAACGAGCCGTCCCTTGGTGTCGGCTTCGAGATACGAATTTATCGCATCCGGCCCGGCTTTAGTTTCGGCTTTTACTGTTGAATAACGTTCTTTGTGTGGGAAGTAGAGAATCGATCGAAAGCTGGTGGTGGTACTTGAACCATCGCCAAAGCACGTCAGCGTGGCGTCTTTGCCTGCGTCTGCTACAGCAATGGCGCTGTTGGTTGTGCCAAAATCTAATCCGATAACTGGCTGCATCATTTACTTATCGTTTTCGATCACTCCCGGCAAATCTCAAAGTTACACTATGTTGCTCGTGGATGTAATGAAGAGATATAAAGTCCTCAACTTTCTATAACCGAAGGGCGGCAAACGATGAGCTTAGAAAAAACGAGTTCAGCAGACGGATTCATTGGCACGATGGCTGAAAAACTCGGCGCGGTCGCGCGAGCGGCAACCGTTTTCGGCGAACCTGTGGAGCGAGGTGGAATTACAGTCATTCCGGTCGCCAAGGCTCGCTGGGGATTTGGCGGCGGCGGTGGTCAACGTAAAGAGGAAGACGGTAAGCAGGAGGATGGAGCGGGTGGCGGCGGTGGGGTGCAAGTGACGCCGGTTGGTTTCATCGAGATCACAGACCACGCGGCCAACTTTCGTCCGATTCGAACGGTGTCGCTTTCCTGGATTGTTGCGGGAAGTATTCTTAGCTTATTTCTGCTGCGTGCAACGGTGAAACGGCGCTAGCGCGCAACTTTGTTTCAATCCTCCCGAGAGAAAATTCCACGCCGATCTTCAAGGTTGCTGAATGAGCGCTCATTCAGTTATAGTGGGAGCCTTCATTGTCGAGCAGTGTCTAATGAGAGGACAAATGGTGCATGAGGATTGAGAAGGCGGCCGTGTTGGGGGCGGGGACGATGGGGGCGCAGATTGCCGCCCACCTGGCGAATGCTCAGATCCCGACAATCTTGCTGGATATTGTTCCTAAACAGGAACCGGGCGATAAACCGGATCGCGATCGCATTGCACGCGCCGGACTCGAAGGCGCGTTGAAAGCGAAGCCGGCGGCGTTCTTCACGCCAGCACAGGCGTCGTTGGTCAGCGTGGGGAATCTGGAGGACGATCTCAGCAAGATCAAAGAGTGTGATTTGATCGTCGAAGCTGTCGTCGAAAACCTCGACATCAAACGTTCACTCTTCGAACGCATCGAACAGCATCGCCGCCCCGGATCGATTGTCGCTTCAAACACCAGCGGCATCCCCATTCAAAAGCTTGCGGAAGGGCGCTCCGACGATTTCAAGCAGCACTTCGTCGGCGTTCACTTCTTCAATCCACCGCGCTACCTGCATCTCGTCGAGATCATCCGCACCGAATGGACCAAGCCCGAAGTCTCGTGTTTCCTCTTCGGCTTTCTCGATCAGCGGCTCGGCAAAGGCGTCGTCCCGGCAAAGGATCGGCCAAACTTTATCGCCAATCGCATCGGCACGTTCGGCGCGCTGCACACGATCAAGACGATGCTCGACGACGGCTACTCGATCGAAGAAGTCGACAAGATGACTGGTCCAGCCGTCGGCCGCCCGAAATCAGCAACGTTCCGCACGTTCGATCTCGTCGGACTCGACGTCTTTCATCACGTCATCAAGAACCTTTACGAAGCGCTTCCCGAAGACGAAGAGCGCCAGATGTTTGTCGTGCCTGACGTGCTCGCGAAGATGGTCGAGCGCGGGCTCCTCGGCAACAAAACAAAATCCGGTTTCTACAAGAAGCAACCAGGCGCAGACGGCAAACGCGAGATCTGGACACTCGACGCCGCGACGCTCGACTATCGCCCGTCAGAGAAAGTCAAACTGCCGGCGCTCGACATGGCGAAGAACATCGAGGATCTTCCCGAACGCCTGAAAGCACTGACGTGGGGCAAGGATCGCGTCGGCGCATTCCTGTGGAAGACGTTGACGCGCACGCTTGCCTACGCGGCGAAGCTCATTCCCGAGATCGCCGACAACGTCGTCGAAGTCGATCGCGCGATGCGTTGGGGCTTCGGCTGGGAGCTTGGACCATTCGAAGCGTGGGACGCGATCGGCGTAGAGAAATCAGTCGCGCGCATGAAGGAAGAAGGCGCGACCGTGCCGGCAAACGTCGAGCAGATGCTCGCGAGCGGCGCTGCGTCGTTCTACAAGAAAGAGAACGGACAACAGTTTTATTTCGACTTCGCGACCGGCCAGTACGTCCCACTCGCCGATCAGCCCGGCGTGCTGATCCTGAAGTCGATCAAAGAACAAAAGGGCGTGATCAAGAAAAACGCGGGGGCGTCGCTGATCGACATCGGCGACGGCGTTGCGTGTCTCGAGTTTCACTCGAAGATGAACGCCATCGGCGGCGACACGTTGCAGATGTTGAAAGTCGCCTTAACCGAAGTCGAGAAGAATTTTGTCGGACTCGTCGTCGGAAACCAGGGCACGAACTTCTGTGTCGGCGCAAACATCATGCTGATGCTGATGGAGGCGCAGGAGGAAAACTGGGACGAACTCGACCTGATGGCCCGGGTTTTCCAGAACGCAACGATGAGCTTGCGCTACTCGCCGAAACCCGTCGTCGTCGCGCCGTTTCAGATGGTGTTCGGCGGCGGTTGCGAGATGGTGTTGCATGCGGATCGTGTGCGAGCAGCGGCGGAGACGTACATCGGCCTGGTCGAAGTCGGCGTCGGCATCATTCCGGCGGGCGGCGGAACGAAGGAGATGCTGCTGCGCGTGATGGATTCGATTCCGAAGGGCGTCGACGACGCGGATCCGTTCCCGTTTGTGAAGCGTGCGTTTGAAACGATCGCGCTGGCGAAGGTGGCGACGTCGGCGGAGGAAGCGAGATCGCTGGGCTTCCTGGCGGCAGACGATACGATCTCGATGAACGCAGATCGTTTGATCGCGGATGCGAAGAAAGAAGTGCTGGCGCTGGCGGCGAGTGGTTACGTTCAGCCGCAACAACGCACGGACATTCTCGCGTTGGGCAATCCGGCGTTGTCGACACTCAAATTAGGCATCCACCAGATGAAACGCGCCGGATATATTTCGGATCACGACGCGGAGATCGGCACGCAACTCGCGCGGATTCTGACGGGCGGCGATTTGAATTATGCGACGCGCGTTTCAGAGCAGTATTTGTTGGACCTCGAACGCGAAGCGTTTCTGTCGCTGGTTAGCAGACGCAAGACGCAGGAACGAATCGCGCACATGTTGAAAACTGGCAAGCCATTGAGAAATTAATCATGAGAGACGCAGTAATCGTATCAGCAGTTCGAACAGCAGTCGGCAAAGCGCCGCGCGGCACGTTGCGCACGACGCGGCCCGACGAAATGGGCGCGGCGGTGATCAAAGAAGCGATCGATCGCGTTCCCGGACTCGAGACGTCAGAGATCGAAGACGTGATCATGGGTTGCGCGATGCCCGAAGCCGAGCAGGGCATGAACGTCGCGCGCGCGGCTGCGATTCGCGCCGGACTGCCCGTCGAGACGAGCGCGATGACGATCAATCGCTTTTGTTCCTCCGGTTTGCAGTCGATTGCAATGGCTGCGGATCGGATCAGAAGCGGCGGCGCTGAAGTGATCGTCGCCGGCGGGTTGGAAACGATGTCGATGATTCCGATGGGTGGTCACATCATCCGGCCGAACCCGTATCTCGTCGAGCACTATCCAGATTTTTATCTCAACATGGGACTCGCCACGGAGAACGTCGCGCGCAAGTATGAAGTGACGCGCGACGAGCAGGACGAGTTTGCGCTTCATTCGCATCAACGCGCGGGGGCGGCGTTGGATGCCGGTAAGTTTACCGACGAGACCGTGCCATTGAACGTCGTGCTCGAAGAGCTGGACGAGAAGGGCAAGAAGCAACGGCGTGAAGTCGTGTTTGATAAGGACGAAGGCGTCCGGCGCGACACTTCGCCGGAAAGCCTCGCCAAGCTCAAACCGGCTTTTCACGTGAAAGGCACGATCACGGCCGGCAATGCGTCGCAGATGTCTGACGGCGCGGCGGCGGCGATCGTGATGTCGGATGCGCGTGCGAAAGAGTTGGGTGTGAAACCGATGGCGCGGTTTGTCGCTTATGCGACGGCTGGCTGTCCGCCGGAGGAGATGGGGATTGGTCCAGTCTTCGCGATTCCGAAGGTGTTGAAGCTTGCCGGTCTGACGCTCGCCGACATCGACGTGATCGAGTTGAACGAAGCGTTTGCGGCGCAGTCGTTGGCGGTGATCAAGACGTTGGGTCTCGATTCGGAAAGAGTAAACGTCAATGGCGGCGCGATTGCCCTGGGCCATCCGCTTGGTTGCACGGGCGCGAAACTGACGGCCAGCATCCTGCGCGAGCTGGAGCGACGCAACGGCCGCTATGGAATGGTGACGATGTGTGTCGGCGGCGGTATGGGCGCCGCGGGTATTCTTGAGCGACTATGAATATTAGCCACAAAAAGCACAAAAGAAGCCCACAAAAGGGCACAAGAAACCTTTGTGCTTCTTGTGTCTACTTTTGTGCCTCTTGTGGCGAAAAGATCCTAAATTGAAAGGACTAAAACAGATGTCAGCGGTAGCCGAACAAAAGCAGCTAATCAAAGGTGGCGCATTCCTGATTGAGGAACGCGCGCCCGAGGAGATCTTCACGCCCGAGGACTTCACCGAAGAACACCGGATGATTGCCGATACAACGCGGCAATTCGTCGACAACGAAGTAAATCCTCGCATCGGCGAGCTTGAAAAGCACGATTGGAAACTGTCGCGCCAACTAGTCGCCCAGGCTGCTGACCTTGGATTGATTGGCGCAAATATTCCCGAGGAGTTCGGCGGGCTCGGCCTCGATCAAACGAGTGGCGCGTTGATCGGCGAGAACATCGGCCGTTCGGCGTCTTTTGCGACTACGCTCGGCGCGGAAAGTGGCATCGGTCTTTTACCAATCGTCTACTTCGCCACTGAAGCCGCGAAGAAAAAATACCTGCCGAAGATCGCAGCGGGCGAGTTGATCACCGCTTACGCGCTGACTGAAGCAGGCGCAGGCTCCGACGCGATGTCAGGCAAAGCCACCGCGCGTTTGAGCGACGACGGCACGGAGTACATTCTCAACGGCGAGAAGATGTGGATCACCAACGGCGGCTTCGCCGACATCTTCATCGTCTTCGCGAAGGTCGACGGCGACAAGTTCAGCGCGTTCATCGTCGAGCGCCAACCGGGACTGACGTCCGGCGCCGAAGAACACAAGATGGGAATCAAGGGGTCGAGCACCACGGCGCTCGTGCTTTCCGACGTCCGCACGCCGGTCGAGAACCTGCTCGGCGAAGTCGGCAAGGGGCACAAGATCGCTTTCAACGTGCTGAACATCGGACGTTTCAAACTCGGCGCGATGTGTATCGGCGGCATGAAGCTGATGGTCCATGAATCGGTGCGTTACGCAAACGAGCGGCATCAGTTCGGCAAGTCGATCTCTTCTTTTGGCGCGATCAAGTCGAAACTCGGGGAGCAGGCGATTCGCACTTGGATTGGCGAGTCGATGATCTATCGCACGTTGGGAATGATCGAAGATCGATTGAACACGGTCGATCCGAAGGACATGGATGCGCGGTTGCGCGCGATCGAGGAGTATGCGGCGGAATGTTCGATCATCAAGGTCGCGCTTTCCGAGTACTGCGATTACGTCGTCGACGAGATGGTCCAGATTTACGGTGGTTACGGTTATTCAGCGGACTATCCGGCCGAGCGCGCGTATCGCGATTCGCGCATCAATCGCATCTTCGAAGGAACGAACGAGATCAACCGCATGTTGATTCCGGGACGCTTGATGAAGAGCGCGTTGAGCGGCAATCTCGCGCTGCTGCCTGCCGCGCAGGCGTTGATGGACGAAGTGCTCTCGCCTTCGCTCGGCGGTCTTGACGACGACGACACGTTGCTCGCGGCCGAAGAGAAATTGGCGAAGAACGCGAAGAAAGTCGCGCTCATGACGCTTGGCACCGCCGCGCAGAAGTACATGATGAAACTCAGCGACCAGCAGGAGATCCTGATGGGCATCGCCGACATCATCATGGACACCTACGCGATGGAAACCGCGATCCTGCGCGCCCGCAAACTCGCGAAAGCGCAAGGCGAAACAGCCATCGAACGTTATCTCGACATGACGCGTGTGTTCTGCAACGACGCCGTCGGCCGCATCGAAGCACGCGCGAAGAACACGCTGGCGGGAATGTCGGAAGGCGACGAGTTGCGCACCCTCCTGGCCGCCCTGCGACGATTCACGAAATTGCAGCCGATGAACACAATCGCCGCGCGCCAACGAATCGCGGACGACATGATCCGGGCAAACAAGTACGTTTACTGAGATCTCAGATTTGAGATCTGAGATCTCAAAATCCTCACTGGAGGTTTCCTCACCTTGAAGTACAACTGTTTTGAAGAAGTACCAGTCTGGCGTGATGCAATTGAGCTGGCTGTTTTGATATTTGAGTTAACATCTCAGCCTGCTTTCAGGGGTTACTACAGCGTGAAAGATCAGTTGGAGCGGGCTGGCGTGTCAATCTCAAACAACATAGCCGAAGGCTTTGAGAGAGGCACGACTCAGGAAACACTGACATTCCTTTACATCTCGAAAGGATCTAGCGGTGAAGTGCGCTCTTTAACCTATTTGCTGGAGCGCCTGCCGACCTTTGACGATCTCAGATCTAAGATCTTAAATCTGAGATCTCGCTCGGCGAGCATTTCGCGGCAACTCCATGGCTGGTGCAGTTCGTTGCAGAACACCGACATCAAAGGATCGCGCTATCTAACCGATAAGAGCAGACGACTGGATAAAGCTAAGCGCGACCGTGAAGAGTTCCTGAAAGAGTTGGAGGCTATGAGATCTAAGATCTGAAATCTGAGATCTCAAAAAGCATGCGTGTAATTCCCATCTCGCTGCCGACGCCGTTTTACATCGGTCCGGTCAACGTTTATCTGATCGCCGAAGATCCGATCACGATCATCGATACCGGACCGAAGACAAAAGCGACCGTCGACGCATTGCGCACCGGATTGCGCGAGGCCGGGTTTCTCATCTCCGACATCCGCCGCATCGTGCTCACACACGCTCACGAAGATCACTGCGGGCTCGCGAAGTCGGTACGCGACGAAGCGAAGAACGCCGAAGTTTATGTTCACGACTGGGAAACCGGTCATCGTCATAGCCGTCTAGAGCACGACGAGCATCACGCGCTGCTGGAACGCGCTGGAGTTCCGGAAAAAGAGATTCAGTTGATGCGGCGCATGTACGAAGGCATGCGTGAGTATGCCGACCCGCTCGACGACAACGAGTGTGTCTCGCTGAGAGACGAAGCGGAACTCGAATTCGAATCGGGCAGTTTGCGCATTCTGCACACTCCCGGACACACGCCCGGTTCGTGCTCGTTTCTGCGCGAAGCCGATCGCACGCTCATCGCCGGCGACTGCGTGTTGAAACGGATAACTCCAAACCCGGTGCTCTCGCCTGATCCGCTCGATCCCTCGCGGCGTTTCCCGTCGCTTGCGGAATACATGGTCAGCCTCGCGCGTCTGCGAGCGTGTTCGCCGACGCTCGTTTACGGTGGTCACGGCGACACGATCCGCGACTACGAAGAACTCTTCCACCGTTATTTCCGGGCATTTCAGGAACGGCAGGCGCAGGTGATTGGCCTCGTTAAAAAGAATGGCGTCACTGCATGGGAAGCCGGCCAGTCGATGTTTCCGGGCGCTGACGACGTTCATCGTTTTCTTGCTGTTTCGGAAGCAGTCGCCCACCTCGATCTCGCCCACAGCGAAGGCAAAATCGGCGTCGAACTCGCCGGGCACGTCGAAGTCTACAAACCTGTATCCAGCGCCCGATAATTTGCAGAAATCTTTTTGGAACCACCGGTTAGAGGTTGCGTGTAAGGCCGAAACTCTTCCGGAGGAAATCTGTAAATGAAAGCCAAGCACTCGATCGGTCTTCTGGTTGCTCTCATCCTGACTACGGGTCTGGGCCTGGCCATCGCCCAACAACCGGCGCCTGCGCCACCCGAGCCGCCTGACGAGCCAATGATCAATACATTCTCGTTGTTCACTGACGGCGGTTACCTGGGCGTTTACGCCGAAAACATCAGTCGCGAGAACATGGGCCGTTATCACATGGGCCAGGTTCGCGGCGTTGGCATTACGCAAGTCATTAAAGACAGTCCTGCTGAAAAGGCGGGGTTGAAGAAAGACGACGTGATTCTTCGTCTCGACGGCGAGAACATCACGAGCGTTCGCAAACTCAACCGGCTGGTTGCGGAGATCGCGCCGGACCAATCGGTGCGAGTCACCGTCAGCCGCGGCGGTTCGGAACAGGAACTCACCGCCACGATCGGCAAACGAAACAACACCAGTATGGCCCAGGGATGGCTGTCTGGTGGCGAGCCAAGGGTTTGGAAGTGGGAAGGCGATCCTAAAACATTCAAGTTCGAAGGGACGCCCTTCGAGAGGTTCAACTTCGACTTCGAAAAGGATGGCGACCTGACGTTCCTTTTCAATGGCCGTCGCATCGGCGTCAGCACGATGCAACTCAACAAGCAGCTTGCCGATTATTTTGGTATCAGCGGCGGTAAAGGCGTGCTCGTCACGTCCGTTGCCGAAGATGGACCAGCAGCGAAAGCGGGCGTGAAAGCAGGCGACGTGATCACCGCGATCGACGGCGAAGCAGTCGATTCACCGGGCGACATCTCGCGTGTAATCGGCGGCAAGAAGGAAGGCAGTGTTACCCTGACCATCATTCGCAACAAGTCGCAGCAGACTATTCAGGTGACGCCGAATGAGGGTGGGTTTTCCAATACGCCCGGGCGGCCGCAGGTAGGACGCCGGATCGTGATTCCGAGAATCAGTATCCCGGCGATCCCGGATATCGACATCGATATGCCGCAGATCGCAATTCCGGCAGTTCCCGCGATCAACGTCAACGTGCCGCGGGTTCGTGTCAGGACGCCGCGAGTGGTAGTGCCGCGCGTGAGGGGTTCGCGCACGGTTCGCGGTCCGATTTAAGCAGAAATCCGTCGTCTCTCGGCACTGCGCTTGCACCAAACGAGCGGGTTGTGTGATGATCGGACTGCGATGATAACGGTCATTAACAGCTCTGATCTTTTGAGGAGTGCATAAAGAGTGAAGGCGGAATTAGAGAAGTTAATCGCTTTGCAGAATCTGGATACGAGCATACGGAAACTAGAAAAAAACCTCGAAGCGATACCAGAAAGGCGCGCCGAAATCGAAGGAGAATTCGATCGGCGCGCTTTTGAAATTAGGGCCCTTGAAAATCGTCGAGACGAAGCAAAACAGAATCGCGCTCGCCTGGAAAATGAAGTCGTCGATCAACGTGGCCGCGCCGAACGCGCCGAACGAAATCTGATGTCTTCGAAGAAACAGGACGAGTACACGGCCGCGATTCGTGAAGCCGATGCCGCGCGCAAACAGATCTCCACGCTCGAGACGCAAATACTCGAACAGATGGAAGCTCTCGAACAAGCGGAAGCCGCATTGCGCGAGCGCGCCGACGAAATTGCGAGCCTGAATTCCGATCGCGAAGCGAAACTCCAGGCATTTGACGAGGAGACGAAATCGCAATCGGAATTGGTCGCTAAACAACGTGTCGAACGAGAACAGGTATTTGCGAACTTGCCGCCGTCGATGAGTGGGATGTACTCGAGAATCAGGGCGCGCATACGCGATGGCGTGGCAGTGGCCGAAGCGCGCAATCGTTCGTGCACGGCGTGTTTCATGGCGCTGCGGCCGCAAGTGATGGCCGAGATTCGCCGCGGCGATGAAGTGCTTACTTGCGACAACTGTGGCCGTATCCTCTACTACGTCCCGGATGCGTTGCAGGCAGACACAGCGACCAGTCACCCCAACGTCGCCATTACCTGAACCACGGATTTTGCAAATACAAATACGGATCTTGAGAATCTCCGTGGGAGGTTAATTGCGTGCGTGTGCTCGTTACCGGCGGCGCCGGTTACATCGGCAGCGTCGTCACCGAAGAGTTGGTGAACGACGGCCATGAAGTAGTTGTTTACGACAACCTGGTTAAGGGACATCGCAGCGCGGTTGTTTCCGGGGCGCGTCTCGTCGAGGGCGATCTGCTCGACGCGGTCACGCTGCGGCAAACGCTGAAGGATAGTTCGATCGAGGCGGTCATTCACATGGCTGCGTATTCGCTGGTTGGCGAGTCGTGCGAACACCCCGCGAAATATTATCAGAACAACGTCGTCGCCGGGCTGGTCTTGCTCGATACGATGCTCGAATGCGACGTTAAACGCATCGTCTTTTCGTCAACTGCCGCGACTTATGGCGAACCTGAGTCGCAACCCATCTACGAGACTGCGCCGAACAATCCCACCAATCCCTACGGTGAATCGAAGCTTGCGTTTGAACATGCGATGCGCTGGTACGAACGCGCATATGGATTGAGATACGTCTCGCTTCGCTATTTCAACGCTGCCGGTGCGAGTGAAAAATGCGGGGAGGATCACGATCCCGAGTCGCACATCATTCCGATCGCTTTGCAGGCCGCAACCGGAAAGCGTTCGCACGTCGAGATCTATGGCGATGATTATCCGACTCCCGATGGCACGTGTTTGCGCGATTACATCCATGTTATCGACCTGGCGCGCGCGCACATTCTTGCGCTGGGCGTGAGTGAAGGCAGTCGCATCTACAATCTCGGTTGTGGCGGCAATGGTTACAGCGTCCGCGATGTGATCGAGACGTCACGAAAGGTGACCGGCAAAGAGATCCCGGTTCGTGTTGGACCACGCCGCGCCGGCGATCCGGCCGTTTTGATCGCGAGTTCCGACAAGATCAAGAGCGAACTCGGTTGGCAGCCGCAGTATCAGGATCTCGGAGTCATCGTCGAATCCGCCTGGCGCTGGACGCAGGCGCATCCAAATGGCTACGGCGAATAGTCATCGCCGGCTGCCGACGATGTCGAACTCGAAATCGATCTCGTCGCTGACGCGCACCAATCCATGAAACGCCGATGTGGCTTTCACTTTGAAGTCGTCGCGGTCGATGTCGAACTTGCCTACCGCACGCAAGTCATTTCCGTTTAACGTAACTACGGCCGGGATCGAAATGCGTCGCGTCACGCCGTGGAGCGTGAGATTGCCGTCGATCTTTACTTCATAGCGATCTGCGCCGGCAGCTTTCGCCGTGACCCCGGTGCTTTGAAAAATGATCTCCGGATATTGATCCGGATGCAGCACGATGTCGCGCAGCTCTTTATTGATGATCTGCTTTTGTGCTTCCGTGAAGTCAGCGCCTGTTTCGTGCAGCGACGCGGCTTTCACGACGAGGCGCAGTGATGCGGGAGTTATCGTTTGCGGCGTAATGCTGACTTCACCCGTGAACTCGCTCGCCGCCAGGTGGTGATCGTGGCCTTTGAACCACAACAATCCACTGCGGTTCGCGTGGGCCATGAACTTGCTTCGACTGGCATCCAGCGTGTAAGTAACTGTTTGCGGAACGGTGGCCGTCGCCCCCACGACAAGACACGCGAAAGTCGCGAGTATCAACGCGATCGTGATGGTTCGTCTATGCATTGCCTATACCTCCGAGATAGATCTGGGGCACTATAGTTACCCACATGGCGGTGAAGAGAACGCGACAAAAGGATGGAATGATCGTCACGGCCCAGGAATTCTTGAACCTGGAGCGGCCCAAAGGCGATCTGCTCGTGAAGATCGGCCGCGAGCAGGTTTCGGTGACGAGCCTGGACCGTGTTTACTGGCCCGACGAAAAACTCACCAAATTCGATCTACTCTGTTTCTATTTGAAGGTCGCCGATTACATCATTCCACACCTCAAAGATCGCCCCGCGATTCTTCAGCGCTGGCCGCGGGGAATTAACGCGCCGATGTTTTTCCAACAGGACCTCGAAAGCGCGCCCGAATTCATCAAGACCAAGCGACTCACAAACCAGGAAGGCCGCGAGCTTGATTATGCTGTCTTTTCGACGATCGCTTCCGTGATCCACTTCGTCAATCTCGGCAACATCGAGCAGCATCCGTGGCACTCGACTGTCAAACATCTCGACAAGCCTGACTGGATCGCAATCGATCTCGATCCGAAAAGCGCGCCGTGGGAGAACGTGTTGCAGGTTGCGTTGACGGTGAAGGAAGTGGCTGACGAGATCGGTTTGGAAGTCTTTCCCAAGACTTCAGGATCGTCAGGTCTGCACATTTACATACCGCTCAAACCGGCGAACGAATACGAGCAAGTAGCGGAGTTCGCGAAACTGCTTGCGGGTGAAGTCGCGCGCCGTGTGCCGAAGATAGCGACCGTCGAGCGCGCCCTCGCAAAACGCAAAAGCACGCAGGTTTATGTTGACTGGATGCAGAACGCGCGTGGCAAGAGTCTCGCTTCTGTATTCACTGCGAGGGCCAAACCGAAAGCCACAGTCTCAATGCCGTTGACGTGGAAACAGGTCTCGCAAGGAGTAAAGATCTCCGATTTCACGATCACAAACGTGCCTGACCTGTTGAAGAAAAAAGGCGATTCGTGGAGCAACTTTTTGGCGTCGCGCCAGGTTCTAAAGTTTGGGTAGTATCTTAATTTCACTCGGCGTTCTCTGGGTAGCTCTGAGATCTCTGCGTACACACTGACTTAACGCAGAGTTCACCGAGGAACGCAGAGCTGACATTTGACTGGTAAACGCGGATTTGATTATTCTGTCACGCGCATCATGCACCGAAGCTCTTATCGCTATTATTACTATTACGGCCCGCTCTTCGATGGAAGGGACGGTCGGGCGATGAGCTGTCGGAGCACGTTGATAACGTAGCAACTAGACAAGTTTCTTAAAGCCGGCCATCAATCCTTCCAGAGGATTGGTGGCCGGTTTTTTATTTGCGAGGAGATAGCCATGTCGCCAGTAGAAACCGTACCAGTGTTGCAGGACCATGTTGAGATCCGCCTTGTCAATCTCGATCCGGATCATCCCGGCTTTCGCGATCCCGAATATCGCGCGCGGCGCAACGCCATCGCGCAGATCGCCGCGGGCTACCGGTCCGGCGAGCCGATACCAGCCGCGCCTTACACGGAACTCGAACATGGCGTTTGGCACACGATCTGGAAGGCGTTGGGACCGGCGCACCGCGAGCATGCGTGTGCCGAATATCTCGCCTGTCTCGATCGGCTCAACTTCAACACGGATCGCATCCCGCAGTTGAGCGAAGTCAGCCGGAAGGTTGAAGCACTCAGCGGTTTTCGACTCGAACCGGTCGCCGGTCTTGTCGAACCGCGCATCTTTCTCGAATCACTCGCGAATGGCGTGTTTCTCAGCACGCAGTACATCCGGCATCATTCCACGCCGCTTTACACACCCGAACCGGACGTGGCTCACGAAATAATCGGACATGCAGTGACGCTGGCAAGCACGCGACTCGCGGATCTCAATCGCCTGTTTGGCGAAGCTGTGCGACGCACGAAAGATGCGGACGCGCTCGATCGCCTGGCCCGTGTTTACTGGTTCACGATCGAGTTTGGCGTGTTGCGCGAAGACGGACGAGTCAAAGCTTACGGAACGGGTTTGTTGTCGTCCGCGGGAGAGTTGGCGGAGATGCACAAGGCCGAACTGCGGCCACTCGATCTCGAAGCAGCGGCGAATCACGTCTACGATCCGACGCACTTCCAGTCGATTCTGTTTTGCGCCGACTCGTTCGACCAGATGGATCGGATGTTGCGCGACTATCTGAACCGTTGGCTGAACCGTTGGCTGAACCGTTGGTGATTTCGGATGGCCTTGTCGTTTTTGGATCTTTGATTGAAGACGAAGCACGATTTTGCTGAGGAAATCTGCGTAGATCTGCGGCATCGGCGTTGCTACGGATGGTTTAAACTTCCTCCCCTACGTGAAAACAACCAACCCTGCCCGCGCGATGTCAGGAGGTATTTATGCCAGGCAAAAGGATCGCTTTGTTCTTCTCGTTCCTGATGCTAGTAGCCGCTCTCCTTGCGACTCCTTCAGCATTGGGCCAATCAACCGCATTACTACAGGGAACCGTAACTGATACGAAAGGCGCCGTGCTGCCCCACGCTGCGGTGACCGTCAGAAATCGAAACACCTCGTTCGAACGCACCACGCAAACCGACGACGCCGGCAATTATCAAGTCGCGGCACTGCCGGTCGGCATCTACAGCGTCGAAGTCAAAATTCAGGGCTTCAAGACGCAGGTTGCCGATCAGGTGACAGTCGAAGTCGCGAAGACGGTGGTCCAGAACTTTCAAATGGACGTCGGCGCGATCTCCGAACAGGTCCTCGTCTCTTCGGATGTTCCGGTGATCGAGACTGCGACGACGTCAGTCGGCACCGTCATCAATCAACGCACCGTGCAGGAGATTCCTCTCAACGGCCGTCACTTCGTCGATCTCGGTCTCTTGATACCGGGCTCGGTAACGCCCCCGCAGAATGGTTTTTTGACTGCGCCGTTGCGCGGCCAGGGATCGTTTGCTTTCAACACCGCGGGCGGTCGTGAAGACACCGTTAACTTCATGATCAACGGCATCAATCTCAACGACATGGTCCAAAACCAGATCACGTTTCAGCCGTCGATCAACACCGTTCAGGAATTCAAAGTCGACAACTCAACGGCCAGCGCCGAATACGGGCGCAACTCCGGCGCGATCGTAAACATCGCGACGCGTTCCGGCTCGAACGATTATCACGGCGAATTCTTCGAGTTTTTGCGCAACGAAAAGCTCGACGCGCGCAATTTCTTCGACGCCACCAAGCCGCCATTCAAACGCAACCAGTTTGGCTTCAACATCGGTGGACCACTGAACCTGCCGCACTTCGGCGAAGGTGGTCCGATCTTCAGTTACGACGGCAAGAACCGCACGTTCTTTTTCTTCAGTTACGAAGGCACTCGCCAGCGGCAGGGACTGACGCTCACCAGCAACGTGTTGACCGACGCGCAACGCGCTTCAGTTATCAATCCGACAGTCGTGCAGTTGTTGCCGTTGATTCCACTGGCCACGAGCGTCGACATCGTGGGCGGCGTTCCCGTTGCGAGATTTGCCGGTTCGGGAACTGCGCCTGTCGATATCGATCAATTCACCGGGGACGTGAATCACAACATCAGCGCCAACGATCGGATTCACGGTTATTACGCTTTTCAGCGCGACAAACGCGGCGAGCCAAACCTTCAGGGCAACACGATGCCGGGCTGGGGCGACACGCGCCAATCGACGCGCCAGATCTTCACGCTCAACGAGACGCACATCTTTGGTCCAACCCTCACCAACGAAGCGCGGCTCGGATTCAATCGCGTCAACATCACCTTCACGCCGAACGCGCAACTCAATCCCGCTGATTTCGGCATCAACAACGGCGTCAACTCCGACATCGGCTTGCCGCAGATCAGCATCACCGGTTTCAACTTCAACCTCGGCGGACCGGCCGGATTTCCGCAAGGCCGCGCGGACACGACCGTGGTGCTTTCCGACACCGTCAGCTACCTGAGAGGAAATCACTCATTCAAGTTTGGCGGCGAAGCAAGACGTTTCTATAACAACAACTTCACGCTCGACACCGGCACGTTCACCTTCGCGAACGTGAACAGTTTTCTCACCGGCAACGCCAACGGGTTCAGTGTCACACTCGGCGATCGGTCCAGTGCGATCATCCAGAACGCATTCGGTTTCTACGTGCAGGACAACTGGAAAGTGCGGCCAAACGTTACGCTCGAACTCGGACTGCGTTACGACTGGAACATGACGCCAACCGAGCGTTATGACCGCTTCGTCGTCTTCGATCATTTGACGCGGCAGTTTGTGCGCGTCGGAGACGGGATCGACAAGGTCTACAAGGAGAACAACAAGAACTTCCAGCCGCGTGTCGGCATCGCGTGGGATCCATTCAACGACGGCAAGACTTCGATTCGCGCCGCGTACGCGATTCTCACCGATCAACCGGTAACGAACGTGGTGACTCCGTTGACTTCAAATCCGCCGCTGGCGACACCGCTCACGTTCACCGGTCCCGTGACTTTCACTAACGCGGTGCTGGTCGCAGGCGCAGCAGGACTTGGACCAGCGAACGTCGATCCGAATTTCGACAACGCTTACGTGCAGTCGTGGAACCTGAACATTCAACGCGAAATCGGACGCGATCTCGGCGTCAGTATCGGCTACTTCGGCACCAAGGGGACGCACCTGCGCATCTCGCGCAATATCAACCAGCCGGTAAATGGCGTCAGGCCGATACCGACTGTTTCGAACGCGAGCCCGATACGTCCCGGCGCTGCGTTGAACAACATCGTTCAGATCGAAGGCACGGGCAATTCGAGTTACAACGCGATGTGGTTGACGGCGACGAAGCGCCTGTCGCGAGGCTTTCAGTTCAATGCTTCGTACACGTTCTCGAAGTCGATCGACTACAACTCGCTCAACAGCCAGGGTGTGGTGATTCAGGATAGCTACAACGTGCGCGACAGCCGCGGTCTTTCGGATTTCGACGCGCGGCATCGATTCGTGATCAGCGGGCTTTACGAATTGCCGTTCCGCGGTAATCGATTGAAAGAGGGCTGGCAGTTCTCGACGATCGTGCAGTCGCAAAGCGGCAATCCGGTGAACATCGTGATCAATAATGCCGCGTTTACGGGCACGAACAACACAGTGCGGCCCGACGTGACCGGCCCGGTCGCTATCCTGGGAACGCCGAATCGGTGGTTTGACACGACGCCTTTTGCGGTTCCGGTGGGACGTTTCGGCAGTCTCGGCCGCAACGTCGTCATCGGTCCGGGATTCAACAACACAGATTTCTCGGTTATCAAACGAACGAAGTTGACTGAGACTCAGTTGATCGAATTTCGTTGGGAAGTCTTCGACTTGTTCAATCACGCGAACTTTGGACAGCCGGGACGCGTGGTCGGCAGCGCAAACTTCGGCCAGATCACGAACACGCGTTTCCCGACCGGCGACTCGGGTTCGTCACGTCAGATGCAGTTTGCGTTGAAGTACAACTTCTAGACGCCGAGGATTAATTTGGCGATTGTGAAGTAGATGATCAGCCCCGTTGCGTCGACGAGAGTCGTGATCAGCGGGGCTGAGAGCACCGCGGGATCGACGCCGAAACGTTGGGCCAGGATCGGGATCAAAGAGCCGACGGTCGTGGACCAAACGCAGATCGCAAACATCGTTACCGCGACCGTGATCGCGAGCCGCAGCGGCGCTCCCCAAAACAGCGCCTGCACGAAAGCGATCGGCGCGACGAGTAAACCAACCAGCATGCCCGTCGTCGCTTCGCGCGCCACGACACGCCACGCGTGACGCACGCCAACTTCTCCAAGCGCCAGGCTGCGAATCACAGTCATCACCGTCTGCGCGCCGGCATTGCCTCCGGTTCCGATCAGCAGCGGAATAAAGAACGCGAGCGCGACCACGGCGGCGAGCTCGTCCTCAAACTTGTGCAACACCGCGCTCGTCAACGTCCCCGCGACAAACAGCAACAACAGCCAGCCGATTCGTTTACGCACGACGCGAAAAATCGGGTTGTCGAAGTACGGCTTGTCCATTGCGCCCGGTTCGACCGCCGCCATGCGCAGGATGTCTTCAGTCTGTTCTTCGATCAAGACGTCGATCACGTCGTCGACCGTAACAAAGCCGACGACGCTTCCGTCCTGCTCGACGACGGGAACGGCAAGCAAGTTGTACTTCCCGATCGTCTCCGCAACTTTTTCCTGATCGTCCTGCACGTTAACAGTGACCGGTTTACGCCGCATGATCTGGACCACCGGGCGATCGAATTCCGCCATCACGAGATCGCGCAACGAGACCGCGCCCAGCAGTCGATCAGTCTCGGGATCCATTACGTAACACGCGTAGATCGACTCTTTCTCGCGCGCCACCGAGCGAATGTGTTTCAGCGCATCGCTGACGGTCATCTTCGGTTCGAGCCGCACAAACTCCGTCGTCATGATGCCGCCCGCGGTGTGGTCGGGATACTGAAGCAGGTCTTCCAGTTCGGCGCGCACGCCGGGTGAGAACTTCGGCAGGATGCGATGCCGTTCGTGCAGACCCATCTTCTGGATCACGTCGGTGCGTTCGTCGGCGGAAAGCCCTTCGAGAATCGCGGCGACGCGCGCAGGTTCCAACCGTTCAAGGATCGCGGCGCGGCGGCGCATCGTGGGTTGATCGCAGATCTCGATACAACGAGCCAGCGGCAGCATCGAGACGATGGCCGCGGCTTCGTTGAGACGGAGTTGATTGAGCAGTTCCGCGAGATCTTCCGGAGGCAGGTCGGCGACTTCAGAGCCGATACCGACGAAGCTTTCGTCCAGCCGTAGCTGGATCCGTTCCAGTAGCTGTTGCAGATCCTTCGACGTAGGCATAGGAGCAAGCCAGTCCCGCAAAGGCGCAGAGACGCAAAGGCATTAAGAGCCAGTTAAGACACTTAATGCTGAGCGCTTGAGGATGTTGACTTCCTCTTCGCGCCTTTGCGCCTTTGCGGGAAACTTCAGAACTAAAGCTACACTTGCGAACTGATTGTAGTCTCGACGGATGGATTCAGCACCGCCTGCGCCGCCGCCAGCCGCGCAACGGGCACGCGGAACGGCGAACAGCTCACGTAGTCGAGACCGATCTCGTTACAAAACGCGATCGACTGTGGATCGCCGCCATGCTCGCCGCAGATTCCGACTTTGAGATTCGGTTTAACACCGCGGCCACGTTCGGCGCCCATCTGGACCAACTGGCCCACGCCGTCGCGATCGAGCACCTGGAACGGATCGTCTTTGACGATTTTGCGCTCGATGTAGTTGGGCAGAAACCGACTGGAGTCGTCGCGGCTCAAGCCGAAGGTTGTTTGCGTCAGATCGTTTGTGCCGAAGGAGAAGAAGTCGGCGTGCTGGGCGATACGATCGGCCATCAGCGCAGCGCGCGGCAGTTCGATCATCGTGCCGACCATGTAATCGATCGTCATGCCGTGCTCGCCCATCACCTGACGCGCAACTTCGTGGATCATCTCCGCCTGCTGCCGCAGCTCTTCGCTGAGCGACACGAGCGGAACCATGATCTCGAGCTCGACCTTCTTTCGTTCGCCCTGAACTTTGCAAGCCGCTTCGAAGATCGCGCGGCACTGCATGCGCGTGACTTCGGGGAACAAAAGTCCAAGACGGCAACCGCGAAAACCGAGCATCGGATTGGCTTCACGAATGCGGTTCACCTGCCGCAAGAGCGCTCGTTTGTGATCGATCTCGTCGAGGATCAGGTCCATCGCCGTCAAGGTCTGCGCGGCTTTCAAAGCCATCTTCAACTCTGACAGTTCCGTGCCCAGCTCTTCGGCGTTCGGCAGAAACTCGTGCAGCGGCGGATCGAGCAGTCGAATCGTCACCGGCAAACCGGACATCTCGCGGAAGATGCCGATAAAGTCGCTGCGTTGCAGCGGCAACAGTTTTTCGAGTGCTTTCTCGCGCGCGCCCGCGCCTTCGGCGAGGATCATCTCGCGCATCGCGGCAAGTCGTTTATCGCCAAAGAACATGTGCTCGGTGCGGCACAGTCCGATGCCTTCCGCGCCAAACTGTCGCGCCGTCTTGGCGTCGAGCGGCGTGTCGGCATTCGCGCGCACGCGCAGGCGGCGGAATTTGTCGGCCCACTGCATGAGTTTAAAGAAATCGTCGCCGAGTGTTGGTTGAATCGTCGGCACCTGGCCCAGGAACACGCGGCCGGTCGAGCCGTCGACCGTGATCCATTCGCCCTTGGTGACGACCGTGCCCTCGACGGTGAACTGTTGCTGGCCGTAATCGATGTTGATCGCCTGCGCGCCGCTGACGCACGTCTTGCCCATGCCGCGAGCGACGACAGCGGCGTGACTCGTCATGCCGCCTCGCGCCGTGACGATCGCCTGCGCCGCGACCATGCCGTGAAAATCGTCGGGACTCGTCTCCAATCGCACGAGCACGACTTTCACGCCGTCACGCGCCATCTCTTCAGCTTCGTCGGGACTGAAAACCACCTGGCCCTGCGCTGCGCCCGGACTGGCCGGAAGACCCGTGGCGAGCACGTGCGCGTTGGTCTTGGGATCGACAGTCGGGTGCAGCAGTTGATCGAGTTGTTCGGGCGTCACGCGTTGCACTGCCGTCGACTTGTCGATCAGTTTTTCGAAAACCATCTCGACGGCGATACGCACGGCGGCGGCGCCGCTGCGCTTGCCGGTGCGGGTTTGCAGCATCCAGAGTTTGCCGCGTTCGATCGTGAACTCGCAGTCCTGCATGTCGTGATAATGCTGTTCGAGCAGGCTCGCGATCGAAGCAAACTTGTTGTAGACCTCGGGCAGTTCTTTCTTGAGTTGACTGATCGGGTGCGGCGTGCGAGTGCCGGCGACGACGTCTTCGCCTTGCGCGTTCAGCAGGTACTCGCCGTAAAGCTCTTTTTTGCCGGTTGACGGATTGCGCGTGAAAGCGACGCCGGTGCCGCTCCCCGCGCCCATGTTTCCGAACACCATCGCCTGCACGTTGACGGCTGTGCCGAGCGAATCCGGGATGCGGTTGACGCGGCGATAATCGATCGCACGGCGGCCCATCCAGGAGTTGAACACCGCCTTGATCGCGACCCGCAGTTGTTCGTAAGGATCTTCGGGGATGGCGTGTTGTTCGGTCAGGATGATCTGTTTCTCGGCGGCGATGATCTCACGCAGCGCGTCGGGGTTGAGATCGGTGTCGCGCCCGCCTTGTGTTTGCGCCTTGTAACGATCGAGCACTCGTTCAAACTTCTCGTGGGCGACGCCCATCACGATCTCGCCGAAGAGCGATGCGAAACGTCGATAAGCGTCGAGGGCGAAACGAAGATCGCCGGTCTGCTCTGCGAGACCTTGCACGGTATCTTCGTTGAGACCGAGGTTCAGCACCGTGTCCATCATGCCCGGCATCGAGAACGCCGCGCCGGATCTAACTGAGACGAGCAAAGGGTTTTTCGGATCGCCAAAGCGCTTGCCGACCTTTTCTTCGATCCTGATCAAGCCTTCCTTCACCTGCTCCCACAGTCCTTCGGGAAATACTTTGTCGTTGTCAAAAAACGCGTTGCAGGCTTCGGTCGTGACCACCAAACCGGGAGGGACGGGCAGTCCGGCTTGCGTCATCTCGCAGAGCCCGGCGCCTTTTCCGCCGAGGAGGGATTTGTCGTCGCCGGGGCCTTCGTCGAAAAGGTAGACCCACTTACTCGTTTTTTGTTCAGTAGATTTGGAGGTTTCTTCAATAACGGTGCTCATGGGTTTGCAAGTTATCGCATTTTTGTTGCTTAGGCAAAGCGGAGGTTGGAATTATCCGTGCCATAGGTTATATCGGTGTCACACACGGAGGACACGGATATGGGCAATGTTAGCTCCCTGAACGTCAACGGAAGAAAACTGCCGGTAAACGTCGATTCTCAGGCCAGCCTGCTTACTGTTCTGCGGGATTATTTGAATCTGACGGGGACAAAGTATGGCTGCGGGGAAGCGCAGTGCGGCGCGTGCACGGTGCTCGTCGACGGAGTGATGACGCGCGCGTGCACGATGCCGGCCGGGAAAGTTGCGGGCAAGCAGATCGTGACGATTGAAGGTCTCGAAAAAGACGGGCAACTTCATCCGGTCCAGCAAGCCTTCATCGATGCCGACGCGATGCAGTGTGGCTATTGCACGTCGGGGATGATCATGTCCGGGGTCGGGTTGCTGAAGAAGAACCCGAAGCCTTCGCGCGAAGAGATCGTGAGGCACATGGATCGGAACGTGTGCCGCTGTGGCACCTACCAACGCATCGTGAACGCGATCGAGATCGCTTCCGGCAAGGAGGTGAGTAAGTGAACGATCAACTCGATCTCGATCTCGATCTCGAACTAGAGCGGTACGAGCTTTTTGCCAATCCGATCTACAACTTCACTTTCAATCGCCGGCAGTTTCTCAAAGTTTTCAGTGGCGGCATCGCGTTGCTCGTGCCGATGTCGAACTTACTCGCGCAACAGGATCAGGGCGAATCGGGCAGTGGACGATCGAATCAACGCGTGCCGGATGAGATCGGCGCGTGGATTCACATCGACGAAGCAGGCACGGTGTCAGTGTTCACAGGCAAGGTCGAGTTGGGCCAGAACATTCGCACGTCGTTGGCCCAGGCAGTTGCCGAAGAGTTGCACGTGCCGATGAACACGATTCGCCTCGTGATGGCTGATACGGATCTCGTTCCATTCGACGCGGGGACGTTCGGCAGCCGCTCGATTCCGTTCATGTCGCCGCAGTTGCGCAAAGCCGCGGCGGCTGCGCGCGAGACGCTTGTGGCGCTTGCCGCGGAGCAGTTGAAAGTCGCGCCCGCGGACGTGCGCATAGTCAACGCGCGTTTCGTAAATCACGATGCGTCGAAGTCGTTGAGTTTTGCCGACGTCGCGAAAGGCCAGAAGCTCGTGAAGGCGATTCCCGCCGACATCGCGATCACGGCGGTGAAGGATTGGACCATCGCGGGCAAGTCCGTGCCGAAAGTTGGCGCACGCGACTTCGTCACCGGTAAACACGAGTACACGTCCGACTTGAAACGGCCCGGCATGTTGTTTGGCCGCGTCGTTCGCGCTCCAGCGATAAATTCGACGCTTGTTTCTGCTGACACGAAAGCTGCGGAAGCGATTCGTGGTGTCACCGTCGTTCGTGACGGCGACTTCATCGGCGTTGCCGCGCCCGATCCGCAAACACTCGCGCGCGCGGAGAAAGCGATCGCCGTGCATTGGAAGACTCCGGCGCAACCCGGTAACGCGCAGTTGTTCGAGCAACTCAAACGCGAATCGTCGCCGAGTCGTGGTGGCCGATCGGTTGGGTCGATGGCCGACGGCCTCGCGGCGGCTGATAAGAAACTCGCCCACTCGTACACGATTGCTTACATCGCGCACGCGCCGCTTGAACCGCGCGCCGCGGTTGCCGAGTGGAAAGACAACAAGCTGACAGTCTGGACCGGCACGCAACGACCGTTTGGCGTGCGTTCGGAATTAGCCGAAGCGTTTCGCATTCCGGAAGAGAACGTGCGCGTCATCGTTCCCGACACCGGATCGGGTTACGGCGGAAAACATACCGGCGAGTGCGCGATCGAAACGGCGCGACTGGCGCGCGCGAGCGGCAAGCCGGTCAAGCTTGTTTGGACACGCGAAGAAGAGTTTACGTGGGCCTACTTTCGTCCGGCTGGTGTGATCGAAGTGTCGACTGGCGTGAAGAACGACGGCACGGTGACGGCGTGGGAGTTTCACAACTACAACTCCGGCGCGTCGGCCATTCAAAGCAAGTACGCGTTTCCGAATCAGAACATCCAGTTTCACAGCAGCAAATCGCCGCTTCGGCAGGGTTCGTATCGCGGACTGGCCGCCACCGCGAACCACTTTGCGCGTGAAGTGCACATGGATGAGTTGGCCCAACTCGTGGGTATGGATCCGGTTGCGTTTCGTTTGAAGAATATTCAGGACGATCGTTTGCGAGCGGTGCTCGAAGCGGCGGCGAGGTCGTTTAATTGGGGTGCGAAGAAGCAAGCTGGGCGCGGTGCAGGCATAGCGTGTGGTTTCGAGAAAGGCAGTTACATCGCGACCGCGGCGGAAGTCTCAATCGATCCGAAGACGAAGAAAGTGAAGCTCGAACGCGCGGTGGCAAGCTTCGAATGCGGCGCGATCGTCAATCCGGTGCACTTGCATAACCAGGTCGAGGGCGCGGTGGTGCAGGCGATTGGCGGCGCGTTGTTTGAAGGGATCGAGTTTCAGAACGGGCAGATCTTGAATGGGAAGTTTTCGAAGTACCGGCTGCCGAGGTTCAGCGACATGGCGCCGATCGAGATCGTGTTGTTGGACCGGAAAGATTTGCCTTCGGCCGGCGCAGGTGAGACGCCGATAGTCGGCCTGGCCCCCGCGATTGGCAATGCGATTTTCGCTGCGACTGGCGTGAGGCTGAGGTCGTTGCCACTTCTATCGGCTATGTCCGGTCAGTGAAACAATTCAACTCTGCGTTCCTCTGCGTCCGCTATGATCTCTGCGTTAATTTTAACTCCGGAGCATGTTAACGCAGAGAACGCAGAGGAACGCAGAGTTGAAATCAAAGCAACTACCTATATACGTGTTAACTTGAGGAACGCGTCCCTGATTGTTGCGGTGATGCTTCCGGGGTCGACGGCGTAGCGACGGAAGTCGAACGTCGTCACGGGCGCGACGCCAATTCCGGACGACGTCAGAAAGATCTCATCCGCGTCAACCAGATCCGCCATTTCATAAACGCCCTCGACGAGCGGTATGAAATGTTTGTTCGCGATGTCGAGCACGCATTCACGCGTGATGCCGGCGAGTGCGCCGGTGCTCAACGCCGGCGTGTGAACAGTGCCGCCTTTGGCCCAGAAGATGTTTGCCGTCGTGCCCGAAACGATCTCGCCGCGCTCGTTCAAAACAACAGCCTCGTCGAAATCGCGGCTGCGCGCTTCTTCCTTCGACAACACGTGATCGAGATAGTTCAAACTCTTGATGCCCGTGAGCGGCGAGAACGTGCTGACGCGATAAGGTGAAACTGCCAGCGACAATCCACTTGCGGCGGCGCGCCGCGGATCGCCGGTCATGATTAGCAGATCGGTTTTACGTGAACTCGCGAGTTTCGCTTTCCACAAGTCGCGGCCGGTGCGCGCCAGCAGTGTCACGCGCGCGCGTCCGTCCTTGACCTGGTTCACGGCGATCAGTTTTCTCACCGATTCGCCGACACTCTTCTCGGTGCAACCGGTGTGATCGATATCGAGTTTGGCGGCGTGCGCGGCGAGGCGTTGCCAGTGCTTGGTCCAGAGAAATGGTTGGGAATCGTAGACGGCGAGCGTGGTGAAGACGCCACGTCCATAAAGCGCTGCGGAAGAAACCGCGGCGACACGGGCCTTGGCAGCTTCCACCATCGTTCGATTAAGCGAGATGACGGGATGCAAGAAGCCTCCCTCTCGGAGAATTAAACCGTGGCCGGCACTTCAGCTTGCAGCTTTTGTGACAGCCCGTTGCGCCAGGCGGATTCGAGATCCGCGACATTAGCGTTTATTACTTCCTGTTCGTCAACCACGATCCGCAACGAATCTTCGCCAACGCGACCAAGAAGCATGAATGGCGCGTTGTGTCGTTCGGCAATTTCGCGGACCTGGTCCACTACAGCCTGCTCGAAGCTCACGATGATCCTTGACGGCGATTCGCTGAACAACAACGACGTCGGACTCAACGTCCCTTCAAGTTCCGCTCGCGCGCCAATCGCTTCGCGGCCAAGCGACGAGAAACACGTCTCAGCCAGCGCGACTGCCAATCCGCCATCTGCGCAATCATGTGCTGCCGTCAACAATCCGGCTTCCGCTGCTTCCAAACAGGCGTTCTGAACTGCCTTTTCACGTTCGAGATCCAGCACCGGCACGCGTCCACTCGCTTCGAGCTCCGCCGTCGTCGCCCCGCCAACGCTAACCGCATACTCGCTCGTCGACAGATCATCCTGCGTCGTTCCGAGCAACGCGATCACGTCGCCGTCGTTTTTGAAACCCGGCAGAATCGCGCGTTTCACATCTTCGATCAGCCCGACCATTCCGATCACGGGCGTCGGCAGGATTCCGCGGCCCTCAGTCTCGTTGTAGAACGAAACGTTTCCGGAAACGACGGGCGTCGCGAGCGCGCGGCAAGCTTCGGCCATGCCGTCGATCACTTCCGAGAACGACCACATCACTTCCGGCCGCTCTGGCGAAGCGAAGTTCAAACAATTCGTGATCGCGATCGGCTTCGCGCCGACACAAACGACGTTGCGCGCAGCTTCGGCGACGAGGAGCTTCGCGCCTTCGCGCGGGTTCGCCGCGCAGTAACGACCGTTGCCGTCGAGCGACATCGCGAGCGCGCGTCGCGTCTCTTTGATTCGCACGACAGCGGCATCAGCGCCGGGAAGAATCGCGGTGTTCGTCCGGACCATGTGATCGTACTGTCGATAAACCCACTGCTTCGACGAAATGTTGCCGCTCGCGAGCAGCTTCATAAGATCCGTGTTTAAGTCTTCGCTTTCATAAGTGCGACCCGCGGAGGTGTCACGCGCCGGCGAACGCATCGGTCGATCGTATTTCGGCGCTTCGTCAGTCAACGCCTCGACCGGAATGTCCGCCATCGTTTCGCCGTTGTGAATCACGTGCATGCGCTGCGTATCGCGCACGCGTCCGATCACCACCGCGTCGAGGTCCCACTTGCGAAAGATGTCCATCACCTCGCGCTCGCGGCCGGAATGGGCCACGATCAACATGCGCTCCTGCGATTCCGAAAGCAGCATCTCGTACGCCGTCATATCCTGCTCGCGTTGTGGCACGAGGGAAAGATCGAGTTCGATACCCGTTCCGGCGCGCGCCGCCATTTCGCACGACGACGACGTCAGTCCTGCGGCGCCCATGTCTTGAATACCCGCGACTGCGCCACTGCGCATCGCTTCGAGGCATGCTTCCAGCAACAACTTCTCGAGAAACGGATCGCCCACCTGCACTGTCGGCCGCTTCTCCAGCGCTTCTTCGTCAAACTCCGCCGACGCCATCGTCGCGCCGTGAATGCCATCGCGCCCGGTTTTCGCGCCCACATACAAAACGGGATTACCAACACCAGTCGCTTTGCCAAAAAAGATCTGATCGTGACGCACGATGCCGAGCGCGAACGCGTTGACCAACGGATTCAGCGCATAAGCGTCGTCAAACGCGACTTCACCGCCGACAGTCGCGACGCCAAATGCGTTTCCGTAGTGCGCAATGCCCGCTACGACACCCGCCAGCAGCGATCGATTGCGCCGTCCATATTGCTGATGGTCCAGTGAACCAAACCGCAGGCTGTTCATCGACGCAACGGGCCGCGCGCCCATTGTGAAGATGTCGCGCAGGATCCCGCCGACGCCAGTTGCTGCGCCCTGAAAAGGTTCGATAAACGAAGGATGATTGTGCGACTCGATCTTGAACGCGGCGCACCAGCCATCGCCGAGATCGACGATGCCGGCATTCTCTCCGGGCGGAACGATGACGCGCTCCCCCGTCGTCGGCAGCCGCTTCAAATGGATGCGGGAAGATTTGTAGGAGCAGTGTTCGGACCACATGACCGAGAAGATGCCGAGTTCGACAAAACTCGGTTCGCGGCCAAGCAGGTTTTTGATTCGCTCGAATTCTTCTGGGGTGAGGTTATGGGCGGCGACTACGTCGGGAGTGATCATTCGTGCTTTGAACTTGGTACTTGGTGCTTAGTTTTTTGTAAGTTGTCCGTAGTCCATGGTCCGGTGGTTTCACAACTGACCACTAACCACTGACTGCTGACAAAGAACAAAGCACTAAGCACAAAGTTCAAGTAATTCTTAATCAGTTTTCTTAACCAGTTTGTCGATCGCGGCTCGCAACTCATTCGCGTCTACGCGACCGAAGTGCTTGTAAACCACCTCGCCCTTCGCGTTGTACAGAAATGTTGCGGGCAAGCTGCCCGACCACCTGCCGTCCACGAAGCTGATCGCCGGTTCGGGATCGGTGACGTTCAGCAGGTAAGCGGGCATCGTGGCCTTCATCGAACCGAGAAACTTCGGCACTTCGGTTTTGATCTCGCTGAAGTCGTCGAGGGAGATAGTGACGAAATCCATTGCATGCGGACGATAGTCGTGATCGATCTTGACGAGATCCGGAAACTCGTCACGACAGGGATCGCACCACGTCGCCCAGAAGTTGACGAGCAACGGGCGTTCACGTTGTTCGGTCAACAGCGTTTTAAGAGCGTCGGTATCGAGCGCGGAGACGACAGGCGGCTTCTGCGCTTTCGCGGCGGGCCGGCCCTTTCGTTTTTGGGCCGGCGCCGCGAAACTCGCGAAGAGAACACAAAAGCAAACAGCAATTACAACTCGAGTGAAACGCATAGATTACGCACGCTTGATGGAACAACCGAATGCCTTGGCTTCAGTTTTTTCAACCGGTTTGCCGGCCAGCGACGCATCCATCGCGTTGCGCAGTTCGGTGCTTTCAATCGCATCGCCCTTGCGGCTGTTGTCGATCCGGCCGTGATACATGAGCTTGTTGGCGGCGTCGAGGAAATAAGCCTCGGGCGTCACGGTAGCTCCGAGCCGGTCCGCGATCTTGTTGCCGGCATCTTTCAGGATCGGGAACGAGAGTTTGTTGGCTGTGGCGTGGGCCGCAACCGTTTCCGCATCTTCCTTGACGTTTGAGTTGATGCCGATCACGGCGATGCCCTTGGCTTTGTAGTCCTGGGCCAGCTTTTCCATGCGCTCGTTGTAGTCATTTGACACCGGACACTGCACGGCGATGAACAGGAGCACTGTGCCTTTTTTGCCGGCCAGCGATTTGAGCGAGCGTTCCGTTCCATTAGCGTCGGGAAGAGTGAAATCTTCGATGGTGGCGCCAATCGCGGGCGCTGCGGGAATCTCTCCCTCGGCGCGTGCGTTGACGGCGACGGCAACGCCGGCGACAACAAAAGTGAGAGCCAACAAGATCGCGAGTTTTTTCATGGTTCTTTTATCTCCTTAAGGCTTCCAGGTTGGGGAGGTTGAAGATTATCAGGCGATACGCGGAGGTTGCAAGTTGACACGACGTTACATTTTCGCGATCTTGTCGCCGATGTCTGACGCCGTTGTTTCGAATACGATCAAGACAGATCTGGATCTCACTCAAGCGTTGCCGACGCACGTGCGACTCGACGCCGACGAGCGCTTTGGCGGCAAAAATGTCACGATTGCGTTTCTCGATTCCGGCTTTTATGCGCACCAGGATCTGACCGAACCCGCCAACAGAATCGTCGCGTATCACAGCATCTTCGCAGCCGAAGACGATCCGAAGTTTTTGAAGAAACCTGACGTGATGAGCTGGCATGGAATGATGACTTCGGTTGTCGCCGCCGGTAATGGTCATCTTTCGAATGGACTGTATCGAGGCATCGCGCCCGAGGCGAAGGTCGTCCTGGTGAAGATCGGAAGGTCGGGGCGCATTCCCGAGAGCGACATCGAGACCGGACTGCGTTGGGTGCTCAATCACAAAGACAAATACAACATTCGCATCGTCAATATCTCGGCGGGTGGTGATTACGAACAGCCGTATTTGCGCAACTCGCTTTGTCGTTTAGTTGAACGGACGGTCGATGCGGGCGTGACGGTTGTTTGCGCAGTTGGAAATGCGGGACTCGCGCCGGGGCATCCGGTTTTACCGCCGGCGAGTGCGCCGTCGGCGATTGCGGTTGGCGGCTTGGACGATCAGAACTCGCTCGATCGCGCGCGCCGCGGGATGTATCGCTCGTCGTATGGACCGACAATCGACGGTTTGCAAAAACCGGAAGTGATCGCGCCTGGAATCTGGGTCGCGGCGCCGATACTGCCGCACACGCCTACTGCCGATCAGGCGCGTCTCTATGCACAGCTCGACGCTGCCGCCGATGATGAACTGTCCGGCATCGTCCTTAAGCACAAAGGCATCGATAAGGATCTCGACGAGGCGCGCGATCTCGCCGCGCCGTTGTTGCGCCAGTTGATCACAATCAAACTGCGCGAAGGCAACGTCATCAATCAGCACTACAAGTTTGTCGACGGGACTTCATTTGCATCGCCGATCGTCGCCTCGATCGTGGCGTGCATGCTTGAAGCAAATCCGAAACTCACGCCTCAACAAGTGAAGCGAATCTTGATCGACACTGCCGAGCGAGTCGAAGGCGTGCCAGTGGATCGACAAGGCTGGGGCGTCGTCGTGCCGCGCAAGGCTGTCGAGCTGGCTTTGAGATCTCATATCTAAGATCTCAGATCGTAGATGGCTGGACATGCGAAAGCGCGTGTGCAACAATTCGCCTCATTCAAAAGCCAACCGCCAAAGAAGAAGATGGGAGAATTTTTGAGTTTGTATGTCTGAGAACGAAACCGCAATAGCACAGAGCGCGGCCGCCCCAACCGAGCCCGCGCCTGAAGCAGCCAACGAAGAGATCACCTACCACGCAGTAGAAAAAGACGGAGTCGTTACCGCGATTTGGGAGATGCAGGGACGCAAGCACCTGCGCACAATCGATCCGCGTTCGCGTCAGGGCCAGGACATTCTTCGTCTTTACACCACCGAACATCACGACGAAACAGGCGAAGCTGCTGCCTCGTCGTAACTTGTGGCTAGGTGACCAGGTTCCGCGGCTCGCCCCTTACAAAAGCCTCAAGATTATCAACTAGCTGATCGGCGAGCGTCTGCATTGCCTGCCTGCTGGCCCACGCGTTGTGTGGCGTCACGATGAGGTTGGGCAGATCCACAGCCAATAACGGATTTCCTTCGCGCGGCGGTTCAACGCGCAGCACATCGATGCCTGCGCCGCCAAGCCGCCCTTCGTTCAACGCAGCGAGCAATGCGCGATCGTCAATCAATCCGCCACGCGCGGTGTTGATGAGCAACGCGTCGCGCTTCATCTGGCTCAACTCTTCAGCGCCGATCAGGTTCTTCGTTGCTTCAGTCAACGGACAATGCAACGAGAGCACGTCGCTGAGGCGCAAAACGTCGCCGAAAGATTTGCGTCCTTCACGAATGGACGTAGCCGTCTTGCGTTCGGCGACGATCACTTCCATCCCGATCGCGCCGCCGAGTCGCGCCATCGCCTGACCCAACGTTCCAAAGCCGGCGATTCCCAATACCGTCCCGCGCAGATCGCCGATCGAATGATCCAACAGGCAAAACTTCTGCGCCTTCTGCCAGCGTCCCGCTTTCACATCGTCACGATACGCCACGAGGTTGCGACGCAGCGCGAGCATCAGCATCAGCGCATGTTCCGGCAGTGAATCGATTGCATATCCGCGCGTGTTGCAAACGGCGATGTTGCGCGCGCGGCAGTAATCGAGATCGACGTTGTCAGTTCCCGTTGCCGCGACCGCGATCAGTTTCAATCCCGGCAGTTGCGACAATACATCTTCGCGCAAGGCGAGTTTGTTGCAGATGACGATCGTCGCATCGCGCAGCCGGTCAAGGACCTCCCCGCCCTCGGTTTCCTCATATTCGATCCACTCGTGATCGAAGCCCGGGCGGCGAAACTCGATATTGAAAGTGTTGCGTTCGAGGAAGACGATTGATTCAGTCATTTCCTTCACGAGATTGGATCGAATCCATATATTTGGAACAGTCGAATGTTTTTGTCGGCGAACACCAAATACCTGAATTTCAGTTAAACCCAAGTTAGACGAAGAGTTAGTTCGTCTATTCTACCGTCTCACGAAACCGCCGGAGCGTGGATCGTCTGTTGCTTTTCCGGCCTGCGTCTAGACCTCGCAGAGTTTTTTCTGACGATTCCTCATTGGAACCGTCGCCCCCAACGAGCACCGCCCAACACGAACGAGAAGGAGATGAACATGAAGGGAACAAGACTCCTGCCACTTTTGATAGCTGTCTTGCTAGGTTCCTCAGTTGTTGCCTTTGGTCAAACGACCGGAAGAATCTCCGGCACTGTCGCCGACGAAAAGGGTGCGGTCATCGCTAACGCGACTGTCACCGCCCGCAACACTCAGACGAACATCGCACACGATCGCCAAACCGGCGAAGATGGACAGTATCGGTTTGAGAACTTACCAGTCGGCCCGTACGAAGTGACGGTCCAGGCCACCGGTTTCGCCAAGCACGTCCAGACCGGTATCACGCTGATCCTAAACCAAAACGCCATCGTCGACGTGGCCATGAAAACTGGTGGTGTTCAGGAAGTAGTGAACGTCACCGAGAACGCCGCGCTCATTAACCAGAGCAACGCGGAAGTTTCCACCCAGTTTGACTCGCGACGATTGTCGGAACTGCCGCTTGGTCCAACGCGCAATGTGCTCGCCGTTGCGCTCTCAGCGCCAGGCGTCAGCCAGTTGGGAACAGGCCAGACGGGCTTTGCCGCTGGTATCAGCTATTCCTCAAACGGCGGCCGCGTTCGTTCAAATAACTTCATGGTCGACGGCCAGGACAATAATGAACCCGGCGTTGCCGGCGCTGCTCAACCACTGAACAACCCCGATCTGATTCAGGAAGTTCGCCTGATCACGAACCAGTTTCTGGCGGAATACGGACGTAACTCCAGTTCGGTATTCAACGCCATCACCAAGTCGGGCACCAACAATTATCACGGCTCGCTCTTTTGGTTCCACAACAGCAACGCGCTGAACGCTTGCAGCAACACCGATAAGCGCGCGGGCTTCTGTAATCCAGACGCCACGGTCCAATCTCGCACGCACGCGCCTTTCCGGATCGAGAACCAGATCGGCGGCACGTTCGGTGGTCCATTGCACCTGCCGCGTTTTGGCGAAGGTGGTCCAACCTACATCAGCGGCGCGAATCGCACTTTCTTCTTCGGCTCCTATCAACGCTGGAGCGATCGCCAGCTCGGCTCGGGTACAACGCTGAACGGCGCTCCGACTGAAGCCGGCCGCCAGATCCTGGCTGCCGCCGCGGGTCATTTGCCGCAAGTGCAAGCGCTTTTGAGACATTTACCCGCAGCGCAAGCGCCGATCAACCAGACTGCTTCGTTCACACTCAACGGCCAGAATTTCACGGTGCCGCTGGGTTCGCTGACTGGTTCCACGGCGTTCTTCTTCGACAACCACCAGGCGTCGCTTCGTGTCGACCACAACTTCAACAGCAATCACCAGATCACCGGCCGCTACCTGTTCAGCGACTCGGATACAGGCGGCACGGGCCAGGCGACACCTACGGGCCTGACCACTGAAAGTCCGTCGCGCGTGCAAACTGTAGCCCTTTCGCACGTCGGAACGTTTTCGCCGACGGTGGTGAACGAACTGCGTGTTGGTTACCAGCGGTTCGCGACTATCACAAACGCCAGCGATCCCCGATCTGAAGAGATTCCCTCGATCGAGATCTCGCAACTGGGCCTGATTGGTTTCAACGCTGCTGCCAGCAGAACCGCTATCGGTCTCGCGGTGAACCTGCCGCAGTTCCGCACCAACAACATCTACCAGATCCAGGACAATCTCTCCTGGCTCCACGGCAATCACGCGTTTAAGTTTGGCACCAACATCGTCGAGAACCGAATTCAGAGCTTCTTCTTCCCGACGATTCGCGGCTTGCTGCGCTACGCCACGCTCAACTCGTTCGTGAACGACTTCGCCGAAGCTGCCAACATCAACAAACCGTTGCCGGGCGGCGAAGCGATCAATAACTACAACTGGTTTGACGTTCACTTCTACGGACAGGACGAGTGGAAGATCCGGCCGAACTTCTCGGTGACTTTTGGTCTGCGTTACGAGCGTCCGGGTGAAGCTACGCTGAGCCTGCTGGAATCAAACGAGAGAATCGTGCAACTGGCAGGCGGCGACGCGCGGTTCGCGTTCGCTCCCGAGCCGAAGATCGACAAAAACAACTTCCAACCGCGAATCGGTTTCAACTGGAACCCGCGCACAAATCCGGATGGCATTCTCGGATTCGTCACCGGCGGCGACAAGCTTGTCTTCCGCGGTGGTTATGCCATCACCCACGACTACACGTTCATCAACATCGCGTTGAACGTCGCGAGTTCGTTCCCGTTTGTTGCCGCAGTCAGTTTGCCTGCCAACGTGACTTTCGCAGGCGCTGCTTCGGTGCCGAATGCATTTACGCGCTTGCCGAATGTTTCGAACGCGGGCGTCAATCCGGCCGAGTTTACAAGAACGATCGTCGGCGAAGATTTTCGTTCGCCGTACTACCAGAGCTTCAGCTTTGAAGCCCAACGCGAACTCGGACCTAACGTCGTGTTCCGTCTCGGTTACGTCGGTTCCAAAGGTTCGGCACTGTTCCAGACTTTGGACGGTAACCCGCGACGTTTGGACACACTGACGCCGAACACTTGCACTCCGACTTTCACTGGTCCAAATGCTGACAGTTGCCGCGTGAATCGATCCGCTGCCGTGGTTCGCCTGCGCGCCAACGCAGCCTCGTCGATGTATCACTCGCTCCAGGCAAGTATGGAAAAACGCCTGAGCCGTGGTTTCAGCGCCGGCGTTCACTACACGTGGAGTTCGTTCATCGACACCGCTTCCGAAATCTTCAATCCTTCGAGCGGTGAGGTGGCGGTTTCGCAAGACTCATTCAATCGCAGCACTGACCGTGGTCGTTCCACCTACGATCGTCCGCACCGGCTAACCGGCAACTTCGTTTACGAACTGCCGTGGTTCCAGGAACAGAACGGATTCAAGGGACACCTGCTCGGCGGCTGGCAACTCAACGGGTTCTTCACGTTCCAGAGTGGCGCCCCGTTCACAGTGTTGAATGGTTCTGATCCGGCTGGCGCGCTGGCTGGTATCAACACGCTGGTCGGCGATGCGATCCGTCCGAATCTAGCGACCAATCTGCCGCTTGGCGGCATGACGGTTCCTGAAATTCTCGCAGCCGGTGGAGGGTCGTTGTTCCAGCGGATCACCGCTGCGCAACGCGTCGGTAACGCAGGCCGCAATATCCTGCGCGCCGATGGTATCAACAACGTCGACCTGGGAATTTTCAAGAACACGTCGATTGGTGAAAATCAACGCATTCAGTTCCGCGCTGAGTTCAACAACGCGACGAATACACGCGACTTTGGTATTCCCGAAGGCCGCGTCAACTCGGCTAACTTCCTGAACCAGTGGGGCACGAACGGCGGAAACCGCCGCATCGTTCTCGGCGTCAGGTACATCTTCTAACCCACCACCTTCAATCCGTGTTATCCGTGTGTACTTCTGCACGGATAACACGGATAATGAGGCACTCGAAGGAGGTGCAAACGATGAAGGTGTATGTCCTTTTGCTTTCCTTGTTACTGGTTCCAGCAGTATCGCGTGCCCAAGAACCTTCCTCACCGACCGCCGCCCAGGTTGACGTAGTTAAATTCAGTTGGAGCAAAGAGCGACTGAATTGGGAACTCAGTCCGTTCAGCGGTCCGAACGAGAACTTCCACGAGATGCAGTTTCGCGCGCGCTCTGAAAAGCGAGTGTCGGATGCCAAGCGCAGCGGTACGACAGGCCAGCAGTCCTCAGCCGAACGCGATGCGAAAGCGGATGCCGCGATCATTCAGGCCGCCCGGCAACCTACAGGTCCACCGCGTTATTACTTCATCTATCGCGCTTCATTGCGCAATTCGAGCAACAAACCAATCGCCGAGATCGATTGGGACTACGTTTTCATCGATTCGGCCACGAACGAGGAATTGAGCCGTCATCAGTTCACCAGCACTAAGACAATCGCGCCGGGAAAGAGCAGGGAGCTGTCATTCATGCTTTCCTCCCCACCTACGAAACGCATCAGCGTCTATGCCTTGAACAAGCAGGAGCGCTCCGGCATTTCCGATCAGGTAGTTGTCGTCAGAGTTAAATATGCAGACGGCTCAGTTTGGCAACAGCAATAACTCTTCAGATGACAACGGCCAGCTCGATAATCAGGCGCGCCTCGCCGGAAGACGCGAACACGTTGACGCAGATCGCGCTCGACGCTAAGCGTCACTGGGGTTATCCCGAGGATTGGATCAAACACTGGGAAGCAGACCTCACCGTCTCACCTGATTTCATTCGCGACAACCATGTTTATGTTTTCGAGCGCGAGGGCGACGTGCTTGGGTTCTATGCGCTTTGTGTCAACGACAACAAAGCGGAGTTGGAGCACATGTGGGTCACCCCTGCGGCAATCGGCGCAGGCATCGGCAAGGAGTTGTTTCTCGACGCAATGGAAAGAGCGGCAGCACTCGAGGTCCGCGAGATCGAAATCTCAGCGGACCCCAATGCTGCCGGTTTCTACGAGCGAATGGGGGCGTCGCAGATCGGCGAGACCGATGGCAGTATCGATGGTCAGGTTCGAAAACTGCCCCGGTTAAGAATCGAACCCTCCTAAAAGTTATCCGGTCGCTTGGGCGACTCTCCCGGAACACTTCGTGGTGATTCGCTTCTCGGCGACTCACTGCGCGATGGTGGCGGACTCGAAGGTGGCGGACTCGATCTCGGCGCCTCGCTTCGTGGCGATTCAGATCTGGGAGGCGGATCGTTTCGCGGCGGCGGATCAGAACGCGGAGTTGATCTCGGAGCTTCCGATCTGGGCTCGGATCTGGGCTCGGATCGGGGTTGACTCCGTGGTTCAGTCCTCGGTTCAGTCCTGGGTTCTGACCGTGGTTGTTCCACCCGAGGTTCGGAACGTGGTTGCGGGGGTGAGGACTCGATTGCTTGTTGAGTTCTAGTGCGCTTCTCTACTCCTTCAGGCATCGAGGGGCGGACGATTCTTATAGGCGCGGGACGCTCAACTGCTCCCGAAGGCGGCGCTTCAACGGTGGGCGTTGGCGTTTGTGGAGTTGTTTGTGGAGTTTCGGCAGTTGGTTCCGGAACCTCAGCCCGTCCACGTCCACGGCCGCGGTTTACAGGCGCCTGGCCCGGTTCCTGATTAGGTGTTGAGTTTGGTGGCGCACTTTGCGGTGCGCCACCCGTAACGATCGCGGGTTGCGCGGGCTGCGTTTGTCGCGGTTCTCGGCCACGGAAAACACGCGAACGTCTCAGATCGTCGTCGAGTGTGACACCCGGCGCTCGAGTGGCTGCTCCCGTAGGTCGATCCAAACCGTCAGGCGAAGGTACGTTTCCGAGCAACGTCGTCGAACGGCGCGGCAAGTTATCAATTACTGGTTCTGATTCGACCACGCGCCGGGCGATTGGCTCTTCACCAACAGGCCGTCCCATCGAACCATTGCCAAAATCTCTTCGCGGCACTCGCGTGACGCCGCGCCAGTTTTTGTACTCGCCTTCGCGCTCGGCCGGACGCTCACCGCCGCGGCCTCCGCCGTTGCCTCCACCGCGTCCGCCACCATAATGGCCGCCACCACCACCTGCACCGCCACCTCCGCCATAACCCGGATTGCGATCGTGACGGCGGTAATAACGTGAATGCGGATCGCGCTGGCGATACGAGAGCGGATACCAGCAGATGCTGTCGCCAAAAGACCAATTTAACGAAGCAAAGGCGACAAGCGCAGGCCGCCACCAACTGCGCTTCTTGAAGAAGTAACTGCGCGGCACCCAGCACCACGCGTTGTTGTAATAGACCCAGCGGCCATAGTGATACGGCGCCCAACCCCACGGTTCGTATCCGACCCAGGTCCAACCGTAAGGCGAAACCCACGTCCAGTGACCGTAGCGATACGGCGCCCAGTCGCTGTAGGTGTTAATCACGCTCGCATGCGGCTGCCAAAGCCAGCCGTATTCCTTGGTGTCGGTCCATTCGCCGTAAGCGTCGAGATCCTCGGCGCCCCAAACGTATTCGTCGAAGTATTTAGATTCGGGACGGAATCGTTGCGCGAGCTGGCGTTCGCGTTCGTCGACCCACCGGTCGAGCGCGTCCGGCGCGGCGGCGGCCAGCAAATCCCAATCGCCAGCATTCGGGCCCGTGACGACAAGCTCGGCCGAGCGGCCATCGCGGAGCGCGAACCCTGAAGTGTCTGAATAGATGCGCGCGCTGCCGCCCTCACGAACGGTCAAACGAACACGCCCTTCACGCGGCACGTCGATGCGATAAAGTCCGGCTTTTTCAGCCGCGAGAGTGCTGCGCGGGGCGTCGATCTCGAAAAACTCTTTACTGCGATCAAACTTGCCCAGGCGAACAATGGCGGTGCCTTCGACGACGCTCAGCGCCGTGTTTTCATCGCGCAGGGTCACGATGCGCAGCACCGTGTTTTCACTAAGACGGACGAAGTTGCGCGAGTCTAATTGCACTTCGAGGCGGCTATCTTTGCCGGTGGCGACAGTGTCGCCTTCGACGAGCGGGTAATTTAACTGGACGCGCTCCCACTCTTTAGATTCGTTTCGTTTGAGGTTTGCCTCGCCGGTGATCAGGCTGATACGGACGACGCGTGCTTTTACGTCGTAATCGTCAGGCTCATCGTCGTCGTCGGCGCGGGCGGTGATGGTGAAGGACAGGGAAGTCAGCAGCAGTAGAAGGAGGCTGGCGTATAGTCGGGAGACTCGCATGGTGATACTCCTATTCAGTTGTTATGGATGCGCGTGGGGCGACTTACGAGTGCGGCGTCTGGTGACCGCTTTGCTCCGCAGTTACGAGCACTACTGCGACAACATTTGAGATTACAACGGCCGTGTCAACAAGCGCGCTACGGCAGGACCAAAGCGGTGACCCGGCGCCGTACTCGAAAGAGGCCCAACTGGCTCAATTCGCGGTGCGTTTACTGGCAAAACATATGCCCGTAAGTGACGCTTTTTTAAGCAAGATGCATGGAATTGAGGGTTCTCAAACGCAGGGTGGACAGGTTTGGCTCGATAGAAACGTCCTTGAGAGTTCTCAAATTGCGATTCGCACACTCGTGAGACGCTAATCACAGATCAAATTGATGACGTGATGCCCGAGACGGTGCAAAGGCAACACCAAATCGTGCGAGCCAGCCTGCTGGAGGAGAAGGTACAGACGCGAAGAGACACGCCAATACCTTTGCGCCTTACCTTTGCGCCTTTGCGCCTTTGCGGGAAACTTCACTCTCAGCTTGAGCTTTCAAACGAGCCCGCGGATGATGGCGATCGTAAGCCGAACGCAGGTGTTGATCTGTGATGTGGGTGTAGATCTGAGTCGTGGAAATACTCGCGTGTCCTAACAGCGCCTGGACGGAACGCGAATCTGCGCCGTGTTGCAGCAGGTGCGTCGCAAAACTGTGTCGCAGTGTGTGTGGCGAAACATTCTTAATTCCAACGCCATCGGCATAACGCCTGATCATCGACCACGCGAGGTGTCGCGTGAACGGTTTTCCACGATGCATGAAGAGCAGCGGCGACGACGACTTTCCATAGCTGGCTTTGACCGCCGCGTATTGCTGTAACCAGTGAATCGCGCTCTTGCCCAACGGAACACGACGTTCCTTGCTTCCCTTGCCACGACAGACGACGAGACCAGCCAGTAAATCGACGTCGGTCTGTTTCAACCCGACCATCTCCGAGACGCGCAACCCGCTCGCGTACATGATCTCCAGGATCGCGCGGTCGCGTATGCCTTCCGGAGTCGAAACATTCGGAGCGGCAAAGAGCTGATTAATTTGGTCTTCGGTAAGAAACTTCGGCAGGTAACTGAATCGTTGCGGAGTGTCGAGATCTTCCGCCGGATGCGACTTGATATGTCCGTCCAGCATCAGGAACTTGAAAAAACCGCGCGTCGCACTGACCGCGCGCGCAACCGACGTCGGCGCCAGTCCCTCGCGCGACAAACTCGCGATCCACTTGCGCAAGTCGGCGCGCGTGAGTTCAGCGACTTGCTTGCCGTTCCCCGCTGCCCATTCCTGCAAACGCGTGAGATCGCGCTCGTAACTCTCGAGCGTAAGCCGCGCGAGCCCCTTCTCGACCTGGATATAAGTCAGGAATTCTTTCTTGAGATCGCGATCCACGGCGCACAGATTACATCAGATCCGTGCGCCACTGCGGATCATTCGTAGCGGAGACACTCGATCGGATCGAGTCGTGAAGCTTTTCGTGCCGGCCAAACACCAAAGATCAAGCCCACGCCGATCGAGACGGTGAGACCGGTAACCACGGCCCAGGTCGGGATCATGGCGGGCATGCTCGGGATCAAGAGCATGAGCAATTTACTGATACCGACCGCGAGCAGCACGCCCAGCACGCCGCCAAGAAACGTCAACATCATCGCTTCGAATAGAAACTGCCGCACGATGTCGCGCCGGCGCGCGCCAATTGCTTTACGCACGCCGATCTCTTTCGTTCGTTCGGTAACGCTCACGAGCATGATGTTCATCACGCCGATGCCGCCGACGAGCAATCCCAAACACGAGATCGCAATCGCCACCAAACCGATCATCGCCGTGATGCTGTCAAACTGTTCGATAAACTTGTCAGCCGTCTTGATGTCGAAGTTGTTCACTTCGCCAAACTTCACGCCGCGGCGGCGGCGCAGGATCTCTTCGGCTTCAGTCAACGCGTCGAGAACGCGACCGGTGCGGCCGCGAATCACGATCAACAGATAACCCTTCGCGGGTGCGACCTTCTGCGCAGTGCGGAAAGGAATGAAGACGGCGTTGTCTTCTTCGTTCTCGCCGAAGAACCCGGCCTTCCGTTTTTCCAATACGCCGATGACTTCGAAGTTATAACCACCCATGCGCACTTGCGCGCCGGCGATGTTCGTCATGCCGGGAAAGAGCGCTTCGGCGGCATTGACGCCGATGACCATCACGTTCGCACGTTGCTGATCGTCCAACTCGGTAATGAACCGGCCTTCGCTTAACGAAACGTTATAAAGACTGGCGTAGTTGGGCGACACGCCCTGTGTGTTTCCCCAACGATAGTTGCGGCCCTGGAAAGTGATGTTGTCGTCGAATGGTCCGCCGCCGTAACCGACATTCGGCGCTACCCACGCGACGTCTTCAACGGACGGAGCTTGTGCTTTGATCGTCTCAGCGTCCGCGACAGTGAACGGCTTTCTTAGCCGTTCAGCACGATCTTCACCGGTGCGTGGACCAGTCGAAAGATGGAACGCGTAGATGTTGTTTGTTCCATAGTCTTCGATCATCGCGACGATGTTTTGCCGCATGCCGGTGAGTATCGAAGCTATGACGATCGCCGTCATCACGCCGATGACGATACCGAGCACGGTCAGAAAACTGCGAAACTTATGACCGCGCACACTGTCGACGGCCATCCTCAACGTCGCGCGCAAAATACCTTTTGGGAATTGAAGCTTCATCCTAAATCACGTCGCATGCGTCAGGGCGAGAATCGGATCGAGTCGCGCAGCTTTAAATGCCGGGTAGACGCCGGCAATCATGCCGATCAGCGTGGACAAACCCAGCGCCAGAATGACGTAAATGATAGTTATCGTCATCGTGATCGAAGCGAGGGCCGTGATCAGCGTGGTGACTCCCCAGGCCGCAAGCAGACCGAGCATTCCGCCGAGCGCGCAGAGAATTGCCGATTCGATCAGGAACTGCGTCAGGATCTGACGCCGCGTTGCGCCCACCGCTTTTCTGAGTCCGACTTCAAACGTTCTTTCGGTGACACTCACGAGCATGATGTTCATCACCACGATGCCGCCGACGATCAACGTGATCGCCGTGATCGGAATTACGACCATCGCGATCGCGGCGGTGAACTCGTCGATCTGTTGGCTGATTTCTTCGACGTTGATGAGACCGAAATCGTCTTCTTCGTTGCCGTTCAGCCGGTGTTTGATACGCATCGCGACGCGCGCGTCTTCGATGGCGGTGTGAAAGTTTTCGCGGGAGCGCGTTTTGCCGTGGATCTGAAGACTGTTACGACCAAAGATCTGCATGTGGGTCGTGACAGGCATGTAGACAATGCGATCGAACGAGTCGCCAAAAATTGATCCCCGCCGTTCTTCCATGCCCACGATCTTCATCGGCAGGCCGCGAACCTTCAGCGTTTTTCCGATCGGGTCGGTGTGGGGGAAAAACTTGTCTTTGATGTCTCCACCGATCACGACCACCATCGCCGAGCGTTCCACTTCGTCGTTGGAGATAAATCGCCCGAACTCGATCGTCTTGTCTTCGATGTCCACCATGTTTGCGGAGACACCGGCTATGCGGATGCCCGGAAACTCGATACCGTCCTGCTTCAGATCGGCGCCGGCGTTTGCGGCTGCGCCGATGTAGTCGCAGGTGGCGCAATGATCGCGGACCCACTCGTAGTCGTCCCAGTTGAGGCGTTTGTTGCGGCGATTGCGGCGTTCGAATTCTTCGTCGTTCATGTCGCCGGCGAAGGCCATGCGGGCGATCATGAAGTGGTTACTGCCGAGGACTTTCGTGAGTTTTTCGACGACGTAGGTGTTGAGACCGCTGATTGACGCGCCGACTGTCACCACGGAAGCGACGCCGATGATGATGCCGATCAGCGTCAAAAACGCCCGTAGTTTATGGGCAAAGATCGACTGTAGAGCGATCTTCAGGGCGTCAGAATAAAAGGAGACAATTGCTTTCATGGAAACCGGGTGGCTATACGCGACCAGCAAACGCGAAGTTCAACTGGAAAGACGCACGACACCCGGCTTCTATTAACAGCAGAACACGGATTAGTTCATCTCGGTCGCGGGCGCCGTCGTTGGTCTTATCTTGAACTTCTCTGCCCAGCGGACTCTGCCGGTCACCTGCATAACTACGAAAAGCGTCAGGACCGAGCCGATCGTTATAGCCAGTCCCGTGAATCCTTTGAGGAAAAAGGCGTACGAGAACATGACCAGATAGATGAACTGCGCGAGCGCCGCTTCACGACTGGCGAAACGAATTCCCACCACCAGGCGCAAGTAGCTCACGACCAGAAAAATGGAGACCGCCGCGGCAATCGCAAACGAGGCGTGAATCGAAATGTGATCGACCAGGTACGCCAGCAGCAAATGAAAGGAGAAGAACGCGGCAGCGAGGAAAAAATAGTTCATCGGGTGAAGATCGATGCCGCGCATTGTCGTGATGATGAGCATGAGGAAGAAAAAGAAGAAGAGTGATACCGGGGCGAAGAAACTTATTCTGCCGGCAAGCGGACCGGGCTGGAGTTTTCCGGGCATCACCATCGCGATTTGATAGCCCGAAAGCAGGTTCTTGTACGACCACGTGAGATTCCAGCCATTGCCAGTCTCGATTTTCTCTGACGGTGAAATGCTGTTGTCGGGGAAGTCGATGTCTTTGAAGTTTGTCGTCATGTTCAGGGTGAAGTCGCGCACTTGCGACACGTCGCCCTGGCCGAAGCTGTAACGCCACGTGTTGAGTCCCTGCGAACGATAGCCGATGTTGAGTTGCGCGGTTTTGCCGGCGGCGATCTTCGCGCTGCCGGTCGCAGCATTCTTCTCAGTTTTCAGTGTTACCGGATTGCCGTCGACGGTGAAGGTCAGGTCGTCGTAGATCGCTTGCGCAGTGGGAAACTTCAGATCGAATTGAACTGACTGTTCCTTGTCGCTGGTATTGCGAAACGTGTAGTTGCCGGCGAAGTCGATTTTGTAGGTGCTGTACCAGAGCAAGCCTTTTTGCCTGTGACCGAGATCCAGGTTGACGTTGATCTTGCTGCCCTCTAAAGGCAAAGGAGTGGCTATGTCTTCCGTCACTTCTTTGAACTGCCTGACGTTGTTCTCGATCGTCTCGATCTTCCGTGAGACTTTAGTCGTGAAGAAGGCCGTTGGCGGCGCCTGGTTCTGTTCGTCGCCCCAGAGGGAGACAACTTTGTTCGACGATGAAGCGCTGGAGTCGTACGTGCGCGAAAGGATCGTGCCGCCGAGTATGCCCCAGGCGATCGAGGTAAGGATGAAGATGAAGACGATGGCGATGATTCGTGCGGTCATTTTGTTCTGCTCCTGCGGGTTTGTCAGAGATCGCTGTCAGGCATTTGTATCGTTCCAAAATTCTGGTCCACCAGTCGGAACCACACAATGTGGTGATCCACAGTTTGAATAGTTCATCTCCACGTCGGGGAATGAGCCGCGTCCAAAGAAGACGTGCCGTGCAAGTCGATTGAACAGAGGAAAGCGCAATACGGCGCAACCTAACTCGAGCAGTTGGCGCTGTTGAAAGTTCGAAGCAATACGGCGCGCCCACAGCCGCGACGCGAATCGCGATCGGAATGCGTTGCCGGAATATGCGTTCAAGACTTGCGGGTTGTTGGTCGAGAGATATTCAGAGACGACTTTTGCCGCGAACGCCGATAGACGCATGCAGGGATCGAGTCCGCCGGCCGTCAGCGGTGAAACTGCGCCTGCTGCATCGCCGAGCAACAAGCCGTGCGTGTTGGCGATGTTTCTCAACACGCCGCCGACGGGGATGTAGCCGGCGCGGCGTTCGATCTGTTTGGCATTGCTGAGGTCGATGATGTTCGCGACGCTTTTGCGAAATGCTTCGAGCGCCGCAGGGGGATCGAAGCGTTGCGAGTAACCGCCGACGCCGAGGTGTGTTTCTTCTCCGTCGTGCGCGATCCATGCGATGTAACCGGGCGCGAGCTCCGGATCGAGAAAACACAAGAGCCGTGGTGGACCATCGAGCTTCGCGTTTTCATAAATGCTTTCGACGCCGACGATCCATTCGCGATTGAGATCGAGTTGCAGATCGCGAGCTACGCGTGAGCGAGCGCCGTCAGCGCCGATCAGGTAGCGAGTGGTGATCGTGCGAGTGGAGAGTTGGACTGATAGCCTGGCGCCGTTGCTTGTGTAACCGAGATAACTTGTCTGCGGCAGCCACTGAACGCCGGCTAGCAGGCAATGGGTCAGGTAACGTTGGTAGAGTTGGCCCATGCGGCCGATACGAAACTCGTCGTGCTCGCTTACGAACTCCGCGGATCGATGAGCGGGCGAGTAGAGCGTTACGTGTTTGACAGGCGGGCCAAGACAGTCGTCGGGGATATCGAAGTCGACGAGTGTGCGGCGCACGAAGATGCCGGTCGTATGGATCTTCTGATCGAGTGTGTTCTTGCGATCGACGAGAAGGACGTTTGCGCCCTGTTGGGCAAGCAGGCGCGCGCATTGAAGTCCGGCGAGTCCGGCGCCGATGATAGTTACGTCGTAGTCAGTGTTCATAAAGCGTTTCGTGAAGTTCTTTGCATCGCAAAGTTCAAAAGCAAAAAAAGGGGGAGAGGGGGCGGGTCGGCACTTAACTGTTTCGCATTTGTTTGATCAGCGATTCCATGTGGCTCAGGTAGTTTTCGAGCGCACTGCGGCCTGCGGCGGTCAGTTTGTACTCCGTCTTAGGCAGGCGGCCTTCGAAGAATTTCGTGCAGGAGATGTAGCCTGCTTCTTCGAGTTTGCGCGCGTGTACGCTGAGATTGCCGTCGGTTGTATTCATCAGGTTTTTGAGATCGCTGAAGGTCAGCGATGCGTTGGCGGCGAGCGCGCTGATGATGCCGAGGCGGAGACGTTCGTGGATCAAGCGATCGAGATTGGGAGCGGCGCTCTTTTCTTTCACCGGAGCCGCCAAAGACGATTCGGTGTTGGGAACTTCTTCGATCTGTTTCTGGGGGAGTGTTTTTTTAGCTGTCGATTGTTTAGCCACCGTATTTCCTCACAATAATTGCGCCAAACACGATATGCAGGCCGCCGAAGCCGGCCGCCATGAACCAATTCGCGTGGGCGGGAAAGAATAGCGCGACGGCGCCAAGCGCCATCAGGCAGATGCCCATGATCGGCACTACTTTCACGGAGTACATGCCGCCGGTGATTACGCCCGTGCCGTAAAGCAACAACCAAACGCCGGGGATCGCATTTGTCAATCCGGCCTGGACCAGCATGATGGTGAGCAGGCCGCCTACGATCATCGGGGGCGTCAGACTGAAGACCGCTTTTCGTCCCGGACCGGAACCGAGGGGCATCTCGATCGCGCGGGCTTTACGGTCCATGGACCAGCCGGCGATCAGGAGTGAGATCAGTCCTTCGGCGATCCAGACGGCGAGCCAGGCGTTGAAGGTCGATTGCAGTGCGGCGATGCCGCAGGCGAGGAGGGCGGTGACGCCGATCGCGATCTCGCCCCAGCCGGAGATTCCGGTGAAGGCCGTGGCGCGCTCCATCGTTTCGCGGATGTAGCGCAGATTGTCCATGGCCCGGTCGTGCAGGGCCGGTGGTTCGCTGTGGGTCTGGGAAACGAGCGGGACGGGCTTCATCGTCCAGGCATGTTACGCCTCGGCGAGACTTTGGTCAAGTACTTTGTAAGGCAAAGAAGATGGTGATTTCCATTTGTCGTTTTTCATTTTCCATTTGTCATTTAAAGAGCGCGTCCCAAATGAGAAATGGAAAACGACAAATGGAAAACGGAAAATGGAAAACGGAAAATGCTCAGCCGCTGCTACCGTCGGCGCGGACGCCGCTGAATTCGTAAGTCAGGTGCAGCTTTAAGGAGCCTTCCAGTATTTCGGCGCGGACGTCTTTCGCTCGTGCCTTAACCGTGCCATTGCTTCCCTTGACCGGAATCATCAGCGACAACTGCTGCTCACTCACCAGCACCAGCGGATTCACGCGTTGATTGATCGCGCCCTGCACAAACACGGTCAGAAAATTGTTCGTGATCGGATTGACGCCTTCGAGATTCACGCCTTGCACGTCGACAAAACCGTAGACCGTCTGTTTCTCCTGATCGAACGACAACTTGATATTCGACTGCGCCCAACCTTTGAACTGAATACACCCGCCAAGATTGTAGCTGCCGGTAAATGCCATCGGCGCCGTCACGGTCCCGTTGTGAAACTGTACCCCGGTCTTCACCCCGCTGCCTTCGGCCAGCAACGTAATCGAGTTTGAACATCCGCCTTGAAACAGCGCGGGGGTGATTTGTTCCAGTGATTCACCCCCATTGCGGCTGAGATTGAACGTCGGCGTCCCCAGTCCGGAAAACGTTGTCGAAAGCACCGCGTCAATAAAACTCTGCTCGAGAGACACGACGACGGTGGCAGGTGGCGGTGCTCCCTGATCCGGCGGTTTGATCGCCGCGCCAGGCACGGCCTTCGCCGGCGGTGCGCCGAGAAAGAAGATCGCGGCCCCGCCGCCTAACAAGATTCCGACCAGGAGAACGACAACGTATCGCATAGGGGCTCCTTTATTGAGGCGACGCGGCAGGCGAGCCGCTGCCGGCTGGTGATTGTGTTGGTGATGGCGGCGGCGCCGCGCTTCCTGCCGTATTCATGTTCGTCAACAATGTTCTTAATACGGCGGCAACTGCGTTTGTGATCGCATCAACTTGCGCCCGCACCTGCTGTTCGGAAACTTTATTGTAACCAGCCGGCACTTCGAATAGCGTCGGTTCGACGTTGGTCGTGATGTCGCGCATCTCGGCGACTATCTTTGCGCCCTTAACTCCCTGCACGTTACCGCTTGCTTCGCTATAGAGTTCGGCGCGAAGCGGCAGGCCCGTGTCTTTGTCGACATAGATGAACGACTCCGTCTTCACCTGGCCCGCGGCAGTTTGTGTTTGAGCCGTACGCTCGTAACGATATTTTACCGCTGTTCGACCGTTTACAGTTTCCTCGCCGGCCGGTTGGATGCCTTGCAGTTTATCCAGGTAAGCGACGAGTTGACCGGGCGTCATGAGCTTGTGCAACTGAAACCCGGTCGCCGCGGGCGTTAGTTCCGCATACTGTCTGCGAGCCGGCTGAATCGCGTAATGCGTGCCTGCATGGTCCAGGTAAATCAGATCCGAGCCGTCGGGAAGTTTAAACGAGACGCGGCGATCCTGGCCGCTGCGGGCCACTTCGGCTGACAACGGGGGAATGCCGATCGTCTTTTCGCCGCCTTCGGTTTCGGCGGTGAAGACTAGCGTGGCGCGATAGGTGTCAGGTTCGCGAGCCGCGATGGTTGAGGGCGGCGCTGTTGTGGTGTTGGCATTGATATTGGCCGTGCTGGTGTTTGTGTTGATATTGGTATTGATATTGGCGTTCGTCGTGTCCGTACCACGAGCACAGGCGTTCAAAACGATCAGTGAAATAGCTATGACGATAATAAGGACCGGCGGCCTCATATCAGTGTTTTTCATCATTGCACTCTCCGCGGGATTCGCGCTCGCGCGCGACGTTAACTTCACGGGGGTGAACAGGGAAGGTCCATAGCATAGCACGAGCATGAAGAACGCAGAAGAGGGTCATTAATTTGCGTGTATTTATCGATGAAACGTTGACTTTGCGGCACGTTTTAGCATAGAAGCAGTGCGCTCGGCCAAAACTGTTTTCGGGGTCTTTACATGAAACACATCGCGCTCGTGTTGTTTATCGGTCTTGTTCTCTCACTCTGCAATCTGTCGGAAAGATTCAAGAAGAGCGGTTCGAGTTCCAACTCCGGGCCTTCCGTAAGCGAAAACGAAACTGCGCCGGAACCCGCACAGCCGACCGCCGCGCAAACGGCGGCGATCGCCGGTGGTAAGGAAGCCAAGTGGGATCGACAGGGAATGTCGTGGACCGTCCCGCCTGGTTGGACCGAAACGACGAACGAGGCATCGACGTTCGTATGGCGTTCGCCGGGAGGATCGGACGCGGCGTCGTTAATCGTGAGTATCTCGTCGATGGACGAAGATTTTCCGGTAGACATAAGTATCAAATCGACTTTCGATCAAGCCAAATCGCGAGCGAAGAACGGTCAAGTCGACGAGTTGAAGTGGATCGAGATCGACGGGATCAAAGGAGTTCAGTTTCGCGAATCGGTCCCCGAGAAGCCTGATGGTCATCGGCGGTTGCAGTGGATGGCATACCGGAAATACCTGGGCCAGGTGCAGTTGCTCAACCTGATGCTTGCAAGTGAAGGCAAGGATTTTGAACGTCACAAGGATGCGATGTACGGCATTCTCTATTCGAGCAAGATCACTCACTAAACCACAAGAGGCACAAAAGAAGCCCACAAAAGGCACAAAGTACCTGAGTTCTGTTTGTGCCTTTTGTGTTCTTCGTTTTGTGCCTCTTCGTGGCTACTGCTTGCGAATGTAGTTGCGATGGACCCAGGCGTCCTTTTCCGCTCGATCCTGAGTCTCGAAAAAGATGTTCTTGTCGTCTTCCTTGGTGACGAGTTTGACGCGGCTCGTCACTGGCTTGGCAGCGCCTGCCGCTTTTTCTGATTCTGTCAGGAACGTATGAATCGTTTCGCTAACCACCGGTTGAGCGGCTGCTGTTTGATTCAACTCCGCAATCGCCTCGACCGCGCTGGCTTTCAACAGCTTGGGCCATAGTTTCACGAACAGCGACCGCGACGCGTAAACGTCAGCGCTGTTTACGTGACCGTTGATGGCGAACACGTAACCGATCACGTCCGATTTGTTTTGCAGTATGCCTGACAGTGCCTTGAGGTAATCGGCCGTAGTCTCTTTGACCGCCGAGTTTTCAACAGACAATTCGTAGCTCGAGGGCGATGCCGCGGCCATCACCGACACGGTGGTGTTTGCGCTGAGCTTCTCCTGGGCCACCTTCACATTTTCCCAAACCGCCGATTGCGAGTTTGCTCGCTTGGCGGCGAGTTTCAGGTCCTTGGTGGCGACGGCGTTGTCCGAGGAACTGAACGAGCCGGCGACTTCGTTTCCTCTTTTATTCCAACGTCCCGACTCCACGCAGAAAGCCGCGATCGGCATCCGCCGCGACTTCGGCGGGACGATAAAGTCGACAGAGATCATGCGATCCTGCTCGCCACCGCGAACGACGTCACCGGACTGCACGTAAACGTCCTGGTTCGAGAGGTTGCTAATCGCGAGTTCGTTGACGTCCTTCGTCTCGTAGACGATGACTTTCTTTTGCGCGAGTGCTTCCTGAAGCGTCAGAAAGTTCTTTCCGGGCATCAGTTCCTTGCCGTGGACGAGAAAAATCGTCAGGTTTTTATGCGTGTACGGGCCGGAGATGCGGTAGTCGTTGGTCGATTTGGGTTGAGGCGTTTGGGTTTGTGTACTGGCATTGCGGGCGACGAGAACTGTTACAGAAACGGCGACCAGGAGAAAGATCGCAAGGAATTTAAGTGGTGATGAGTGGTTCATTGTCGTACTCCTTCACGAGTGTTGAGTAGTGTCCGGGGAGACGACCACGGGTAACTCTAGTTTCCCGAAGGATTCGGGCTTGCGGTTTGTAGAACGGGACTCGGGGAGACTTCTTGCGTGCTGCTGAGACGGCGAGAATCCATAAATTCGTTGTCTCACTCGATAGGCGCCCGAAATAGATCGCAGATTTTTTCACATCTACTAGGGGGGCAAATAAAAATTGTGAACAACAAGAGAATTCCTTGACTAATCTCAAGGGTCGGAATATAGATGCTGGGCCGCTAATTCCTCGATCCTTACTGAGACTTACCCGGAACATGTAAGCGGCTTAATCGGTGGGCTTCCTATTCATCAAAGCATGAGGACTGATGCGAGTAGAGCTTGAATCTATCCACCTCAATCACGATCCGACGTCTAAGACTACAGGAGCGTTCAGCATTCGGCGGAATGAGAAGTGTCCTATCGTCCGTCCGGAGTGGCGTAGAGACATATCCCTCAGGCCTGAAGATGCTCCGGCTGCTTATGCTTATGAACTCGTCGAGAACATCGCGATTACGATTCAAGCAGAGTTGAGCTGTGACGATCCCAGCGTGAAGACCCTATTCGTAAGGGCTCGCGACGGATACCTGAATCCGAAGAAGCGTTCGATTGGTAATCACCTGCGGAAGATGCTGACACCGTTGGCCAGGGAGAGTCTGACGACCAACGTTTTGGGAAGTGCGCCCAAGACTGAAGTGACATTCGTCAACGGCAAGGGAATGGCGACATTGTTACTGAGGGACGTAAAAATTTGTGAGGTTGGCGTAAGTGTCAGCGACGTGATCTGGAATTGGCAGTACTCACTCGACGGTAACGATTGGGAGGATCTGGTAACCAGTCTGCATCGAGTTTACACGGTAGTTAACATACCTTTTTCCCCCTGGCAGCCTGCGTCGAGAGATATTGACAACACGCAACTTCCCTGGACCGAAGCACTTGATTTTGCCTGCCGGGCCGCCGCTTCGGCGAAGGACGTTACTGCGGCGGCGACGCAGATAACACAGTGGGTCAGCCGGCTTGGTAATGGATTTATTCGTTACGACGTAGAGGGGAATGGTCCACCGGCCTTTGCTTTTGAGCGGGGACCCCGATTTGACTTAACCCAGTTCTTATTGCTGCTGAACGGTGGAACACCTTTACTAGGCGTTTTGGTTAATTGTGATGACTGTTCGGCGATCGTCACGAGCTTCTCAAATATTCTTGGTTGTTTATTGGGGGAAGGCGAGATGGGTGAGGACAGTTTCAAGCTCAAGCCTCATTTGAGAGTAGGTGTGCCCAAAGTTTTAACAAGTAACTTCAGCCGGCATAACGTCAGTTGGTTAGGGCTCTGTACAGCAGACGATCCGGTGTTTGATGCTTGTGTCCGATTCGATTTTGACCCGGATCCCAAGCGAGAGCGATGGGCCGTTGCGACCAGCATTAGCTTTCGTGAGTACCGGCCGCTGTTAACGGACGACGCGAAGAACTGTACTCCGCAAGGCAGAAGACTAGATAGGAAGATTGGTGGTCTTTCATTTCCATTCGAGGCGCTTTACCCTCACGAGTTTGGTCCCGCAGCCCAGGTCGTTAATGCTCTAAAGTCTGAAGCCAAACTGTTTCGGGATCCGGAATTGAGCAACCTGCGCCTGATTCAAACAACGCTTGTCAAGTATCTGCTGCAATCGTTTTGGCGCTCTAGAAAAGAGATCGGTGTGACTTATTGCTTAGATACATATGAGTGTGGTTCAGCGGAAGCCGTCCGTACGCTGGTTGATGAGCTTCTCTCCAGCTTTAATCTGCGTCCGGACAAGGTAGAGGATCCCACGGTCGGAAACGAGATGTATGCGTCGAAGAATCGATCTTCGATCGTCTTTGTCAGGGGCCAATTTGTATTACTGACGCGAAACACAGGCAGAAAGACAAGTTCCAGCGAAGACTTGGCAAAAAAGATCGATGAGTTATTTACGAATCAACAAGTAGCCACTGAAGGAGCGTGAAGACATGCCACACAAGTTTGAAGGTAATTGGACGGTTTTTGAAACTGCAGGAGTCAACCCCCCTACAGAGAAAGATCGAATGCATCTCTTCATAAACGACGCAGGCGTAGTCGATGAAGCGAAAAGCCGTCACGGGCAATCGCGAGTACGAGGAAACGCTACAGCTAATACGTTACGTTTGGAGCGGTTGGATAATGGCAATACAAGGAAGTTCGATGGTCAACTATGCCTGGATGTCATTATCAACACCAACCGTCAAGTAATGGTTATAACCGGCAAGTTTGTCGATATAGCTAAGGCAAAAGCTCAAACGGAAGGCGTTTGGGTCATCGTTAAGCCTTAGTCCGATGCAGCGCGGAAACACATTGAATTACTTTGTCGATCTATTCTCAAGAGTAGGTAAGTCGCGGTGTGGAATAGCCGCAATGCTGTTGACATTCGTATTGACTGCCTCGGGCATGTTTGGAGTGGGTGCTGAGCGGCCTGTTTACGCTCAAACTCCTGGAGAAACACCTACTCCACTCATGCCAGGAGGTACTCTCAATCCGCCGCAAATCAAGGGCGGTGAGACCAAACTCTTCTCAGTCAACCTTGAGCCCGGACAGTACGCTGCCTTCCGCGTCGAACAGCATGGAAGCATCCTGCTTGTTACTCTGTTCGATCCACAGAATAAACCTGTGAGCCAGATGGACAATCCCGCTGGTGGTCACGGTCCGATTCTCTTTTCGACAGTTGCCACGTTGCCTGGTAGTTACCGAGTGGAAGTGACGTCCAAAGATAAGTGGGCCAACCCCGCAAAATTTGAGATCGCTGTCGATCCGTTAAAGGTTCCCACCCCTGACCACCAGCGCACCGTCGAAGCACAACAGGCATTTGCGGAGGGTCGTAAGCATCTCGGCAATCGCAATACGAATGCGGCTCTAGTTTCTTTCAAGAGTTCAATGAACATTTGGCTGGCGGCCAAGAACTTGCGCTGGCAAGCGCTTACGCATTTTGCTCTTGCTCAAACGTACGCAGCCATCGGCGCCCGAGAGCGTCCCAACGCAATTAAGGAGCTGGAAGCTGCACTGCGAATTCTCAAAGAGCAAGTAGCGCCGAATGATTGGCGGCTTATGGCGTCGGCCCTGAACGATCTCGGATCTCATTACACCTACACCGGTGAGGTCCAACGCGGCATCGATCTGCTCAATCAAGCCCGCGCCCTTTACTCACAACATAACGATCGCCGAGGACACGCTAGCTCCCTTAACAACTTGTCGATTGCACATGGACGGTTTCTTGGCAACTATTCGCTCGCTCTCGATCTGGTCGAGAAAGCTGTTCCGTTGCGCTATGCAGAAAACGATCGTCCCGGTGCTACGAATCTGATGAATAGCCTGGGCGGAATTGCTGATCTATTAGGCGAACCTGAAAAAGCGATGGCGTACTTTTCCAAAGCTCAACAGGAATGGGAGAAACTTCCCGAGATCCCACCAGCCGATCCGAGAAGAGTCACGACGCTGCTCAACCTGGCGACAATAAACGACAAGTTGGGCCATTGGGAGCAGGCGCGCGATTTATACGACAAAGTTCTCGCCATTTTTAGTGAGGGAGATTCTGGCCGGATAGACACGTTGGTTAACAAAGGCGAGCTGTATGCCTCGTTCGGAGATGTCAAAAGAGCACGGGAGTGTTACGAAGACGCCCTTCGTAGGTTGCCGGCGAAAGAATTTGATCCTGATCAAAAGGCGAGAATTCTCGTTCAGCTCGGCCAGCTATTTCTTATTGAGGAGAAGCTTCCCGATGCCGTAAGTAAGTTTGAGGAAGCTCGCGCTTTAAAACTTGAAGCCCGCAGGCTGGCGGATGTCCTGACCAACCTCGGAACGGGCTTGACCTTGCAAGGCGAGTCAGAGCTTGCGGTAAAAGCCTATCAGGAAGCGCTTGAGATACAAGAGGAGTCAAAAGACGTCCGCGGACAAGCTTTGACACTGCAAAAGCGTGGCGAAGCTTACAATCTGCTGAAGAAACCCGAAGCGATTGCCGATCTGAAACGAGCCGTCGAGTTGTGGAAGTCAGTCAAAGATGTGAGGGGACTGACAGCGACACTGAATGCTTTAGCGCGAGCTGAGCAGAACCGGGGAAATCTCCTCGATGCGTTGGCATATAGCGACGAAGCAATTAAGACTGTTGAGTCTCAGCGCATGACTCTCTCAAGTCGTGAGTTTAGAACCTCATACTTCGCGACTCAGGAAAACTACTTCGAGCTCAATATCGATCTCAACATGCAACTGAACCGCGCAAACGGCGACACGCGGCATCTTGCACAAGCATTTGAAGCAAATGAAAAGTCGCGGGCGCGAACATTGCTCGAAGCTTTAAAGGAAGCCCACGTCGATCGCGGTGACGAGGATCGAAATACAGACAAGGATGTGGCAGCTCTGCTCGAGCAGCGAGTCACGTTGACAAAGCAGTTGGCTGCAAAAGCAGCAGCACGAACGAAACTGCTTATTGCCAATCCCAAGGCGGTCCAGCTCGCTGCCTTCGATAAAGAGATCGATTCACTTTCTGAAAAGTGCGATGCACTCGACGCCGCCATCCGATCTCGTAACCTACGGTTTGCCACGTTAACAAGACCACAACCTGCCAGTCTCAAGGAGATTCAACAACAGTTAGACGACGAGACTCTGCTGCTCGAAGTTTCACTTGGCGATAAGCGAAGTTACGCCTGGATCGTCACGCCAAACACGATTGACGGCTTCGAACTTCCGGGACGAGACGAGATCGAAAGCGCTGCAAATCGGATGGGTGAAGCGATCACCGCGCTGAACCTGCGAGTCGAAAACGAACTTGGAACGCAACGACGAGAGCGGCTCAGAAAGGCTAACGCCGACTACGCCGATGCGGCGCGCAGTCTGAGTAACATGCTGCTGGAGCAGCTTGCTCCAAAGCTGGATAGAAAGCGCATGTTGGTGATTGCGGACGGCGCGCTGCAAAACGTCTCCTTTGCTTCATTGCCAGCTCCCAAAAAGCTGGCAAATGCAGAATTGGCAGATGCCCGGTTAATCGATACCCACGAGATTATCGTTCTTCCGTCAGCCTCAGTCGTTGGCGTAATTCGGCAACAGGTTGCTTCGCGAAAAGAGGCGTCACAACCGCTGATCGTCTTTGCGAATCCCGTGTTCGCCGCTGACGATAGCCGCGTTGCGAGTTCCAGATCTTCTGGTTCGAGACAGAAATCTCCTGGAGTTACTAACGACCAGAGTTCTGCTGCGCCGGCTCCAATGTCCGATCAGTCAACCGGTCGTGGCGCCGCTATGGACGCGTTGAGAAGCAATGGAATCGGAGAGATTGCCCCCTTGCCGTTTTCGGCGGCGGAAGCACAAGGAATCTTGAAAGCGACAAACGGACAAGGCGTCGCAAAACTCGACTTCAACGCTACTCGTGCCCTGGCTCTCAGCCCGGAAATGTCTCGCTACCGCGTGATTCACTTTGCGACGCATGGGGTGGTCGATCTCGAACGGCCGGCGCTCTCGCGAATCATCCTTTCCCTTGTCGACAAGGAGGGCCGGTCTCAAGATGGCTTTCTCTTCCTCCACGACATCTACAACCTCAACTTACCTGCCGAACTCGTCGTCCTGAGCGCCTGCCAAACGGGTGTTGGTAAACAGGTGAAGGGCGAAGGACTGATCGCGCTCACGCGCGGCTTCATGTACGCGGGAGCGGCGCGGTTGGTCGCCAGTTATTGGGACGTCGACGACAAAGCGACCGCGGATCTCATGGAACAGTTCTACATCGAAATGTTTACTAACAAGAAGAGACCGGCCGAGGCGCTACAACTGGCGCAACTTCACCTTCGCAAACAGAGGCGTTACAGCTCGCCAAACTTCTGGGCCGGCTTCTTCATTCAAGGCGAATGGAAGTAGCTTCCAGGCTAACGTCCAGGCAGGTGAGCATTTAAAACATATCTTTACTATAATCCGCTCCGCAGGGCTCTACCCACCCTTTTGTCCCGGAGCTTGTATTGGACGACGACTCTCTCGACTCCCAACCAGACGATGCTCACGATAAACCAGACTCGACTGGCGAGACCCAGGGTAAACCAAAATGGTCCATGACGCCCGAGGCCTGGGCCAAGCTGCTGAACGCATTCGACCCCGATCCTGAAGAGGCAGGCATCCGCTATCAACAGGCCCACACAAAACTCATGCGCTTCTTCGAGTGGCACTCAATAAGACGCAGCGATCATTGGGCCGACCAGACGTTGAACGTGGTGGCGCGCCAGCTTGAAAAAGGCCAGCAGTTGGACAACTTCACCGGTTATATCTACGGCGTTGCCCGAATGCTGCTGCACGAAGCCCGGAAAGATGAGAATGAGAAGACGCCCGCTTCCCTGGAAGACACACGCGAGAGCCAGCATATTCCAACACCTCCGCCGGTCGAACCAGACGAACGTGAAGAGTGTTTTGATCACTGCCTCGAGCGACAGCTTCCCGAGAATCGCAGGATGATATTAGAGTACTATCAGGAAGAACGAAGGGCTAAAATCGAGTTGCGGCAACAGATCGCCGACCGGCTCGGCATCCCATTGAATGCTTTGAGGATCCGGGCGCACCGGATCAGAATAGCGTTGGAAAAATGCATCAGGGAGTGTCTCGAAGACATGCGGGCGCGAAACAAATAGCTCGTCCCGTTCACTTCGATTAAGGGAGGTTCGCTTGGCGCAAAACATAGACTCACAGGAACTAGCCATGCGCTATTTGCTCGGAACCCTCTCAGACGAGGAAGCGGCACTCCTCGATGCCCGGTATTTCTCTGATGACGGTGAGTTTGAGGAACTGGAGATAGCCGAAGAAGAACTGGTCGATCGCTATGTGCGGAACGAATTGTCCGCCGAGAAAACCCGGCAAATGAAGGAGGTGCTGAAGCGTCATCCGCGTTTGCAGGAGCGCGTCGAGTTTGCCCGGATCCTGGCGAAGAAAGTCCTGACCTATGAGGAACCGGTACCTGTGTTGACCGATGAGCCGCTTCCCAGAAAGGACAAGAAAAAGAAGACGCCATGGTGGGGAATTTTCTGGGGTGCGTCAGCAGAACCGGCGCCGGCACTTCGCTTTGCTTTCACCGGGTCGGTTGTTCTGATATTGCTGGCGACCGTGGCCCTGCTCGTTGTCTGGAGCCGGTTGCAAGCGGAATCGCAGCGGCTGGCAGTGGAACAACAGCGGCTGGCAGTGGAACAGCAGCAACGAGAGCAAAAGGAAAGAGACCTTGGGATCCTGACGGCCAACCGCGACGACCTTCAGGCTCGGTTGGATAAAGCCCAACAGGAAAACCAAAAGAACCAGACCCAAATCGACGAGCTGAAGCAACAGCAACAGCAACTAGAAAAGCAGATACAGCAGCAACTACAACAGCAGCAGCAAAGACAGCCGCAGCCTGGTCAACAAGGCTTCCTCGCTTTGTACTTGTCTCCCGGAACCGGCACGCGTGGCGGCCCTGCCAGAAAGCCGTCCTCCATTTCACGCAAAACTCACACAGTGCAACTGAACCTTGATGTTGGCGCTGAGGAAGACTACGACTCTTATAACGCGTCTCTCCACGACATAAGCGCGGGAGAGCGTTATATCAATCGGTGGACAGGTTTGAAGTCCATTGGGGATGGCGGCAACAAGTACATTCGCGTAGAAGTGCCCGCAAAGAGCCTGACTCCTGGAATATATAATGTTCAGGTTGAAGGAGTAACTTCCGGTAAAACAGATCCCTTCGTCCCTTATACTTTCAGCATCGCCCGCTAACTTTTAATCCCTCCTGCCACTAACTGAAATGTTTCACTCACAATCAACACACGTTGATGAGCACGCCAATCTGTTCTCCGAATTCATTTAGTTAACTGACGCTGAACTACGCGTACTCAACCTTCTCCCCAACGGAACGAAATATAGCGATCTCTCCAGCAGAGAGATCCTGGCCCAGATTTGAGCAGGAAGGAGACTCGTGATGGCCGAAGGACTTGATTCCACGCAGGGCAAGAAAAAATGGTGCGTAATGGTTTACCTCGCAGCCGATGTCGACCTTGAATCAGCCGCGTTGGCAGATCTCGAACAGATGAAAACAGCAGGTTCCAGCAGTGAGGTTGATCTGCTGGCCCAACTTAACCCCGGTGGTTCGCGCGTCGTTAGACGTTTCCACCTACAAAAAGGCACCTACCTCCAGGAAGATCGTGTTCCACAGATGAACGAAAAGGGCGAAGAGGTGGTTGTGCACAATACCAACGCAAAGCAAGACTTACTCGACTTTATCGCGTGGTGCGCGAAACAGTCACAGGCGGAGCAATATGCTCTCGTGCTATGGGGCCATGCTCGGGGATGGAAAGCCGATGCTGTCAATCCGTGTGACACTGCCGGCGCGGTCGAGGTGCAAAAGCTTCTTGAAGAGGCGGTTGCAGCCAGTGATCCTTCATTTCCAATCACGCCGGCATCGTTTCCTACCACGCTCGTAAACGGCGAGACCGGATTTCTTACCAATGCAGATCTCACCGACGTGCTTGCCAAAGCCTGTGTCACGCTCGGCAGGAAGAAGATCGACATACTCGGTCTGGACGCCTGCATGATGGCAATGGCCGAGATCTGTTACCAGGTTTACGAAAGCGTGGATTATCTCGTAGCCTGCGAAGACACAATTCCGGATGAAAGCTGGCCTTACGACAGCATCCTCGAACTCCTGGTCAAACATGCGGATCAGATGAAACCCGAGGACTTCGCCCGAGCCATCGTTTGGAAGGTGATCCACGATTTCGGCCGCAAGAAGAAATACGTTACTCAGTCGATATTTCAACTCGGGCCGGACAATCAAGTGCCGCTTAGTAACTTTACCGGTGCGGTGACCCGGTTGGTCGAAGCGCTCCTGGGCGAGATGCACGAATTCGAGGTGCGTTGGGCCATCATGATCGCCCGCACGCATGTGCAGTCGTACTATATCAGGGAGTACGTCGACCTCTACGACTTCTGCCGGCTATTGAGCATCAACTGCAACAACCGTTGGGTGCTCAATGCTTGCCAGGGTGTGATGGATGCCATCGGCGGATCGCGGTCTCAGAATGGCAATGGACCAGCAAGCAAGTTGATCGTCGATTATGGAATCTACGGTTATCCACTGAAGCGTTCGTTTGGTGTCTCGGTCTACTTTCCGTGTGTCACCCCTATACCTGCTTGTTATCCGCAACTCGAGTTTTGCAAGCAGACACGTTGGCACAAGTTCCTGCATGCGTTCTTGAATAGCCCGAAGGGCAAACCTGCGCTTGAGGAAAAACCGGTAGACGCCGTGATCAAACCTGCGTCGCCGAAAGAACCTGCTTCAACGTCGAAAGAGCCCTCCAAGGCGCCGGAAATTGAACTGGCAGTAGCCGGCGTTGGAGATGCTGCTGTCGCTGCGAGATTGTCGCCTGAAGTGGACTCGGACGCATTGGATATTGACCCGGCAGTGAGCCCGATGATTGTTGCGGCCGACAGTTCCAATACGAATGGCGGAATCAAGACCACCCACAGCGACGAAATCAAGACGACGTACGGCGACGTGATCAAGACCACGCACGGCGATCCGATCAAAGCTCCGACCTTGCCGGTGTGGATATTGCCGAATCCTTCGCGGTTTAAGTCACTTGTTACCGGAGGAACCAAAAAAGAACAAGAGCAGCGTGAACCAAAGCGGCAATGTAATTGTGGCAGCCATTAGTTCTAAACAAATCCAGGAATTACGATCCCGAGAAAACCGTTGAAACGGTTTCTCGATCCTGGCGCGCCTTACACCTGGCTGAAGCCAGGTGAGAATGAGAGGACTTTTAGGCAAAGCTCCCGAGGCGACTCACTCGTCTCGGGCTTTTGCTTTCCGGCGTTCTCGTTATACATTTGCACCTGCTCCTCATGAACAATCGACTCCCAATCCCCCTGTTACTCGTGCTGCTAATCGTTCCCTGGCAATCCCAAACAGCAGCCCAAACAGCAGCCCAAAACACGCGCCCCACGGGCACGATCAAAAGCAATCAAGCGAAGCGCAAGGAAACGGCCGATCGATTGTTGGAGCAAGCACGCCGCACCGCCTCAGACTGGTCTAAAGCAAATAGACTCGAGGCGCTGAAGAGTTACGAACGAGCAGGCCGTGTTTATGAAGCGATCGGCGACTTACAGAACCAGCTCGCCGTCTTGATTGAAACGGGCAGGATACAAGAGTGCTCAGGCGATGCCGCAGTGGCGCTCACGAAATACAATCGAGCCCTGACGCTCGCACGAGAGGGTCGGGATCAGCGCGGCGAAGCGAGTGCCTTAAACAGAATCGGCTTTTGGTATATCGATCGCAGCGACTACAACAAGGCCTTCGATCACGGCCAGAAAGCCCATGAACTGAGTCTTTCGATTCAAGACCGGCAGAACGAAGCAGAGGCGTTATTGTTGCTGGGAACAGCCAGCTATCACCTCCGAAAGATCGAGCCGGCAACAGCATATCTTCGCTCATCGCAGGCGATCTTCTCCGAGTTGAGTAAAGATAAGAACGAACCTCGCGTGCTGGAGATGATGGCCCATGTCAACCTCGATTTGGGTAATAACGGCGAAGCCCTGAGATTGTTCAAGGAGGCCCTCGACTTTGCTCAGCGCAGCAACGATCTGAAGGTAATCGGAAAAATACTCAACGGCCTGGCGATCACGTATTCAATACTCGGCGAAAAGCAGGAAGCAGTTGATCACTACCGCAAAGCCCTGGCGATCTTCGAGAAGATCGGCGATCGGCTGCACGAGGCGGTCACTCTGAACGGGCTCGGATTCATCTATTACAAAGTAGGTGAAAATCAAAGGTCTCTAAACTATTACTCTCGATCGGTCGACCTCTTCAAAAGTGTTGGCGATCGCGAAGGTGAAGGCATAGCGCTCTTTCGCATTGGCAAAAACTCGGAAGCGCTGTGGGACAAAAAGAGCGCCATAACCTACTACGAAAAACTCCGCGCGCTTACAAAAGAAACAGACGATCCCATCTTCGAATCATACGCAGTCAACTGGATCGGCGACCTGACTGCAGCTTCGGATATGCGGCAGGCCTTGTCTTACTACGAACAGGCTCTCGCGCTTACCGGTCAAAACCCACGCAATAAAACATATACACTTAACCGGCTTGGTTACGGTCATGCCGCGCTCGGCGAAATCGATACGGCACGGCGTTACTACGACAGCGCACTGCAACTCGCCGAGCTGATCGGCGATCGCGAAGCAGAAAGTGACACGCTCTACAACCTTGCGTCGCTGGCGCGCAGCCGCAATGCGTTCGCGGAAGCGCAGTCGCTTATCGAACGTTCGTTGAAGTTAATCGAATCGTTGTCTGCTGACGCCGGTAACCGTGAACTGCGCGCGTCGTACTTCGCTACGGTGCACCAGCATTACGAGTTGTACATCGACTTGCTGATGGCCTTGCACAAGCAGGACGGTTCGCGCGGTTTCGATTCGAAAGCACTCGAAGCGAGTGAACGAAGCAGGGCAAGGGCACTGCTCGAGATGCTCGGCGAACGCCGTGCGGACATCAGGCAGGGAGTTGATGTTGAGTTACTTAAACAGGAGCAGATCGCGAGGGAAAAACTCACCAAAGCGATTCAGAAACGGTTGAGTTTGTTTAGCAGACAACATACGGAGCAGGAGGCGGAGATCTCACAGCGTGAGATTCTCACGCTAACTACCGATCACGAGCAGGTTCTCGGCCAGCTCCGGCAAAAAAGCCCGGGCTACGCGGCGCTGACTCAACCAGTTACGCTTAACCGCCAACAGATGCAGCAGCTACTCGACGACGAAACGGTGATGGTCGAGTACGCCATGGGCGAACAAAAAAGCTTTGCCTGGGTGCTAACGAAGGAGTCAATCGATAGCTCCGAATTGCCCAATCGAGCGACGCTCGACAAACTGGCGCGCACTGTTTACGAAGAGATTTCCAGTGCTCCAAGAGATTTGGCCGCGAAGAGCCGCCGGCCATCGCGTGAAGAGTACCGGCAGGCGATCGAGAGTTTAAGCAAGATCCTGCTCGATCCTCTGGTAAAGCATTCCGGTAAGAAGCGAGTGATAGTGGTTGCCGATGGGGCGCTTCAGTATATCCCGTTTTCAATTCTCGAGAGTTCAAGTGATGCGAGCGACAGGAGACTGATAAGTCAACACGAAATCGTCAATCTACCTTCGGCTTCGGCGTTGGCCGTCCAACGACAGAGTCTGCCGGAACGTGAACTGGCCGCCAAGACCCTGGCGATGATTGCCGATCCGGTACTGGAATTGAACGACGATAGGTTTCAAGGCCTCAACCTGGCAGTCGCTCGATCTTCGAGTCGTGAGTTGAACGGACGAAACAGAAGCAATCAACAGCGCGGCACTGACCTTTCGAATGCCGGCCGTGTTCTCAGAAGTTTTGAGCTGGGAGCTGTCGGGCGAGTGCCGTATGCGGGTCTCGAAGCGGCAGACGTTCTCAAGTTAATTCCCGCCGCCGGCCGCCGCCAGTCTTTTGTCGGCTTTGACGCTAATCGTAAAAGTATTCTGGGCGCAGACTTGCGACAATATCGCATTCTCCATTTTGCGACCCACGGTTTCGTCGACAACGAGCAGCCGCAACTCTCCGGCCTGATGTTGTCGATCTTTGACGAGCAGGGCAGAAGGCAAGACGGTTTTCTTACGCTTCACGAGATCTACAATCTGAAGCTTTCGGCCGACCTCGTCGTTTTGAGTGCCTGCAAGACCGCGTTGGGTAAAGAGATAAGAGGCGAAGGAATCGTCGGCCTAACGCGTGGGTTTATGTATGCGGGCGCCCGGCAAGTGGTCGCCAGTCTTTGGCGCATCGACGACGCCGCCACTGCGAAGTTCATGAAGCTGTTTTACGAGCATATGCTGCAAGATCAATTAAAGCCTGCCGACGCGTTGCGAGCCGCGCAGCGCGACTTCTCTAAACAGAAAGCGTTTCAGCATCCTTATTACTGGGCCGGCTTTGTCCTTCAAGGCGACTGGAAGTAACACCGGATCGCCGTCAAACTCCTGCGTTCTCTTCGTAAGTCTTTCCTTCCGAAAACTGTGAAATGTTTTCGGTTGATTCCTCACTACATGATGGCTGTAGGGCCAATCCAAAAGAGAAAACTTCATCCTCCCTGACCAGCGCAGATCCGGCGTGGTCAGCATTCTAAAGGAGTCACATCATGGCTTTTGAATACACTGTCAACGGCAAGATCATCTCCTTGCCGGTGGACCCCAAATCAGTGGCGGTCCGATTCTCCGAACCTTCCGGCACTGCAGATCGTCGCGCCGCGATTGAGCCCACGCCCGAAGTTGGCTCATTCGACGAACGATACGAAGTGCCAAATGAAAAATTAACGATAGTCCCTCTTGCCCAACCTGATGACAGAACCGGAACGGCTGTCAACGCAGCGTTTGCCGCCCTGCGTGGCACTGCGGGAGTAGATCAAGTCAATCCGGTCTTTGCCATCGGATCCAAGCAAGTGGTAGTTCCTAATCGCGTAATCGTTGGTTTCAAGTCTGACTCATCAGCCGTTACGCAGATCCTGGATAGTTTCGGCGGCAAGGTATTGGAGAGACTCGGAACAGGCAACGAATACGTCGTACAGTTACCGCTCGACATTAGCCCTTTCGACGTCGCCCAGGATCTTACTAAAAATACGGAGGTCTCCTACGCGGAGCCTGATTTTGTGGCGATCGGGAGTCACCTTGCACGCCCAAAGTCTGAAGCGGACGACGCAGCGGGAGGCGGCGAGAATAAAGCAGAAATCGATCAACCCGAGGATGCGTTTGCGATTGCTCCCGCGTTCGCCGGCGATCCATTTCTGAAGTTCAAGTATGCTGCCCGCAAAGTTAAAGCGGACCAAGCCTGGCAAATCGTCGAGGGCTCACCGGATATCAAGATTGCGATTCTCGACGACGGCGTCTATGGCAAGCATCCGGATCTAAGCCCGGCAATTGCCGGCGTGTTCGACGCCGTCACGGGGAATCCCAACAATCCTAATTCGTGGGACGGCCACGGGACCGCGTGCGCCGGGCTTGCGTGTGCGAGGCCCAGTGGTCAGATAGGAATTCGCGGAATGAGCGGTGGTTGTTCCCTGCTCGCGGTTCGCATAGCTTCGTCGACCAAAGCGGGCGCGAAATGGACCGTCTCTCAGGCTAACGTGGTGCGTGGCATCGAATGGGCTCGGGATAAAGGCGCCGACGTGCTCAGTAACAGTTGGGGCAGCGGCCTTCCTTCCACCGCGATCTTCAATGCGCTCGAACGTGCTCGCCTCGAAGGTCGCAATGGCAAAGGTTGCGTGATTGTCGTGGCTGCCGGAAACGATTCCGGAGCAGTCGATTTTCCCGCGAACCAGCCGGATGTTTTAGCAGTTGCGGCCAGCAATGAGGACGATCAACCAAAAACGGCTACCAGTTCCGATGGGGAATCCTGGTGGGGATCCAACTTTGGTCCGGAAATCGATCTGGCCGCGCCGGGCGTGCATAACTTTACGACTGCCATCGCGCCTGCTACGAACAGCGGGAATAAATTTCTCCCGGGAGAGTACCTCAAGGATTTCAACGGCACTTCTTCCGCCACTCCGATCGTCGCCGGCATCGCCGGTCTGGTCCTGAGCGTCAATCCGGATCTTACGGAAGGACAAGTCCGGTGTTTGTTAAAGGAGACTGCCGACAAGGTAGGCTCGGTTATTTACACCGACGGCCGGAACAATCAGATGGGACATGGTCGCGTCAATGCTCTCCGAGCGGTGACTGCGGCATCGACATTTAATGATAACTGTTGAACTGGCTCGCAGCTCATACGCAGACGGACTTGTGAAACGCCCAGTCACTCCAAAGTCTTTCTCGTGTGAGCTGCATCCCTTTCCCCTGAAGCCCTCCTTGCAGCTTTTGAGGCAAAGCCCCTCCTTGCCATTCAACGCCCGTCTGGGATAACTTCTCGCTGCCAGTAAGCCGACCATTAATTACCCTCTCGTCCGTACTTCCGACGTGTAGTACTCAGCACTGAGGGGAATGTTGAGCATCACGCAAGAACAATTCGACTCGCTATTGAGTTGGTTAAGTGACGATCGCGATTTTGCGGGCCGGAAGTACGAAACCATTCGTGCCGGGCTCGTCAGAATCTTTGTCACCAAAGGCTTCAGCGATGCCGAAGACCTAGCCGACGTGACCATCGATCGCGTCATCACCCGCCTGCCGGACATCAGGGGAACTTACGAAGGCGAACCAACGCGTTATTTTCACGGCGTGGCCCGGAACGTCATCCGCGAAACCGGACGCCGCAAGGAAGTGACGGTTGAAGTGTCGCCAGTGTGGGTCGATCCCCGGCCGGCAACCAGCGAACACGAGTGCCTGGATCATTGCCTGCAATTACTGGAACAACAGAAACGCGACCTTATTCTCGAATACCTGTTGTACGAAGGACACCAGAAGATCGAGCATCACAAGCAAATGGCGACGGAACTCGGCATCACCGAAGGCGCCCTGCGCGGCCGCGTGCACCAGGTTCGCATCCGGGTGGAAGATTGCGTGCGGCAATGCGCGGGCGGAACGCGAGTAACAAAACTACACTCTAAAACCATCGTTAATAGGAGCGCTATCAGAGGGGGCGGCGAACCATCAATCAAGTCGGAAACACTCAACTAAGACGCTATCTGCTTGGTCAACTCACGGAAGCCGAAGAGCAGGAAATCGAGCTTCGGCTGATGACGGAACCCGAGTACTCAGAAGAGTTAGACCTGCTGGTCGAGGAGATTATCGATCAGTACACGGCGGGAGAATTTCACGGAGAAGAGCTGGAACAGGTTCGCAACTACTTCTTCAAGTCAGAGCAGCGCAAAGAACAGCTTCGTTTTGCAATCGCCTGGAAAGAGCGAAAGCCGCAAGCGCCAGTTGTTGCCGGATCAACGGCGGCAGTCACTCAACTGCCACCGCCAAAGCGTTCGCTAACGCCGTACCTCGCGATTGCCGCGATCTTCATAGTCGGTCTTGGAGTTGGATTCATAATGTGGCGCTCTGTCAAATCGCGAACCGATTTGGATCGCGGTCTCGTCGCTTTCAACGCGGCGTTTCGTGAAGAGCGACCGGTAGAGGCGCGTCTTTCGAGTCTCCAGTACGCTCCTCTCTCGAACCAACGCAGGGGTGGAAACGCCAGGGTTGATTACGTGCAACGAGATCTCGCGGGAAGTTTGTTGCTGAAAGCCGTTGCGGATAACCCAAGCCCGGGCACGCACAATGCCCTCGGCCAGTATTACCTCGCAGACAAACAGTTTGACAAAGCAATCGATCAGTTCAACCAGGCGCTAGCGCTCGATCCGAAAGATGGCAAGAGTCACCTCGATCTCGGCGCGGCGCTGATCGAAAAAGGAAAACTCGATCAGGGCGGCACGGGAATCCAGGATTTCTCACGCAGCATCCAGCACTTGAACAAGGGACTCGAACTCAAACGAGGTTCCCTCGAAGGCTACTTCAATCGCGCTCTCGCCTATCAATACATGATGCTCTCGAGCGACGCCGAAGCAGCATGGAAGCAATATTTGCAACACGACGCGACCTCGCCCTGGGCTGAAGAAGCAAAACGCAATCTCCAGACACTCGAAGAGAGCAGCAAGCGAACGTCGCGCACTGTCGATGAAGCACTCGACAAGTTTCGCCAGGCACGCCAGACGGGAAACGAAGACGCAGCATGGAAGCTGATCTCCGAACACTACACCTCCGCCGGCAACCAGCTCGCGAATCACCTCCTTGATTCGTTCCTCGGTCTCTCCTCGAATCAAACTGCGTCAACCGATGCGCTCGCTTACCTCTCGTATCTCGCCGAAATTGAAAACAAGCGCACCGGCGATCGTTACACGTCTGCTCTCGTGAGCAACTACAGCCGAGCCGGGCCCGACGTTCGCACCCGACTTGCAAGTGCCCGCCAACACGCGAACACCGCCTACACGCTTTTCACACAATCAAAGATCACCGACGCCGTTCGCGAATACACCGCAGCAAAAGAGGATTACGAAAAAGCCGGAGATCCCGTCGCCCGCACTTTTATTCTTTACCGGCTGGCGCATTGTTACGTGCTGCTTCCCGCGCCCGCGAAAGCGCAGCAAGCCTTTCAGGAACTGTTGTCGATTTGCGAAACGAATGATTACCGCTGGTTGGTAATTCAATGTCTTTATGGCCTGGCCCATGCTAGTGGCGACAACAGCGAATACTCGAAAGCGAGAGACTACAGCGCGCGAGCCCTCGCGAAGTCGGAGGAGTACGACGATCAGAACAGCATTCTGAAGACGCTTACTCAACTTGCGGGATTTAGTAACGATCTGAATCTCACCAGCGCCGCGCTCGATTATCTCGGGCGCGCTCTCGCGCTGACGGCACAGACATACGTCGAACCGATGCAACGTTGGACCATGTTCGCGCAAATCGGGTTATGCATGTCGTCAATGCAGATTCACGAAGCAGCGCTGCTCTATCACAAGCAAGCGTTCGAACTCGCGCGCGAAATGGGCCGTCCATCGCTCCTCGCGCGCTCGTATGGCTACGTCGGATCGGCTTACGCCGCGTTGAAGCAGTATCCGGAAGCGCTGAATGAAGCTGTCAAAGGATACGAAGTCGGCTCCAGTATTTCGGCCAGCCCGGAAGGCCGCGAGCAGATGGCGCTCGTTTCGTGGTTGCTCGGCGACATACAACGTGAGTCTGGTCATTGCGACAAAGCGATTGACGCCTACGACCGTTCTATCAAGCTTTATCGCGAGCTGGATTTCGAATACTTCAGCTACGCCGCTCACAAAGGAAAACTGTTCTGCTACTACGCCGGCGGGGACGATCAAGCCACGGGCAACGAACTCCCGACAGTGCTCAAGCTTTTCGAGGAATATCGTTCGACCATTACGCGAGAGAGCGAGCGAAACAGTTTCTTCGCGATGGAGCAGAGCGTTTACGATCTCGCCATCGATTACGAGTTCGGACGCAGGAACAACCCGTTAAAAGCATTTGAGTATTCCGAAGCGAGTCGCGCGCGAACTTTGTTGGACGCGGTTAGCGGCAGCACGTCGGTGCAGGAAATGTCGTATGGACCGGATCTCTCCGTCACTCCCGGCAGCAAGGCGTTGAGTCTCGGCGAGATTCAGGCGCGGATGCCCGCTGCGGCTCAAATCCTTCAGTACGCCGTCGTCGAACACCAGCTCTTCATCTGGGTCATAACGAAAGCGAAGATCCAGCGTGAGGTGGTTAATATTGACGACTCGACGCTCAGCGAGAAAGTGCGCAGCTACCTGGCGAGCGTGACCCAGCCGCCGCGAGATTCAAACTCCGATCAGTCCAGCGCCGCGCGCGAATTGTTTCAGTTGCTCATCGCTCCCATCGAACGCCTGCTCGATAAGAATAAATTTCTCTGCATCGTTCCCGACAAGATACTTCACTACTTGCCGTTCGATGCCCTGGTCTCGCCGCAGACAAACAACTACTTGATCCAGGATTACGAGCAGGGCATTGGCACAGCGCCGAGTTCGACGGTTTTTGTTGGTCTCACGAATACCGCGGCACGTAAGACAGCGAGTAACGGCGTTGAGACTTTTCTCGGCGTTGGCAATCCGCGTTTCGATCGAGCCGCATTTAGTTCACTCAACGATCTGAGGTCGGCGGTGCGAGAGGTCGAAGCTGTTTCTGAATTGTATGCAGGTCATTATCGCCGTCTCATTGGACCAGACGCGACCAAGAGCAACATAAAATCCGAGATCGCGAAGTCGGATGTGGTGCATCTTGCGATGCATTACATACTCAGCGGCAAGTCGGAAATGCTCTCCGGTTTTCCGCTCACGCCGTCGACGACGATGACGTTGGACCATAACGCGGACGGGTTCTGGCAAGCAGCGGAGATCTATGGTTTGAAGTTGCCGCGGACGAGGCTCGCGTTGTTGTCAGCTTGCCAAACCGGTATCGAACAGCAGTACGACGCGGAAGGAGCGGTGGGCGCTGCGCGGCCGTTTCTGGTTGCAGGCGTGCCGGTTGTCGTTGCGACTCTCTGGGCTGTCGACTCCGATGCGTCGGCGCAGTTGATGATCGATCTTCACAAATACCGCACCCGCGAAAAGCGCCCGGTAACGCAGGCGCTCAGGCTCGCGAAGCTCGACATGCTGCGCGGTGATCAACGTTACCGCCATCCATATTACTGGGCGCCATTCGTCATCGTCGGCGGACTCTCGACGTTTTAAGAATGGTGAGACAACGGTAACCTGCGAGAACAACGGCCGAAGCGCCAACCAACGGCCGAAGTGCTAACACAACGGCCGAAGCGCCAACCAACGGCCGAAGCGCTAACACAACGGCTGAAGCGCCAACGGCGCGGCAGAGGGTAGCCAGGGGCGGGTGCGAGCGAAGCGAGCGCCGCCCCTGGATCGCAAAAGAAACGCTGTTGAGCACTGAAAGTGCGGCAGAATAATGTCGCTGAAGCTTATGACATGCGTACCCTATTCTGCCGCACTTTCAGTGCTCAACAGATCTTTCAATAACCCAGGGGCAACGCGCTTCGCGCTTCGCGCTTGGCTACCTTCTTTCGCACCTGCGGTGCTTACGACCCTTCGCGCCTGCGGCGCTGACGACTCAGAATGTGTTTCTTACGAATGCACGGTTGGAGCGTCTGCGTGTGGGACAAAGCACATGCGACAGCGCGCTTCATATTTGTCAGAAGCGCCGACCGCCACGCGTTCTTCGGATTGGAACGTGCGTTGAGAGTAATTTGCGGGCTGGCCGCACTTCATGCAGATCGCGTGTGTCTTCGTGATGTATTCCGCGATCGCGAGCAGTTGCGGCATCGGCTCCCACGGTTTGCCGGTGTAATCCTGGTCCAACCCGGCAATGATCACGCGCACGCCGCGGCGCGCAAGCTCGTTCGCTACGAACACCAGTTCGTTGTCGAAAAACTGACCCTCGTCGATACCGACCACTTCCGTATCTTCATCAACCTTCTCCAGTATCTCCGCGGCGGAGCGACTGTTAGCAGAGTCGTGCCGCATCTCCGAATGCGAAACGATCTGGTTGTCGGCGAAGCGCGAATCGATTTCAGGTTTGAACACCTGCACTTTCAGGCGCGCGATCTTCGCGCGGCGCAAGCGGCGGATCAGTTCCTCCGACTTTCCGGAAAACATCGATCCGGCGATCACTTCAACCCAACCCGCATTCGCGCGCGAGTGTGGCGGCGGTTCCTCATGATTTACTTGGGCGACTAGTTCATCCATCTGAGCAGTTCATTGAGTGTAGAGTTTGGGATTGTAGAACGGTGCGAATGCGGCGATCAGCGCCAGTTCAAAACTCATCGATCGCGTGACGAGGTCGCGCGACAGCACACCCCACGCGCCCTGTTTACTTCTGATATCTCTTCCGCCCGTGACTTCGTCGATTACTACGCCGAGTTCGCGACGGCCTTCGACTACGTTCTTGACGATGTGTGGCGGGACCGTGATCGACGGCGCCGCGCCGAATGCGCCTCGTTCGCCGTCGGTAGCATAAGCCCAACCGCGCAGGAACGTGTGCCACTCACCCTCGATCGACACCGAGTGAAAACCACCTTCGAGCCCGACGTAAATATCAGCCTCCAGGCGCCGGCTCTGGAGTGAATCGCGAACGGCGAACGCGCGTTCCTGTGCGCCTTGCATCAACTGCCAGTCAGTCAACGGCATCGCCGGAGCGGTAGTCTCGACGCGTCGAGCCACGACGTTTGCGTTGTTCCACGCCGGGTCGATAGCGGCGACGCGCGCGATGCTGGCGCGCACGGCCATGATCTTTGCCGCGCGATCTGACCCGAGGGCGATTGTTTTCATGATTCGTGTTCGTGGTGGCAGCTCACGGGACAGGGATGATACTCAATTACCGCGCGACTCAAAAGCGTGCTGCTTGACTTTAGTTTTCGCGGTTGTTGTAATCGATTTCCCAGTTTAGAGGTACGTTAAAATGACAATCGACGAACTAGTTTACGATTGGAACGCCATCGAGCCATCGTTCCCCGCGCCCAACCGTCACATCAGCATTGACGACGAGACTTTGCGCGACGGATTGCAGTCGCCATCAGTGTCCGCGCCGTCCGTTGAACAGAAACTCGAGCTGCTCCATTTGATGGAAGCACTCAGCATCGATACTGCCAACATCGGTCTGCCGGGAGCAGGTGGAACGCACGCTGCCGGAGTCGAGCGTCTGGCGCAGGAGATCGCGCAACAGAAGCTCAAGATCCGGCCAAACTGTGCCGCGCGCACACATCGCAACGACATCAGTCCGATCGCCGAGATTTCGCAGCGCGCCGGAATACCGATCGAAGCTTGCACGTTTATCGGTTCGTCTTCGGTGCGCTTCTATGCAGAAGACTGGACGCTCGATCAGCTATTGAAAATGACTGAAGACGCGGTTTCGTTTGCGGTTGCTCAAGGTCTGCCCGTGATGTACGTCACCGAAGACACGACCCGCGCGAAACCGGAAGTCATTCGCGAGCTTTACACGACGGCGATTCGCTGTGGCGCGAAAGCGGTTTGTGTTTGCGATACGGTGGGGCATTCGACGCCCGATGGCGCGCGGGCTGTGGTGAGGTTCGTCAAGAACATTATCGAAGAGCAGGGTGGAGGCATTCGCCTCGACTGGCATGGACACCAGGATCGCGGTCTTGGGGTGATCAATTCGCTGGCGGCGATTCAGGGTGGCGCAGATCAGGTTCACGGATCGGCGCTGGGGATAGGTGAACGTGTCGGCAATACGCCGCTCGATCAGTTGCTCGTCAATCTCAAGTTGCTTGGTTGGATCGACAACGATCTCTCGCGTCTTGGTGAGTACTGTGAAACCGCTGCGCGCACGTGTGGTTGGACCGTGCCGTGTAACTATCCCGTGTTTGGACGCGATGCGTTTCGCACGGCGACCGGTGTTCACGCGGCGGCGGTGATCAAGAGTTACAAGAAGGGCGATCGGCGTTTGGCTGACATCGTTTACTCCGGCGTGCCCGCGGGCGAGTTTGGTCTCGAACAAGTGATCGAGATCGGACCGATGAGCGGGAAGTCGAATGTTGTCTATTGGCTCCAGAAACGTGGGATCGAAGCCGACGAGAGTCGCGTCAATCGCATTTACGAACACGCAAAGGCCGCTCACGGCGTGCTCGAGGAAGGTGAGATCCGAAAGTTGGTGTAAGTACGAGCCATTTTCCAATTATCAATTTTCATTTGCCATTTTTCATTGAAGCAGGCAAATGGCAAATGATAGGCGGCAAATGATAAATGACCAATGGCTATGAGTTCTCTCAGTGCTCGATCTTTGTTGTCGACTTCTCAGGTTGGCCGCGCGCTCGGTTTCTTTGAGAGGAACGCCGGCGCCATAACGGAAGAACACATTCGCATCTGCTCCATTCCGGCAAGCCCGTTTGGCGAACGCGAACGCGCTGAGTATCTGCGCGAAAAGTTTATGGCCCTCGGGTTGACTGAGGTCGAGATCGACGAGGAAGGGAATTGTCTCGGCATGGTCATCGGCGCTTCACTCTCGCCGATGCTCGTCGTCAGCGCGCATCTCGATACGGTGTTTTCACCCGATACTGATTTCACGATCGTCAAATCCGGTGAACGACTGCTGGCGCCGGGAATCGCCGACGATGGCTGTGGTCTCGCAGCCCTCGTTGCAATCGCGCAGGCGATGCAAACCGAGAAGATCCGGCCCGAAGGTTCGATTCTTTTTGTAGGCACGGTTGGCGAGGAAGGCGAAGGAAACCTGCGCGGCGTTCGTTATTTGCTGACGCGAGGCCGTTGGGCGTCGAAGGTCGATGCGTTCCTGAGCTTCGATGGACCAGGAATGGATCGCATCACGCATCGCGCGCTCGGATCGCGACGTTATCGCGTCGAGATCCTCGGTCCGGGCGGACATTCGTGGGGCGATTTTGGTCTACCGAATCCGGTTCACGCGCTCGGCCGCGCCGTTTCAAAACTGGCAGGCTATCCGTTGCCGCGAGAGCCGCGGACCACGTTCAATGTCGGTCGTGTTGAAGGCGGCACGACCGTTAATGCGATTCCCGATCGAGCAACGATGGACGTCGATCTTCGCTCCGGCGCGGAAGCGGAGTTGCGACGGCTTGATTCGTATTTTAGGCGTGCCGTCAGACAAGCCACAGATGAAGAAAACGCAAACAGGCGACCCGGAGATCCGTTGCTGGAACTCAAAGTCGACCTGATTGGCGAGCGGCCAACGGGCGAGACGCCGGCTGATTCGCCGTTAGTTGAACTTGCTGTCGAAGCTACAAAAACGTTTGGCGTCGAGCCACAGCTCGATCAATCGTCAACTGATTCAAACCTGCCCATCTCGCTCGGCATCCCGGCGATAACTCTCGGCGCCGGTGGCACGTCCGGCGCTACTCACACTCTCGCCGAGTGGTACGATCCACGAGGACGCGACCTTGGGTTGAAACGCGGATTACTCGTGATTCTTGGTATGGTGGGCCACAAGGTTTAGCCACAAAAGGCACAAACAGGAACACAAAAGGCACAAGTCAGATACCAGGGTAAGTCTGGTTTTACTTGTGCTTCTTGTGGTTAATTGATCGGAATCGTAATCGTCGCCGAACCACCTTTGCCCGGAGGGAAGCGTTTCTGCCGCGCAATGCGCAAGGCGTTCGCATCGCCACCGGAGGCCTGCGTCACACGTCCCGACTCGTCATACGTAACCGTCACGACAACTCGCTTTGCGTTTGACTTCGTATCAGCGGGAGCAGGCGCAGGTGCGGAAGCCGTAGAGGCCGTTTCACTGTTTTTCGCAGCAGCCTCACGAGCACGTTTTTCCTTTTCACGTTGACGTTTCGCAGCCAGAGACGCCGGATCCTCAGCAGCCGGTTCGGCACTCGCTTCCGTCGGTTGCGGCTGCGCCGGAGTTTCAACTTGCGTACTTTGCGGCGTGGGCGCTGCGCTCACCGTTTCTGCTGACACTGTAGTCGGCGCACTGCTCTTGTACCAACCTGCCGGGACACCAATCACTGCCACACTCGCAACCACTGCAACAGCCGCCGCGCCGATAAAGAACGGCTTTCGGCTTCGTCCACCTTCTTTTCCGAACGCCAGAAACGCAGGCGCAAACGATCGCTCAACCTCCGCTGCCGGGTCTGCACTTGCCGTCGACTCCGCCGCTTCGACGTCATCAGCTTCCGGAACGTAATCCGGCGGAAACGCCACGCCCGGCGAAATGTTTTCATCCAACCGGCGCAAGCCTTCCAGCACAACCTGCGTCCACGGCTGATTGATAGTGCGATTGCCCGCTTCCGCGTCGACGCTGAACTCAAACTTCGCGTTCGGCAGCGTCAGTGCGTAATAAACCGCGTCGATGCCATGCAGCACGCCGATGCGCGCGTCGACAACCGAGCCCGCTTGCAAATAGAAGAACCCCGGGCCTTCCTGGTATAGAACTTTAAGACATCCGCTCTTGCGTTGATTGCAGAAAAACTCGATCAGTTCGGAAAGTGAAAGGTCACTGAGGTGTCCGGTTAGTGCCATGAGAACTCGTCCCTTCTAAGAGAAGACATTTCAGGTTGGAAAAGCGGGGGAGATGGCGCGCCGAACCTTCACGACGCGCCATGAAGGAAGGTTACGGAACCAGCTCAAACTTGTAGTTGATGATGCCGGAAACTTTGACCGGTTGACCTGACAGCTTCGTGGGAGAGAACCTGGCTTTCATCGCTGCCTGGACCGCGGCGTCTCGCAGAATTGTTGGACCATTCGTAGCCTTGGCCGTGACTACTTTGCCGGTCTCGTCGAGGATCACTTCGACCGTGACCAAACCGCCTGTCCTCATGCGTCTCGCAGGTTCGGGGTAAATCGGTGGCGGCAACGAGATCGCGGTGCCGTTGAGCACGCCACCCGAGATCGGTTTCAGGATCGGGCGTGGCGCCGGCGGTGGCTCTTCGAGACTGACGCGAATTTCCTGGCTCGTCATGCCGGTTCCCGGTGTTCCGGGCGTCCTAACATCGCCAGCATTGGCTGCAAGCTTGGTTGTGGAAGTCGATGCTGACGGGAGATCTGGCGACGTAGTAGTGCGCGCCTTGTTGGCGGCGGAGTTGTTTGCTTTCGGATCGGCCGGCTTGGTGGCTGGGTTGGTAACCGGGTTGGCAGTAACTGGAGCAGCGGGCTGAGGAGCAGCCGCCGCATTGGTTCCTCCGGAAACTGTCTTCAGCATATTCTCGTCGAGGTAATACATGATCGAGCGATACGTGACTTCGGTGGGCTCGAAGTTGACGCCGCGTGCGTCGACGACAGCGACTGACGTCGTCATCTTGTTCCAATTGCCGAGGAAGTCAAACTCGTACTTGTACGTTTCCTTGCTCAGGAGCGAGCCGTCGGCATTCAGCAAAGTCATCTCGCTGATGTTGCCCTTTTCGTCGTACTTGTAGACTTCCTTACCGGTCAGCGTGGCCCCGGCAATCGGAAAATACTGATTCTCAACCTTGTTGCCCTTGACGTCGTAAGCAGCGACTTCGACGAGGACGTGTTTGCCCTCGCTTGGGCGGCCGTCTGCCGCCGTCAGTTTGGCGACTTCGGTACGCACTCGGCGGACAGGGCCAATCAAGCCATCGCGGGATCGGTCACTTTCGACGGGAGCATTTACGGCAGGGGTATTCCCGGCCTTAGCCGTAAGGTTGGTCTGGGCGCTGGCCGAGGCTGCAAAGAGCAGCAGGGCGAGCGTGATGTAACTCAATCGATTCTGCATTCTGAACATTTTTGTCTCCCTAAATTCGCTGAGGCAGGCCAAATTCGGAAAGATTTGCGATGTGAGAAGGGCCCGGTGCATTCGCCATCAGCCGCAACTATCCTGGCGAGCCCAACGAATATTAACGAAGTTAAACTATGTTTGTCTATAGCTAAGTCTGGAAGTGACTGATTCGCCTTCCAAAATGGCGTCAGGCGCTAGCGTGACTCACATGTGAAAAGTGGTTTTTAAGAACCTTCCATGTGACTCCCGCCGCCGTGGCTCACATGAGAAGGTGATTCTAAAGTTTCTACTTTCCATGTGACTTCCGTAAGCGTGGCTCACATCAGAAGTGAATTCTCAAAATCTCAACTTCCAAGTGACTCCCGCAGGCGCTACCGGGCGTTGGCAGG
>DATELZ010000209.1:0-16802 GCA_035276045.1 Pyrinomonadaceae bacterium | reverse complement strand
TAGAAGTAAGCAGCCACTGCCACGATGCTCACGGCAATGACGAGAAGCGCGATCTGAATTCGCCGGCGCTCCTGGATTTCGACGGAAGTAGGTGGCTCGTGAGTCTTCATGAGGGACTCCTGTGGTTCGCCTTCTTATGTGATTTATGCCGGCGTGAACACGCTCATGATTTCTTTGATCATGCGATCGTAGTCGCCGTCGTAACGTGATAACTCGTAACATCCGAGTGGATCGGCGAGCGCATGGACCAGGCACTTGTTGCAATACGTGCACGGTTTGTCAGGAAGGTCTTTCCCCGCTTCGTAGATCTTTACCAGATCGTTGTTGGCGACGAGGGGACGCGCGATCGCGACTGCATCGCAGTAACCTTCCGCGATCGATTTGCGAATAAAGGAAGCCGTTTGAAATCCGCCGGTGACAAGCACCGGAACGCTGACGTTTTTCTTGATCTCGCGCGATTCGTCGACGTTGATGCCTTCGACGTCATCAGGTTGAGTGCGATTCCACAGAAACTTGAAGACCGGTCGCAGCACGCGATAGCGAAACAGGACGAAATTACGAAAAGCATAGATTCCGCTCGAAACCATGCCGCCATACGAACGCGCCGCATGTTCGATCGGAAAAGCGCCCGGCGGATTCCAGGGATGCGGAAAAGTGCTGCCGTACGAAACGTGAATGGCGTCGACACCCGCCTTCTCGATCCATTTGCAAACCTGGATCGAGTCTTTGATTCTGTTCCCTCTCTTCTCCCAGGGAATGATCGCGTTGTTGTGATCTTCGGCGCTGATCTTGACCTGGAAGTGAAAGTCGTTGCCCACAGTAGCCCGCACAGCGCGGATGATGTCGAGCAGAAACCGCGCGCGGTTTTCCAGTGAGCCGCCGTATTCATCCTTTCGATCGTTAATACCGGAACTCAAGAACTGGTTGATGAGATAACCGTTGCAAGCATGCAGCTCGACGCCGTCGAGTCCGGCCTCGCGAGCCCGGCGCGCGCCGTCGGCGAATTGCTGGACCACCATCTTTATTTCATCACGAGACATCGCATCGCAAAGCAAGCCATGAAATGAATCGGTAGAGCACGTCGAACTCAACGATCTGTTGAAAGCATTCTCGATGCCGCCGATGTCACGCTGACGGCCGCCGTGGCTGAGTTGCAGGATGTATTTGCAGTCGTACTCGTGGATTTTTTTGCCGAGCTTGCGCCAGAAATCAATCTTGTCGTCATGATCGATGACCGCGTAGTTGGGAAGAATGCGCCCGCGAATGGAAATCGGAACGTGGGATGAAATGATCGCGCCCACGCCACCGCGGGCAAACTTTTCTTCCCAGTTTATTCGGGCCTGAGTGCCGACGCCGTTGTAGTAATCAAAACGTCCGGAGATATTCGAGCGGAATATCCGGTTCTTCACAGTGAGATTGCGAAATACGAGGGGCTCAAAAATGATGTCGCTTGCCATTTCAATCTCCTGCGTCGAACGCTAGCCGAGTTGGACTTGAAAGCGCCCGAATTAAAATGGACCAGACGTGAGTACGTGACGCGCATAGACGTCCCAAAGCTTGCCCATGAACAACCTGCCGAAACGCGCCATTGCAGAGGCACGATCGGAAAGTGTTGGTCCTTCCGCGCGGAAGGTGGTCAGTTGCTTCATGAAGTCGAAGAAGTGAATGATGATGATGCCCGAGCCTTTGACCATCTCAGCGAGCTTTGCCGGATCGTTTGCCACGGCAGCTTCTGCTGCTTCACTCACGTGGCCGTTCCAGACGCGCGTAAAGAGCGTGGTCGTGTCGTGCCAGAGGTCGAATCCCGGATCGTCCTTGATGTATTTGAAACCGCTGAGCGTCAACGGATTTCCCTTGTCGTCGCTGAAGAAGAGGCGATAGAACATCCGCTTGATCGAAGGATCGTGGTCGTCCACGAAGAGATTGAATTTCGCGCTCTCGACCGGCCGTTCTCCGCCTAGCGCATCACAGCGGATGTAGCCCTGCACGTCGTCTGTGTCGTGTTCGGGATCGGTGACAAAACGATTGACGCCATCGACGGTGATCGTGAGGCGAAACATGATCGCGTTGTCGTCCTTCTTTCCCTGCCTCGCGCCACGATCGTAATCGAGTTCGCCGAAAGTGAAATGGCCCTTCATCTCTTCGGTGAAACTTACTTTCGTTCTCACCGTGTGGACGTCGGTTGGGAACTCTCCCGCAGCGGGTTTGAGCGGAATGCCGTTGGCTTTACACCACTCACGCGCGCGCAGCACTCCGAGATTGACAGTTTCCGCGAGACGATCCTGGCTGAAGTCGATCAGGTAATGAAGCGCCACGTCGGCTTTCAGCTCTTTCACCTCGATATGACGTCCAAACTCTCCGGTCTGGCCGGCGGCGATGGCGGCGTTGTTCTCGAAAACACGTTTGAGAATCGCTTTGTAATGTCCGTCGGCAGTGGTTTCGATGATCTGAAAGTAGTTGGCGACAAACCCCGGATTCCATTCGTCTTTCTCGCTGACGGTCCAGATTATCCAAAGCTCATCCGCGCCGCGCCGGATTGCTTCTTCGATGTTCGCGTCAGTCATGTAAACGGCGTCGATGAACGTCTTGCCGTTGATACGAACCGGCGGAAACCACATCGGCAACGACACTGAAGCACAGAGCAGATCTTCGCTCATGTCTTTCGGTTCGATGACTTCAAGGGTTTTGTCGCTGAAGTTGAACACATTGAAAGTGCTGTTGAGTTTGGACGCGCGAATCTTGTCCCAATCGAGACCCCAGTCAGGAAAGACGTGCTTGCGATAAGCGTCCAGAGTGAACAACGACTCGGCATAGAGCAGATTGAGAAAGTTCGCCGGATTGAAACTAATGCCTGCCTTGGGATTGAGGTTGCGCCAATTGTCGGCGATCTCCTGCCCGCTCATGCCCTGGCACATCATCGCGAGGTTGAAAACGCCGCCGCTGGCTGCGTCGACGTGGTCAAACGTGAGACCGGCTTCGTCCAGCCAAACCTGCAACACACCCGCCTGAAATGAAACCTTGATGCCCCCGCCCGCGAGGATGAGAGACCGCTTCTTGTCACCGTTGGAACCCATTTTGTTACTCCTTACTGTGTTGAGCAATGATCTGATCGGCTGCGCGGTTGGAGACTGCGGCAATCGTCAACGAGGGATTTGGACCAACTGGTCCAGGCATCACCGAACCATCGACCACGTAAAGACCCGGATAGCCAAAAACTTCTCCATACGAATTGACCACGCCATCATCCGCAGTGAAGCCCATTGGACAACCACCCAACGGATGAGCAGTGAGAACCTGGTGCAAATACTGGTAGGAAGGGTTATCGAGATACTCGGCGTTCAAAGAACGCGCGATGGCCCTGCCCACGCGTCTCACTCGATCAAAATATTCCTGCGACTTTTTCTGCGACCAATCGCAATCCAACAAATCACCTTTCAAAAACAACCGGCCGTTTGCAAAATCGCGGCCCATCGTGAGAACGGGAAACGAACTCATCGACGTGTTTGCCGGTCCCAACAGGCCGGCAATCTCCGCGCTCAGGTTCGCATCGTTGTTGAAACCAAGCCGGTACTTTGCAGCCATCTTGAGAAACTTCAGACCACGCGCGAGAGTGCCGGCTATGCCGGATAATTCGGAGACCCAGCTCAACAAATACGGATTGCCTCCGTCTTCGGTGTAAAAGCCGCGGCCTTGTGGTCCATTGCCGTCGAGCGTGTCGCCAAGACGAATGGCGCTCGTGATCACTGGACCAAAACTCGGATCCAAACGCCGCGGCGCCATCTTTCCGTTTCTCTGCTCCATGCTCTTGGCGATGAACGAGAGCAGGTCACCGTTGACGGAGAAGCGTGAGCCAAGGAGTTTCGGGTTAATCCGTGGAAAAGACGAACGGTTTCTTAAGAGGAGATACGGCGAGCCGAAAGTTCCGGCGGCAATAATCAAGCGTTTCGCAGTGATGGCGAACCGCGGTGGTGGCGGACACTTTCCGGTTATAGGATCGATCGCTTTTGGATCGTGCCGGACATACTCGATCCGGTATCCCTTGTCGCCGAGCGGCGCCACGGTCTTCACTTCGCATAGCGTTTCGATCTGCGCGGGATGCGGGTGCTGGTGAATGGCTGCGGTGATGTAAGTGTAGTCGAGCGTGTTCTTGCTGCCGAAATTACACCCAATGTCACACTCGCCACATAGCCGGCACGTGGTCCGCGGCATTTCTCGCCCCGCAACCATCGTGTGATAGTTCGGATACTTCTCTTCAATTTCAGCGCCTACGATCGGTGGATTATCCGGCAGGTCGTCGTCAGGACGGTCGACAGCTTTTGTCCGAAAGCTGACGGCCAGATTGAGTGGTATCCACTCATGCGTAGACTGATCGCCGAGCCGGAGGTTCCGGTTGGCCTCCTGCATGGCCAAGGTCTTCGGCGTGTACTTGTACGGTTCATGTTTGAGCGGATACTTCTGGACGTTCATCATCTTCTCGACCTGCACGTAGTGAGGTTCGAGTTCCTGATAACTTACGGGCCAGGGATCGTAACCACCGTCATCCCGCTCGTCCTTGAACCACTTCTCGTCTTTGCGCAGATGAATGTTGGCGTAGATCAACGAGCCGCCGCCCAGTCCACTCGAAACGAGCGCGCCCGATCTCTTGAACGACCAGACATCAAACATTCCGTAGCGGCCTTCGCTGGGATCCCAGAAGTTGTTGCCCAGGTCGTAAGGCGCGCGCGGAAATGAATTCGGCGGGTACGCCTTGCCGCGCTCCAGCAGGCAAACGCGCAGCCCCGCCTCCGCGAGCCGGAAAGCCATTACAGAGCCACCGAATCCTGAACCGATTATTACCGCGTCAAAATGCGCGCCACTTGATGACATGGTTTTCGAATCAACTCATTGCGGTGAAGCAGTCGCAGGAGCACACTTCGAGACGAAAGCGTCAGCAGTACGGCTCCTATAGATATGAAAAAAGCCGCCAAAGTATGTCCGATGCCTCTTCGCAGTCATGACTAGCCATCAATCCTCTTTGGGCCAGGTGACAGCGGCGGCTCTTTGACGAATGGCAAAGCTGCCCTTCGGTATTTGCTGAGCAGCGTTCTGTTCGCTGGTTGTTTCGGCCGCTTCTTCGTAAAAATCGTGCCAATACTTCGCGGCTTGCCAGATTGCTTCCGGACAGCTCGTGGCTGAAGCGAGTCCGGGAGTCAATTCGATTCCGGCCATGCCGTAAACAGTCTCGACGAACGCAGCGCTCGGCAGCCCGAGGCCATCAACCAGCGGATTGTCTGCTTTGCCGGCGATCCAGATGTACGCAAGCCACGGCAACATCGTGGTGGGAAGATCGATGATACTGCGTTGGGCAGGTTTCTTTGTTTCCGGATTCCCGCCTATCAATCGTGAAAAATCGATGATCTTCTGGCTATCCGGCGTGAACCGGATTACGGCGACATTCGGAAAGCGATCGGGATCGTCGTAGTCCGCGAGGTTGCACGTCTGCACGCCATTTCCCAGGGCGATCTCGTTCGCCGAGCCGGAGAGTTCGAGAGGCACTGAGAGAAATGTACTTTCGTCCAGCAGGATTCCCACCAGCGACCAGCAACTCGGCGTCAGGTCGGCGCGCGCGTGCGATTGGGCCACGCGAATGCGGAAGTCCGCGATGGAAGCGCCGCCGAGCAACAGCAATCCGTCAGTGGCGCCCGCGCGTTTGAGCCACGCACTGTTGGTTTCCCTCGGTTTGGGCTTGAGTTCTTTCAGTGACGGGTTTGATTTGTCAGCAGCCGATTGGCGAATAGAGATCACGATGTTTGCTCCTTAAATGAGTTCGATTGGCGTGCTCAATATGTTATGGGATTGAACCGGCATTCCGTTTTCGATGATCGGCCAAAATCGCGGGACCATCGTGGCGCGCCGGGGACTGGGGGCACTGAATTCGAGCGTCAAAAAATGGTTTCGGCCCTGCGAGAAGTCCAATTCGGATGAAACTTGACCGAAAACTGCGGGCGCAGGCGAGTACCTCCCTTTCGCGCCCGGAACAAGTTGCATGGGGGAGGAAATTACCTCGTAGAGTTTGGTACCCAGTTCAGGACGCAGCGGCGTAACGGCAATCCGGCCGAAGTGAACGTCGCCGGTAAGAATCATGATCGAGTGTTTGGACTGGCGCAGGTATCGCTTCAACTTTTCGTACTGAGATTTGAAGTCCGGCAATCCGTAGTCTTTGGCACTTCCCGTATCGGCGAAGAAAGGTTGGCCCAGGACGAGAATGCCTGGTCCATCCAAATCGGCGGTCCATTTACCAATCTCTTCGAGGTCGGCAGGTGACATGAAGTCGCCTTTCCCTCCGCCGCCGGAACCACGGTTGAAGCGCGTTTCGGTGATGCAGAACGAAAGCGGCTCGATCTTGAAGCGAACGGGCGCGCCGGGAATGGTCTGAAAAATCCGGTAAAGATTGCGCGCGATGGCCCACCAGTCGTCGCGCCGCGATTTTCTGAGCGTAAAGACCGGCACGTTCAGTCCGACGTCAGGCGCGTTGTTCCAGTATTCATGATCGTCGGAGCTGAAAAAGTTAGCCCCGTGTTTTAGTAGCTGACCAAAGCCACCGGCCTGTGTGTGCTGGGACCACGTGTCGGCGTAAGTCTTGAAGGATCGTGTCTCCAGCCAGTTTCTGCCGTTGAGCGGGTTTAGAAAATCCTGTGGCGGGTTGTCGAGATAGACCTGGTCGCCACAGAGAAATTTAATGTCGGGCCGTGCTTCCGGTGGGAGGCGCATGTAGGTTTGGCCGACAGCGCCATTCGGATCTGCGTGGCCGTAGTAGCAGGAACCCAGCATCACGATGAAAGGACGTTCGCCTGGTCCGGGCAGACGGTACGGAATGGTGGTGACGCTGCCTTCGGCTTTCCACTCGCCGCCGACACGCAACGTCAACGCGTATCGTTTTTGCGGTTCGAGATCATCCAGGTCCACGCGTAGATAGCGAATGCGGTATCTGCCGTCGGCGGTAGCGAAGTCGTTCCATCCGTTGTTCAAAGCTTTCTGCTTTGAGCCGTAGTCCAATGTAGTCGAGGCGGGATCGAGATGGTCGTTGATCGCGGCGATCCAAATAGTCGCGAAATTTCCATAAGCCTCGTTAGGAATTACGAGATATGACATATGTTGTGAAGCCCTCTGCTCGCTGTCACCCGTGTGAGTATTTCTTCAGCGACTGTTCCGGGAAAGAGTTGAAAAGAAAGATCAGCGGTTCCGAACACGTAGATTCAACGATGAAATGGACCGCAGTGATCAAATGAGCTTGGAAGGAACTCACACAAGAGGATTGCGGCCTTTAACGGCAGTTATATAAGCGACAACTGGCGGCGGGGTCAATAGCAAACTTCTTTAGTAGTGTCTATTTTGCTCTGCGTTCCTCGGCGAACCCTGCGTTAAATATTTGGAAGTCTTTCTGCGGCGGCCGCCTCAGTGCAGCGAGGTTAAATATCTCGACCGTGCTTGCCTTTGTCTGGCCGATGTAGATAATGAGCGCGCTCACGGCGCACCCATCATTGCGCCACCCTAAGTTCCACCTGAAAACGCCAGAATCTCATTGAACCGGAGAAACGATGGCCGACGAAGTCTCCACCAAACAACCAGATAAGCCAGCAACCACAACTCCAGATACAGAATCGTCTGCGCCGCCGCAGGAAGCGGTTGCACTGCCCAAGCGTTTGTTTACCTGGCTAGACCATAAGCTCGGAACGTTGGGTTTGGTATGGCTAGGCCAGGTTCTGATATTGATACTGGCATTAGCCGTAATCGTATTTGTTTATCGGATTTCGTCGACCTCTTTAGCAAACGATTCCAGTCCGTCGACCGAGCTAATTATTGTGCAACTCAACGACATCTACCGCCTCGACGCGGTGCGGGCAGGTAAGCGAGGCGGACTGGCCCGCGTCGTGACTCTGCTTCGCCAACTGAAGGCACAGAATCCGCAAGTTCCGGTGATCGTTGTCCATGCGGGCGACTTTCTATCGCCTTCCCTCGAGAGCAACGTGTTTCACGGAATGCAGATGATTGACGCGATGAACTTCATTAATGACGTCGCCCCCCTTTACGTCGTTCCCGGTAACCACGAGTTTGACTATGAAGATAAGGACAAAGAACACCTGACCGCTGCCATAGCCAAATCACGGTTTCCCTGGATAGCAGCGAACCTGGAATGGAGTAACACGTCGTTGCTGCCGGCCCTTCGTGACCGCCTTAGCCCTCGCAAGCTCGAGACGATTGGCGAGGTAAAACTCGGAATCTTTGGTCTCACCCTTGATGGAGAGAAAAATGGGGGCAAGGATAAATCGTACGCTCCGATATCCGGAGAGTACGAAGTCATCGCCGGGGAACAGATTCAAAAACTGGAGAACGAAGGCGCCGAGCTGATCGTCGGACTTACCCATCTGAACATGGGCGACGATCGACAGTTAGCGAGACTCAAACAGCAACACCCTCGCTTTCTTTGGATTGCAGGTGGACATGAGCATTCGCTCGATCGTGAAGGAGCCTCGCCGGGCGGCGCGCTCGTCACGAAAGGCGATTCGAATGCACGCACCGTGTGGAAGATTACGGTTACGAGAAATGGCGAGAACCTGAATGTTAGCGAAGAAAGTATCGTGATCGATGAATCAGTCCTGCCCGATCCTGCTTTTGCTAAGGACATCGAAAACTTCTACGAGATGAAACTCAGGAATGAACGTCCATACCTGGATACCGTCATCTCGACTCAGCCTGCGCGCTGTTACGATGGCACGGAAGAAGCTGTGCGCGATCGAGAGAGTGATTGGGGCAATTTTCTGACCGATACGATGCTAACAACATATAAAGGCATCACGGCCGACGTCGCAGTGCTGAACGGCGGAGGGATTCGCATCGACGATATCATCTGCGGCCAGATCACGTTTGAGGATCTGGAACGAAGTTTGGCGTATCCAACGCCGATTGTGTTCGTCAAACTCAAAGGCGCGCACTTAAGACAATACATCCTCGATCATTCGGTCGGCAGTAAACGTGGTGACGGACGTTTTCTGCAAGTGTCCGGGGTCAGTTTTCGACGAGAGCAGTCCGTTGATGGCACTAACGTAATAAAGGATCTTCAAATACAGTCACGACAACGGCTGGCTCCGTTTGACGACAACAAGACTTACATCGTGGCTGTAAATAAGTGGATATTCGAGTGCGAGGACGGGTACAACTTCCGGCAATTCGTGTCCGATTACGTTCCGCCCGGACCTGACCTCAGAACTCTTACTTACGCAGCCTTATCGGCACAGACTAAAAACAAGCCACAAGCCGCCGGTAGAATTATCGACCTGCCTGCTTACGTCAAATCACTTTCAATGGCAACTCCTGCATGGCAAACGCTTGACGTCAACGACCGGGCATGTCCTGGTCGTTAGGTGAGTCGATCAGGATTGTTGGTGGTTGCTTATAAGCGAAGGATGGCTTGGCGCAAGAATTTCCCGCAAAGGCGCAAAGCGCTGCCGCGTTACCAAGGGTTTCTTTGCGTCTTTGCGTCTTTGCGCCTTTGCGTCTTTGCGCCTTTGCGGGAAACTTTTTGTGCAAAGCTGCGAAGGCTGTTATAAGCCTTACTTCCCTTTGCACAAGAAACAGAGGCGCTACTCCCCTCCACCGAGGCTCGTAGCGCCTCCGCACCGGGTTAGCGTCGTCAATCCATGCCGAGGTAACGGCGCTATCCCCGTGAGACGTCGCCCACTTGCCCACCCAAGAAGCGACGCTTGGTCCCACTCTGGGCCGCTGCAAGGTGCGTGTAGGACCATGCACGTTATATTCGCCGTCAACCAGCTATCGCAACGCTTCGCTTAACAATAAAATCTTCGGGCCGCATACAAGAATCTTGTAAACACACTAAGACGTTTAGTGAGCGGCGTGCCGCCCGGAGTCTCGGGATCTCGTTTCAGGCATTGACCTACATGCTGGAAACGAGACACAAAGACTTGCTTGAGTATCGGACTCCAGTGCGGAGGCGGCCACGGAACAGTTGAAGACTTATCTAACCACCCGGAACGTGGTCGTCAATGGCGCGGTTGAGTCGCCGCCGGCCCAGAGGTCAAAAGTTGCGGGCTCCTGGATCCAGCCCTTTACTGCTGAACTCCAGTAGGTCAGTTCCGGCTTACCAAGTGTGAAGCGCACGGTTTTCTTTTCGCCTGGCGCGAGGGCAATGCGTTCGAATCCTTTCAGCTCACGCACCGGGCGCGAGGTGCTGCCGGAACGCTGGTGAATGTACAGTTGCGCGACCTCTTCGCCTGGCCTGCGGCCCGTGTTCTCGACCTCAACCGACACTTCGACGCTCTCGCCCAGCTTCGCTTCCGCTTTGCTCACTCGCAGGTTCGAGTAGGCGAAGGTCGTGTAACTCAGACCGTAGCCGAACGGAAAGAGCGGCGAAGTCGGCATGTCCCAGTAACGAGAGGTGAAGCCTTTGGCACTCTCTGGTTGTTGCGTCAGGTTGCGAGCGTAGTAAATCGGGATCTGACCCGAACTGCGGGGCCAGGTTACCGGTAGCTTGCCACCCGGACTGGCATCGCCGTAGATCAGATCGGCGATCGCGTTTCCACCTTCAGCGCCGGGATGCCACGCTTCGAGGATCGCGGGCACACGGTTGATGGCCCACGAGATGTCCAGCGGCCGGCCATTGATCAGCACGAGAACTGTGAGCTTGCCTGATTCCGAGACCGCTTCAAACAATTCGCGCTGACGGCCAGGCAATTCGATCGTGGAATGCGACGCCGCCTCACCGCTCATCTCTTCGTGCTCACCGAGAACCAGCAGCACTAAATCTGACGAGCGTGCCAGCGCAACCGCTTTCTCGAACTCTTCGCGCTGCTGCGCTTCGGACCACGCCGCAGGACGCGGACCGGCGAACAGGTCGAAGATTGACGGATACACTCGACGAATATCCACTCCCGGTGCGTAATCAACCTTCACCCCTGGTCCAACCTTTTCGCGAATGCCTTCGAGCACGCTGACCGCAGTCCGCCTGTCGTCTGCCAGGGTCCATGGACCACGCATGTCGCGCTTGGAATCGCCGAGTGGTCCAATGACGGCGATAGACGAAACCTTCGAATCGCCCTTCGTAAGCGGCAGCAGGTTGCCCTCGTTGCGTAAGAGCACCGCCGAGCGCTGCGCCGCGACACGCGCAAGTTGCCGGTGCTCCGGATTGTTGTGATGTGACGCAACCGCCGACTCGTCAACATACGGATTATCAAAGAGGCCGAGCTTGAACTTCGCTTCCAGGATACGGCGCGCGGCGCTGTCGATCTGCGCGGTCGTAACGCGCCCGTCTTTAACAAGCTTCGCCAGACTGCTCTCATACGCGCTTCCGACAGCACTTCGAGGAAGCGACATCTCCATATCGACGCCCGCGGTGAGCGCACGCAGCGCTGCGTCAGTCTTGTCTGCCGCGAATCCGTGTGTAACAAGATTACCGACGGAATCTGCGTCACTCACTACGAATCCCTTGAAGCCCCACTCCTTCCGCAAAACGTCGCGCAGCAGAAACGCATTGCCGGTCGCAGGCACGTCGTTGAGGTTCATGTAGGCCGACATCGTGCACCCAACGCCCGCGTCGACTGCGGCCTTGAATGGCGGAAAGTAGACGTTATAAAGCTGTGAATCGCTGAGATAGACAGAGTCGTAATCCCGACCTCCATCGGCAGCGCCGTAACCGGCGAAGTGTTTCATGCAGGCCAGCAAACGGCCCGGAGCGGACGGATCCGATCCCTGAAAGCCACGCACCTGCGCGGCAGACATCTTTGCGCCAAGATAAGGATCTTCACCCGCGCCTTCGACGATTCGTCCCCAGCGCGGATCGCGCGCGATGTCGATCATCGGCGCAAACGTCCAGTTAATTCCCACCGCGCGCGCCTCGCGCGCCGCGATCGTTTGGGCGCGCTCGACGAGCGCCGGATCCCACGACGACGCCATCGCAAGTGGAACAGGAAAGACTGTGCGAAAGCCGTGAATGACGTCAAAGCCAAACAGCAGCGGAATCTTCAAACGCGATTGCTCGATTGCGACTTTCTGAAAGCGATTGATGATTGCGGGATCGGTGACGAAGAGCAGCGATCCGATCTTGCCGGCGCGAATGTCCGGCTCCATCATCTCCGGCCGCATCAACTGAGTGAAATAGAAGATCTGGTTGAGCTGGCCGATCTTCTCCTCCAATGTCATCTGCGCAAGCAAAGCGGCAGCGCGTTTCGAAGCAACCGCGTCATGGCTCGTCGTCGCCTGGCCCAACGATTGGGTGAGCGGCATGACGACAGACACAATTAGGAGAAGACACTTTAGCTTGCGCATTGTTTGTCCTTATTGAAGGGATGACCAGCGGGATTTTTACGATCTTTTAAGGAACAGAGCAAGCGTTTTCAGCTTGCAACAACCGCAGGAGGAAACCGCTAGAGCGTCTCGCTAAGGTCGGCGTTTGCGTTGCCGCACCGGACTGCGGGCGTCGACCAATTCAGGATGCCGGGTCTTGATTCGGTGCGCGAGTCGTTGATAACTGACCCCCAACCACTTTGCGGCGCCAACCACGTGCCCGCCATCTGTTTGGGCAAGCGCCTGGCGAATGAGGTCGCGCTCAAAATGCAGGACTTCGCTGGTGAGGTCGCGCGGTATATTGAACAGTGTGTCTGTCGCGTTTACAGTTTCTTTCTTGCGCAGCAGCTCCGCGGCTAATTTTGCTCCGGCTGCCTTGAACTTCAACAAAAGCGATTCATTCTGACAGTCTGACAGCCACTCACCCGCTTGCTGGTAAGCATGGGCCAACTCATCCGGCGCAAGCTGATCTATTTCTTCGATCAATGTCAGTGAGGCAATGCCGGCTTTACTCAGCACGCCGATCTGGTGCGCGAGTTCGATGGCTTCCCGAAAATTGAATTCCGCTTTATCGCTTTTGCCGGCTCTCGCCTGGGCAATGCCATGCGTGATCAACGTGTCAATCAACAAAGCCTGATGGCCGCTCTTTCGCAAACTGACAACGGCGGGACGGGCTACGGCTTCGGCTTCGGTGTATTTCCTTTCCGCAATGAACACCTGAGCACGAGTGTCGTCAATCTGCGCGACGACAACTTTATTCCGAACGAGCAGAGCCAGCCGGCGTGCCTCGTTCAGATACTGGTGCGCCTGGCGAAAGCGTGAGAGTTTGAAGAACAGGAACCCGAGATTGTTCTTCACATCGGCACGAAACAAAGTGTTACGCGCTAATTTGAACTCCAACTCTGCGGCTTCGTATTCACGTATCGCTCGCTTGTAATAGACCTCTCGCTGGTGTGACGGCGCTACGTTGCGGAGCACCATCGCAAGCTGATTGTGGTAGAAGCCTTTAAGACCGTGACTGGTGATCTTCCGAAACAGCGCAGCGTTATCCGTGAGGATCTTGAACGACTCGTCATAGCGAGACAGGGACCACTCCACGACCGATAGGCCCAACAACGCATTAGCCCGCGCGTTTCCTTCGATAGTCAATTTTTGCAGCGCGTCGGTAAACCAGATCCGTGCTTCATCCAGGGAACCTGCGCGCCGGTAACAGTAGGCGATCTCGGTTCGCGCCTGGGCGACTTTCTTCGCATCCTTCTCGATCTCGAACAGCCGCATGCTCTCGGTGAGTAAGTCTCTGGCCCACTCATCCGCTTCTTTGATCTGATTCTGCCCGCCGATCCAGCCGGTCAGGATCCCGGCACAAAGCAAGACTTCGGCAGTTGTAAGTGGATGCAATCCTTCGGTGTCGGGGCGTTCACCCAACTGCCTCCAGATTGGGCGCATTACTTCGCAGGCTGCGTCAAACTCGCCGCGCTCTTTAAGTTCCAGGGCGCGTTCACACAGCAACAATGCCGTTGCATTGGCGGAAAGATGCGAGGTGTCCAGCTTCGCCAGAGTCCTCATTGGACTTAATAGCCTTTCGAGTTAATGTTGGGAGGAAAAAGTGAACTGCAACAGGGATATTAGTTTGAAATTCAGGGACTTGGCAATACCCGGCTTGTTTTTCTACTGGTTTTCGATGTAAAAAAGTTTGTATCGCCTTAACCTCAAATGGGAGCAACTTCAATGAAACGAATACTTGGAACGATAGCGCTGGGGTGCGTTCTATCCGTGCCGGCACTCGCAGGAGAGATTCCAACGTGCAATTGCAGAACGATGATGAGGGAGCCCACTATCGGGTCAACAGTTCTAAAAGGAGAAATGCCGGCCGGGGGCGAATCTCCAACCGAGTCGGGCGACATCAAAACAAGCCTTCTAACATCTGTCCTGCTCACACTCGTTAGCTTCGCGGTTCGCTAACCCCCCGCTCACCGCTGCCGGTGAAACATCGGCCCGCCCGGCGGCGGCAGGGGTGAGATCTGCCTGTCGGGCATACAAATTATTTTGTATCGATCGGGATCACAGCACTATTCATCCAGCCATTGCGTGCTTCCTGATCGGTAGTTATAAACGCAGCCACTCCCATTCGATGCGCTCCCGCGTACTCCCAGTCGATGAGGGCTGGAAGGGGCGTTGCCGCGCAAAAGGTGACGCCCCTAACGACAACACCCATCATTCATTCTCGTCGACAGTCAAGCACTCCTCGTAAGAGTTGAGTTTCTCACATTACTCGCTTAACAAACGTCGGATTAAATCACCACTCCTCTAAGTTCAACCTCCACACACATCAAGGCAAGCCCTCAATGTTGACAAAGAACCTGAATGAACCCGTAGCTTGAATGCCCACGAAGAACTGTATGTTGATCGAGGCGCCGACAGGGAGCGGTGTCCCGAGAGTCACTGTGCCGGCGGCCAACGTGGAGTTGTTGCCGCCTCCAAGCGGCTGGGCAGGTGTCTCAAGAGTAGTCCCCTGCACAGTGACCATGCAAGGCGTTGCAGCCGAACCAGTTGAAGCTAGACACGTCGCCGAGTCGTTGACTGTCACTACTATTGAGCCCGAAGTTCGGGCACGCAGATCAGCTACGCCGGATGGCGTCGGGACAGTCGTGATATCGACGATGCGGAATCGCAGACGCGTTAGCGGCGCGCCCGTGTTGTTTACATATCGACGACGGAGCGAGAGCGTGCCAAACGTCGAATTGTTGGCTGGATCAGGCGTCATATCTCTGCCCCTGTTCGGCGGAGAATTTATATTCACCGTCGAGTCAACCAGGAAGTCCCCAAAGCTTGAGTTGAGTAGAACCGGATCAGCCAAGCCTTCGGGTCCCGGTGCACCCAGGTGTTGACCCGCTGGAGTATTTGTTCCCGCGGTATCGGCGAAGAAGAAGTCATCCACATTGTTATTCGAATCCTTCAGTGTGCCAAATATCGGACATGCTCCAAACGTGGCCGGATTCGCGAGCTTGCCGCATTGGTCGCGTTGATAACTTCCCTCGAGAATGCTTGGACCATTCGGCGGGAGGGTGTTGCCTTCGCGCTGCAAATCGCACAACTGACCTGTGTTGATGCCGAATCCAACCGCGTCAAACCTCGTCACCGTCGAAAGATTAATGACGTTATTCGTGGAGAAGAGCGAGACGTTGCGATCGTCTTCGATGTCCACGGACATAGTCAGGTCTCCCGCCGTGTAACTCGTCAGCGAGTAAGCCGAACCGACGAGCAGATAGTGACCGCGCGCCGGAATGACAGTCCCATTCGGGATGGTGCCCAGGAGAATGGGTGTCGCACTGCAACTGGCGCCCATTTTGAAGACGCCATAACCCGGCGACCCGTCCGATGACGTCACGGTATGTGGCGAAGTGGAGTTGTTGTAGATCTCGACGAAGTCGTCACCTGCGCCCGCTGGACCATTGGTGCGCAACTCCGAGATGAGGAGGATATCGGGCGAATTCCCTGCCGTGATTGCGCCAAATGCGGTACCGTCCGTGATGACGCCGTTGACCGGACTCGACAACGTAACCAGGAACGTCTCGACTGCTTCGTTAGTGGCGTCAGCCAACACCGCAACCGGGATCGTTTTGAGTTGTTCGCCGGGAGCGAAGTTCAGGGTGCCGCTAGTGGTGATGTAATCCGATCCGGCAGTCGCGTGGCCCAACCCCGGGGGTTGTTGCGCGGTCGTGAAGTTTACCGACAGGCCACCGGCAGGCGCCGGAGCGCTGAGTGAAACAGTAAAGATCATGTTGACCGAGCCTGATGTAGGCTCAGCCACCCTGGCATCCTGAATGCTGATGTTGGTGGATACCTGAATATTCACAACGTCAGTATCGGTTTGTGGACCACCCGAACCGGTGTTGCCCAGGTCATTCGACGTAATGGTCAGACTGGCCGCACCGCTGAAGCCCATCGTCGGCATGAATGTCATGCCGTTAAGGGCCGTGTTGATAGCGGTCAGCGTGCCACGGAACGTCATCGTCGGGTCGGCAGTGCCGTCACCAGCGCCGGCGCCGTTACCGTCGCTGAAGCTGAAGCTCAGGCCACTCGTGCCGTTCAAAGTAATCGTGCCGTTGGCAGCGGTCAGCGTTACCTGGATGACGTTCGTGCCTGCATCGTGATCCGCAACCGAAATCTGGTTGCCGTTACCGCTCGAGAAAGTCAGCGGCGTGTTTTGGTTCGTGCCCTGCGCACCCGGCACGCTGTTGACCGGCGGATCGTTCACGGCTCCAACCGTGATGGTGAAGGAAACTGGCGCGCTTTGGTTCACGTTCGGCGGCGTGCCCGAACCACTGTCGGTCGCCACGACGTCGAACGTCGCAGTTCCCGAGGTGTCGTTGTTCGCTGTAAACGTGAGCGTGCCGGAGTTACTGATCGCCGGCGTCGCGCTGAAGGTCAAACCTCCCGTCGCGCCGGTTGGCGTAACCGTGTAA
>DATELZ010000208.1:0-7252 GCA_035276045.1 Pyrinomonadaceae bacterium | reverse complement strand
ACTAATGACAGAGTGAATAGAGATCCAGCGCGCCGTTCAGGCGTAGCTTGATCTCGGCGAGTTTTTGCTGATCGTTTTGTTGAATCGCAGCTTCGGCCACGCCGTGGTAGTTCACTATGTTGAAGGCTTTGATTAGTGGCGCCATCTCTTCGATGTGCCCGTTGTTCAAGCCGTAACCTTCGATGAACAGTTGTTTCTCGTCGATCGATAGATCGTGCAAGGCGATCGAGAGTTCCCATTGCGGCGCGATCGTTGAAATACACTCTTCCCAGTCGATGATTGCTGCGATCTCTCCGTCGTCGTCGACGATTACGTTCTTCAAACGCAGATCGCTGTGATTCAACGCCGGCTTGACCCGCTCGTTGCGCGTCGCTTCGATGGTTCCGATCAAGTGGTCGAGCGTAGCTTGAGGAAGCATTCGATGCTTTTCGAAAAAGTTCAGCCGTTCGTCGATGTGAAACTCTTCCTTGAGATAATCGTTCCACGTTGAGTGCTTCACGCCGTCACTCGACCAATCGAAATCCGCGCCAAAGGTGGTTGTTTTAATCGAATTGATCATGGCCGCGAATCGACCCATCTCCTGGATGATGCGGTTTCTCCTGGGATGATGAGTGGCTTCCACACCCGTTACCCGGCGGGTGATCATGTACGGTTCGTCGCCGATGTCGTTGCCGACGGCGAGCACTTCCGAACTCGGCACTCCCACCTTGCGCACCTCTCCCGTGATCCAACGTTCTTTTAAGAAGGCCTTGATTCTCTCCGGTTCGGGACTGATGCGAACGATGAACTGGCCCTCCACGTGATTGATGGCAAACACGTAGTTGGTGCGTCCGGAGGACCGGTAGACAATTCTGGTGGCCGGCGTGCCGAAGTGTTTGCGCACGATCTTCTGGGCCAGGCGTCGATAGTGACGAATTTCCGAGCCCCGATCGTCTTTTTCACCCATGTGCGGTTTTACCTCGGGCGATGTCGGCGGCGCGAAAGAGCAAGTCGCCGAGTTCCAGTGAGTCTCGCACCTTGATCGTATCGACGAGACCATTGAACTTCAGATCGTTGTTACCCACGAGCAAGGCGAGTCCGACTCCATTGAGAAAGTTGTCGAGTTCGGTATCACCCGCGCCGAGACTGTCGCGCAAATCGCATTGCAGGACGTCTGACATGGCGCGCGCGCCGAACAGTTTGTCGACGCCTTTGTGCGTGATGAAGTTGCTGCGTTTCGTGTGTTGATAGGCCATCAATTGATCTGCGGGCGCGTCGATCAGCAGAAAGATCATGCAGATGTCTTCCGCGAGCATCTGCTCCTGGAGTTTCTCGAATTCAACGGCGGTGACAGAAGAAGCGCTGAGATATTTTTCTTTTACCGGGATGATGTTCTCTGGGACCGGCGTCCAGATCACTTCGCCGATGCGCCAGTCACGCGGGTAATAGAAGACGAGAATGTTTTTGATGCCGCCGTCGAGCAGACCACGCACGCCTGCGAGTGCTTCCTTTATTTCGTCGTTGGTTAACGGGAAAGCGGCTGCTTCTTCGAATGCGAGTTCGTCTTCTTCTGTTTTCTTCACGAAGCCTATTAAGCTGCCGTTCAGAGTGACGGTTGGTATGGGTGCATTCGAGAGCTTGTACCAGTCCTGGCCGAAGGTGCGGATGACTGAGAGCGGGAAGCGCAGTGAGTTGAGGATGAGCGGACGGCCGCGTTCGTAGTGATGCATCAGCCCCAGCTCGACTTGTTTCGGAATAATAATCCGGCCCTGGTACTCGTGAACCGCCGTTCCGTCGAGATCCGTGATCACAGCACCCGCCGTTGCAAACGACGACTGATCGATAAACGTCGTTAGCTTCGCTTCGATCTCTTCATTCAACTCCATCGGTCGAATATAGAGCCGAAGTGTCACGGAAATGCGTTAGGGTTCGAACAGCTTTTTCAAACTTTCGACGTACGGTGGGCGCGCGACGCCGGCGTTGGTGATGATCGCAGCGATGAGGTGATTGGGGGTTACGTCGAAGGCTGGGTTGTGAACTGCGATTCCATCAGGGGCGAGCTGATGATCGCGGATGTGCGTTACTTCGGTTGGGTCGCGTTCTTCGATCGGGATCTGGTCGCCGGAGGCGAGCGATAGATCGAGTGTCGTCAATGGCGCAGCAACGTAGAAAGGAATGGAGTGTTCGCGGGCGAGGACGGCGACCATGTACGTGCCGATCTTGTTTGCCGTATCGCCGTTGGCGGCGATGCGATCTGCGCCGACGACTACGGTGTCGACTTTTCCACTCTTCATCACATGTCCCGCCATGTTGTCGGTGATCACTGTGACGGGAATATCGTCTTTCGCAAGTTCCCACGCGGTCAGCCGCAAGCCCTGTAAAAACGGACGCGTTTCATCGGCGATGACGGCGACTTTTTTGCCGGCATCGCGCGCGCCGCGAATCACGCCGAGCGCCGTGCCGTAATCACCGGCAGTCGCGAGTGCGCCGGCATTGCAATGCGTGAGGACAGTCGCGCCATCGGGAATTAGTGGTCCACCGTGTTTGCCGATAGCGCGATTGGCGGTGATGTCTTCTTCAAAGATCGCGAGCGCTTCCGCGACGAGCGCTTTCTTGACCTCTTCGACGTTGTTCAAATGCTTGTTTCGTTGAAACGTGCCGCGCATCCGTTCGATGGCCCAGAAAAGGTTGACGGCTGTGGGACGCGTCTTGCCCATCTCGTTGCAGATGTATTCGAGATCGTCCTGTAGATCGGCGATCGACGTTCCCACTGACTGGCTCGCGCCGAGTGCGATTCCCATCGCGGCTGCGACGCCGATAGCCGGAGCGCCGCGGATGACCATCTTCTTGATGGCTTCGGCCACTTCGTCGTAAGAACGCAACATCAAATACTTCTCTTCAGACGGCAGGAGCCGCTGGTCCAACATACTGATGCCATCTTTTGTCCACTCGACAGTTTTAATCATGGGGAAGCATCTTAACGGCGCTTCAAGCCGTGTGCAATCGCGCTCCGCGCATCTCTGCGACCCTCCGCGCATCTCTGCGATCCTCTGTATCTCTGCGGTTACTGGCTTCAACTTAAGGTTCACCGCAGAGACGCAGAGGATCGCAGAGATGCGCGGAGGGTCGCAGAGATTACGTGGCGATGCGAGAGAGACAGGTAGAGGGAGGACTTTGGACTTCGCCGAACTGCGGTCCAGGTTGCAAGGATTATGAGTTCAGGACGCTGGTGCGTCACTTACGAAACCCGTCCTTGCAACCCGGAAGACGAAAGCGTTAAGTCTTTTTAGTAAACAAACCGCCGGCGAGGAAGATCACGCCGAGCAGGATGTGAATGCCGTGATCGGCCTGGCCGAGATGCAACGGACCGACTTCCCACATGCGCTGCTCGCCCGTGCCGAGTGCCATGCCGAGAATTCCGAGTGCCAGATAAACGACGCCGAATACAAGGCTGAATGCCTTCGCTCCTGAAAACGTTCCGGCAAAGCCAAAATAAAGAGCAATAACGCCCGAAACGATGTGTACGAGATTATGTGGCAGCGTGAGATGCGCCCCGAGCAAGTTTGGACTGACAAACCCAATAACACCTACCAAGAGAAATACGACCCCGAGAATCTTGCAAACCGTCTTTGCCATTTCTCACCAGCTCCTCTGTGAAAAGGGTGGTACAACTGAGCGGCAACCGCGCCGGGGGTTGTGCCTGGCGTCCGCGTTTTCTGAACCTGAGGGTGGTCCGTTGGTGCCGCATGTATATCAAAGTGTCGGCCCGGTTGCAAAGTATTTTACAAACTTTGTTAGGCGCGGCGGTGTCAGTGCTTAACACTGATTGAGTGATATACTGGTCGCCACCCCTGGTAACAATGGCCTTTCAGCAAGCGAGGTTTATTATGTTTTTCCGCAAATTCCTGGTTGCCGGTTTTCTGCTCGTCTTCACAGCAACGGCTGCCAGTGCTTACACGGTTGTCATGCGCAACGGCCGGAGAGTTGAAATCCCAAACACATTCACGCTTACAAAATCTACGCTGACTTACGAAACAGCGCCGGGTATCCAGATAACGATCCAGTTGGCCAGCATCGACGTCACCGCCACTGAACGCGTCAACGGTCAAAACCCCGGTGCTTTTCTCGCCACTGCGTCGCAACCGAAGGCGCCTGCGCCAGTGACTGCGCCAGTTCAGACGCAACGAGTCACAGCCGCTCGCTCGATAACGAATCAGGATCTCGAAGTCTATCGCCGTGCGCGTCTCGAAGGTGAACGGGAGAGACAGGAGTTAGGATTGCCTTCTGCTGAAGAGCGGCGGCTTGAAGTCGAGGAGATCGACAACCGCATGCAAGAGCAGATACGAGAAAAGCGTTCGCAGGAAGAACTCGATTTCTGGCGCAACCGCGCGACCCAACTCGAGGCGCAAATGAACACCGCCGGTGCACAGACCGTGGGCAACCCATACATTGACCCGTATGGTGTCGGACTCGTCTCGGGCGGTTTTGTATCTGAGTTTGATGGATTTCACCGCTTCAACAGGTTCAATAGATTCAAAAACGCATCCGGATTCAACAACCGATTCGGTTTCAATCCTGGCTTCAATATCTTGAACCCAGCTTTTCCCGGACAATTTAAGAGCAGGCTCCGCTTTACGATTCCAAAGTCCGGAGGCGGTGGCCGCGGCGGTTCTCGCGGAGGACGGCGCTAAAGTAAGACATGACCTGGGAAACAGTCATCGGACTCGAAATCCACGCGCAACTGAGCACCGACTCGAAGATCTTCTGCGGTTGCGCGACACGCTTCGGCGACGAACCTAACTCGAATACCTGTCCCGTCTGTCTCGGCTTGCCGGGCGCGTTGCCGGTGCTGAACCGGCGCGTGATCGAGCTTGGCGCGCGGGCGGCGTTATCGCTCGGTCTGCACGTCAACGAGCAGTCGATCTTCGCGCGCAAAAACTACTTCTATCCGGATCTCCCGAAGGGCTATCAGATCTCGCAATTCGATCAACCTTTCTCGGCGAACGGCGAACTGGAGATCATGACCGCCGAACGCGACGAGGCGGGACATCCGATCGAGTGGCGTCCGAAGAAGATCCGGATTACGCGTCTGCATCTCGAAGAAGACGCCGGCAAAAACGTGCACGAAGGTTTGCCGGACGTCGATCGATATTCATATATCGATCTGAATCGCGCCGGCGTGCCGCTCGCGGAGATCGTTACCGAACCTGATTTCCGATCGTCGTGGGAAGCCTACGACTACGTGAATCACGTGCGCCGTTCGCTGCAATGGGTGGGCGCTTCGGAAGCCGACATGGAGAAGGGAAATCTTCGTTGTGAAGCGAACGTTTCCATCAGGCGTGTTGGCGACGAAGTGTTTGGGACGAAGGTGGAACTGAAGAATTTGAACTCGGTGCGGTTCATGCAGCGCGCGATCGAGTTTGAGGTCGCGCGGCATATCAAGGTGCTCGAATCAGGCGGGCGTCTGTCGCAGGAAACGAGGCTTTGGGATGAACGAGCTGCGGAGACGCGCGTCATGCGTTCGAAAGAGGAAGCGCACGACTATCGATATTTCCCCGAACCGGATCTGCCGCCGCTGATCGTGCCGGGCGAGTTTATCGAGCAGGTTAAGAGTTCGCTGCCGGAGTTGCCGGAAGAGAGGCGAAAGCGATTCGGCGAGCAGTATGGACTGAGTTTTTCCGATGCGTCGCAACTCGTCGCGGATCGTTCGCTGGCTGACTTTTACGAAGACACGGTCAAGGCTTCTGGAAATCCTCGCGCTGCCGCCAACTGGATCAGATCTGAATTACTGCGTGAACTCGAAGCGGCGGGGCTGACGGCAGTCGAGTCACCAGTTAAAGCGGACCAACTCGGCAAACTGATAACACTCATCGACGAAGGAAAGATCAGCGGCAAACAGGGGAAAGACGTCCTCGTCGAGATGTTTAAGACGGGCAAGAATGCCGAAGCCATCGTCGCGGAGCAGGGACTGGTCCAGGTAAGTGACACTGGCGAGATCGATACGTTGATCGACGAAGTGATCGCCGCCAATCCCGATCAACTCGCCAGTTATCGTTCCGGCAAGGAGTCGTTGATTGGTTTCTTCGTGGGCCAGGTGATCAAGGCGTCGAAAGGGAAGGCGAATCCGAAGATCGTCAACGAACGTTTGCGGGCGAAACTACAGGGTTGAAACAAGCGATGGATCTCAAGGGAAAGACGGCGATCGTCACTGGCGGAACGAAGGGCATCGGCCGTGCGATTGCCGAATCGCTCGTGAGCGCGGGCGTAAACGTTTCGATCAGCGCGCGGAATCAGATCGAGGTCGATCGCGCCGTTGCCGAGTTGAATGCAATCGGTCCCGGACGTGCAGCGGGCTTTGTCTGTGACGTTCGCGACGACACGCAAGTCAAAATCTATTTTGCGCAAACGGTCGAGCAGTTTGGCGGTCTCGATATTCTCGTCAACAACGCCGGCGTCGGTATGTTTGCGACCGTTGAGTCGATGAGTGGGGAAGAGTTTCGCACGGTAATCGAAACGAACCTGTGCCGCGTGTTTTACTGCTGTCACGAAGCGATTCCACTGCTGAAGAAACGCGGCGGCGGCTACATCATCAACATCTCGTCGCTGGCCGGCGCCAACGCTCACCCGCGCATGGCCGCGTACAACGCCTCGAAATTTGGCCTCAACGGTTTCAGCGAAGCATTGATGCAGGAAGCCAGGCACGACAAGATCAAGGTCAGTTACATCATGCCGGGATCGGTGAACACCGAGTTTGGCGGTGACAGTCCGAGTGATGAAAATGACTGGCAACTACAACCGGAAGACATCGCCCAGGTGATAATGGACCTGCTGGGCTATCCGGATCGCGCCTTGCCGAGCCGCGTTGAAATCCGTCCCAGCCGCCCTCCGAAAAAATGAGTGCGCATCGTAGCGCCGGAGGCGCAGCAGATGATTGCATCAGAAGGCAGTGCGCAATCGTAGCGCCGGAGGCGCAGCAGATGATTGCGTCAGAAGGCAGTGCGCAATCGTAACGCCGGAGGCGCAGCAGATGATTGCGTCAGAAGGCAGTGCGCATCGTAGCGCCGGAGGCGCAGCAGATGGTAGCCAGGGGGCGAGCGCGAAGCGCGTGGCCCCTGGTCTATTTTGAAAGGCTTGTGAGCTCTGAAAGAGCGACAGAAATGACGTGCGTAAGACAATCGGGAACACGAAGGCGCGCGATTCCTTCTGTCGCACCTTCGGTGCTCATTTACCTGCTTCTGTGATCCAGGGGCAGCATGCTCGCTACGCTCGCATT
>DATELZ010000207.1:0-39526 GCA_035276045.1 Pyrinomonadaceae bacterium | reverse complement strand
AAGTCGCGCGTGAGTTTCTGATTCGTGATCGCCGCCCGCAACATCTCGATCGGAATCCGATTCTCCTTCAACAACGCATCGTTATACGCACGGTTGGTCATCTTGCCTGAATCAACCAAATCCTTGTGCATGTAGTACTGCTGCAACCCGCCAATCAAATACGCGATCTGGTAAAGCGGACCATAACTGCCGTCAAACGAACGCCGCACTTCAGCCGTCGCATTATCGCGTTCATGCCCGACCTTGTTGACCAGCAGGTCGATACACTCCTGCGGCGTCATCTTCTCGAGATGAAAACTGAGTGAGAAAATTATTCGCGCGCAGCGATGCATCCGCCAGAAGAGCATCCCAATCTTCTGCTCCGGTGTCTTCGCAAAACCCAGATCCCACAACAACAACTCCCAATACAGCGCATTGCCCTCGCTCCAGAACGGCGTCCCAAAGATCCCGCGATAAGGTTTGTTACGCGCGGCCATAAAACCCTGGAGGTGATGACCGGGAATTAGCTCGTGATGAACGGTGGCGCGTGCAAAGTAGATGTTGTTCCCGCGCATGCTCATCATCTTTTGTTCGTGGGCCATCGTGTTGGTGGGGAACGAGACGAGGATCGTTTCACCGCCGAGAAAGAACGGGCTGACGAGTTGCCGCTCGGGCGTCATCATCTCCATGCGCCAGCTTTCGCGCGCGAGTTCGGGGACGGTGACGAGGTCGTTGTCTTCGACGAACTTGATCGCTTCGAGCGCGAGGTCGCGGATCATTTCGGGCTGTTTGCCGGGTTCGACATAGAGGTTTTTGACGTGTTCGAGGGCTTTGTGCCAGTCGTCGCCGAAGCCGAGTTCGCGCGACGCTTTTTTCATTTCGTTTTCACACCAGGCCATCTCTTTTTCGCCGATGGCGATGATCTCTTCGGGTGTGTAGGGGATCATTTCGGAGCGCAGTTCGCTGATCAGGGCTTCGCGTCCGATCGGATCGCCGACGATGTCGCTCGAGTCGCCTGCGCGCGCGACGGATGGACCACGCTGGAAGCCGCCGCCTCCACCCTGTCCACCGCCTGGTCCACCACCGCCGCCTGGTCCACCTCCGCCGCGCGTGGCTGCTGTTTGTGTTCCTTCACTGCGAATGCCGACGATTCGTTCAGCAATAAAACTTGCATAACTCGTTAACGACTGGTCGACCGCCCGGTACGGCTCCTCGTTCCACCAGGTGAACGTCGGATCGTAGCCGTTGTAGAACGTGTACCAATTCCGCAGATTGCCCCTGAGACTATTGAGCGCGGCGACAGCCCGGTTAGCGACAGTCTTCTTCACTTGCAGAGATTCAACCGAGCGGCGTCGCTGGTCGATTTGCTTGCGCAGTTCGTTGAGCGTCGCGGCGATTTTAGCCGAGTTGATCGGCTCCATCCGGCGGCGTGTTTCTTCGAGATCGATGATCGTTTGCGCGAACGGCAGGAGTGGCTGGATCTCCGTTAGCTGCTTGCCCTGAATTTCGAGTTGACGCAATTCGTATTCGAGGTGGTTCTTGAAAAGTATGTAATCGACTTTGCCGTCCTGGCTCATCGAATCGAAATCGAGTGTGTTGAGCGACGACAGCCAGTCGCCATAGAATTTCTTGAAACGATCGCGCCGCGCTTGCGACACGTTGACCGGATACGACCGCGCCAAACTCCCGCGATCGACCGCATAGCGTTCGATGGAAGCGCGCATCTCGCTCACCGGCGCCTTCCCATTGACCGGCTCAGGTGCAGCCGCAGGTCTCGGCCGCGCGCCATTATTTCGCGCGCCGCCATTGCGGGTCTGCGCCGGAACACTAACCAAAAGACAACTCAACAACACGAGCACCACGACGGCCTGGGACGCTGATCGCATACTTTGTCTCCTAAGAAACACAGATTGTGATTGATAAAAAGGCAGTGGCCGCCCATGCTATCGCAACTGTGACCGGGCGGCAATAACTTAACTAAGATCCGACCGCAGGCCAGTTGCAATTTCGGAGAAGTTTGTCCCGCGAGTGTGTCGTATACTGACCACGAAGAAGTGAAGCACTTAATCAGCGCTCGATTGGCTAACAGGCGTGAGCGAGAGATATATGAAGAACGTTAGACAAGACTTCGATGATCTGCGGCCTGAATACCAGCGATCTGATTTCGGAGAGATGGTTAAGGGCAAACACGCGTTGGTTGATCTGGCATTGGCCGAATTTGTCCGTTTGTTAATTGCCTGTATCGGTGAAGACGAAGGCTTGACGTTCACTAAACATCTCGCTGGTAATTCCCCAGCAGGCCGCAAGCCAGGTGATTGGACGTACGAAATCGACGCCGCTGACCGGATCACCCTGCGTTATTGGCTCGATGATTTGAACAGTATTGATGAGCCGATCTCAAATCCATCTGACGTCTATACCCCTCAGCAGAGAGCAGTGCTCCAGAATCTTCTCGAAAAACACGTCCGAAATCTAAAGAACCGAGTAGCTGCGGGGTCGTAGCTTAACAGCGCAAGCCGGTCATCCATTGCCGGGCTGGATGCTTGAGGTGTAGCCACTCAGGATTGCTTCGTACTCGTCAGGCGTGTCTACGTCGAACGCGCCTTGCGGGAAGGCGATGGTGGAAACTGACTCCGGATGCGTGAGGATGACTCGTCGCGCGCCTTCGTCGGCGGTGAGTGAACGAAGTTCGGCGAAGAACTCGCGAGTGAAGAAGGCCGGCACGCCTTGTATTCCCTCGTAGGCAGAGGCGACGATCGGTTCGCCGGTTTTGAAGTGAGTGAAGATGAGATCGTTGAGGATCTCGGCCGTAACGAAAGGCTGATCGCACAGCATCAGCACAACGGCATCCGCATCGTCTTTCAACAGTTCTTCCATGCCGGCGCGAATGGATGAACTCATTCCGTCGCGCCAGTCTTGGTTCTCGATTACCGAAACTGGCATCGTGCCCAATTCATCCCTCATTCGCTGAGCGTCGTTTCCGATTACTACAACAACCGGATCGCACAAGGAACCGATCGCAGTCTCCGCCGCGCGACGTATCAGGCTCTGTCCGCCGTAGCGCAATAACTGCTTCGCACTGCCCATGCGCGACGAACCACCCGCCGCCAAAATGATGACACCGATTTTCATAGTGTGAATTAGATTTGACAGACTGCCCCGGCGGTGACAGTTGGGAGATCGCCGATCTGCATAGCAAAGGTCGACGGCGTGGACCAATCATGGATCGATCCCTCTCGATTTCGCAGTTGCGCGCCGGCTCGTTCCGACAACACCGCCTTGATCTCGCTGACGATCGACAACGCAATCTCCTCCGCTGTCTCGGCCCCGATGTCCAACCCCACCGGCGCGTGCAAACGCCGAAGATTCGCCCGCACGAACCAGGTGTCCTCCGCAGACAGATCGAGCAGCAACCGTTCGGTGCGTTTCTTCGGCCCTAAACACCCGAGATAACGCAAACGCAACGGCAGCAGTTGTCGCAACATCTCGAGGTCGTGCAGGTAGTTGTGCGTCATCAACACCACCGCCGTGCGTTCAGAAAGCGGCACCTGTTTGCTCGCATCTTCCGGACGGCACAGCCACACCGCGTCGGCTTCTGCAAAGCGTTCGAGACTCGTTGCCCGCGCGCGCGTATCGACAACGCTCGTGTGCCATCCCAGACCCTTCGCCAGCTGAACAATCGGCGCCGCATCGTGACCGGCGCCAAAGATCACGAGACGCACTGGCGGCCGCACCACTTCCAGAAACACGTCAACATAACCGTCGACGGTCGCATAACGTCTGATCGCAGAGTCTCCCTTGCGCACGACCTCGCGCAGATCGTCGAAGATCGATGGCGCGACCATTTGCCCGTCGACCGTTCCGTCCGCATACAGGAAAGCCGCCGCCCCAAGCGATTCACTGTTCGCGCGAAACACCGTAGCAATCGCGCCACACGAGTCACTCTCAGCACATTCGGCAAGCAACTGCATCAACCCGGCGACACGTTCATTCGTCGCTGGCTCGATCAGAACGTGGACCACGCCGCTACAGCCCAGCCCGAGTCCCCAAACGATATCGTCGTCGGTCGTCGTGTCATATTTTACGAGCGCCGGCTCGCCCGTTACCATCACCATCCTGGCGCGCTCGCAAACGTCCTGTTCGAAACAACCGGCGCTGAGCAGGCCAGTCGTTTCACCGCTATCGGTAATCAGCATGCGCGCGCCGGGCCGCCGGTAAGACGAGCCTTCCAGCGAGACGATCGTCGCCAGCGCGGCGCGTTGACTGGGAGCGAGACGGCGAAATGCGTTTACGATATTCTGCGCTTCATTCATTTCTTATCACCTACAACAGTTTGTCCAACGTGATCGGAAGGCGCCGGATGCGTTTCCCCGTGGCATGAAACACTGCATTCGCCAGCGCCGCGGCAACGCCGACGTAAGAGACTTCGCCGATTCCTTTCGCTCCCAGCGCATTGACGTGCTCGTCCCGTTCTTCGACAAAGAACGCCTCGAGTGAAGGGATGTCGGCGTTGACCGGAACGTGATACTCGCCGAGGCTTGCATTGACGATGCGGCCCATGCGGTGGTCCATCACCGTCTCTTCCATCAAGCCCATTCCGATCCCGCCAACCACGCCGCCAGTGATCTGGCTGCGTGCCGTCTGCTCGTTCATGATGCGGCCGCCGCCACAAACCGTGACGCCACGGCTCACGCGCAACATGCCCAGATCGGCATCGACACGGACCTCGAGAAAGTGCGCGCAGAAGGCGTGCATCGAAAACTTCTTGTTTTCATCGCCTGGTTTGGAGTCGACTGTGGCCTCGATGGATTGCATGCGATTCCGGCGCAGGATGTCGGCGTACGTTTCGCCCCGTGACGGATCGCTCTGCAACGAGATGCGTCCATCCGCAAACGTCACCTGCGCTTCGGTTGCGCCGTGCAACGGCGAACGACTGTCGTCACTTGCCAGTTTCAACAGCTTCGCCCTTGCCGCCCGGCCCGCTTCATGAACTGCCGAGCCGACACTTGCGGTCGTGCCCGAACCACCGTGAACCGACCCCTTCGGCAGCACTGAATCGCCCAACTCCGAACGCACTTTGTCCAGGTCCATCGCGAGGGCTTCGGCGCCGACGATCTTCATCGTGGTCCATGTTCCCGGTCCCATGTCGCTGGCCGATGATTGGACCACGGCCGTGCCATCGCTGAAGATGCAGGCGCGCGCGCTGGCCGGCATGCGATACATCGGATAAGTGCCGGTCGCCATTCCCATTCCGATCAGGTGGCGGCCGTCGCGCATCGAGCGCGGCTCCGGTTTACGGCGCGCCCAACCAAACACCTCCGCGCCACGCTTGTAGCATTCGAGCAGTGACTTGCTGGACCACGGCAGATTTCCTTCGGGATCGACGCCGGCGTGATTTCGAATGCGCATCTCGAGGGGATCGATCTTCAACTTGTACGCCAGCTCATCAAGCGCGCTGTCGAGCGCGAAGACGCCGGAACATTCGCCCGGACCGCGCATGTAGAGCGGCGTCTGAACATTGCCGCGCACCAATCGATATTTCGTAATGCAGTTAGGGCTCGCGTAGAGCATGCGCGTCGCGCCCAAGAGACTTTCAGTGTTCTCTTCGTAAAGCGACGTTTGCGCATAACCCTCATGAACGATCGCCGTCAGCCGTCCGTCGCGTCTTGCGCCCAGTGCGACCCGCTGGATCGTGTATGGCCGGTGTCCGTGCGACGTGAACATCTGTTTGCGAGCCACCACGAGTTTCACCGGACGCCCAACTGCACGCGCTGCCATCGCCGCGACGATCGGATGTGACCACGGACGCAACGACGAGCCGAAAGCGCCGCCGACGAATGGCGAGATCACGCGCACGTTCTGTTCGGGAATTCCGAAGACCATCGCCACGTGCATTTGCGTGTTGGGAACCCACTGCGTCTTGTCGTGCAAGGTCAACTTGTTGCCGGACCATTCGGCGATGGTCGAAAGCAACTCCATCGGGTTGTGATGCTCGATCGGAATCGTGTAGGTCTCGTCGACGGAGACTTCGGCTTTACTGAGCGCGTTCGGGTCGCCGCGCATGTAATCCGCCGGCCTGCCGGTCGGCGGTTCTTTCATCAGTCCTTCCCGTGGTGGAAAGGCGCGGGCCATTTCTGCTTCCACATTCGTCACCGGTTTGCGTTCGTCATAGTCGACCTGGACCAGGGTGGCGGCGTATTCGGCCTGTTCGAGCGTTTCGGCGATGACGACGGCGATCGGTTGTCCGTTGAAGTAGATCGTCTTGTCTTGCAACACCGGCAGCGAGCGGCCGAAAACCGGAGCGACATAGTCATCATTTGTTTGCGGACGTTCCGGAAAACGAAGGCGTGGCGCGTTCAGGTGCGTAATCACTTCGAGCACGCCCGGCGCACTCTTCGCCGCTCTCGTGTCCAGCGAACGAATGCTGCCGTTCGCAATCGTGCTCATCACCAGCACTGCATGCGCGAGGTTCGCAGTCTTGAATTCTGCCGCGTAACGCGCGCCGCCTGTCACTTTCAGACGGCCGTCGACGCGCTCGACCGGTTTCCCGATCAGCGACTTCGCTGTTTGACTCATACGGACCTCCCGTTCGCGGCGATCGTCAGCGCCCGGACGATCGCGCGCCGGCCTAACTCGATCTTGAAACGATTGTGTTCGGTGCCTCTCGCGCCCTGCATTGCGGTTTCTGCGGCGCGCTGAAACACGTTTTGGTCCACTCGCTGGCCGTTGAGCACTTGCTCGGCGGCTGATGTTCGCCACGGTTTGTGGGCCACCCCGCCCAGCGCGAGGCGTGCTTGTTGGATCACGCCATTGCGGATGTCGAGTGCCGCTGCGACGGAAACGAGAGCAAACGCGTATGACGCACGGTCTCGCACTTTCAAATAGTACGAGTGTGGGGCGAACACGCTGGCGGCTGCGGGCAAATCGATTGACGTGATCAGCTCGTCGGTTCGGAGGTTGGTGTCGATCTGTGGTGTGTCGCCGGGCAGACGGTGAAAGTCGGCAAACGGAATGGTGCGCGCGCCCTTTGGTCCTTCGACGCGCACCACGGCTTCGAGCGCCGCAAGTGCGACGCACAGATCCGAAGGATGTGTGGCGATGCATTGCTCGCTTGCGCCAAAGATCGCGTGTATCCGGCTAAAGCCTTCGAGCGCGCCGCATCCTGAGCCAGGTTGACGTTTGTTACATGGCATCGCCACGTCGTAAAAAAAGTAACACCGTGTTCGTTGCATGAGATTGCCGCCGTTTGTTGCCGCATTTCTCAACTGTGGACTGGCGCCGGCTAGAATCGCCTGCGACACGAGTGGATATCGTTCGCGCACGAGCCGGTTGTTTGCGGTGTCGCTGTTCTTTGCGAGCGCGCCGAGTCGCAATCCGCCTTCGTGTTCGGCGATGCGTGTCAGTGCGAGCTTGTTGATGTCGACGAGGCGGCTCGGCTGTTCGACGTCTTCCTTCATCAGGTCGATGAGGTTCGTGCCACCGGCCAGAAATTTCGTATTGGATTGCCCGATCGCTTGAATTGCGGCTTGTTGATTGGCGGCGCGTGTGTAAGCAAAAGGTCTCATTGGCTCACGCTCCTTTTCTTGTTTGCTGCCCACTCACTTCACGTATCGCGGCGACGATTCCCGGATACGCGCCGCAACGGCAGATGTTGCCTGACATGCGTTCGCGAATCTCTTCGTCTGTTAGCGCGACGCGTGCTGTTTGCCGTACGTCTTCGGTCACATGACTGACCGTGCCCTGGTCCACCTCCTGCAACATCGCCACTGCCGAACAGATCTGACCGGGCGTGCAGTATCCGCATTGAAATCCGTCGTGACGCACGAAGGCGCTTTGCAACGGGTGTAGCTCGTCGCCTTTCGCGAGACCTTCGATCGTGGTGATTTCGCTGCCGTCGTAGATCACCGCGAGGGCGAGACACGAGTTAATGCGTCTGCCGTCGACGAGGATCGTGCAGGCGCCACACTGGCCGTGGTTGCAGCCTTTCTTGGTGCCGGGCAGATCGAGTTTCTCGCGCAGAAGATCGAGCAGGGAAGTGCGCGGATCGAGACGGAGGCCGTAGTTGGTTCCGTTTACGCGCAAGCGTATGGCGATGGTGTCGCTCGCTGGTTGGCTCGTCGTCGATTGTGCGATCGCGCTGATTGGAGACGGTTGCAAGACTGCCGCCCAGGCCCGGTCATTGCCGTCGCCAAGCAGCCGTGAAGCGACAAACATGCCGCCTCCTGCGAGCATAGAGTTCTTCAAAAACTCTCGTCGTGCCATCGATTCGGGAACCGGCTCGGAGTTGGCGTCCTCGTGCTGAGCCTCGTCTCGAGCCTGCAATTCACCCCTTCTACCCGAAGTAGTTTTCATGTCTAACGCACTCTCTTTTGTTGAATGTGAAGACATTTTTCACGAGCGGCGAATTTCCTACATCCCGCGATGTGAGGCTTTTTAATTAACCCGGACGGATAAGAGCGGCCTACCTCGATAGTGGTAGGTCGAGATCAAAAGAATTTCGTTGACTGGTGTGAGTAGAGCTACTATGATGCGCGCACACCCACTCAAGATAAAATTCGTAACCTCACGTTACGTTAAAAGTAAAAAGGGATTTCTTCACCGTGAATCTCAATCGACGACTTCCTCGCCAGTTCCTCTTTGGATTTGTACTTTCATGTTTACTTTTCAGTTCGGCCATTGCGACGACGTGCACTGAACCAACAAACGTTGCGCTGGCAGCGAATGGCGCTACCGCGACTGCCTCGTCCACCTATGCTGGCTTTGCTGCCTCGGGTGTGATCAATGGCGACCGCAAAGGTCTTCATGCCTGGCAGAACGGCTTCTGGTCCACTGCGACGGCGGGTTTTCCAGCCTGGCTGGAGGTGCAGTTCAACGGCAGTAAGACCATCAGCGAGATCGACATCATCACCGTGCAGAACAACTACAACGCTCCGGTCGAACCGACTGCGGCGCTGACGTTCTCCAGCTTTGGTTTGAGCAGCTATCAAGTGCAGTACTGGACGGGAACGGCGTGGGCCACGATCAGCGGCGGCTCAGTTACCGGCAACAACAAGGTGTGGCGCAAGTTTACCTTCGCGCCCCTGACCACCACGAAAATTCGCGTCCTGGCCAGTGCTGCGCCTGACAACTTCAGCAGGTTGGCAGAAGTAGAAGCCTGGACTGGTCCTTCACCAGCGCCACGCCACAACCTGGCGCTGGGCGCTGCTGCCACCGCCTCATCAAGCTGGACTGGCTGGCCGGCGAGCAGCGCAGTCAACGGCGATCGCACGAGCTTGAACGCCGGCACCGACGGCGGCTGGGTGGATGCCGCACCGGCTCATAGTTTCCCTGACTGGTTGCAGATAGACTTCGGCACGAGCAGGACCATCGACGAGATCCACGTCTTCACCTTGCAGAACAACTACACCGGTTCTGTGGAACCGACCGAGTCCATGACCTTCACGAAATGGGGCTTGACCGGTTACGAGGTGCAATATTGGAACGGTTCCGGCTGGATAACTGTGCCGGGCGGGAGTGTCAGCGGCAATAACAAGATCTGGCGCAAGTTTACTTTCTCTTCCATTAGCACCAGCAAGATCCGGGTGCTGACAAATGCTTCGGTAGACGGTTACAGCCGCATTACCGAGGTCGAAGCTTATGCACCGCAAGCGAGTGTCTGCGCTTCTATCGCCCGGCTCGATCCATTGAATGCCACCGGCGGCGGTGGCGAAAACCCGTTGTCGCAGAACTTCAACTGGAACCTGCCGCTCGTGAGTCTGCCCGGCCGCGCCGGTATGGACCTTGGCCTCTCGCTCTCGTACAACTCGCTGGTCTGGACGAAAAACGACACTTACATCTCGTTTGACGAAGACAACGGTTTTCCTGGTCCCGGCTTTCACCTCGGCTTTCCCGTAATCCAGCCGCTTCATTACAACCATGAAACCGGCAAACATGCGTTTCTGTTGCTGGGTCCGGATGGCAGCCGCACGGAGTTGCGGCAGGTCAGCACCGCTGCGCCCAACAACCTGCTCTTCGAAGCGGCCGATTCGTCACACCTGTTGCTGGATGCCGGCAACATGACGCTTTTCACCACCGATGGCACGCAGTTGACGTATGAGTTGCAGGGCAATCAATTCAACTGCCGGCAGATCAAGGATCGGAACGGCAACTACATCACTATTGAATATGTTGCCGGGCGGCTCGATAAAGTGATCGACACGGTGGGCCGGCAGATCAGGTTCAACTACGACGGGATTGGCCTGCTGACTTCAATCACGCAACTCTGGAAGCAGGGAGCGAATCAGGTCGAGCACCAATGGGCCAGATTCGCTTACACGGACACTGCGATCCAGACGAACTTTGCGAATCTTCCGGTCTCCGGTCCCACCAACAACACGAACATCAAAACGCTTTCACGAGTCACACTGGCTGACGATTCACGTTACGAGTTCAGTTACACGAGTTGGGGACAGGTGTGGAAGATCAGCAGCTTTGCCGCCGACAATAGCCAGCTCAATTATCGGGCTTACAACCTGCCCGGCTCACCGCTGTTGGCGAGCAGCCCACAGGTTGATTGTCCCCGCTTCACTGAGCGTCGTGATTGGGTGAAGTACTGGAACGGCGACGTGGAAGGTGCGCCGGCAGCTATCGAAGAGGCAGTCACCGCTTATTCAGGACCGGTAAGCGATACCTGGATCATGCCCGCTGAGTCGCAGCCAGTAAGTGGCAAACGCACGCAGGTCACGCTGCCTGACGGCACAGTGAACAGAATCTATTTTGTCGAGATGGCTGGTGCGCCGCGCTGGCGTCGCGGTCTGCCGGCGCTCGTGGAAACATCCAGCGGCGGCACGTGGCAGCGCAAGGTCAAGACTGCGTGGACGCAGGACGACGAGTCAGTTAACTATCCGCTCAATCCGCGCGTGCTCGAAACCCTCGTTTACGATCCGGCCGGTAACCAGGCTAGCAGCCGGATTGCCTACCTGCGGTTTACGTTTGCCAATGGAACGAGTTGCTGGCTGCCCCGTGATGTGTTCGAGTATGCGGCCGATGGCGATACGATCTTGCGCACCGCGCGCACCAGCTACAACACCAGTGCCAGCTACACGGATCGGCGTATTCTCGGCCTGGTAAGTGAAAAGCTGCTTTACGAAGGCGACGCCAACGCCATCAATCCGCCACTGCTGTCGAAGGTGCAGTTTGTTTACGACCAAGTTGGTTCGCTGCAAAGCACAGCCGCACCGGCGGTGCAGCACGCCAATCCAAACTTCGTCGCCGGCCGGGCGAATCTCACGAGTGTGAAGCGTTACAACGTCAACAACCTCACCGAGTTCACTGCCAGCAGCAGTAAATGCAACACGACCGGCGCAGTTATCTCCACCAAAGACGCCTCGAATCATGAGGTGCTAATCAGCTATGCCGATTCGTTCTCTGACAACATCTCGCGCAACACGTTTGCCTATCCCACCACCGTGATCGACCCGGATGGTCATTCGTCGACGACAAAGTACAACTTCGACTTCGGCGCGGTGACTTCCCGCCGCACGCCTGCGCCAAACGTCAACACGCCCGGCCCGGAACAGGCTTACGTCTTCGACAACCTCGGCCGGCTGCAACAAGTCACGAACCTCGTGAACAACGCCTACACGCGTTTCATCTACGCCGCCGACGCTCTCCGCGTCGACACTTACACGACGATCGAGGAAGGGCAGGGCGAAGCGCACTCCTTCCGCATCGCCGACGGCGGCGGGCGCGTCATCGCCACGGCCACCGATCATCCCGGCAGTGTTGGTGGTTTCAGCGGACAACGAATCATCTACGACGTGATGGGCCGTGTCTTCCGCACCTCAAACCCAACCGAAACCAGCGCCAGTGGCCACCCCTTCCATTGGAACACCGCGGGCGACGATGCCGCAGCCGGCTGGCTCTACACGCAGCAAACCTACGACTGGAAAGGCCGGCCTCTCCGCACCACGCATCCCGATGCGACATACCGCGAAGCGACCTATAGCGGTTGTGGCTGCGCAGGCGGCGAAGTGGTGACACTCACAGACGAAGGAACCATTGACGGTGGTGTCAGTAAACATCGCCAAGAGAAGATCTATTCAGACGTGCTCGGCCGCATGGTGAAGACCGAGATTCTCAACTGGTCAGGCGGCAGTGTCTACGCTTCAACAGTCAACAGCTACGACGTGCGCGATCAGCTTACAGATGTAAGACAGTATGCCGGTCCGGCCGGGAGCAGCACTTTTCAAACCACCACCATGACCTACGATGGTTATGGCCGCTTGAAAACCAGGCACGTGCCGGAACAGAATGCCGGCGCCGCCACAACCTACGCGTACAACGACGACGACACGCTGCTCTCGGTTACCGATGCCCGCGGCGCAGTCACCAGCTACACTCGCAACGGCCGGCGTTTGGTCACCGGCATAAGCTACAGCGTTCCTCCAGGCTCCGGCATTCCGGCGCCAGCCCCGGTCAGCTACTCATACGACCCTGCCGGTAATCGGTCCGAAATGCTCGATGGCCTCGGTGCAGTCACTTACACTTACGACTCACTCTCGCGCCTGACCTCAGAGACACGCTCGATCGCTCAAGCCTCCCCCGCGACGTACACGATCGGCTATCAATACAACCTCGCCGGTCAGTTAAGCAGCATCACCGATCCGAATAACAACACCATCAACTACACGCGTGATGCAACGGGACGAATAACGGCGATTACAGGTGCCAGCTTCGCCGGTGTGACTGCCTACGTCTCAAACATGCGCTATCGCGCCTGGGGAGCGATTGACCAGCTAGCGTACGGCAACGGTAAGACGCTAAATACTACTTACAATGCTCGCCTCAAAGCCGAGTCATTCCAGATCCCAGGCTTGATCTCGAAGAGCTACGACTACTACGCCGATGGCACTTTAAGATTTTCCAGTGACTTGATGGACCACCGTTTCGACCGTCTCTACCGGTGGGACCACGCGGGCCGTCTCAAAGAAGCCCTCTCCGGCGCAGAAGCGCGTGGCGAAGGTCCCAGCACCGACCGTCCTTACAAGCAATCGTTTGCCTACGATCCAATGGGTCATCTCACCCAGCGCACAAAGCATTGGTGGAATCTCAATCCCGCCTCCACTTCCGGCAGTTACACGAACAACCGTCACGATCCGGTGGGCCAACTCTGGCAGTATGACGCCGGCGGCAACTTATTGATGATGCCGGGCGCCGGCTACACTTACGATGCCAGTGGCCGCGTATCGGCCATGTCCTCAAGTGGTTCTGCTGCTTTGGCGTGGGATGGCGATGGCCGGAAAACTAAGAGCACCGAGGTGGTGTTCAACGCGCAAACCGAAACCGACATTACCACCACCAGCTATTTCATTTATTCCACTGTCCTGGGTCGTGTCCTGACCGAGTTAGTACATAGCGACGATCCCGACATCACCGTTCCCGGGTTCTTCTCACGGACCTTCGTGCATGGGGATAGCGGTGTGCTTGCGCACCAAATATCTTTCGGCCCCGGCCCCGGCGCCGGCGAGGTCTGGTGGGAGTATCGCGACCCGAGCAACGCCAGCTATCGCACCGCAACTAATACCAGCACTCCAGGGGCACAACAGGAACTCGATCCAACCGGAGCAGACCAGGGCTTATCCGCGCCCGTATCACAGGGTATTCCCGACGAGGGATTGCTGGCGCCCTATCCGCGCTCCAGTAATCCCTCACAGCCCTTTGCCGCTTACTCGATTGACGGCGTGCGGGTGCCACTTGACGAATTTATCGAACAGGTTCACTTTCAGTTTCATGGCGAGTTGGGCCTCAATGAGGCGGCCGCTGTGGCCTCCAGGAATCGCGGTGGACGGCAAGGGTTTTTTCCTTCTGTCAACGAAGAGGAACCCCTCCTGGGTTCGTCCTCAATGTGGCTCTTTGGTTTCAGACCAGGAGGGCCGCAGCACCAGGCGACGACACGGCTAACCGAGGATGAGATTAAAACTCTTTCCGAGGACTTAACTAAGCTGCTGAGCAATCCCGAATGTGCTAACTTCTTACAGTCTGTCCTCAAGCAACTGAAAGACGATACGCAGCGATCGAACTATGACTCAGCCGACGCGCTCACACTTTTTGAGAAGGTGCAGAGTGGAAGAGGCTTTGACTGGAATCCTGCTCTCAATGGGCAAGCCCGAGCCAGCGGTGGTCACGACCACATCGGCAAGAACATTGCCAGCATGAGTATCAAACCGGTCGACCACTTTCGGAACCTGTCAGACAGTTCTCACAGCGGGCAGCGAGGCCGGACTATCATTCACGAACTATTTCACGTTGCCGGTTATGACCATCAGGCTATGGCCCTTGCTGCCTACACGGTAGGTGGTAGATTTGACGATTCCTGGCGCGCCTGGAAAGGTGATTTTCCAGATCCTCAAGACCCGTTGTTCCGTCGAACAGAAGGCCAGGCTCTTCTCAATGGCGCGTATAGCGGTTTTTTCAAGAATGTACTGGAGCAGAAATGCAGATGATGAACAGATCGATGTACGCGATATGGATTGCAGTTATGTTTATCACGTTGCTGCTTACCAGCGAGTCTGTCGCGCAGGAGTGGCGCGGAATTAAAGTTCTGCAGTCGACTTGTGATGATGTGAAAACCGGTTTGGGAGTTGAAAAGTGCGAATATCCACGCTCTGTTTTTCGCTTGAAAGAGGAAACCGTCACTATAAGCTTTCAGATGTGTCCCTGTCCCATTCTTTGCTACCACCAATCTGGCGGTTGGAATGTGGCGCCAGGAACAGTCGGAAGCATAATCCGGCAGTTGTATAACCCGGCGCCTGTTTCGGACTTCGGCGTTGATTCCGGTAAATGGACGACAACGAATACGGATCTTGTCGGACATGTTATCTACAACAGCAGAGAACAGGGCATGAGCCTGTCTGTAATCAATGGGAAGGTAGTAACAATCACTTACTATCCGGATTCAGATAAAGATAAGAACAAAGACCTCTTGTGCGCTCCGTGCACTGTACCGGAGCCAACGGCCGCAGACGGCGCGAGAACCCGTTCAAGTTGGTTCACCGCCTATGAAAACCTCAATCCTAACGAGGAAGAGAAACGTCTCGATACATTCGCCGACAAACTCAAGGCAGCGAAAGACTCAATCGGCTACATTGTGGCCTATGACAGTTGCCGGGCAATGGGGGAAGCTAAAGGTCGCGCCGAACGCGCAAAGAAATATCTGGTGAGCACTAAAGGAATTGGTGGGGACCGGATCGTCATTCTCGATGCCGGGCAGCGCGAGCAGGTGTCGATCGAATTGCATGTCAGGATGCGTAGCGAGCCTCCGCCCCGAATAGTTTCTTCTACTTATCCTAAAGCGCCTTAACGCAGGGCGGTGTCTGATTTTTGCTCGGCGTTCTTCGCGTGTCTCTGTGTGCTCTGCGTTCAACAAACCTAAAGTGAGGTTTACGCAGAGGTCTCAAAGGAACGCAGAGAACGCGGAGTGAAATTGAGACACCACCTAACGCACACTAAACTTGCACACTCGCAAGGCCCTTTGCTAAACTCCACCCTTGATTTTTCTGACTTTTGATAGGAGCTCCGGAAGACCTTCGTCATGAATCGAACTACTACTCGATTCTTTACTTTTTAGCCGACCCGCACTACGCGGGCGCACGCGAAGGCGCTCCTATCGAATCCGATCAACTGAAGTAAACAATTAGTGAGTCGCAAATCGTAAGGAATCGTCTTCGGCCCTGGGATTCAGGTCTGCCCCGGAATCTATGACGGAGACGATTAGCCATGAGTGAGATCAACGTACAACTGAAGGACGGCGCGTCTGTCCCCATGCCGGCGTCGGCAACGGTGGCGGAAGCTCTAAAGAAACTGGACCGCGATGTGGCCAAACAAGCGCTGGCCGCGAAGGTCGGCGGACGCGAGGTCGATCTGACCGCTCCATTGGAGACGCTTTCGCCCGCAAATGGAGAAGCTACAGGCCAATCCGCAGTCCAAATCGAACCCATCGTCCCGCAAACGCGCGACGGTCTGGAAGTGCTCCGTCACTCGACCGCCCACTTGCTCGCCGCCGCCGTGCTCGATCTCTTTCCCGGCACAAAACTCGGCATCGGCCCGGCCCTGCTCGACGATCCGCGTTACGGTTTCTTCTACGACGTGATCGCGCCCCGACCGCTTACGGAATCGGATCTCCCGGTGATCGAGAAGCGGATGAAACAGATCGCCAGCCAAAACCTGGTCTATCGCCGCCAGGAGATTCCGAAAGCGGAAGCGCTCCGCGTCTTCAACGAACGCGACGAGCCACTCAAGTGCGAACTGATCGACGAAAAAGCCGGCGAAAGTGTCAGCGTGTATTACATCGACGGCTCGCCCTTCATCGACTTTTGTCTCGGCCCGCACGTGCCGAACACCAACAAGCTCCGAGCGTTCAAGCTCCTTTCCCTGGCAGGCGCATACTGGAAAGGCGACGCCGCGCAGCCGCAGATGCAGCGCATCTACGGCACGGCGTTTTTCACGCCGGAAGAACTCGACGCGTGGGTGAAGCAACGCGAAGAAGCAGAAAAGCGCGACCATCGCAAACTCGGCCGCGAACTCGACCTCTTCTCGATCCAGGAAGACTACGGCCAGGGTCTCGTGATGTGGCACCCGAAAGGCGGCGCCATCCGCAAAGAGATGGAAGACTTCCTGCGCGCGGAGTTGATGAAACGAGGTTACGGTCTCGTCTTCACGCCCCACATTGCCAAACGCGAACTCTGGTTCACGAGCGGGCACGAAGAAAACTACGCCGACTCGATGTTTTCGCCGATGGAATTCGAGGAACAGCAATTCCGGATCAAACCGATGAACTGCCCGTTCCACATCGGCATTTACAAGACGGCGCAGCGCTCATATCGCGATCTGCCGTTGCGATACGCCGAACTCGGCACGTGTTATCGCGCCGAATTATCCGGCACGCTCCACGGATTGACGCGCGTCCGCGGCTTTACCCAAGACGATGCGCACATCTTCTGCACGCCGGAAACGATTCGCGCCGAGATCCTCGGTTGTATCGACTTCGCCTTTCACGTCTACGAAGTCTTTGGCTTTAAAGACATCAAAGTCGAACTCTCCGTCCGGGGCGACGATGCGGGCATGCACTATCTCGGTTCTGACGAAGACTGGGACAATGCGGAAGCCGCGCTCGTCGACGCCTTGAACTCGCGGACCATTCCCTACACGCGCGTCGAAGGCGAAGCAGTCTTCTACGGACCGAAGATCGATATCCGGGTCGAAGACGCGATCGGCCGCAACTGGCAGTTGACGACGGTCCAGTTCGACTTCAACTTGCCGAAGCGATTCCAGATGGAATACATCGGCGAAGACAACAAACCGCATCAGCCGTTGATGGTCCACCGCGCCTTGTTTGGCTCCGTGGAACGCTTCTTCGGCGTGTTAATCGAGCACTATGCGGGTGCGTTTCCGATGTGGCTGGCGCCGGTGCAGGTGGCGATCCTGCCGATCACGGATCGAGTCAACGATTACGCTCAGGAACTCGCAGACGAACTGCGCGCGAGCGGCTTCCGCGTCGACGCAAACTTGCGAAGCGAAAAAATTGGCGCGAAGATTCGCGACGCGCAGTTGCAAAAAGTTCCGTTCATGCTCGTCATTGGCGACAGAGAAAAAGAACAACGAGCAGTTGCCGTTCGGGAACGTGCCAGGGGCGACATCGGCGTGATGCCGGTGGATCAATTCAGGGAAATGGCGCAGCGCCTCGTCGAAACGCGCGCCTTAACCAACAACTAGTCGAGAGTCATGACGATCCGGCGTTCACTCCGCCGGACGTCGCGGCTCAAGACGCAACTTAGGAGGTGCAGCAATAGCTACAGGCTTTCGCGGTCGCGGTCAGCGTCCTGATAACCGGCGTGTGCCGCCGGTGCGTATTAACGAAAGAATTCGAGTACCCGAAGTGCGGGTAATCGGCGAGGAAGGAGAGCAACTCGGCGTGATGGACGTGCGCGACGCCATTCGCGCCGCACGTGATAAAGGATTGGACCTCGTGGAAGTTGCTCCGAACGCCGATCCCCCGGTTTGCCGGATCATCGATTTCGGCAAGTACCAGTACGAAGCGAAGAAGAAAGCAAACGAGGCCAAGAAGAAGCAGGTCACGATCACGGTCAAAGAAGTGAAGTTTCGTCCCGGCACCGACGATCACGATTACGACTACCGCATGAAGCATGCGCGTCAGTGGCTGCAGGATGGCGACAAAGTTAAAGCCACGATCTGGTTTCGTGGCCGGGAAATGACGCACCGTGAACTTGGCGCGCGCATTCTCGAGAAACTCGAACAGGATCTCATTGATGTAGGCGAAGTCGAGGCGCGGCCCAGGATGGAAGGGAATCAGATGTTCATAATCCTCGGACCGAAGCGACATAAGAGCGGTGGCGGTTCGAAACCGGAGCCGCAGGTGAGCTGAGTGTTTGGAGCTTTGTACTTGGTGCTTTGTCCTTTGTTCGCCGGCGATAGTTGCGGTTTTAAGTGGACTGTTGCAAATGCGAACAAGTACAAAGCTCCAAGTACAAAGCACAAAAGCAATAATTCGAAATACAGCGAAAGGTTAATTAATAAATGCCTAAACTTAAAACCCATAAAGGTGCGGCGAAGCGATTCCGCCTGACCGCCACCGGAAAGATCAAGCGAGGCCACTCGCATGCGCGACACATCCTGACTAAGAAGACGAACAAACGTAAACGTCATCTCGATATCGACGTGCTCGTCGCCCCTGCGGATCACGATCGCGTGATGAATATGTTGCCCTACGGCCGCGACTGAAATACACAAATCGTCTTCATAAATAGAAAGGGGATTAATTATGCCCAGAGCAAAACGTGGCAATAAGCGTCTCGAAAGACGCAAGAAGATATTGAAACTGGCGAAAGGCTATCGCGGCACGAAGTCGAAGCTGTATCGCTCCGCGAAGGAATCGGTCGAGCGTGGGTTGAATTTCGCTTACACGGGCCGGAAGTTGAAGAAACGCGATTTCCGCAGCTTGTGGATCGTGCGTATCGGCGCTGCCGCCCGCTTGAATGGTTTGAACTATTCACAACTCATGCATGGTCTGAAACTGGCCGGCAGCGAACTCGATCGCAAAGTGCTCGCCGATCTCGCCGTTCATCAGCCGGAATCGTTTGCCGGCGTGGTGGCCCAGGCTAAGAGCGCCCTCGAAAACGAGCAGCGCAACAAAGCAGCAGCAGCGTAGTTTCTGCGAAAGGAAGTTACCTTCGTGAAAAATTCAATCAAGAAACTGAGTCTCGCGGTGGCTGCATTCTTACTCGCGAGTTCCGCTGCCGTGGCTCAGGATGCGCTGTCCGGTAAGTACGAAGGCGTGGTGAAGACTGCCGGCGCGGCTGACGAGAAAGTCTCGCTCGAACTGAAGAACGACGGCGGCAAGATCTCCGGACGTCTGATGAAGGGCGAGACCGCGATCGACGTCGTTGAAGGCGCGCTCGCGGAGTCGAAGCTCACGCTCAAACTCGGCGCGGGCGCGAAAGAGGGGACGATTATCGGCGTCGTCACTGGTGATTCGATCACGGGCGACTGGACCGCGGGCGCGGCTAAGCGTTCTTTCGAACTCAAGAGAATCGCGTCACCCAAAGCACCTGCCGAAGCCGCTTTTAACCTGAATGGTCAGTGGGATGCCGTTGCCGATGCCCAGGGACAGCCGTTCCCATTTTTGCTGATGTTCAAGGTCGAAGGCGAGACCGTGACTGGCAACAGCAGTTCGCAACTCGGCGAGTCGCAGATCAAAAACGGCTCGTGGAAAGACGGCAGACTGTCGTTTGAACTCGAAGGTCAAAACGGCGTCATCTCGATGACGGCCACCGTCGTCGAGGGGAAACTCTCGGGCCAGTTTGATTTCGCCGGACAGTTGCAGGGCAAATGGGTTGCAGTTAAAAAGAACTGACTCGGTAAGAATCTCTGCGGTTTACTGTTTACCGGTAATCTTCGGATTGAGTTGATGACTGAAAGCCAAGCAGAACAATCACCTGAGCGCCAGGTGGAAACGGCCCGCAAAGCGTTCGACGAGGATATCGAACGCTTTGTTCGCTTTAGTGGCCCTTCGCCGTTGGATATCGATCTGGAAACGGCAGTCGCCGAGGAACGCGCCTTCGGAGAAATCCGCGCGCGTCATCTCGGGAAGAAAAGCGCGCTCGCCGCTTCCAAGAAACTGATCGGCCGCGTGGCGCCGGAAAGTCGTCCTGCGTTCGGTCAACTGGTCCAGTCGCATGAAGACGCGATGGTCCAGATGGTCGAACAGATCGAGTCGAGTTTAAAGAGCCACATCGAAGCGCAGCGAACCGCCCGCGAGAGCATCGACGTCACGATGCCGGGCCGCCGTCCGCGCTCCGGACACCGGCACCCGATCACGTTGCTGCGCGAGCGCATCGAAGACATCTTCGTCGCGCTCGGTTATGCGATCGAGGACGACCGCGAGATCGAAACCGACTTCTATAATTTCACCGCGCTCAACATCCCGGACAATCATCCGGCGCGTGGCGAGCAGGACACGTTTTACACGATCGATGGTTTCGCGCTTCGTTCGCAAACGTCGACCGTGCAGATCCACGCGATGCAGCGGCGTGGCGTGCCGGTGCGCATGATCGCGCCGGGCCGCGTCTTTCGCCGTGACACACCGGATCCGACACACAACCCGATGTTCTTCCAGGTCGAAGGCTTGTGTGTCGACCGCGGAATTACGATGGCCCACCTGAAAGGCACGGTGGCTGAGTTTTTGCGCCGCATGTTTGGCCCTGACACGGTGACGCGTTTCCGGCCGTCTTATTTCCCGTTCACCGAGCCCAGCGCGGAGTTCGATTTCAGTTGTTTCAAGTGCAAGGGCTCAGGTTGCCGCATCTGCAAAAACTCGGGTTGGATCGAGTTAGGCGGATCGGGCATGGTTCATCCGAACGTGTTGCGCGCTGTTGGTGTCGATCCGCGAGAGTTCTCCGGTTTTGCGTTCGGACTGGGGATCGATCGCATGTGCGCCCTCATGTACGAGCTTGACGACATTCGTCTGCTGTTCGAAAACGACATGCGTTTTTTGGAGCAATTCGACTAGCGGTCTTTAGGTCTTTGGTCTTGGGCCTTCGGTCTTGGGACTCATTATAGAGTTCAGATCGAAGAACAAAGACCAAAGGCCAAAGACCAAAGACCAAAAGAGATGCTGATCAGTTACAAGTGGCTAAAGGACTTCACCGATACCGCTCTGAGTCCTCTCGAAATACGAGAACGGCTGACGATGGCCGGTCTGGCTATCGACGCGGTCGAATCGCACGGCGATGATTCGGTGATCGACGTCGAAGTGCCGTCGAACCGGCCCGATTGTCTGTCGCACGTCGGAATCGCGCGCGAAGTGTCCGTGGTCGAGAGTAAAGAGTTGCGCTTGCCCGCCGTTCAAACGCTGAAGACCGAGGGCCGCTCGGAAGATCTGACCGCCGTCGAGATTCTAGATCCGGATCTGTGCCCGCGTTATACAGGCTGGCTCGTGCGCGGCGTCAAGATTGGTCCATCGCCCGACTGGCTCGCCAAACGTCTCGAAACCATCGGCCAGCGTCCTATCAACAACGTCGCCGACATCACCAACTATGTGCTGCACGAGTTGGGCCAGCCGCTCCATGCGTTTGACTTCCACAAGCTCGCCGGCCGCCGTATCGTCGTGCGGCGTGCTACCAGCGGTGAGAAGCTGCGCACGCTCGACGGTTTCGATCGCGAGCTGACCGACGACATGCTCGTGATCGCCGATGCCGAGAAAGCCGTCGCGCTCGCCGGGATCATGGGCGGTGAAGACTCCGAGATCTCCTCGAACACGACCGACGTGCTGATCGAAGCCGCCTACTTCGATCCAAACTCCGTTCGCCGCACCGCGCGCAGGCTCGGGATGGACACGGAAGCTTCGCGCCGGTTCGAGCGTGGCGCCGATCGCGAGGGTGTCCTGCCGGCTCAGCAACGCTGCGTCGAGTTAATCTGCGAGCTTGCAGGAGGCGTTGCAACTGAAGGTCCGATCGACGTCTACCCGCAGCCAGTTGAATCGCGTGTCGTCGCGATGCGTCCTGAGCGTGTAGAGGGCTTGACCTCGCTTTCAGTTGAAGAGCCTGAGATGGTCCGTATCCTCGAAGGACTCGGTTTCAAGTCTGAGACATTCCCCTTGGAGAAGTTTAGCTTCCGCGTGCCGTCGTGGCGCATCGACGTCGAACAGGAAGAGGATCTGGTTGAAGAGATCGCGCGCCACACGGGTTTCGACAAGATCGCTTCCGAACTGCCGCCGACGAATCTTCCCGGCGAGTATCAGCCGACAGAGATGAAACAACGTTCGTTGCGCCGGGCGTTGAATGCGTTCGGGTTTGACGAAGCGATCACTTTCAGTTTCATCGGCCCTGAAGATCAGTTTGACCTGATTCCGGCGCTGCAGGACCGGCAACAGCCGGAACTGAAGAATCCGATCATCGAAGGCGCGTCGTTGATGCGCTCGACGCTGCTCAGTGGCTTGTTGAATTCCGTGCGGCACAATTTCAATCACGGCATTCGTGACGTTCGTCTGTTCGAAATCGGGCGGCTTTTCGGCGTTTCCAAGACGGGAGAGTTGCCGGAGGAACCGCTCGCGCTTGCAATGGTCGCGACCGGCGCGGCGGTTGAAGCGAACAAAGCGCAGGCCGAACGCGAGCTTGATTTCTTCGATCTCAAGGGCGCGCTCGAAAGCGCGGTTGACTGGACGAACGTGAGTCCCCTTATCTTCAGTAATGCTTCTGTGAAGCATCTTCGCGCCGGACAGGCGGCGCAGATCAAACGCGCCGATGGAGTTGAGATCGGCACGATTGGACGATTGTCGGAAGCTGTCGCTTCTGCTTATAAGTTTCGTCAACCGGTTTACGTGCTCGAACTCGATCTCGGATCGTTGTTCGGCGGACCGGAACGAATGGTTCAGTACACTCCATTGCCGCGTTATCCTTCCGTGATGCGCGATCTGTCGCTGTTGTTGAATCGCACTGTGTCTGTCGACGAGATCCTCGGCGCAGTGAGAAACCAGCACGTGGCGGACTGCCGCAACGTCTTGTTGGTCGGCACCTTCGCCGGCGCGAACATTCCGCCGGCGAAGAGATCGGTCACCCTGAGACTCGAGTATCGCTCTGACGAGCGCACCTTGCGCGACGAAGAAGTTGAAGAGCGACACTCCCAACTCACGTCGTCGTTGTTAGAGACCTTCGGCGCCGAGCAGCGTTAGAAAATAAATCTTGCGTGATTGCGAAATGAGTCTTGCGCTTGCAACCGCGAAGGCGGATAATCGCTGTCGATTTTCACTCTAGTCGACGTTCATTGGAGATAAAAGATGGTTGGCCTTTCAGGCTTGGAAAAGTTCTCGCACCTCGAAGATAAGATCTATCGGACCATCGAACTTACCAAAACGCTGCGCCAGGAAAAAGAGAACCTCGAGAAGGAGCTTGCGCTGATCCATCGAGACATGGGTAATGTCTTGAATGAGAAAGAGCGGCTCGAATCGCAGGTCGAGAAGCTGCTTGCCGAACGTGAGACCATTCGCATGAAGGTCGAAGCGATGCTCGATGCCGTGGCGGCTCTCGATCCGGAGATGGCCGAGGAGCTTAGGTGAGCTCCGGGTTCGGCCGCATGATCAATAAAGGCAGTATGGAAGCCACGAGCAGCAGTCCCACCATCCGTGTCGAGATCTATAACCAGACCTACAACATCAGGTCTGATGGCGACACCGAGTACATTATCCAGCTCGCGGAGTTCGTCGACAGCCGCATGCGCGAGATCTCTTCGGGCACTCTCACGGTCGATTCTTTGAAAGTCGCCATCCTCGCCGCCCTGCACATCGCCGACGAACTTCATCGCCTGAAGAACATGCACGAGCAAGCCGACTCCCAACTGGCGGCCCGCAGCGCCGAGTGCGCCGAGATGCTCGATCGTCTTCTCAAAGTCCGCACCAGCCTCGAAAACGAACAAGGTACGCCAGGAAAGCTGTCGTTGAGTTAGTTTTGTGCTTTGTGCTTTGTTCGCCAGCGCCATTCACGAGTGTTACTTCAACCATACTCCTGCGAACCAAGTACAAAGAACAAAGCACAAAGAACAAAGCCCAAACGACCCACTTCTCGCACCGTTGCTCCTGTGCTAATATCTCGCGCGGCGGAGGGAAATGTTCTGCGGTGTTCGTCACCGAGTGTACGATGATTGAGCCAACGCCGTTGATTAGGGAGACCGAGGTCGCATAGCCAGTGCACTTCTTCATCGTTAAGAATTGCCAGAGGCTGCGTCATTAAGAGGTCACCCACCTGTCTATGCAGGTTCAATTACGGCTTCGGAACGGCAACTGTGGATCTCCCTCTCGCCAGGAACCGCGAATCGTGAATCGTAGATCGTGATTCGTTTTCACGCTCATGCGATCCGTGATCTGCGGTCTTTTTATTTCCAGTTAAATTCACCACTATGAAAGTCCTCATGATCGGAGACGTGGTGGCGAAGCCCGGCCGCATCGCCGTGCTCGAACGCATCCAGGATCTCCGCGAACAACACCAGATCGACCTCGCCATCATGAATGCCGAGAATCTCGCGGGCGGCTTTTCCGTGACCCCGTCGCTGTGTGACCAACTCTTCGCCACCGGCATCGACGTCATGACTTCCGGTAATCACATCTTCGACAAGAAAGAAGCGATCGACTACATCCGTAAACAGCCGCGACTCCTTCGTCCCGCAAACTATCCGCCAAAAACTCCGGGCAGCGGCTACTGGGTCGGGGAAGTTAAAGGTGTGAAGGTCGCCGTGATGAACGTCATGGGCCGCGTGTTCATGCCGCCCTCGGACGATCCGTTTCGCATCATTGACGAGGTCGTGAAGTCAATACCAGCCGATGCGAAGGTGCGTCTCGTCGATATTCATGCCGAAGCGACGTCAGAGAAAGTCGCGATGGGCTGGTTTCTCGATGGGCGTGTATCGGCCGTAGTCGGCACGCACACGCACGTACAGACCGCCGACGAGCGAATACTGCCGGAAGGCACCGCTTATCTCTCGGATCTCGGAATGACGGGAAGCTACGCCGGCGTGATCGGGATGAACAAATCAGATGTGATTGCGCGCTTCACCTCGGTGATAGCGAAGCGCGCGGAGCATGCGAGCGGACAGGTGCGAATCTGCGCGGCCGTGATCGACGTCGACGAAACAACCGGACACGCCCGGACCATCGAACGGTTAAGCCTTACTCACGATCAATAAACTAGTTTTGCTTTCCGAGGCGGCGCAAGTCTCTCGCCAGTTCAATCCTTCGATCGAGTTGCTGTTTGAGATCCGGTCTTAGTCTCAGGCATTCGACGATGTCCGGTTCGGCCTGCGCTTCCTGGCCCAGGTACACTTTCGACACGGCCCGATTGAAGTAGGCCCACGCGATCGCCGGATCGTGCGCGATCGCCTGATCGAAGTTCTCGATCGCGTTTGCCATGTAACCTTTGTACATCCACGCCGTCCCGCGGCCCTGATACGCCCACGCCATCTTTGGGTCCAGTTTAATCGCACGCTCGAAATCGACAATCGCAGTGTCAAACTCTTTCAAGCCAAGATAAACATACCCGCGCTGGTAAAATGTCTCCGCCACTCGATCGTTTAGCTCGATGGCACGGTTCAGATCGGCAAGCGCACCCTGCGCGTCGCCCATGTCATGCCGCAAACTGCCGCGATTGCTGAACGCTTCGAAGAAGTCTTTCTGAAGCGCCACAGCGCGGTCCAGGTCTTTCATGGCTGCGGCTGAGTCTCCGCCGGCGCGTTGGACGGCAGCGCGATTGAGATACGCGATCGCGAGTGTCGGCCGCATGCGAATGGCCTGGTTGAGATCGGCAATGGCGCCTTCGAGATCACCTTTCTGGTAACGCGCGAGGCCGCGATTGCTGTACGCATTCGCCGTAAACGGATCGACGACGGTGATATTTTCAGTTGCACCTTCGGCGGTAAATGAGTTTGCGGGCCGGTTATTATTCGATCGATTGCCGTCGAGGCGTGAGCTCAGGACGATCGCGCGCGTGTAGTCTTCGATCGCGCCATCGAGATCTCCATTGCCACTCTTCTTCAAAGCGTTCTTGAAGAGATTCACTGCGGCTTCCGGTGTTTGTGGTTGAGCTGACGTGGTGGTTGATAGAACGAGGGAAGCAAAAAACACGAGGGCGACAAATAACACATAGCGATGCATGGACCGACTCCTTGAATTGAAGCTCGTCCACCAGGTGCGCTAAGATGCGGGGCGTCGACGATGCAGCTTTGAGCGCCGCGAGGCAATCGAACTTGTGTTGTCATCACGAGCCTCGTTGTTATCGCAACTAACAACGAGGCTTTAGTGTAGAAACGATCTCGATCGATAAAAGTTACAAAAAGCTGAGCGCGATTTCTCTAATTTTGAAACACCGTCAGCAGTGCGGTTGTGGCAGGAAGTGGGACGTCTAAATTTTTGGTTTGCGATCCAGTTATCCGTGTCAAAACATTATCACGGATCTTACTCAGGTGCGGTTTCAGTCGGTACGACTGCGCCGGGATGAGGCTTGATGATCGGCGGCGCGAGCAAACGTTGCGCATATCCATCGGGCAGGGATCGCACGCGGCCGCTTACATCGGTGACGACATGTCCGGTTTCGCCCTCGGCAACGACTTGTCCGCTCGAAGCGCGCACGATTTCGTAGCCAAAGCGCAGCGAGCGTTTGCGCAATTCGGTGATGTGAGTGCGAACGATCAGCTCGTCGTCATAATAAGCCGGGGCCTTGTAACGGCAATAAGCTTCGGCGACGACCAGAAACGCGTTCTCGCTCTCTTCCATGTCGCGGTACGAAAATCCGCGCGCGCGACAGTACTCGGTCCGGCCTATTTCGAACCAGACCAAATAGTTGGCATAATAAACGATGCCCATCTTGTCCGTTTCGGCATAGCGCACACGGAGCATCGTTTCGTGCCAAACGCCGAATACATCTTCAGGAGCAGGACTGGTCATCTGAACAAGACCTTCCGAACCATTCATGGGCAAGAAGGAATGAAACTCCAATCAAATTGAACTGTAACGTTTAGCGGACTATAAGAGTGAACGCCCATTATGTCAAAGAAATTTAGCAGCGCCCTGGCCCTGCTGGCAGTGTTCTGCGTTTTCAGCGGCAGCTTTCTGCCACCCGTGGCGGCCCAACGTGGTGCTGCCGCTCAATCTGTCCGAACAGCGGCCCAAAATGCCGCGATTATCTCGACCAGCGATGCAGTCCTTAAAGAAACAAGCGAAATCCGAGAACTTTCTGTACTCAGAGGGGTGAAGAGCGGTGCTCAATCACGGGCTCAGATCGAGCGCATGATCGTCAAGAACCTCAACACGGATACTACGCCGGCCGAAATGCGCGCGACTGAAGTCCTTCTGAAGGCCTTTGGCCTGGCGCCGCCTGAATTCGAGTACCGGTCGTTTTTAATTAAGTTGCTGACCGAGCAGGTCGCCGGTTACTACGATCCCAGGGCCCAGCAGTTTTATCTGGCCGACTGGATCGAACTCGACGGTCAGAAGCCGGTGATGGCCCACGAACTGACCCACGCGCTCCAGGATCAACATTTCAACCTGAAGCGTTTTGAAAAATGGCCCAAGGGCGACTCCGACGCCGAACTAGCCGCGCATGCTTTGATCGAAGGCGACGCCACTCTCGCGATGATGCAGTATCTCGGCAAACATCCGATGATAGCGCTCAGTTTCCTGCGCACGTCGCAGGAGAGTTCCGCCGAACAGTTCAAACAAGCGCCGCGAGCGTTGCGCGACTCGCTGATCTTTCCTTATCAATACGGTTTGACGTGGGCCACCCAGGTTCACCGGCGCGGTGGTTGGTCCATGGTCTCGGATGCGTTCAAGAAGTTGCCGTTGTCAACCGAACACATCCTGCACGCGGAGAAATACTTTTCGTACGAGCGTCCGGTGAAACTGACGTTGCCGAATTTCACGCGCGCGCTTGGTCCGGGTTGGAAACGCATCGATAGTGACGTCAATGGCGAGTGGGGCTACTATCTGATCCTTGACGAGTATTTGGATAACTCGACGCGTTCGAAGCAAGCGGCCGCTGGTTGGGGCGGCGATCGTTTTGCCATCTATGAAGGACCACAAACCAGTGTCTTCGTAGCGCAGATCTCCGAGTGGGACAACCCCACCGATGCAAGAGAGTTTTACGACGCTTATCTTGAACGCTCGTTGAATCGCTTTCCGCAAACCGGTAAACGAGGAGGTGGGAGTTCGCTCAATGGTGATCGACACGACGAGTGGAACGCGCCATCAGGCCGCGGCCTTATCGAGCTTCGCGGTGCGCGAGTTGTTATCCTCGAAGGCGTGCCGGCGAAGGCAAATATCGAAAGATTGCTCAAAATGATCTGGCAACAAGGATCGCAACTACAATCGAAGCCCCTTAAATCATGAAGATTGCACCAGTAGAAACCGTAAAACGTTTGCGCCAACTTACTGACGAGTTTCGGCAGCTCGAAACACGCCTTCGCCTGGGCGGTGGACCAGACAAGATCGAACGCCAGCATAAACAGGGAAAACTGACCGCGCGCGAACGCATAAAGCTCCTGCTCGACCCGGACTCGTATCACCAGGAGATCGGCCTGCTCGTCGCTTACGATCAATACGGCGGCGGAGCGCCCGGCGCAGGCGTAGTGACTGTCGTCGGACGTGTTGAGGGAAGGGAAGTCGTCGTCGTAGCGAACGACGCGACCGTCAAAGCCGGATCGTGGTGGCCCGAAACCATCAAGAAAATACTGCGCGCGCAGGAGATCGCGATGCGCACGCGCGTGCCGATCATCTATCTCGTCGACTCGGCTGGCGTGAATCTTCCGTACCAGGGCGGCGTGTTTCCCGGGCAGTACGGCGCGGCGCGAATCTTTTATTACAACTCGATCATGCGTCGCTATTTGAAAGTGCCGCAGATCTCGGCGGTGATGGGACCATGCATCGCAGGTGGCGCTTATCTTCCGGCATTGTCTGACATCATCATCATGGTCGACGGCACGTCGTTCATGGGACTCGGCGGAGCAAATCTCGTGAAGGGCGCGACGGGACAGACAATCGACAACGAAACACTTGGCGGCGCGCGCACGCATAACGAACTCTCCGGCGTCGCCCACTATCGCGTCGCCGACGATCAGGCTTGCATTGCGAAGATCCGTGAGTTTGTTTCCGAACTGCCACAAGTGAAGTCGGCGATCGAACAACCCGGCGAAGCGGCGCGTCCGATCGACGAACTCTACGACATCATTCCCGAAGATCATCGCCAACCTTACGACGTGCGAAAGTTGCTCGAATGTTTACTCGACGGCGGACAGCTCGACGAATTTCAGGCCGACTATGCGAAGGAGATGATCACGGGTCACGCGCGCATTCGCGGGATTCAAGTGGGCGTGATCGCGAATCATCGCGGCATGATTCGCGTGCCCGGCGGCAAGCCTCCGCGGTTTGGCGGAATTATCTACACCGAGTCGGCGGAAAAAGTCGCTTACTTCATCGAGACGTGCAATCGACACCAGACGCCGTTGTTGTTCGTGCAGGACGTTTCCGGATTCATGGTTGGATCAGATGCGGAACACTCGGGCATCATTCGCGCCGGCGCGCGATTTGTGGAAGCGATGGCCACCGCGGTGGTGCCGAAGATCGTGTTGACGGTCAATCACGCATCCGGCGCCGGTTATTACGCCATGGCCGGACAGGGATTCGATCCCGATTTCATCTTCAGTTGGCCCACCGGACGCATGGGCGTCATGGAAGGCGACTCGGCGGTGCAGGCAGTTTTCGGCAGCCAGTTGGAGAAGTTGAGAAAGAACGGCGAATCGCCTGATGCAGCGTTGAATGCCGAGATGGATAAAGTTCGGGAAACGTACGACACGGAGTTGGATGCGAAGTACGCGGCGGCGCGTGGATTTGTAGACGCAGTGATCGCGCCCGAGGACACGCGCCTGGCGCTCGAACTCGCATTGCACACCAGTCAAAACTACGCCGGCCCTCATCTCGGCCAATTTGTAGTGCCCGCGATTGTTTAGACAACACGGATCTGGTACAAGATCCGTGTACCCCACCCTGCTTGTGATTTAACCCCCTAACACGTGGTTTTCCGGCGCGATCCTGGTCCGCCTTGCTTGCGCCGCAAACGAACATGGGAGGAAAAGTTCATGAGCACCAGAGTTTCTGGTTCACTGCTGTTGTTAATAGCGTTGGTTTTTGCATTCAACGTGGGTGACTTCGCGGCGCAGGATCCCGCACAAACCATGCCCGCCACGCAATCGACACAGACCGATCTTTCCGGTACATACACGGGCGCCTTCAATTGCGAAGCCGCGGGCCTTATGGGCGACACGACGCTCACGATTACCGGAAATCAATTTACAACCGCGGACGGAAAGAGTGGCCGCATCGTAGCTTCAACGACCGGCGGGTACACCGCCGTCGCGATGCAAATGGGAGAAATGACCCCGGCAGCGACCGGCACGACAGGCGGCGCAACAGCGATGCCGCAGATAATTTCACTGCGCGCCCGTAAAAGTGGTGAACGTCTGACGTTGACGTCGGTCTCCGGCTCGATGCAGAAATGCACGTTCACGCCTACAAGGGCAACAGCCCGTGGACGGCGAAATCAACGGACGCCGGCCGCGACAGGAACCGAAGTAGGTAACCCGGCGAGTGTTCCAGTTCCGACTACCACCCCGACGGAAATGCCGGTGCCGGAGCAAACGCCGTCACCAATGCCGAGTCCGAGTCCCGAGGCGAGCCCGGAACCAAATCCGAGCCCATCGCCACAACCGACTCAGATGCCGACTCCGTTTCCGAATCCAAGTCCAAGCCCGACTGCGAGCCCAAGTCCGACGCCGAGTCCGACTCCAAGTCCGGCCGGGCAGCACCGGCGATAGACCGATCTGTGCAATCTGTGTTATCTGTGTGCGCACAGATCAACACAGATTTGCACGAGACCGATGAAGGAAAAAATACGAATAGCAGCAGGACAGGGATTCTGGGGAGACCTTCCTGACGCGCCCGTGCGTCAGGTCGAAGGCGGCCCAATCGATTACCTCATGCTCGACTACCTGGCGGAAGTCACGATGTCGATCATGCAGAAACAAAAAGCTCGCGATCCAAACGCGGGTTACGCGCGTGACTTTATTCCGTTGATGCGGCGCATTCTCCCCGCGTGTGTCGAACGCGATATCAAAGTCACCGCGAATGCGGGCGGCGTGAACGTGCGCGGTTGCGCCGATGCCGTTATCGAAGTCGCACGCGAACTCGGCCTTGCGGGCAAGCTTCGCGTCGCCATCGTGACCGGCGACGACATCATGCCGCGTATCGACGAGTTGCTGGAGCGCGGCATCGAGTTGCGCAACATGGACAACGGCGAGCCGCTCGCCACGGTGCGCGACCGCATTCAGAGCGCGAACGCATATCTTGGAGCGTGGCCGTTGGTCGAAGCGCTGAAGACCGGCGCGCAGATCGTCATTACCGGCCGCGCCACCGACACCGGACTCACGCTCGCGCCGATGATTCATGAGTTTGGCTGGGCCGTGGACGATTGGAACCGGCTCGCCGCGGGCACGATTGCAGGGCACATCATCGAGTGTGGCGCGCAGGCTTCGGGTGGCAATTGCCAGTTTGCCTGGCGCAATGTTCCGAATCTTGCCGACGTTGGGTTTCCGATCGTGGAAGCGTCGCCGGATGGAACGTTCGTCGTCACCAAGCATCAAGGCACCGGCGGCTGGGTGAATCTTCCGTCGGTCAAAGAGCAGCTTGTCTACGAGATGGGCGATCCGCGTGAGTACATCACGCCCGATTGCATCGCCGATTTCACTACCATTCAGCTCGAATATGGCGAAGGTAATAACCGCGTGGCCGTGTCCGGTATCGAGGGCCGTGAGGCTACTGAATTCTTAAAAGTTTCGATCAGTTATTCAGCGGGTTACAAGGCGGTGGGCACGCTCGTATACTCCTGGCCGGATGCATACGACAAGGCGATGGCGGCCGACCGGATACTGCGTGCGCGTCTCGATCGATTAGGACTCAAGTTCGATCAGATTCTGACGGAGTATGTCGGAGCCAATGCGACGCATGGGCCACTCGCCCCGCCACTTCCTCGTGGTGCTGAGTATCCTGAAGTGCAACTCCGGGTGGGCGTGCGCGGACAGGATCGCGCCGCCGTCGAGCGTTTTACTAAGGAGATCGCGCCTTTAATTTTGACTGGTCCACCCGCCGTGACTGGCTTTGCCGGTGGCCGGCCGAAAGTCGAAGAGATCGTGGCCTACTGGCCGGCGCTGATTCCCAAAGAAGAAATCAAAACATCGGTCGAGGTGCTCGACGCGTGAAAATAAAACTAGTGAGAATGGCCCACGCGCGTTCCGGCGACAAGGGCGACACAGCAAACATCGGGCTTATTGCGCTGCGCGAAGAGTTTTATCCAATCCTCGTGCGCGAGGTTACGACCCAGCGCGTCAAGAGGCATTTCAGGGGCATCTGTAATGGCAAGGTTGAGCGATTCGAATTGCCAAATCTCGGAGCGCTCAATTTTCTGCTGCATGAAAGTCTGGGCGGCGGCGGGACGTTGTCGTTGATGACTGACGCGCAGGGAAAGACATTTTCGACTGCATTGTTGCGAATGGAGATCGACATTCCGGAAGAAGAGGCGGAGGAACTTTTCGAGACTTAGCCAGATGATCCTCTATTCAGTCGACAATGCGGTGGCGAGCATCACGCTCAATCGGCCGGAGAAGAGAAACGCGCTGAACGACGAGCTGATTGCGGGGATCAAGCAGGGCCTCACCACAGCCGCTGCCGATCAGACAGTAAGGGTGATTGTGATCTCCGGCGCAGGGAAGGACTTCTGCTCCGGCGCGGATCTGTCAGCGCTTCAGAAGATTGCTCAAGCATCTGTTGCCGATAATGCCGAAGACGCGCGTTCGTTGCTCGATCTCTTCGTACAGATCCGCCGCATCCGTGTTCCCGTGGTTGCGGCCGTTCGGGGGAGGGCGCTGGCGGGAGGTTGTGGTCTCGCGAGCGCGTGCGACCTGGTGCTGGCGTCTGAGTCGGCCCGTTTTGGTTATCCGGAAGTGAAGATCGGTTTCGTCCCCGCGATGGTGTTGGCGATCCTTAGGCGCAACGTCTCCGAGAAGCGGACGTTTGAATTGATCACGCGTGGTGACGAGATCGATGCCGCACGCGCGAAAGAGATCGGACTCGTCAACCAGGTTTTCGGCGACGAGACTTTCGAAACCGAAGTTTCTGAGTATTTAAAACGATTTACCGAAGTGAGCATTACGGCCGTCGCTTTAACGAAGAGTTTGCTTTATCAAGTGGACGGCCTCGCCTTTCTCGAAGCACTCGAAACGGGCGCGGACGTAAACATAATTGCCCGCATGACTGAAGATTGTCAGGCGGGCATTGCGCGTTTCCTCAAGAAGTAAACCGCGAACCTAATCGCGCGACTTCACGTTCTCTCTTAAAAACTTGACGATGTTTTCGGTGGAGGTTCCCGGAAGGAAGACTTCGGAGACACCTAGTTCTTTCAGCTTGGGCAGGTCTTCCTGCGGCACGATCCCGCCGACGACGACGAGACAGTCGTTCATCCCTTTTTCGCGCAGCAACTGAACGATCCGCGGGCAAAGAGTATTGTGCGCGCCGCTCAGGATCGAAACGCCCACCGCGTCGACGTCCTCCTGCAAAGCAGCCGCGGCGATCATTTCGGGCGTCTGTCGCAGTCCGGTATAGATGACTTCCATTCCCGCATCGCGCAGCGCGCGCGCGATGACTTTGGCCCCTCGATCGTGACCATCGAGCCCGGGCTTTGCAACCAGAACACGGATCTTTTGGTTTGACATATAGGTGATTAGAACGCCGGTTCTTCGTAGACTCCGTAGACGTCGCGCAGCGCCGAACAGATTTCGCCGAGCGTTGCGTAAGCGCGGACGGCCTCGATAGTTGCCGGCATCGTGTTCTCGTCGTTCTTCGCCGCCAGCTTCAACCTGTCGAGGGCCTTGGCGACCGCTCCTGCGTCACGCTGCGCGCGCGTTTTTTCGAGCCGTTCCATCTGGTGCGTTCGCACGGATTCGTCGATCACGAGGATCGGCACTTGGGAAGGCTCGTCAGTCATTTCGTACTTGTTCACGCCGACGATCACCTGCTCGTTGCGCTCGACTGCCTTTTGATATTGGTAGGCCGAGTCCTGGATCTCGCGTTGCGGAAAACCTTTCTCGATCGCGCCGACCATGCCGCCCATCGCGTCGATCTTGCGGAAGTATTCGAGCGCTTCGTCTTCCATCTTCTGCGTGAGCGCTTCGAGATAGTAGGAACCGCCGAGTGGATCGACCGTGTTCACAACGCCTGTCTCTTCGGCGATGATCTGTTGCGTGCGGAGCGCGATAAGGGCTGCGCGATCGGTTGGCAGTGCCAGCGCTTCGTCGTAAGCGTCGGTGTGCAGACTCTGTGTTCCGCCAAGCACTCCGGCCAGCGCCTGAATCGCAACCCGCACGATGTTGTTGAGCGGTTGTTGCACCGTTAACGAGACACCGGCCGTTTGAGTATGGAAACGAAGCTGCAAGGTGCGCTCGTAAGAACTGCCGAAGCGGTTCTTCATCTCGCGCGCCCAGATGCGACGGGCCGCGCGATACTTCGCGATCTCTTCGAAGAAGTCGTTATGCGCGTTGAAGAAGAAGGAGATACGCGGGACGAAGCGGTCCACCTCGAGACCGGCGTCGACGCCCCATTGGACGTATTCGATACCGTCACGCAAAGTGAACGCGAGTTCCTGCGCCGCCGTCGCGCCTGCTTCCCGGATGTGATAACCGCTGACGGAGATCGGGTTGTAACGCGGCACGAGATCCGTGCAGAACTGGAACGTATCGACGACCAGCTTCATCGCCGGTTTAATTGGATAGATCCACTCTTTTTGAGCGATGTATTCCTTGAGGATGTCGTTCTGAAGTGTGCCGGAGATCTTGTTCCAACTCGCGCCCTGTTTTTCGGCCACGACCAAATACATCGCCAACAGCACCGATGCCGGCGCGTTGATAGTTTGCGATACCGTGACCTTTTCGAGTGGAATGCCGTCGAACAGCACTTCCATGTCAGATAGGGACGAGACAGCCACGCCGCACTTTCCGACTTCGCCTTCGGACAGCGTCGAGTCGGCGTCGTAGCCCATCAGTGTCGGCAGATCGTAAGCGACCGATAGACCAGTTTGGCCCTGATCCATCAGGTACTTGAACCGCGCATTGGTCTCTTCAGGCGTGCTGAACCCGGCGAACTGGCGCATCGTCCAGAGTTTGCCGCGATAGCCGGTCGGATGAATGCCACGCGTGTAGGGAAACTCTCCCGGAAACGAGACATCGCGCTCGACGTCGAGATCCTGTGTGTCGGCTGCCGTGTACAGCCGGTCCACCTCTTTTAAGGAGACAGTTTGGAAGCTCTTTTTTCGTTCGGGATGTTTGGCGAGCCCGGGTTCGAGAGTCTCACGTTCCCAACGCTCCTTCTCTACCTCAGCCGGTGAAGAGATTTCCTTAGTTTCGGGCATTCCACCTCTCAAAAGTATCGAATTCTTGCGAAATCGGATATTAGATCGTTTTCCCGCAAAGGCGCAAAGACGCAAAGGGGACTGGAATGAAGAGATAGTTCAACCTTGGCGTCTTTGCGCCTTTGCGGGAACTGTTCTTTAAGAGGGGAGCGCGGCTGCGATGGCAGTCACAGCCGCGCCACACGGAAGGGTACCCGGATGCGTGGATTGTCGAGCAGTGTTAACTACAGGCAGGCTTCGGCAGGCATGGAACTGAATCTCTTTTGATACTGGATAAATCAATTTCGTGGCACTCCCCTTAATTAACAGGAACAACGTATTCATTGCCGCGAACCATGTTCAGACGCGCACGCGCCGCGGTCTCGATAGCCCGGGGATCGGTGCGAAGCCGTTCGACCTCGGCCTTCAACGACTGATTCACGTTGCGCAGCGCTTCGACGTCACTCTCCATCGCTGAAAACTGCTGCGCCGCCACTTGAAACTTCGTATGCGTTCGCATGTTCACCGTCACACAAACGGCTAAAGTAGCCAGCAAAATCATGCTAAAAACCACCCAGGAGGGAATCAGCCCTCCGCGGCGGCGCACTTCGGTACGACTGCCAATAATGTCAATTGAGATCTGCTGCATCGAAGCCAGCGAACCGCTGGCGCGTGGCGCCACGCGCTGCGCTTGAATGCGCTCGTCAACCCAGTAAGTATTTGCGACCTTGCTCATGAAACCTCCCTGTTTCCCCCGTTCACAATTGTCTGATTCCGATTTCGCCTAAATACGTACCAGGGATCCGTGACCGCCGTCGCTGCAATCGCACCCGCCGAGACGCCATCTTTCTTCTCTTCATCGATCGTTCTCCGTTGGCTTCGATCAAGTGCCCTGGGCTCGAATTGTCTGCAGAGTTAAGAGGCTGCTTAACTCAGAACTGCGAGTTTATCCACAAGATAGCTGGTAAGTTGGGCGAGGGAGCCCCAACTAAATGTAGTTTGTGGCTTGTCAATCTCTTACCGCTCAACGACTTAGCGGCAATACGCCGGACTGTAGCACCCGTGCTTAAGGGTGTAAAGACATTTCTCTTCAATACTTTAAGCGCGTAAGTTCAATATTTACATGAACTAAGAGCGCTTAAACCTTCAAGTGGCGAACGCTAGGCGAACGGTAATCTTACAGTCCGATTCGTGTTTAAAACTGTTGACACCTCTCGCCGCCGTCACTAGACTCCTACCCGTGTGGGCAACCAACCCACGCGCCGTTTTGCCCCGACTCACAACCGAAAGTCAGTCCCAGAGTTACACGAACAACAAGGAAGAGGTGTCGATGTCTGATCCTTCGGTCTTAGCGCCGGGTGCAACATCCGACTCGAATTCATTCCAGTTACCTATCAGTGCCATAGTTCGGGCTGTGTGCGAGGCTGCCAGTGGCGGTCCTGATCTGCTTTACGAGGTCATGATCAAGATGAGCCTGATGGTCGAGGCGACTGCGCCGACCTACGGCTTGTCCATCTGGGCCACTTCGAGCGCCGGCAAACCGAGCCTGCGTTGGGCCGAAGGTTTGCAGGACGAGGAGATCGCCAGTGCGGAAACCATCGTAAACGGGATTTTTGCGAGTAACGGGCGGCCGCGGCCGGCCCAGGAAGGCGATCGATCGATCTGTTTGTTACTGGCGTTGCCTGCGGGCATGCGCGAAGGCGCGGCGCTTTTCGGCCGTTGTGTCAGACCGCTCTCGGCGCAGCAGGCTAAAGAGTTGAACGCGCTAAGCGACGTGGCCCACCTGGCGCACGCGCACCAGGCGACTGCCGTAGTCGTCGAGAATAGCAGTCGTCCATCTGCTTCTCTTTCCTCCACGAGCACGCTTCCGGGAATGGTGTTCAGCAGCCGCTCGATGTGCGAGGTGGCGCGAAACATCGAGCGCATCAAGGATTCAAACTCGACCATTCTTGTCAATGGAGAATCAGGAACCGGCAAGGAGTTGGTGGCGCGAGCTATTCATCGGCTCAGTCGTCGATCGGAAAGTGAGTTTATTCCGTTCAATTGTTCTGCGGTGCCGGCGGAGTTGATCGAGAGCATGTTGTTTGGTCATCGGCGCGGAACGTTTACCGGCGCGATGTCCGATCAGGCAGGTTTGATCCGTTCGGCTGAGAACGGCACGTTGTTTCTGGACGAGATTGGCGACCTGCCGCTTTCGTTGCAGCCAAAGTTGTTGAGGTTTTTGCAGGAAGGCGAGATTCACACGCTGGGTGAGCGAGCGCCGCGCAAAGTTAACGTGCGCGTGATTGCCGCCACTCACAAAGATCTCGAACAGCTCGTCAGTGAAAGATTATTCAGAGAAGACCTTTACTATCGCATTGCTACGCTGACCGTGCAGGTGCCGCCGCTGCGCGAGCGTCCGGAAGATATTTCGGCGCTCATTTCGCATTTCATCAGTTATTACGCGCGCAAGAATGAACGCCCGATTTCCGGAATCACTACCGACGCGATCCAGATTCTCGAGACTTATTCGTGGCCGGGTAACGTGCGTGAGTTAGCGGCGGAGATGGAGCGGCTGGTCCTATACGCTGAAGACGACGGTTATATTCGACCGCAAAACATCAGCGCGCGAATCTTTCCGCAGAATACTTCCGCCAATCAACCGCCTGCCGAAAAGCTCGACGACTTACTCGACAACTACGAGCGACGCGTCATCACCGAAACTCTCAAGCGTCACGACTGCAACGTCGCAAAGGCCAGCGAAGCCCTCGGCCTCGGCTCCCGCCAGACTCTCTACAAAAAACTAAAACGCCTCGCGATCGACATCGGCGACTTCCTCCAGGAAGACACCGAACCCGGCATGCAATACCGCGCCTAATTCTTCCGACCAGTTTCGCGCTAGCATCCCGCTGTTTCCCTTTGCCTTAAAGTCCTGCTGCATCGGCTTTGCCGCCTGATATGCGGCAAGGCTCTGCCTTGCCGTAGTGATTGACTAGAAATGCGGCACAGCCCCTCCATTCACTCTCAGTGCCGGCGAGGCATAGCCTCGCCGCACATCCGGCGGCAGAGCCGAAAAGAACCACATCGGGCGACGGCCGCAGAACCACATCCGGCGGCAGAGTTGATGCAGCAAGGCTATTCGGAAATGCGCGCTGTTACCAATCCGTTTCATTCGTCGCCAAGCCTGTCAACCGCAGGCGACAACACGATCCTCAATTAAAACCGCAGAATCTTCCTCAATCACCGCTTTGGTCCACCAAGGGTTGTAACCCGCAGGCTACAAACCAACACGCAAAACGTAGAAAACGCAGCGTTGGACCAATGGCACAGCGGTTGTAATTGTCCTGCTCGTCGCGAAGCAACAACGCGTCGCACCAACTGGCGAGCAGACAAACCTTATGAAGACCAACACCACCAGAAACCTGACATCAGTTGTAATGCTCGTAATCCTTTCTCCCTTCCTGGCGCTGGCCATGCTGGTCAGCATCAAGACCGCGGGGATTCGGGATAACGAGGTATTACTGCTGCTGTTGACGTTGTCGAGTGCGGTGTTGAGTGGAATCAATGGCTTTGGCCGCCGCACGGCGAAGCCGATTCCGGTTACCGCGCCTATCACATCAGCCGGTAAAGATCCTTCCCGAGGCATTCCCTTGTCAGCTCACTCGCAGCAATAACGCCTAATCGACACCAAAAGGAGCAACCAAATGATTAAGAGATTCTTCCGTGATGAAACCGGTCTTGAACTTTCAGAGTACGCAGTCGCCGCAGCGCTCGTCGCTTTGGCAGTGATCGCCGCTTTCACACTGTTGGGTGAGAACATCGGCATCCGCATCAACGAACTCGCCAATAAGATCTAGCACTAGCCAGGTATTGAAAACGCCGGCAGGCGCGCTCGATCGTCTGCCGGCTCGAGGCGAAGGCTCAAGCCTTCAGTTAGGAGGAGAGATCATGATTCGAAAATTCTTCCGCGATGAGACAGGGCTTGAGCTCTCCGAGTATGCCGTGGCTGCGGCTCTCGTGGCTGTCGCGACGATATTGGGCTTCAATCT
>DATELZ010000206.1:0-34787 GCA_035276045.1 Pyrinomonadaceae bacterium | reverse complement strand
CGGCGCAGTCACATCGCCGTCGACAGTCTCGGCTTCCGCCAGCACGTATCCGCCACGCCGCAACCCATCCGCCGATGCAAACCGCTGCCGATCGATCACCGCTACTTTCTGACGCGTCAACGCCAACGCAGTCGGCGCGTGCCGGCGCAGGATCGCAATGCGCCACGCTTCGCTCACCTCTGCCGAGTCAGCCGGACGAATCACAAACAAATGCGGAATCGTGCGCAACGCCGCAAGATGTTCGACCGACTGATGCGTTGGACCATCTTCGCCAAGCCCGACCGAATCATGCGTGAACACGTAGACCACCTGCACTTCCGACAGCGCCGCTAGACGAATCGCCGGCCGCATGTAATCCGAGAACGTCAAAAACGTGCCGCCAAACGGAATCAACCCGCCGTTCAACGACATTCCGGTCAACGCCGAGCCCATCGCGTGTTCGCGCACGCCGAAATGCAGGATGCGGCCGTCGTAAGATCCGGCTTCAAAACTGTGGCTCTCCTTGATGTCGGTGTTGTTTGAAACGCCGAGATCCGCCGACCCGCCGATCAACTCAGGCAGCACCGGCGCCAGCGCGTTGATGACTTCACCGCTCGAGACGCGCGTCGCAACTGCTTTCGCGTCTTCAAACTTCGGCAGGTGATCTTCCCAACCCTCGGGCAGTTCGCCACCCAACATCAGGCGCATGAGTTTGCCGTCTTCCGGATGCGCCTCTTCATACTTCTTCACCAGCGCGCGCCATTCGTTTTCCGACTCCTGTCCCTGTTCGATCGCTTTACGGAAATGGGCCAACGCCTCGTCGGGAATGTAGAACTGTTGATCTTCGGGCCAGCCGAGATGCCGCTTCGTTTCGCGCACCGCGTCTTCGCCCGGCGCGTCGCTGTGCGCTTTGCGCGTGCCTTGCGTCGGCATGCCGAAGCCGATGACGGTCTTGACTGAGATCAGGCTCGGCCGATCCGTCACGGTTTGTGCTTCACGGATGGCGGCTTCGATGTCGCCGAGATTGTTGCCGTCGAGCACCGTCAACGTGTGCCAGCCGTATGCTTCGAAACGCTTCGGCACGTCTTCGCTGAATGCGAGGTTAGTGAATCCCTCGATCGTGACGTTGTTGTCGTCGTAGAGATAGATCAGTTTGCCGAGTTGTAGATGACCGGCGAGCGACGCTGCTTCGGCGGCGACGCCTTCCATGAGGTCGCCGTCTGAAACGATCGCATAGACGTAATGATCGATCAGCGCGTAATCGTCTTTGTTGAACTTCGCGCCGAGATGCGCCGCGCCCATTGCCATGCCGACGCCGTTCGCGAATCCCTGGCCCAACGGGCCGGTTGTGATCTCTACTCCGGGCGCGAGTCCATATTCAGGATGGCCCGGCGTTTTCGATCCCCACTGGCGGAAGTTCTTCAACTCGTCGAGCGAGAGATCGTAGCCGGTGAGATGGAGCAGCGAGTAGAGCAACATCGATCCGTGACCGGCGGAAAGCAGAAATCGATCGCGGTTCTCCCATTTCGGGTTCTGCGGGTTGTGATGAAGAAAGCGTGTCCACAGCACATACGCCATCGGTGCGGCGCCGAGCGGCAAACCCGGATGGCCGGAGTTCGCTTTTTGAACGGCGTCGAGTGATAACGTGCGAATGGTGTTGATGCAAAGTTGATCGAGTTCGGGAGTCGTGTTGGAGTTTTGCTGTTGGACAGGCGCGCTCATATTATTTTCCGTTTTCCGTTTTTCATTTTCCATTTGTCATTTCATTTGCCGGTTGACTGCAAAACGGCAAATGAAATATGACCAATGACAAATGGAAAATGGTCTCCTCTCTTCAACCAAACAACCGGTTATAAAACTCTTCTTGCCGCAGGAGTCCGTCACGATACCGGGCATGCCGCGCCATATCCGGTTCGAAGACCTCCGCAGTCGAAACTGAAACTTCTTCGATAGCTGCTATTTTGCCCACCGCTTCCAATGCAAGCAAGGCAGCCCCGCGGATCGAGGCTTCCGCCACGTGGCCAAGAGCGATCGGACGGCCGAGAACATCCGCCAGGATCTGTATCCAAACAGTTGATGAGCGCAGCGCGTTGCCGCTTGCGATCACAGTCGCGTCAGGCGCGATCGTGTCGAGGGCACGGGCGATCAAAGCGAAACGATAAGCGATTGCTTCGAGTGCGGCACGCACGATCTCCACCGGACGTGTTTCGTGCCTGAGCCCGAGGATCGCGGCGCGAGCGTCAGGAGACCATCCGGTGCTTCGCTCGCCAGACCAGAAAGGCAGGATCGTCAATCCGTGCGTGTCGGGTTCGAGTTCAGCCAGTTCGTTTAAATTCTTGAGGTTTAAGGATTCAGTCAACCAACGAAACAAGCCGCCGCCATCAGAAAGCGCGCCGCCAACTGCCACACGATCGCGATTGACGCGATAACTCCAGAGCGCTGACGGAAGCTGATCCGGTGGTCCACCTTTGTAGACCACACGCATCGCGCCCGACGTGCCGATCATCAGCGCAACGCGTTCCTTCGTGCTGCAACCTGCGCCGATGTTGTTCGTCGCTCCATCACCGGCGACGACTGCGAGACGCGCTTCGGCGAGTGCCGGCCAACGTCGTCCAAAACGCCCTGTCAACCGCGGATTGTTGTCGTTTATCTCCGGCAACGTATCAAGCGAGACGCCAACTTCACTTACAAAATCCGCGTCCCACTCACACGTTCGTTGATTGAATAAACCTGTCGCGGACGCAAGCGAAACACCTGCCGCCGTCTCACCAAACAACCGCAAACAAAGATACTCGCCAAACCCAAGCCACTGCCGCGTCGTCGCAAATCTGTCAGGCCACTCGCGTCGCAACCAGCGCAGCTTCGCAGGCCAGTAACTCGCGTGAAAACGACATCCGGTGCGTGCATGAATCTCCCGCTCGTCAAACGCGGCGCGCAAATCCTTCGCATCCTGAGCTGCACGCGTGTCCGCCCACGTCAGCAATGGCGTCGTCGGTTTTCCCTCGGCGTCGACACCTAACAAACTGTGCCAAAACGTGGAAATCGCTATGTACTGGATCGATCCTGAGGCAAAGGTCGTAAACAGTTCATCGATCGTCGAGATCACTTCGTGAACAAGCGCCTCGGGATCAAACTCACCCAGATCCAAAAGCGCCCCTTCGCCTCTTCTTCTCGCCTGTGTCGCAATCGTCTCCGACCCACGCTCGTCAAACAGCGCGGCGCGCACACCAGAGGTTCCGACGTCGATGCTAAGCAGAAACACGGGATTTAAAAACAGAATCGCACACGCGTTGCAATCTGCGCAATCTGTGTTTTAATCCGTGGCTTGCGATGGAACCCACTGCGCTGGCTTATCGTTGCAGCCGTCATTCACGTGGCGCTGACCGTCGTCGTCTTCATCGTCGGTCACTTCCAACTCGCGCCCGGCTTCTTCGATACAAACGGAATCGGCATCACCTTCGCGATCGACGGCTCGACTTATCGACGCCTCGCCAGCGAAATGGCGCTGCAATGGCAAAACTACGGCTTCTCGCCGTGGCTGGACATTAAATCGCCACTGCATGCGCGGCTCTACTCGATACCATTCACATTCATCGGCCGCATCCTCGGCCATAACGTTCTCGCCGCAGAACCACTCAATCTCTTTTACTACTTAGGCACGCTCACCGCCGTCTATTTATTAGGCCGCGAAATCTTCAACGCGCGCGCGGGCCTGCTGGCGGCGGCCATCGTCGGTCTGTGGCCGTCGTTTTTATTTCACTCAACACAACTGATCCGCGATCCACTGGCGGTGTGGTCCTTTCTGACGTTGTTGCTGGTGCTCGTATTGCTGTTGAGCCGCGAGATCGTGTGGAAACGCGCGTTGCTTCTCGCGCTTGGCGGGACGATTCTGGTCAGCGTCTTTTGGATGACGCGCGGAAACATGTGGAACGCCGTGGTAGTTGCAGCCGCTATCACGCTCCTCTCGCTGTCGTATCGAATGATCCGTGAACGAAAGTTCATGCCCGGCAATGCGATCGCTATGCTCGCGATCGTCATCGCGATGCTCTTTGTTCCTTCACGACTCGAAAGCACAACGCTGGGCGGATACCGTTCTCCGGCTACACCGCTCGCGATCCCGTCTGCATCACAACCCGCGCCGAGCGAAGGAGTCTTGACGAGGGCAATCGATCAGATCAGAAATCGCCGCGGCGGGTTTCGCTTCTATACCGCGCAAGAGTCAAACATCGACAGCGATATTCGATTCCAAAGCCTGTCGGATATTTTACGGTTCGCGCCGCGCGCGGCTGTGGTTGGGTTCTTCGCGCCGTTTCCCCGAATGTGGTTTGAAGCGGGAAGTTACGGGAATGCCGGCCGCGCGATCAGCGGGTTTGAAACCCTCGTTATGTACTTTTTGTACGTTGCGGTTGGTGTTTGTTTGTGGCGTGAGCGGCGCCGGGTGGGAATGTGGTTACTTTTTCTGACCGCAACGGCGGGGTTGATCGGCCTCGGTCTGGTCGTAATCAACGCCGGCGCGCTTTACCGTATTCGCTACGTCTTTTGGATCATGCTGATCGTAATCGCCGCACAAGGAATTCTTCACTTAACCGTACGCCGCACGAACCCGATAAAGTCGTGAATGTCTTCTTCCGTGGTGTCGAACGACGTCATCAGTCGCACCTCTGAAATCGCCGCGTCCCAAACGTAAAAGAAGTATTTCTTCTGCAACGCCGGAATGAATTTCGATGGTATGACTGCAAACACTCCGTTTGTCTGAACCGGCTGCGTCAACGTGATTCCCGGCACTTTTTCCAATTCATTCCCCAGCAAATGGGCCATTCGATTCGCGTGCGCAGCACTGCGCAACCACAGATCGCCTGCGAGCAGCGTTTCAAATTGCGCCGAGATGAAGCGCATCTTCGACGGTAGCTGCATGCCCTGTTTGCGAATGAACTTGAAGTCGGTCGCTAGCTTCGGGTCGAAGAAAACAACCGCCTCGCCGTAGATCATCCCGTTCTTTGTGCCACCAAACGAAAGCACGTCGACGCCGGCGTCAGCCGTGATCTCCCTGAGACTCGCATTCAAGCTCGCCGCCGCATTTGAAAGACGCGCGCCGTCTACTTGCAGCAGCATATTGTTCGCGTGCGCAAACTTCGCCAGCGCTTTCACTTCCTGCTTGGTGTAGATAGTTCCCATCTCTGTTGCTTGCGAGATTGAGATGACGCGCGGCTGCGCGTGATGCTCGTTTCCCAAAAGCTCCAGGTACGGTTCGAGTTGTTCGATGCGCAGCTTGCCGTCGGGCGTGTCGAGATCGATCAACTTGCAGCCGATAAGATTCTCAGGCGCGCCACACTCGTCGACGTGGATGTGTGCCGTGTTCGCGCACAACACCGCTTGATGCGATTTTGTTATCGCTTTCAAACCAAGCGTGTTTGCGCTCGTGCCGCCGAAGACGAAATAAACCGCGATGTCTTTACCAAAATGCTTTTTGAAGAGCTTGACGGCGCGTGCTGTGATCTCGTCGTTGCCGTAAGCGACCACGTGGCCTTCGTTCGCGGCTTGGATGGCGTCGACGATCTGGGGATGAACGCCGGCGTTGTTGTCACTGGCGAAGCTGCGACGGGGTGGGGGGGGGATCTTCTTGCTCATGGTTTTGTGCTTTGTGCTTTGTGCTTTGTGCTTTGTGCTTAGATCTTTGTTCTTTGTACTTGGTATTTTGCAAAGAACAAAGCACTAAGTACTAAGCACAAAGTACAAAGTACAAAGTACCAAGTACAAAGCTCACAATTTACCAGCCTTGAAATCGCGCGCGATCTCGCGTGCGGCATTGGCGCCGGGAATGCCGGTGAGACCGCCGCCAGGATGCGTGCCCGCGCTGCACAAGTAGAGACGCTTGAGCGGCGTGCGATATTGCGCCCAGCCAATCAACGGGCGGAAAGTGAAAAACTGATCGAGCGTTTGTTCGCCGTGGTGGATGTGTCCGCCACTGAGACCGTACGTGTTTTCGAGATCCGCGGGCGTGATGATTTGTCTTGAGACGATGAGATCGCGGATGTTTGGCGCGTATGCCGACAAGCGATCGATCACGACATCGGCGAATTCGTCGCGGCGCGTGTCCCAATCGCCTTCTTTTAACTTGTACGGCGCAAACTGCACCTGGATCGACATCGTTTTCGGCGACGGAATCGCAATATCGAGATACGGTTCGCGAGAAAACTCGCCATACTTCGACGCATCAAACGCGCGTTCGAGATAGTCGATTTCCGGTCCGATATGAATTCGGCCCGACAGTTTTGCTTCGTCGTCGACGCCGCGAAACTGCGGCAATCCCGAAAGCGTCAGATTGATCTTCGCAACCGTGCCAGGCGCGCGATAGTTGCGCATCTTGAGAAGAAAATTCGGATCGAGATCGACCGGGTCGACGAGTTTCAAGAACGTCGTGCGCGGATCAGCATTTGAAACCACTGCGCGCGCTTCAAGTTCCTCGCCGTTGCGCAGAACCACTTTCGCATCTTCAATCCGCGCGACTTCCGCCGCAGTGCGAATCTCCGCGCCGCTTGCTTTCGCAGCGTCTGCAAGCGCCTGGGCCAACGCGCTCATACCGCCTTTGATCGTCGTCGATGGTCCAATCGCGCTGCCGTCCAGCGCCGACTGCCACAACAAACCAAGACTTGTTCCCGCCGACCATGGACCAGCAAATGCGCCCGAGATCCCGCGCGCCGCCACTGTCGCTCGCAACAACTCCGTTTCAAACCACTCGGCCACGAGATCCGCGACCGCCATCGGTCCCCAACGCAACAACCGGTACTCGTCTTTCTTGCCCAGCTTGCGAAACGCCAAGCCAACCTTTCCAAGCTGCCACATGTCACCCTTCGACGGTTGATCGATCGAAGGCGGCGTCAGCGAAAGCAGCGGAGCGAGCACGCGGCCGATACGCGAAAAACTCTCGACAAACGCCGGATAGCTCTTCGCATCGTTCGCGGAAAACTTTTCTATTTCTTTAACAGTGGCTGAAACATCGTTGTTGTAAATGCAAAGAGAACGGCCGTCGTCGGACAACGCGAGCACCCGCACTTTCGGCGTGATCAATTCGAGACGCAGATTGAGATCCGCGATGACTTGCGAAGAGAATGGACCAGTCGCATGGTCCAGTTCCGTGCCGCCGCCCACCGCCTCGCGACGTTCGAGCACAAGCGTCTTCAGCCCGCCTTTCGCGAGATAACACGCGGCCACCAGGCCGTTGTGTCCACCGCCGATGATGATGACGTCGTATTTCGGCATCACAGCTTTTTCCAGTCTTTCAACAACTGAAGCGCGCCATTGCGTCCCGGCGCGCCCATGATGCCGCCGCCCGGATGCGTCGCCGATCCGCACATGTACAAGCCTTTGATCGGCGTCCGATACTGCGCCCAACCCGGCGCGGGTCGCAGGAAGAAAAGCTGTTCGAGCGTCAGTTCACCCTGGAAGATATTTCCCTCCGAGAGACCAAAGTCGCGTTCGATATCCAACGGCGTCAACACCTGCCGGTGGCGGATCAACTCCTTGATGTTCGGCGCATGCTCGGCGATTGTGTCGATCACCGTGTCGCCAAACTCGTCGCGCTTATCGTCCCAGTTTCCTTCTTTCAAGTTGTACGGCGCGTATTGCACGAAGCACGACATCACGTGCTTGCCCGGCGGCGCGACCGAAGGATCGGTCAAACTCGGAATCACCATGTCGATATACGGCCGTCGCGAAAAACGCCCGTACTTCGCTTCGTCGTAAGCGCGTTCCATGTACTCAACACCGGGCGAGATCGAGATCGCGCCACGCAGGTGCGCGCCTGGACCAGGCATCGCCTTGAAGTTTGGCAAACCGTCGAGCGCGAGGTTCACCTTTCCGGACGAACCGCGATACTTGTAACGTTTCAAGTCCACGCAGAAGTCGTCCGGCAGATGTTGCTCGCCGATCATCTTCATGAACGTCAATCGCGGATCGACGCTCGAAGAGACAACGTTGGCATAGATCTCGTCGCCGTTCTCTAAAACTACTCCTGTGGCGCGCCCGTTCTTCAACAGGATCTTCGCAATCGACGCTTCCATGCGAATCTCGACACCCGCTTCACGAGCGGCGTCTCCGATTGCATTCGAGATCGCCCCCGTGCCGCCGCGCGCAAATCCCCACGAACGAAACGCGCCGTCGATCTCGCCCATGTAGTGATGCAACAACACGTACGCAGTGCCCGGCGAGCGCACGCCGAGAAAAGTGCCGATGATGCCGGATGCCGACATCGTCGCCTTGAGCACGTCAGTCTCGAACCACTGATCGAGAAAGTCGACGGCGCTCATCGTCATCAACTGCACCTGGTTGTACTTGTCGTCGTCGGAAAGTTTTTGGAAACGCCGGCCCAGGAATGCGAGGTTCTTCCATCCTTTCGGATCCAGAGTGGTGGGGTCGGGCGGCGTCATGCTCATGATGGGCTTCACGAAGTGAGCCATCTCGATCATGGCTTTGCCGTACTCGTCGTAAGCTTCGGCGTCGAGACGCGAGTGGCGGGCGATCTCGCGGCGCGTGCGGCCGTGGTCGTTTACACGCCAGAGATAGTCGCCGTTGGGCATCGGCGTAAACGTGCCGTCGAGCGGCAGTATTTCGAGGCCGTGACGCGGCAGATCGAGTTCGCGAATGATCTCGGGCCGAAGGAGCGAGACGACATATGAACACACGGAAAATTTGAAGCCGGGAAAGACTTCTTCCGTAACGGCCGCGCCGCCGAGCACGTGCCGCCGTTCGAGAACCAGGACTTTTTTGCCGGCGCGCGCGAGATACGCGGCGTTCACCAGACCGTTATGTCCGCCGCCGATCACGACGACGTCGTATTTTTGCGTCATGCGTAGTTGGGTAATGCAGCTTGCTGAAGAATCGCTAGGATACTTATAATCGCTCGCCCTGACAAACGTAGCTTTGATCTTTGGTCTTTGATCTTTGGTCTTGGGTCTCAGTCTTGTTTCGAAAAGAATCGTAACGACTGCATCCAGAACCAACCCAAGACCCAAGACCAAAGGCCAAAGATCCAACACACAACATGCCGATAGGAACCGCATTTCACGAACGAACGTTTCAACTCTGCGAAAGCCTGAGCTATCGCGAGTGGTCCGGCTATTACGCCGTCAGCTCTTACGAACCACATCACGAACACGAATACAACGCCGTGCGCAACGCCGCCGCGCTGTTCGACATTTCGCCGCTTTACAAATACCGGATCACCGGCAACGACGCGACGCGCCTCGTCGATCGCATCATCACGCGCGACATGCGCAAGGTGTCGGTGGGCCAGGTGGTCTATACGCCGTGGTGTGACGAACGCGGCAAGGTGATCGACGACGGCACGGTCTCGCGTCTCGCAGAGAACGTTTATCGCTGGACGGCTGCCGATCCGAGTCTGCGCTGGTTTACCCAAAACGCCGCGGGCATGGACGTTCAGATTGAAGACATTTCCGAAAGTGTTTCCGCGCTCGCGCTGCAAGGTCCAACTTCGGGGCGACTCTTAAAGAGCCTCGTGACTGACGCCGACATCGCTAACTTGAAATACTTTCGCGTAACTGCCGGCAAGATCGCGGGCGTGCCGGTAGAGATCTCGCGCACCGGTTACACGGGCGATCTCGGTTACGAGATCTGGATCGGTTCGGACCACGCGCTGCGCGTTTGGGATGCGCTGATGGAAGCCGGCAAGGCGTTTGACATTCACGCCGCGGGCATGTTGGCGCTTGACGTCGCGCGCGTCGAAGCAGGTTTGTTGCTGATCGACGTCGATTTCAATAGCAGTAAGAAAGCGCTGGTCGACGAACAGCGCTACACGCCTTACGAGATGGGACTCGGCCGTCTCGTCAATCTCGACAAGAACCGGTTCGTGGGCCAGGCCGCGCTGATCGCGGAGCACGAGCGTGGCCCAGCGCGGGAGATCGTCGGGTTGGAGATCGACTGGCCGCAAGTCGAAAGCATCTACGAAGAGGTTGGATTGCCGCCGTCGATCTCGGCGATGGCGTCGCGTGTTCACGTGCCGGTTTATAAAGAAGGAATGCAGGTTGGCAAGGCGACGACGAGCACGTGGTCGCCGACGTTGAAGAAGATGATCGCGCTCGCTACGATCAATCGTGGCTACACGCGCGTGGGCACGAAGTTGCAATTCGAGATCACCGTGGAAGCTGTCAGGCATAACGTGCGTGCGACGGTGGTGAAGACTCCGTTTTTCAATCCGAAACGCAAGACTGCGACGCCGGTCTAACCATGAAAATCGTCGACGAGTATGATCCCAATCTGCCAATCGACCGTGCGTCGACGATTCCTGCTTCATGGTACGTAAATAAAGAACTCTACGATCAGGAACTCCGCTCCGTGTTTTCCAACACGTGGCAGTTCGCGGCGCGTAAAGACCAGGTCGCTTCCGCAGGGCAGTACGTTACGAGCGACATCGCCGGCGAGCCTGTGGTTGTGGTGCGCGGAAATGACAGTGTTCTGCGGGCTTTTTTTAACGTTTGTCGCCATCACGCCGCGGCGGTGATGACCGAGCCCGAGGGCAATGCTGCGCAGCTTCGTTGCCCGTATCATGGTTGGACCTACTCGCTCGAAGGCGAATTGAAAGGCACGCCTGACTTCTCCGGCGTGTGCGATTTCGATCGCGCGCGCAACGGGTTGGCGCCGATCGAACTGCTCGAATGGGAAAACTGGGTCTTCGTTAAACTTCAATCCAGCCCGTTTGCGTTTACGGCCGATCTTGTCGGCGAGATGCAATCGTTGAAACTCGACGAGCTTCACTGGTTTGAGCGCCGTCATTATCACTTCGACTGCAACTGGAAAGTGTTTGTCGACAACTATCTCGACGGCGGTTATCACATTCCGTACCTGCACAAGGGTCTCGACAGCGTGCTTGATTACAGCAATTACTTGATCGAGAACGGCGAGCGTCATTGTTTGCAGTGGAGCCCGATGGTGAGCGAAGGCGCCGAAGCGCAGACGGGCGCGGTGCGCAAAGGCGACCGCGCGCTCTACTACTGGATCTATCCAAACTTCATGATCAACGTGTACGACGGCGTGATGGATACGAACCTCGTCGTGCCGCGTGGCGTGGACCAGACGGAAGTGATTTTCGATTTTTACTTTCCGGACGTTGTCGGCGACGAAGCTCGGCAACGCAATCATGCGAGCGTCGAAGTGGGCCAACGCATTCAGGATGAAGACGTCGCGATCTGTAAGTCGGTCCAGCGTGGTTTGAATTCGCGCGCGTACACGGCCGGCCGCCTTTCCGTGCGTCGCGAAGCCGGCGAGCACCTGTTCCATCGTTTGTTGCACGCCGATCTCAGCGCCCTCAGTTAACTCATCTTGCAAACTACGACTGAACCTTCTTCGGTAACGGTGCAACGCGGACAGTTGTGGCGTGTGCTTGGCGTCGGGTTTGGGCTGGCGGTGATCATCGGCAATACGATCGGCGCGGGAATTTTCCGGGCGCCGGGAACGATTGCCGGGCAGTTGCCAAGTCCGTGGTTGTTTCTGGGCGTGTGGATTCTCGGTGGGTTGTATGCGCTGATTGGCGCTATCGCATTGGCCGAGCTGGGAACGATGATTCCGCGTTCGGGCGGGCAGTACGTCTTTTCGCGTCATGCGTTGGGTGAGTACGCCGGATTCATCGTCGGTTGGAGTGATTGGATCTCGTCGTGTGGATCGACGGCGGCAGTGGCGCTCGTGATCGGGACATTTTCCGGTGCGATCTTTCCGGCGTTGGATGGGAAAGGACCGGCGGTCGCAGCCGTTGTGGCTATTGTTTTCGCGGCGTTGCAGTGGCGGGGAGTTGTTTGGGGCAGCAACATTCAGAACTTCACGAGTCTTTTGAAAGCACTCGCGTTCATCGTATTGATCGCTGCCGGCTTTATTTTCGGAGGTGGCGGCGCGCTGACGACGCCCGAACCTCTCGCAACTCCCACCGGCATGCTGTTGCTCTCCGCGATTGTCATCGCACTGCGCGAAGTGATCTACACGTACGACGGTTGGAGCGGCGTGATCTACTTCTCCGAGGAAGTGAAGAATCCCGGACGCGATATTCCGCGGTCGCTGTTTGGCGGCGTGTTGACGATTACCGCCATCTACCTGCTCGTCAATCTCGCGTTACTTTATGTGCTGCCGATTTCGGCGATTGCGGGGAAGGAGTTTGCGGCGGGAGAAGCGGCGAACGCGATCTTTGGTCCATACGGCGACACGATCTTTCGCTGTCTCACGATCGTCTCGATGCTGAGCGGCATCAACGCGCTGCACCTGATGGCGACGCGCGTTATCTTTGGGATGAGCCGCGATGGACTGTTTACGACCAGGGCTGCGGTCGTCAACGATGGCGGGACGCCGGGCGTGTCGCTGTGGTTGAGCGCGCTCGTGGCGGTGCTCTTTATCGTGTTTGGACAGACCTTCAGCAAGGTCATCACCATCGTCGCATTCTTCTTCGTTGCCAACTACATCCTCTCGTTCATCTCGCTTTTCGTGTTGCGCCGTCGTGAACCGGACACACCGCGGCCGTATCGCGCGTGGGGTCATCCCTGGACCACCGGCCTCGCGCTGGTGGGTTCGCTATTGTTCCTCGCTGGAGCAATCGCGAGCGACACGGAAAACAGTCTGTATGCTGTGGCGTTGCTGGCGGTGAGTTATCCGGTGTTTCGAGTGATCAAAAAGCTTAGGTGACGCGGCAACCGTCGTTGTCAACTTCCAAAACTCTGACGGTCGATTGAATCTTGTGCGCGCGGAAGCAACTCGCGATCTTGTTGCCGATTGCTTTTTCGTTATCGACGACGAGGGCGACGATGCTCGGTCCGGCGCCGCTCAACGCAACGCCTAACAATCCCGGCATTGGTTGTAAGGCGAGGGCTTCGGCCAGGCCGGGCACGAGCGATTCGCGTTTCGGCTGGTGTATTCGATCGCGCATCGCTTCCCAAAACAGATCGTAGCGCTGTTGAGCGAATGCTGAGATGAAGATCGCGGTTCGCTGGAGGTTGTGTACGGCGTCGCCACGGCTGATCGTTCGCGGTAACGCTGCGCGGGCGACGTGTGTCGGTAATTGTGAACGCGGAGAAACTACGACGGCGCGGATTTGCGTGGGCCAAATGAATTTTGTGGTGATTACCGTGCCATCCTGCTTAACGCAACTCGCGACGAAGCCGCCGAATAACGTTGCTGTGACGTTGTCGGGATGTCCTTCAAACTCCGTTGCGTAATTCTCAATTGCCTGGTCGGTTAGTTCCTTGCCGCCGGCCAATCCGGCGAGCTTGATGCCGGCAACAATCGCCGCGGCGCTGCTGCCGAGGCCGCTTGCGAGTGGGATCTCGTTGTGCACGATCAAATCGACCGGCGGCAGCGACACACCTTCTCGTCCCGCCGCAAAAGCCATCGCGCGATAGATTAGGTTCGACGCGTTGTGCGGCAAAGCGCGATTCTCTTGCGCGCCTGTCGTCTTTACCCGGCACGCTTCCGCTCCTTCTTTCGCGACGGTGCAGCGCACCGTTAGATACAGCTTCAACGCCAGTCCGAAGCAATCAAACCCCGGACCGAGGTTCGACGTCGACGCCGGTAAACACACTTCAAATGTTTTTGATTCGTGTGCCATTTGGAGCGACAAGCTTCCCTTCGTGGTACTTGATCACGTAATCCGTGTCTTTCAACAAATGTCCGGTCAACACTGCAACCACCGATTCATCCTTTTTAATAACACCCTCGCTCACAAGCTTGCGAATCCCTGCGACAGTCGTCGCCGAAGCTGGCTCGCAACCGATGCCGTCGCGACCGATCGTCGCCTTTGCGTCCGCAATCTCCTGTTCGCTGACTGTGATCACACGCCCACCAGTCTCACGCACTGCGCTCCATGCCTTCTTCCACGAAACAGGCGCGCCGATCTTGATCGCCGAAGCGAGTGTCTGCGGATCGTCATCATTCACAATCTCTGATCTCTGTTCATTATAAAAATCCGCAAACGGCGCTGCTCCCTCGGCTTGTATGACCGAGATCCGCGGTCCATGATCGAGCAGTCCCGCTGCAATCAACTCACGAAACCCTTTGCCAAACGCCGAACTGTTCCCAAGATTTCCACCCGGCACGACGAGATGATCCGGCGCGCGCCAATCGAGCTGTTCGGCAAGCTCGAACGCCACCGTCTTCTGTCCCTCAATGCGAAACGGATTTATCGAATTAACCAGGTAAGCGTCGCCGTCATCAGACAACTCGCGAATCGCCCTCATACAATCATCAAAGTTTCCTTCAATCGTCGTCACCGTCGCGCCATAGTCGATCGCCTGGGCCAACTTCGCACTGCTCACCTGTCCCTCCGGCACGAGGATCTCGCAAGCCAAATCCGCCCTTGCCGCGTACGCCGCCAAACTCGCCGCCGTGTTGCCGGTGCTCGCACAAACAACACGCTTCACGCCGAGCTTCTTCGCCTGGGTAACAGCAACCGTCATCCCCGTATCTTTAAACGATCCGGTTGGATTATTCCCCTGGTGCTTCAACCTCAACCGGTCCAGCCCGCAAAACTCCGCGCATCGCCATGCGTCATAAACCTGCGTATTCCCCTCCCCTAACGAAACCACCGCAACATCGTCCTCAAACGGCAAAAACTCCCGAAACCTCCACACCCCACTGCCATCTCTAATCTCATTCGACCTTCTTCTCTCCCCCCACGCCTCCTTCAATGCCGCCGCCTCGACCTGACTCCTTCTCTCAATCTCCAACAACTCCCCACACCGCGAACACACATACACCCGTTCGTCAATCCCAAACTCCCTCCGACACTCACCATTAATACATCGCTGCACAAACTTATCCATGCTGCCAAGAATACAACTAAATCCGATTCAAATTCTCAAGTTCATGTATTAAGCTCTTCCCAGTGAAAAGCACTGCTCTAAAACTTGCCTTATTCGCGCTGGTCGCGATCTTCTCGCTGCCGTTCCTGGCTTTGTACATTGCCGTTCTCGTCGTGATCGGTGGTGGTTGGGCCTATGTCGGGGCAGACAGTTGCTATTTCGTTCTCAATCCCCTCGGGTACGCGATGATTGTTGTTCCGGTGGGCGTTGTAATTTGGAGACTCCGAAAACCCACACTGATTTGAGCATGTTTGAGATTCGAGAAGAGCTTCCGGCTGACATACCGGCCATTCGCAATGTAAACCAGCAGGCATTCGGCCAGGATCAGGAAGGCCGGATTGTCGATGCGTTGAGGGCGAACGGGGCGGCATTGCTGTCACTAGTGGCCGTAGTGGACGGGCAAGTCGTCGGACACATCATGTACAGCCCGGCGTCGATAGGCGAAGTATCCGGCGCCGGCCTCGCACCAATGGCAGTGTTGCCTGAATATCAGCGACAGGGAATCGGAAGCCAACTTGTCGAAACCGGCAATCAGAAATTGAAAGCAAGCGGATGCCCATTCATCGTCGTCCTCGGACACGCTGAATTTTATCCGCGCTTCGGCTTCCAACCCGCGAGCAACTTTGGTCTCAAATGCGAGTGGCCTGTTCCCGACAATGTTTTCATGGCGTTGATATTCGATCAGCAAAAGATGAACGGCGTCACAGGACTGGTGCAGTACAGCCACGAATTCTCAACCATTTCCTGAATAAGAAAAATATTGACATTCCAACTCACTTCACGAGAGAGTTTGTGAGGTTGGAACGAAGGAGGCCCGACATGAAAATCCGTTTAATGATTCGCTCAATAATCTTTGTAATCATTCTCGCCGCTGCACCGGCGGCGTTCGCTCAACAAGACACTGCTGAGACGGCAAGAGACAAAACGCGGCAACGATTGGGTGCGTTGTTGCAGCGAGTCGGACCTGATATCAGCGTAACTTTTCAGCCGAGTTCCAAGTCGCCGTTTGTTTTTACCGGCGTGATGAGTGGGGGACTCAAGAACGCGGAATCGTTGGAGATCGTGGTCACCGTCACGACGAAAGACACGATCGGGTTTCGCATATTTCCGCACTACAAAGGCGGGTACATCAATATCGACAAGGCGAGAAATGCTACTCAGCTATTACGGAAGCTCTTGCAGTTGAACGAGTCGACGTTTCTCTTCTGGGGCGCTGACGATACTGGCGACGTTTTCACCGGCTACACGTTCACTCTCGAATCAGGTTTCCCTGACGAAGCGATCAAGATCGTGCTTTCGAGTATCAGGAATTCCGATCAGTTCGTGGGCGAGTTGCGGCCGTCAATCGACGGCACCAACGCACCTTAAGGCATTTTCCATTTGTCGTTTAGCATTTTTCATTTTCCATTGTGACAAATGAAAAATGACAAACGAGAAATGACAAACGAAAAATACTCAGAAACTGAATCGGATCGAGGCGTCGATGCGGCGGTTGTATGCACCGACGCCGCCACCGAATCCACCAAACCCGCCGCTCGTTCCAGTCGATTGTCCAAACAGGTCAGATCCGATATTGCCGACCGGATTATTGAAATTCACGTGGTTCAGAATGTTCTGGAAATTCACTGAGAACGTCAGGTTGTAGCGGCCGGTATTGCCGCCGCCAAAACCACCGCCACCCGGTCCGCCAAAACCTCCGCGACCACCACCGCCGCCGCCCATAACACCCGGACCGCCGCCACCGGGCCGCATACCGCCACCGCCGCCCATCATTCCTCCGCGCTGACCCTGAGCACCAGCCTGACCGCCTTGTCCCTGCTGTCCCTGTTGGCCGGTATTGCCACTGCCACCTTCCGAACCAAACGACCATGTCTTACTGACGCGCAGGTTCACCGTCGTCGAACCTGGACCTTCGCCGAAGTTGCGCGGAATCATCACGTCGCCCGGCGCAAACGTGAGTTTGAAATTACCAAACGGCGTGCACTTGAAATTCGCCCGATCGTCACAGTTAACACCATCCGGCGCGAACGCGGGCCGCTCCGTGTTGAACGTGTCGCCATTGATATCGCGGCCAAGCGTGATGTTGAACGGACGGCCTGACTGCACGATCACAAACGGATTGAGGCTGATGTTCCACGGCGCGCGAATGTTTCCCGTCATCACAAAGCGATGACGAATATCGCCCGACGCGCGGCCATACTCGGTTCGGAAGTCGTACGGGTTCGCCGGCAAACTGCCAATGCCATCCGCATCGCTGTTTGACTTCGACAGCACGTAGTAAGCGTTCATCGTGATGTTGCGCGAGAACCGGCTGTTCAAGTTGACGATGAACTGGTTCTGGTTGTAACGGCCGCTCGACTCGTATTCAAAAAGATTGCAACGCGTCGACGGATTGACATCCGGCGGGATGAAATCCGCGCAGTTCAACGGGCGAATGCCGCTCTCCGGAACGCCCGGAATAAACGTGCCCGGCAGCGGAGCGTTGATCGGCACCGTGCGCAACACGTGCAACGTGCGGATGTTGATATAGCTGCTGGCGAGCGTGATGTTGTGCGGCAACTGGCGCTCGACGCTGAATACGGCTTGCAGCGTGTACGGCGCCTGGAGATTTTCAGAGAGACGATAAACCGTGCCCGGAACTGAAAACGCAAGCAACTGGTCGGCAGTCGGAATCAGCGGGAAGAAGTCCGGATTCTGCACCGTGAACTGTTGCTGATTGACACCGTTGAGACGCGTCGCCTGCATCGTCAAACTCTCGCTGACGCGCTCGTAGAAAACACCGTAGCCGCCTCTGATCACCGTCTTCGACTGCTGTCCGCCCGGCGACCATGCGAAACCAAGCCGCGGCGCGAAGTTGAGATTGCTGTCGATATTTTTCTGGTTCTCGTAACGCAAACCCAGACTCAACGTGAAATTCGGACGCAGCTTCCAATCGTCCTGGAAGAAACCGCCAATGTCCCACTGGCTGACTTTCGTCTGGGGATTTCCGTCTGACAAACGAAACTGCGTCGCGCCACCGCCGAGCAGCCGGATCTGCGCTACCGGCAATCCCTGTTCAAGAAAAATCAGTGTGCGGCGATAACGTTCGATACTCGAAATAACGTCGGTGCGAATCACCTCGCCGTTGTCATTGAAAATCGGACCGCGCTCGCCACCGAAGAACGTGTACGTGCCGCCGAAGTTCTGCGGCGAAAACTGATCGATGCTCACCGAACGGAAGCGAACGCCAAACTTCAGCGAATGCGGCCCCTGCGCCATCGTCGTGTTGTTGGTCAACTCCCAATCGTTCGTGGTGCTGTGCGACTGGCCCACCTGCGCGCCGCCGCCGGTGAATCCGTCATTCACGTCGAGGGTCGGAATCGAGTTGTCGGCGTCCTGGGCCGTCGTGTTGTGCTCAAACTCGACACGCGTCTCGTTGATGATCGACTTATTGATGATTGCGGTTTCAGTGAACTGAATACTCTGTTCGCTGTTCTCTCGATCGTAAGCGCGCGAAGGCAGTTGAAAGCCGCCGACTCCATCTATGCGAGTGTTCTTCGTGTAGTTATAGCGAGCGATCAGCGTGTGGTTCTGGTTGATCTGAAAATCGACTCGCGGGCTGAACGACGTGCGGCGGTTGGGAATCGGAAATGTATCCCGGAAATCGACGATGTTGTTATTCGCGTCGAGCACCTGGGCGACGATGAGCGTTTCGTCGTCGACGTCGCGCTTATCGAAGTCGACAAAGAACGACGCTTTACCCTTCTTGATTGGACCACCGAAATTGCCGCCGTACTGCCGCGTCTGAATCGGGGGCCGGGAGGTCGCGAACGGGTTGCGCGCGTTCAATGCATCGTCGTTGAAGTTGAATGAAACCTGGCCGCGGTAACGATCTGTTCCGGGTCGCGTCAGGATCTCGATGCGACCGAAACCAAGGCGATCGTATTCAGCGGAAAACGGGTTGGAATTGATGCGTACTTCGCGAATCGAAGCACGCGGTGGCAGACGACCGCCAGTAAAACCGTCGACGAAGATCTGGCCGCCGTTAGGACCGGCTGAAGGACCGGCTAACGCCTGGAGCGCGGCTGCGAGATCGTCGGGGTCGTCCGGGAGCGCATCGATGTCTTCATCTTTCAACACCACGGCGCCGGCGTTGTTCTCTGGCTCAACGCTCAGCTCGCGACTGTCGGCGGCGACTGTGACTTTTTGTTCCTCGATCGCCACTTTCATCGTGACGTCGAGTGGTTGGATCTTGCCGGCTACGATTTCGATTTCCGTGTTTTCATACATCGCGAAGCCGGCGTTGATTACGCGGATTGTGTACTTGCCCGGGGCCAGGCCGTTGATCGTGTAACTGCCGGCATCGTTTGTAATAGCCGACTTTTCAACGCCCTTCGCATCGATCGCCGTCACTGCCGCGCCCAGAATCGCGCCGCCCAACTCGTCCAGCACCTGGCCCTTCAACGAACCAACGCGCTGCTGCGCACTCACAATGCTCACCGAGAGTGCGCATAGAGCGAGAGCCAACACTATTTTCTTCATCCCGAGACTCCTTCGAACGGCTTTTGCTGATTGGCGCGGATAAGAGAGCGTTTCGCCCCAAGCTTGAGGGCGGATTGTACTCAAAACGGTCGTAAAGAGTCTGTCAATGGATTGTAAAGTTTTGTCAGTTCCGTGGAGTTTGCGATTGACACTTCTTTACGCACGGATTTCCGGGCTTGCTGTAGGATTCCGAGCGACTTGCCTTAGGTAGTTCATATGTCTTTCAATCTCGCAGAGCAACCAATGGAACGCGTACTGGTAATTGACGACGATGTCGGACTTTGCGAGTTGGTCGGAGAATATCTTCAACCGGAAGGCTATACGGTCGAGGCGATTCACAACGGCGAACGAGGCATCGATCGCGCACTCTCGGAAGAACACGATCTCGTGGTCCTCGACGTGATGCTTCCGGGCACCAACGGTTTCGACGTGCTGCGCCGCATCAGGGCGCGTTCGCGTATCCCGGTGCTCATGTTGACCGCGCGCGGCGACGACGTCGATCGCATTGTCGGCTTGGAAATCGGCGCCGACGATTATCTGCCGAAACCTTTCAACCCGCGTGAACTGGTCGCGCGAATTCGCGCCGTGTTGCGACGCGCGCAACCCACCGAAGCTACAACCACGTCGCGCGAGACGATCAAGATCGGCGACATCGAAATCGACAGCAACACGCGCAACGTTCGGCGCGGTGGTGAAGTAATCGAACTCACCGGCGTCGAATACGACCTGCTAGAGATCCTGTTGCGCAACGCCGGCCAGATCGTGAAGCGAGAAGATCTGGTGAAGGAAGTTTTGGGACGCGAGCTGTCACCCTTCGATCGCAGCATCGATATGCACGTGAGTAACCTGCGCAAGAAGCTGGGCCACCAGTTGAATGGGCTCGAACGAATCAAGACGATTCGCGGCGTTGGTTACATCTACGGCGTTCCTACGGAAAGACCCGAATGAAGATCCCCTTTCGCAGCCTGTACCTGAAAATCTTTATCTGGTTCTGGCTCGCCATGATCATCATCAACGTCGCGTTCTTCGCGGCCGTGGCGTTGACGCGGCCAACGCCGACGCGACGATCGTGGCGTGAAGTCGCGCAGGTTGGACCAAACGCGCAAAGGGCTGCCGAGATCTTCGAACAGTCAGGCGCGCAGGGATTGAGCACAGCGCTTCAGACAACGGAGAAATCGACCGGCGTCAATCCCACTTTCTTCGATCAGAACGGGCGCGAGCTTTCGGGACGAAATGTTCCGCCCGGCGCCAGCGAGCTGATGGCAAGAGTCGTCGAGAGCGGTGAAGTGGAGTTTAACTTCGCCGGTCCCGGTACACTTGTGGCTCGACCGGTGTCGAGTTCTCGTGGACAACGCTACATATATGTTGCACACATTCCGCGTCCTGCGTTCCAAAGCAGCTTGCAGACGCAGGCTTTGCGCTTGCTCATAATTTTGGTTATCGGTGGAATCTTCTGTTACTGGCTGGCCCGCTATCTTACGACGCCCCTCTTAAAACTCCGCACAACGACAAATCAACTTGCCGAAGGCGATTTCGGCGCGCGCGTCGCTACGAACCTTTCGAAACGTCGTGACGAAGTGGGCCAACTCGGCCGCGATTTCAACTCGATGGCCGAACGGCTCGAGTCGATGGTCAAAGCGCAACAACGTCTCCTGGGCGATATTTCACACGAGCTTCGTTCCCCGCTCGCTCGTCTCGGCGTCGCGCTTGGACTCGCGAAACAACGTTCCGGTCCGGAAGCGCAGAGCGCGCTCGATCGCATCGAGCGCGAGTCAGAAAATCTGAACGAGATGATCAGCCAGTTGCTCACGTTGACGCGTCTTGAAAGCGGCACTGACGGGCGCAAACGCACGGAAGTCGACCTGGCGGAGCTGGTGCGCGAGGTTTCTGACGACGCCGATTTCGAAGCGCGCAGTTTGAATCGTTCCGTGCAGGTGGTCGCGAGCGATAAGTGTTCGATCAGCGGCGTGGAAGATCTGCTGCGCAGCGCGGTGGAGAACGTGGTGCGCAATGCCGTGCGGTTTGCTCCCGAGGGCACGGCGGTCGAGGTCGCTTTGCGTAAGCAGAATGGGAACGGAAACGGCGACAACGTCGCGGTCATCAGCGTGCGCGATCGCGGTCACGGCGTTCCGGATGAGTCACTCGAAAAGATCTTTCGTCCTTTTTATCGCACTGAAGATGCGCGCGATCGACAGAGTGGCGGCGGCGCCGGGCTTGGACTCGCGATCACCGAACGCGCGGTGCGCATGCACGGCGGATCGATTCAGGCGGCTAATGCGCCTGACGGCGGACTGTCAGTCGAGATGCGTTTTCATCTCTCCTCAAATTGATTCTTCTTTCCGTTTTCTTCGCCGCCTCAACGTCAGTTCGACAAATCTCACGGCGAGTATCCAAATCAACGCCGCCGCGAAACCGGCGATCACGTCCGTTGTGTAATGCACGCCGAGGTAAATGCGTGAGAAGCCGATCAGCAGAAACATGCCCGAGCAGATCATCCACACTATCGTTCTCGATCGCCGGCTCTTGATGCGCGCGGTCAGAAACGCCGCCAACGCGCCGAAGAAGACGCAACTCGTCAGCGCGTGGCCACTGGGAAAACTGTATGTCTCGGGCGGTAAAGGGTCGAAGAACGGAACCGGGCGCTCACGTTTGAATGCGAGCTTGAGGCTGATGTTCAGCAACGCCGCGCCGATCATCGTGAGGGCGAAAAGTTTTGCTTCACGTCCCCACTTTCGCAGCGCAAAGCAAACGATCACGATCGTGGTCGCGACCGTGAGAAACCACGTCGAGCCGAGAAACGAGAGACCGCGCATCACGCTGGTCATTGGCGGCGTGGCGAGTTGATGGACCGCCGCGCGCGTGACGTCGTCGAACTGGCGCGTCTCGCCGTCGAGCACTTCGTCTGACAGCCAGCCAAAGAAGATGATCGAACCCACCGCCACGGCCAGGCCGAGTAAGAGCGACAGGCTGATGAACTCCAGGAAACGCTTTTTCTTTTGGTCCGTAGTGGCTATAGTGTCAACTCCGTGTCCACCTCTGGATCGAGACGAAACTTTCTAAAAACTATCGGCAGCGCTGCGATTGTGAGTGCGCTGCCGCGCGTCGTGCTCGCGCAAGCGCAACGGCCCGTTGTCGCCGTGTTTTGGGAATCGGAATTTCCCTCAATCCAGGGCTGCCGGGTCACTCGCGACATTCTGCAACAGGCGCTCCGCGATTTCACAGTTCACTTTCTCACTGAAGCAGAACTAATCGCTCGTCTTAACACGGATCAGTTTGATTTGTTTGTTAATCCGTTTGGATCCGCGTTCCCGAAACGCGCGTGGCCCGCGCTGTTGAAGTATCTGCGCGGCGGCGGCAACTGGCTCAACATCGGCGGCGTGCCGCTGTCTCGCCCCGTTGTGGCCGATGGTTCGGGATGGCGCGCCGAGTCGCACCAAACGGCTTATCACAAACAACTCGGCATCACGCATTCGTTTACGCTGCGAGAGAATATTCCGGAGTTCAATTTCAATGCGCAGGTTGACGAGGTTTTCGAACTTTATATGCGTTTGAGTTCGACTAACAGCGAGCCTGACGAAGCGGGCAGTGATGGACCACGCGAGGGTTTTGTTAAACCACTGATTTCAGGAAAGACTGCCGCACCCGTGATTCAGATCGATCGGATCGAAGCTGAGTTTGCCGGCGGGCGCTGGGTTTTCGCGAACTTTACCGGGACGATTCAGGACATTGCGGTTCGCCGTTTTGCCAATGTGGCCGTGCAGGGCGCGCGCCGGTTTGAAGTGAGAAGCGGGTTTGCCTGTTATCGAGAAGGTGAGACGCCGGCGCTAAACGCGAGTCTTCGCCGTCCGAAAGGCGAACTCGGCAAACTGATCGCTGGTCCATGCCGGATCGAAGTGCGCGACAGTTCCGATCGGGTTGTGGCGCAGCGTAACGTCACGCTCGAAATAAAGGATGCTGTTGCGACGGCGACGGTGAGTCTCAGCGGAGCGGTGTCCCTTTCACAGGGCTCTTCACCTGGCTTTTCACATGGATTTTACAAGATCAACGCCAAAGTCCCATTCAGATCCGTCGACGGCTCGTCTGACGAACTCGATTACGAATCCGGGTTTTGGTTTTACGACGAGAAGGTGATCACAAACGGCAAGCCGCTGACCGTCGACGACCATTTCTTCTATCGTAACGGCGAAGTCTTTCCCGTCACCGGCGTCACCTACATGGCTTCCGACGTTCATCGTCGTTTCCTCTTCGATCCGAATCCGCTCGTTTGGGAGCGCGACTTCCGGGCAATGAAAGAAGCGGGAGTGAACATGGTGCGCACCGGCATCTGGACTGGCTGGAAGAAGTACATGCCTGTCGTTGGCAAGGTAGACGATGGCGTGCTGCGCGCGTTTGACGCGTTTCTGTTGACTGCCCACAAATATGAGATCCCCGTCATCTTTACTTTCTTCGCGTTTCTGCCGGAGACGTGGGGTGGTCTCAACGCGTATCTCGATCCGCGCGCCTTCAAAGCGCAACAGGAATTTATCTCGGCGTTCACGAAGCGTTACCCGCGCGTCGACGACGTGATGTGGGACTTCATCAACGAGCCGTCGTTCTGTTCGCCGAAGTATCTCTGGAACTGCCGTCCCAACTACGACGATCACGAAAAAGCTGCGTGGAAACAATGGCTCAAAGATCGTTATCCCGCGCGCAATGAAGAAGAGTTGATAAGCCATCTCCAACAACTCTGGCGCACGACCAGCGCCGATCCATTCGGTCTTCCGCAACTCAAAGATTTCGAGAGCGTCCACCTGATCGACGACCGCCAACCTTTGAAGACGCTCGACTATCGTCTGTTTGCGCAGGACATGTTCATTCGTTGGACCAGGCAGATGACGGAAGCCGTTAGAAGCAACGGCAACCCGAAACAATTGATCACGGTGGGCCAGGATGAAGCGGGATTAGGCGACAGTCCAAACATTCAGTTCTTCGCAAAGGAGATCGATTTCACGTCGCTGCACAACTGGTGGGCCAACGACGATCTCGTGTGGGACAGTGTCCTCGCAAAGGCGCCGGCGAAGCTGAGTTTGATGGAAGAGACCGGAGTAATGTTTTATGAAACGCCTGATGCGACGCGCCCGTGGCGCTCCGAGCAGAACGTCAGCAATCTGCTCGAACGCAAGATGGCGCTTTCGGTCGGCGCCGATGGCGCGGGGTTTATCGAGTGGGTGTGGAATACAAACCCGTACATGAATTCCACCAACGAAGTGGGGATCGGGTTTCATCGCGTCGACGGCACGGCGAAGCCGGAATTTTTCCCGTTTCTCGCGCTCGCCGAGTTTATGGGCAAACACGGGCGATTGCTGCGAGAGCGGCAGCCCGAACCGGTGGCGATGGTGATTCCGCATTCGCAGATGTTTTCGCCGCGCAGTTTCGCGCATGAAGCGACGCGGCGCTGTGTCCGGGCGATGTACTACCACTGTGGCGTGTCGTTGCAGGCAGTGAGCGAATACACGCTCGCCGATTATTCGCTGAACGCGAAGCTGATCGTCGTGCCGTCGCCGTTTGTGTTGACGGAGAAGTGTTGGCAGGCGCTACTCACGGCTGCGCGTAACGGCGCAACAGTCGCGATCTCGGGTGTGATCGACGCGGACGATCACGGGTTGCCGGTCGAACGTTCGAACCTCTTCGACGTCACAGCGGTGTCTGCGCCGGTCTCACAATTGGAAACAATAAGGATTGGATCGCAGGTTTACACGACTCGTTACGAAGGCGAGAAGATGCAGCGGATAGAAAAGTCCCTGTTTCCGAGAGTGGGACTTCCCGTCAGGCCACATGGTTCCGGTAAGCTGATCTGGTGTCCGATACCACTTGAAGTGGGAGATTCGATGACGGCCCTGAGCGCCTATTACGACTTCGCCCTGAACCATGCAGGCGTCACGCGAATCTTCAGCGCTTCGCCCCACTCACCCGCCGTGCTCGTGCTCCCCTCGGTATTTCGCGACGTCGTCCTCTACACATTCGTCTCCGAAACCGATCTAGCCAAGACGATGCAAATCACGCATCTCGAAACTAAGACATCGTTTCCGGTAACAGTGCGCGCCGAGCGAACGGCGATGGTGTTGCTCGATCGGAAGAACGGGCAGGTTCTCGCTCGGTTGTGATCTATTCCGTTCGCAGCGCTATGATCGGATCGACGCGTGTGGCGCGGCGCGCGGGGATGAGGCAGGCCAGCAGCGCTACCAGCAACAGCACGATCGATACGCCGGTGAATGTCAGTGGATCTGTAGCTGAAACTCCGTGCAGCAAACCGGTCATCACGCGCGAGAAGAAGAATGCCCCGGCTAAGCCTATCGCGAGACCGATCAACGTCATCGTCATTCCCTGTCGCACGACTAATCGCAGCACGTCGGCTCGTTTCGCGCCGAGCGCCATGCGAATGCCGATCTCGTGAGTGCGCCAACTAACCGAATAACTCATCACGCCATACAACCCGACCGCCGCGAGCACTAAAGCAACACCCGCGAAGATTCCGAGCAGCAGCATGTTGAAGCGGCGCGGCGCGACTGAAGTTCCCAACAACTCTTCCAGCGTTTGCACGCGCCAGATGATCTGATTCGGATCGAACGCTTTCACTTCCGCGCGCGCGGCCTGGGCCAACTGCGAAGCGTCGCCACTCTCCGCCCTGATCACAACGTTCAAACGCCGCTCTGGATTCTGCACTTGCGAAACATACATTTCGGGTTCAACGTCGACGTCGAGCCCGTTGCGGTGAACGTCTGCGACGACGCCGACGATCTCGCGTGGCACCTTGTTGGGTCCGTCAAAGACGATGCGCTTGCCGATCGGATCTTCGTTGGGAAAGTAACGTTTAACGAAAGCTTCGCTGACTACCATCGCCTGCGGCGTGTTCGCGGTGTCCTGACTGGTGAACACGCGGCCGCGCTGCAACGCGATGTCCATCGTGCGAAAGTAATCATTGGAAGCGACGGTGTAGTCGGCGACAGCCTCTTCACCCGGTTTGAACGGCTCCCGGCCTTCGATCTGGAAACTGAGTTCGACGTCGACATCCGTCAGCGGAACATTGCTGACTGCCGCTGCGTCGCGAACGCCGGGCAGCGTTTTCATTCTGCCGACGAGCTGTTCGAACATCGCGGCGCGATCTTCCGGTTTTGGATAGCGCGTGCGGCTCAACGGAATATCGATCGCGAGCACGCCACGAGAATCGAAGCCCGCATCGGTGCGCAGCAGACGCCAGAAGCTATTGATCAAAAGCCCCGCGCCGACGAGCAGCATCAACGACAACGCCACTTCCGACACGATCAACGCGCTGCGCATCCGGCTGCGGCCCGCGTGCGATAGACCACGTCCCGCGTCTTTCAGCATGTTTCCCGGATCCGGTTTGGCGGCTTGAAGCGCCGGAGCGAGTCCGAATATCAAACCGGTCAACATCGAGACAAAAAGCGTGAACAGAAGCACGTAACGATCGAGCGAGACGTTGTGGAGACGCGGCACGTCGGCTGGTCCATACGTAACGAGCAGATCGATTCCCCAGCTCGCGAGTAACAGACCAAGAACGCCGCCGGCTAACGAAAGCAACAAACTCTCGGTCAGCAGTTGCGCGGCAATGCGGCCGCGGCTCGCGCCGAGCGCCATGCGAATTGCGACCTCTTTTCGTCGCGCCGCCGCGCGTGCGAGCAACAGGTTCGCCACGTTCGCGCACGCGATCAGCAGCACGAGGCCCACCGCGCCCAGCATGACGAACAGCGCCGTGCGGTATTCGCGCGTGATGTCTTCGTGCATCGAGACGGCGTTGAAGATGATGTTGGTGTTTGATTCCGGCGAGTGCTGTTCGACCTGCCGCGCAATGAGATCGAGATCCGCCCTGGCTTGTTCGACCGTGACGCCGGGTTTTAGTCGCCCGATTACCGACATGAAACGGTTCGCACGTTCTTCCCGCGCTCCCTTGGTCAGGAAAGTCGCCGCGAAGAGCGGTTCCCAGAAGTCCTGGCTCTCTTCGTCGATGGGATACTGAAAACCTGCCGGCAGAATTCCGATCACCGTAGTCTTTCCACCGAGATCGACCTCACGGCCGATTATATTTGGATCGCCGCCGAAGCGACGTTGCCAAAGTCCATAACTGATCAAAATAACGGATGACGCGCCGGGTTGATCTTCCTCGCGCGTGAACACGCGGCCCAGCACTGGCTTCACTCGCAACAACGGAAAGTAATCGGCGCTTACGGCAGCGCCGAGCACACGTTCGGGATCGCCGCCTTCAGTCATAACAGTGCCGGTGCCCTGATGTATTGCGACGTGTTCGAGTGTCGTCGACGATTTCTGTATGTCGAGGAAATCAGGAACCGAGAAACTGCCGCGGCCGTCGAGCGCCTGGTTGCGCTGCTCGCTCGCTATCATCACGAGTTGTTCGGGATGATCGTAAGGGAGCGGTTGCAGGAGGACGGCGTTGACGACGGAAAAGATCGCGGTGTTCGCGCCTATGCCCAAAGCGATCGCGATGACTGCGACAGCCGTAAGACTCGGCCGCTTCACTAACATGCGAACGGAATAGACGACGTTCCTCCAAAGCACGTCCATCGGCTGTCTCCTGTTACTCGATTTCCAACACCATCAAGGCCGCATCGTCGCGAAACGAGTTGTTACAAAACTCTTCGACCGCGTGGAAAAGAATCTCTTTCAGATCTTCGGCACTGCGGTGACGGTGCTCGCGTAATAAGTCGATCAATCGTTGCTCGCCAAATTGTTCGTTGCTTGCGTCGAGAGCTTCTGTCAGCCCATCGGTGAAGAGTATGAGTCGATCGCCGTCGTGTAATTCGATCCTGTCTTCCGCGAACGGTATGCCCGGAAACGCGCCGAGCACGCTGCCACCGGCTTCGAGTCGAACAAAGTCGCCATTGCTGCGCATCAACAGCGGCGGATTGTGACCGGCGTTTGTAAACGCGAGCGTGCGGTTTTGCGTGTTCACCACACCGTAGAACGCGGTGACGAACTTGTGCAGCGGGATGTTTGCATAAAGCACGTCGTTGAGACGCGTGCTTACATCTGCCGGCGAGGGATGTTCGGATGCGAGTGACGTCAGCGCTGCCTGGAAGTTCGACATCAACAACGCCGCCGGCAATCCCTTGCCGACAACATCGGCAACGCAGATCGCCGCATGTTCCCCGTCCAGGTCGAAAGCCGCGACGTAATCGCCGCCGACTGTCTTCGCGGGCTGCCACTTGATCGCGATCCGGAGACCGTCGATGGCGGTTGACGTGTTTGTGAGTAAGTTTTCCTGCAGCTCGCGTGCTTCGCTCAACTCGCAGTTGAGTTGCGTTTCCACGCGACGTTGATCTGCGAGGCGATGCTGCACGTTTCTGCGCGCGCGGGCATGCCGCACTTGTTTGCGCAGCGTTTGCAGAAGACGAGGATTTTCCCACGGCTTCTTCACAAAATCACGAACGCCTCGCCGCATCGCTTCGACGGCGAGATCTACTGTGCCCCACGCCGTCATCACGACAATCGGCAGCGATGGATCGACTGCCTGAATGCGCGAGATGAGATCGATGCCTTCGCGGCCGCTCGTAGTGTCGCGCGCATAGTTGAGGTCGATTAGGACCACGTCATATTGCCGGCGCTGGATCGCTTCAATCACGGCGGCGGGCGACGAAACTGTCTCGGGTTCGTAACCATCGCCCTTGAGTAAGAGGCGCAATGCCGCAAGGATGTCCGGTTCGTCATCGGCAATAAGGGTGCGTGGGTGTTGGGGAATGGCTGCGGAGGTAGGTTGGAGGGAAATCACGGTTTTTTACACCTTAATTACGATTTTTCGTTAGGAACGCGTCGATCAGAATGCTTCGACGATTGGCGCAATAACAAAGCCTGTGCCAACGCAGATCGAGGCGTGCAGGCTATGATTATTTCCGTTCTCGCCGGGAAAATTTTCGCAAATGAGATTCGGGAATCCCATTTTCGATATTGGAGTGTTTCTGTTTCTTTGGATTTACGTATAATGCTCCGCTTTTAAGCCCAGAGCAGACCAGGAGTCCATTGCCCAACTCGACAGTGCCGGGACCCACCGGGAATCGTTTCTTCGGATCACTAGTTAATGAAAGCCGGCGCGATCCATTAGGTTTTATGACGCGTTTGGCGCACACCTATGGCGACGTATGCAGTTTTCGCGTCGGCATGGAACACATCTTCTTCGTCAATCATCCTGACCACGTTCACGACATTCTGGTCAATCATTACGACAACTTCCTCAAAGGAAGAGGCTCGCAGCGGCGTTCGCGAAAGTTTCTCGGAGAAGGCGTGCTGCTCAGCGAGGGCGAGACGCACCGCCGCCAGCGGCGGCTTGCGCAGCCCGCGTTTCATCGCAATCGCATTGCGGGTTACGCCGGCGTCATGGGTGAACACTGTGAACGGATGATGTCGCAATGGGTCGATGGACAGGTGCTCGACATCTGGCCGGAGATGGTGCGATTGACGCTTGGTATTGTCGGCAAGACTTTGTTCGATGCGGACGTGCAGTCGAAGAGCGACGAAGTTGGACAGGCGATGACGGCGGCAGCGTCGCGTTATCGCGCTTTCAAGTTACCGCTCGCGAAACTCCTCGAAAGCATGCCGCTGCCGAATATGATCCAGTTTCAGCGCGGCAAGGAACGTTTGCGCCGGGTGGTGCTCAAACTCATCGAGGAACGACGAGACACCGGTCGCGATCATGGCGACCTTTTGTCGATGCTGCTGCTCGCGGAGGACGAAGTTAACGGCGGCAGGCGAATGACTCCGGAAGAGATCTGGGATGAGGCGCTGACTTTCTTTATCGCCGGTTACGACACGATAGCGACGGCGCTGATGTGGACGTGGTACTTGCTGGCGCAAAATCCTGACGTGGAGGAACGTCTGCATGCCGAGGTTGACGAGGTGCTTGCTGGTGGTGGTCCAGCGGGGTTCGACGATCTGCCGCGGTTGCGTTACACGGAAAGTGTGCTGGCGGAGTCGATGCGACTTTATCCGCCGACGTGGCGGCTTGTGCGGCGCGCGATTCGCGATTTTCCGATCGGGGATCATGTGATACCGGCGCGGGCGCTGGTGGTGGTTTGCCAGTACGCGATGCACCGGCATCCGCGCTACTATCCAGATCCGGAACGTTTCGATCCTGATCGATTTACTCCGGAAGCCAAAGCTTCACGTCCGCGATTTTCTTACTTTCCGTTTGGCGGTGGTCCACGTCACTGCATGGGCGAGCCGTTCGCGATGCTCGAAGGTGTGATTCTGCTTGCGTCACTTGCGCGGCAATGGCGGTTGCGACTCGAGCCTGGTTATCGAGTTGAGATGCGCGCTGAGCATTTGTTGCGGTCGAAGGACGGGATGTTGATGAAGCTGGAGCGGCGCTAGTTTTGAGAATTAGGTTTTTATCCGCGTTTCTTGACTAATCCGCGCGCGACTGTGCGGGCCACTCGACCGACGACCGGCGTGCGCAGCAGTTGCTCTGTTACTCGAAACGGCGTCGACGCGAAGATCGCTTCACGTTGTTGACGGAAGCCTGTCGAGATTGCGCGCAAGTGCGCAGCAGCCGCTGGTCCTTCGAGCTCGCGATCGGGTGGCGCTGTTTTGTATTCGTCTATTACTGCTTCGTAAAGTCTCAGCAATTCCTTGATCGCCGCGTCGCGGCTCGCTTCGGCCCGCACTCGCAGCGAAACTTCTGCCGCATCCGTCGCGTCGTAGTCCGCGAGTGTTTGCTCGATGTGACGGCCGAACTCTTCCGGCGTCAGTTGCGCGCTCAGCGAGCGAAATCCAAAGCCATCGGCGCGCAATTGTTCGAGATTGTCAGTCCTTACAACCGGCCCAACACGTCGCCACCAATAAACGACAACAGCCGCGCCCACGGCTGCGGCTTCCAGCGCCGCTCTTCCTTTCGCGAAAACGACGTCGTACTCGCGCAGCACTTCCTCCGGCCGTTCACACGTCTTTCCGACTCCAGCGCCAAACGCGTCGAGCGTTAACCCCTTTCTTGCGCAAGCCTCACGCGCCGCGTTTAAGTAATCATTCTCTTTCGTGTGATTGCACAACACAGCCGCGCGGCGCGGACTCGACGGCAACGCCGCACGCGGCACGAACCGTTCTAGATCTACAAACTGCGATACGACCTGCGCCCGCTCTTCCGGAACGCCGTGCTCACACACGAGCTTGTCGTAGCAAGCATCGTCAACCGCGACGTAGCGCAGGATGCGAGGAAACCGCGGCGGATAATCTTCGTCGAAATACCAGTCGTGACAAAAGTAGAGAGCTGGAGTGTTTGGAAAGTGCAACAACGCCGTCATCGTCTCATTCGCATGCTGCCCGTGAATGACATCCGGCGGGCCTGACACCTGGCTCAAATCATCGACAACCGGCACCGTCTCTTTTCGTATCTCCGCCGCCAACCTCCCCAACCTCGGGCTATAAATCACCGGCCGGTGCCCCAACTCCAGCAATCCCCGCGCAACATCGCGCACGAACAGTTCGGTGCCCGTCCAGCTTTCGAGTTTTAAATTGGTAATCAGGACCTTCAGGCTCATCGCCGTGAATTTACCACGAGCCTGGGCTTCATTTCAGTGCGGCAGCGACTTCTGCGGTCTTCGCTTCATCCCATTTGCCTACCCATGCGTGCTCTACTTTCCCACTACTGTCGATCAGCAGCGTCGTTGGCGTAGCCGTTAGCTTGTAACGCGCCAGCGTCTCACTATTGACAGCAACGACCGGCAGCGCGACTTTGGTTTTAAAATAGCCGAGGCCATCCGCGTGCTGCGTCACTTCTTGCTTGTCCTCTCGGTCGCCGACTATTCCTACGACGTTAAAGCGGTTCGAATCGATCTGATTGAGCACGTCGCGCCAGCCTGGGGCCTGCTGCACGCAATACTGACAACTGGGAGAGAAAAACATCAGCAGTTGCTTTCTCCCGCCGTTTACATATTCGACCTGGTAGGGTTGTCCGTTAAGATCCTTTCCAGTTATTGATGTCACTAATTCTCCGGGCTTGAGAGCATTAGCACTTGCGTCGAGCCTGCCGGCCGAACTTAGTTGTCTCCTCAAGCTTAGGTTCTGTACGAGGAGCAAGACGTTGATGACTACTAGTGCCAGGATCAACATCAACGCCAACTTTGGTATGCGTGCTGGTTGTTTTTCGTTCGACATATTGCTGCGACTCCTACTCCTCAGCTTTCGCGATCAGATCAGTCAGACCGGAGAGGAGCCCGACTAGAGCGAAGGCTCGCAGATCGGATTTATTTATCCGATCGGCGATCGATATCGCGGTATTCTCGTCCTTCGCAGTTAACGCCTTGAATGCTCGGTTCAGTGGATAACCGGTGCTATCCAGGTTACGAAGATAATCATGGTAGTCGCGTGGGCTATCTGGCTTATTCAAACTGTTGAGGGCCTTGACGGAGGAAAGCAATAGTTGCGTTTTCTTTGACTCATCGATCGGGTCGCAGTTGATGCTCAAAAATAAGAACGCCTTAGCCTTTTCGAATTCGTCCGGGATTGAGTCGGAGATCTTGATCGCCTCAAGCAAGCGCCGGTGGGCCGCGGCTTTGTCGCCCGCTTCGTTCCAATGACGCATTATCAAGGCGAGTGACTGGACTTTAGCCAACGAAGCTATCATTTCCGACGATGCTTTCTCGGCAATCTCCGGTTGTTTCGCCGTTAACGCGCCTCTGACCAGCTTTCTTAAGAATTGGGTGGTCCAGTTTCGCCAGAACCCGGCCTGCCCCGGAATGGTGATTTCGAGATCCAGTTTGGCCACGATATCGAGGCTGGTGGCGAACTTCTCTTTACGGAAAGCCAGTTCGGCTGCCTCGGCCAGCAATTCATTACGCTCGCTCTTTGTTTTGGCAGTCTCAGCTTCATGCACCAGGTCTTCAATAGGGTTTTGACTCTCTTTAAAGCGCTTGCTGCGTTCTTCGTTGGCTAACTGCGCCTGGTTGATGTTGGTGCGAAGCACCAGGCTTTGGCCCATGGCCTGTTCGTAACGTTCGGGAAGTGCCTGCTGAATGTAGGGCAGCGCGCCGTTTAATAGTTCGTAAGCCGATTGGGGGACGGGTGTGGAAATGAAATTCGCGGGTTGTGTGCGCGTGAGGATCATGGCCGCGAAGCTGCGCTGAAGGTGTGAAGGGACGTCGGTTTGAAAGCAGATCGGGTTCAGCCACATCAGGGTCTCGAAAGATATTTGTGGACCACGTTCGGCAATAGCAATCACGTCGCGCAGTAGCGGTTCAAACTCGCGAGATCGTTGTCTTCTTAAGTCTTCCAGCCAGAAGTTGAGTTCCTTGACGTCTTCGCCCTGCGCCAGGAGTTGACGGATTCTTGCGGCGGCCAGTGCGTCGCCGTTTTTTAACTCGAGCAAACTGCGGATGCTGGTCGCTCGCGTTCCGGTGTTGGCGGTTTCTTTCGCTGCTTTAAGTTTTTCGGCGAGGTCTGGTTGATATTTATCAACCAGCGCTGCTAGATCAGCCGACAAGTACTCGAGCATGAATTGCGGTATGTCGCGATGATGATTGGTGAGGTCGGCAATCGAGTCGAGCGCCAGTTTTCTTTTCAGCGACGCGTGCTGGTCGGAAAGTTCTTTGGTTTCCCAGAGATATGTCAGGAGTTGGTTGCGGACCGAGAGTCTCAGGGGCGCCTCGTCCATCTTCTTGAGACTGTCTAACGTACGTGAAAGCAGGTCTTCGTGAAGGATAAGAAGTTGCTGCTTGCGAAGGCTGCGCGTTTCCTCGTCCGCCGATTTGGCTGCTGTTCGCTCAGTTATTTTTTGCGCAGCCGCTGAACTGGTTAAACAGATCAGTGAAAGGCAACAAACCAGCAATCGGTGAAGACTGGGTTTCACTAGTTTAGTTATCGACTAGAAGGATAAGGTGGCGCCTGCACAATTCGTGAACAGCGGCAGGCGCCAGTTGGAAGCCTTAGTGGCTTATTGCTCCAGCTCAAACTCGCTGCCGCTCCTCTTGGCGCAATTTTGAGTAAAAGTTCCCTGGCTGTTCGTAAAGGTACATCCCACGTTGTCGGTACATGAACAGGTCGTTCCGGAGACACTTACACTGCTGCCATGCTGACAACTGGCAATGCACGATGCCGCAAACACGCTTGGTGGATTTGCCAGCACTATTCCGCTGGCAAGCACCAGCGCAATGACGAGAGAGTAAAGTGAGTAGATCTTTTTCATGGAGAAACCTCCTTTGAAGGTGGTAAGGGTGAAGTTTCGAGTAGTGAGTTAATGAGGACTCTACGAATGCTCACTGTTTAGCTGAGGAAACCAGCATCTTATCGAGGATGCGTCATTCGGAGTCAGGCAGAGGATATGACTGTGGCGGTTTTCAAGTCAATATTGGATTTGACGGGATGATTGGTGGAGCCGAGGGGGATCGAACCCCTGACCTCATGACTGCCAGTCATGCGCTCTCCCAGCTGAGCTACGGCCCC
>DATELZ010000205.1:0-53388 GCA_035276045.1 Pyrinomonadaceae bacterium | reverse complement strand
GCCATCATCGCAAGCTAACCATCCACCGTCGCGATGACCAAATCCTTCAAGGGGCCATGAATTCCTCACCCAGGAAAAGAGAGAATCTTCTTTACCAATTACTTCAAAATCCAGAGGTTTTGGCTTCTCTTTGGTTACGTCGTACCCGCTAAAGTCCACCCAACTAAAATCCTGAAAGGGCATGTCGCGATGCCTGACCTCGAAAACGTGCCCTTCAGCGATCGTGTGGCCAGACTCGTACCAAATCTTTACCCAATTTGATCGACGACAGACCACGACTGCCCGTGCCAGAAGTTCTTCTGTTTCATCGCTGGCGGCATGGCTGTCCAGCTGCCACCTGACGTTCTCTGGTGCCTCCGTAAGGTCCATCTGAAATTCAATAGTTCCCAAGACTGTGCCGTTTAGGACTACTTCAGCAGTGAAGTCAGCGTTGGTCCTTTTGAGAATAAGAAAGTGTGAGTAGTAGGCCCATTGTTCCATTTCCTCGCGGGCTTGTTCGTTAGCTTCGTCAGATAAGAGTTCAGGCGGAATGATTCCGAGATCAAATGCATCGACGATTTTGGTTGTATCAATCGCCGATACTGCCACTACTGGAATCGGAGCATCGACCGGTTTGGTGGTCGCTTCCAAGTGCTTGAGGATTGCTGTCACGGGAATCAGGAATTCATCCCAACTGCGGCTCAAGCCCACCCAAATCCTTGAGCCTCTTGGTGACGTACCGATAGCAACAACCTCTTTGTCAAAATCAGAAGCGCAGCGAGCAGCTGTAAAGTAGTAAGTCTGATCGCCGAGAGGGTCCAGAGCGTCCTGCAATTCTATTCCGGAAAGGATTTTGTTATCAGCTTTGATCGATGTTCGCGCATGGGCGCCTGATAACCAGAGGGTCCTCGCCGCCCCTTTGACAAATGCAGCGTTGAGCAACCCAGGCTCAATCTTATTAAGAGCGCTTAGCCCTTTCGTACCCGCTTTCCCTAGCCGCTTTACGATTGTTGAGCGCCAACGCGTATCTGAAAGATAAATTGCAACGTGGCGATTGCGCCTGCAAACTAGAATCAGATGATTGATCTGGTCTATCACAGTTTGATTCAGTGTCCAGGGTGAAGGCGTCCCTTCGAGGTAGTGCAGGTAACCGACAGCCAACTCACCTGAGTTGCTTTCATTGGTCTGAGAAACCAGTGTGCGAGGTCCATCGCTTGCCAGCGAGAGCAGTTCCTTTAGATCCTCAAGCAAATTATCGATGATATTCTTCACTGGGACCGAGCCTTGAACACGCGCGAGAAGGAGTGATTTGTATGGCTTCAACTCGGACAATTTCTTGATCACAGACTACTCCTTTAAGGTTCTCACTTTTCAAGTAGAGAAATGTTTTCTGCCCAAAACTGGGCACACTCTTCTGATCAGTTATGGACTAGAACTCAAAACATTACATGCGATTAGGATCGCTTTGATTTACGAGAATTCAGAACACGGCTGGACCAAGATCTTCTTGTTCAGCTAACCGATTTGATAGTTTGACGGCGGTTTTCGAAGACGTTAGGACGAACCAACAGCAGTTCAGCGAATAATGAGAACTGCTCATGGAAAGAGATCACGGACTCGTACAAAGGGCTGTCCACTTTCCGCAGCGCGACGCACCTTTTTGGCGATTACGTCCTCGAGCGATAGCCTTCGATCCAGTGTTTCGTATAGATCGAGGCCATCCATACAAACAACACGTTTACCTCGGCCAAAAGCCTCCAACCCATCATCCGCAAAGCCGCTGTTACTTACGAAGAGGCCGCGCGTCCATGCTGCTTTGTCCTCAAGCTTAGCATTGAACGATCGCAGTTCGGCCGCTCCAATCCTAAGATCTGTCCACTTGGCCTCGAGCAGGTACGTTTCGCCTGAGAGCTGAAAGCTCCCATCGATTTGCTCCCCAATCAAGCGAAATGCCGCCCGCGCGCTTAAACCACTTGCGTCAAACAACGCCTTGAGAAAACGTTCGAATTCGTAACCGCGGGGTTGCGGAGCCAAGCATGTAATTTCGATTAACCTGGATTTGAGATCGGTCAAGACGTGAGGATCGACGACCTGTATGTCTGGCTTGTATGTATCGGTAACCTTTGCAGTTGTGCCAGGCGAGCCGCTGATCCTAGCAATCAGACGAGCGAATTCGGACTGAGCGTCTGGTACTTTCTCCTCAATTCGCTTCCTTCGTTGTTGAGCACAACGGTAGTCCCATAATGCTTTTAAAACGCGGACGCGAGTCGACGAGTCGCTTGTCCTCAGAAAGTACCTTAGACGCTTCGCTTTGCTCGTGCCCTCGGCACTGAACTTTGGATGATCGATGTCGATGTCAAGTTCATCGGAAAAGAACTCGGCAAACGTCCGATCGCTGAAGTCGAGGACATAACCGCCGCCCATGCCAAAAAGATCGTCGATGAGACGCATATCGAGCGCGCGAATTTTATCGATCGGCATTATCGAGCACCTCCGTCATTCCTTGCTGCAGAGTAATGCGCGCAGTTGCCTACACTTGAGCAGTTAAGTTGGACTTAAAATTTTTACTTGCGCCGAGCGCGTTCCAACTGCCACTCCAAGATTGCTTGAGAAACAGTGCTGTAACTCATCCGCCAAGCAATCGCGTTTCTACCAACGTACTCTGGCCGACTATTCTCCTGCTCATGAATCTCCTTGATCCCGAGCACAAGACGGTCGATACACTTATCCAAAAGTTCGTCGACTGGAACAATCCACCGAAAGGATCCTTTTGGCTTGTTCCAATCTACGTTGGCTCGGAAGCCTGCCAGCAGCGGCATAATCCATCCGAGCGGAATCTTTCCATTAACTTTCGTGTTCAAGAAAATTAAATGGTTTTCCCGATGGGATTCGCTGCGAATACGAGTCGTTTTTCCGGCCTTATACCTTCCCACTCCCAAGTCGAGGGCTCTACTTTCAATTTCGTCCCGAAGTCGCAGTATCTCAGGCGCTTTTGAGATCAAGATTCGGAATGAGTCACCCGCATCGGCGGAGCCGGCGGCCTGTTCCGCGAACCTTCTAACAATGCCCTCTTTGCGACCAAAGAGCGCTACAGGATGTTTCTTTTCGTCGTACTGACTACAGTCGAAGACTGCTAGATAATAGAGAACCTCGCGCACATCAACCGGCTTGTCCTCGTTCATCTTGTACGCGACTGAGTCAGCGTAAGGCTCATTGCGGATGACCTTTTGAAGTTCGGAAAAATGGTCACGAAGATTCTCTAGGCTCTTAAGATCCACCTGCTGGCTTGTATTTAAGCCGCCCGCGATCTCAGCGATCTGATCGGCATCAACACCGGTGACAACCTTGATGAAAACGTAAGCGGGCCAACCGTTCTCAGGTGGCTGTCGCTGCGCCTCGAGAATTGCATGAAGAGTATGAGCACCGTCGACGACACCATGCATCCGCGTGTCATCCAATTTCATTACAGCCTCGCGTCTTTTGTCGTCGAAGGTGAGATCTGCTGCTACTAGAGTGATGCCTCGATTGCGCTCGTGAAAGCGAGCAGGCTCCTGAGTTAGAGTTTGTGAGATCGCTCGATAAACAGCGCTGCGCTGATTAACTTCACGCGGATTAACCTCCCGCCAATCCCAGAGATCTCGCGGGATGGTAGCTGCCGAGGTGTAGAAGACGCCTGTCTTCGATTCTCCTGTTGGTGATGGGATTGAACGGAATTGACTGGTTGGAAAACGAACGGAAACAGAATTCATATATCCTCCTCAGCAAGCGTCTCACAATGAGTCCGCCGCCGTTTAAATTCGCCCTACAAAGACATTCGCCGATACTCATGCATCGAACGAGGTCGTTGAAGACGTGGGGAGATTCTATGGATCGGAGTCTTTTACGTCAAGACGTGCCCCAACCAGCTAGCGTCAGAAAACTGACTTTCCTGGAAGCGCATACAAGCGAAAGTTAAAAACTTGGAGGCCCTAGAGAGCCACGCGATACAGTCTGAGTTAGAAAGTTAGAAATGTAGATAGCTAGTACTTTTGTACCTCAGTTGTTCTGAGCGAGTGAGATACTCAGCAATGATGAGACGCTGCCTGAACTATGATGCCGAGAGTCGGCACCCTCTGATCCTCAGGAATATTTATTTAATTGACTTCCAATCCGACGTTAATGTAGATTGTAGAATGCGTCGCGTAAGTATTGCAGCAAAAGGACTTGGTGCCGAAGGGGGGACTCGAACCCCCACGAGTTACCTCACACGCCCCTCAAACGTGCGCGTCTGCCAGTTCCGCCACTTCGGCATAAGGTGAGAAGTTTTCAAAGGCGGATATTATAGCGAATCCGCGTCGGTAGCCAATCGATCCGTCAAACAAAAATCCGTCTTACTTGCTTGCCGCAGGTGACGCAGCCGGGGATGCGACTGGTGCTGCGGGTGATGTAGCAGGCGCACTCGCTGGTGCTGCCGGAGTCTCCGCTGTGGGCGAGGGGCTCGGGCTGGCAACCGGGGTGCTGTCGACCGTCGATTCGAGCACTGAGCGTGAGCCAGTGAGAGTCGGCAGGCCGAGGGTTAATGCGATCAGCATGAAGGCTGCGGCGGCGCCGATTGTGATCTTGGCTAACAGGCTTGCCGTGCCGCGCGGACCGAAGGCTGTGCTCGAGACCGTGTTGGAGAAGAGCGCGCCGGCGTCCGCTTTGCCTGGTTGCAGCAGGATCACCACGATCAGGATGAAGCAAGCTAGAACGAAAAGGCCGTATAGAATGTAAGTTAACAAATCAAACTCCTAAGACTCACGTGGAACACAGATCAAAGCCTAAAGAACAAGAATAAAGATAAAATCAACCGCGATAGTTTACGATCTGCGCAAAGCTCTCGGCTTTCAAACTAGCGCCACCTACGAGCGCGCCATCAATATCCGCCTGGTCCATCAATCCCGCAATGTTATCGGGCTTAACAGAGCCGCCGTAGAGAATCCGCAACGCGTCGGCGGCTGGCGAAGAGTGCCTTTCCGCGAAAACGCGCCGGATAAACGCATGCATTTCCTGCGCTTGCTCCGGCGTCGCTGTGCGTCCCGTGCCGATGGCCCAAACGGGCTCGTAGGCGACGATGATACGGTCGAGATCAGAGGCTGTCAACCCGCTAAGCCCGCCCGTTAACTGTCCAGACACAACATTTTCCGCGATTCCCTGCTCTCGCTGATCGAGCGACTCGCCGACGCACATGATCACCGTCAGCCCACTCGCCAGCCCCGCCCGCACCTTGCGATTCACGATCGGCTCGCTCTCACCGTAGAACTGACGGCGCTCCGAATGCCCCACGATGACATAGCGCGCGCCAGCATCCCGCAGCATAAAACCTGCCACTTCACCGGTGTGCGCGCCTTCGTCAGTTTCAGTCGAACAATCCTGCCCGGCGACGTGCACGTTAGATCCTTCAAGGCGGTCGGCAACCGTCTTGATTGCCGTAAAGACTGGCGCGATGACCACTTCGCAGTGGTTAGCGTTTGCCACGAATGGTTTTAAGGCAAGGACGGTCTCGACCGACTCGGCGATCGTCTTGTACATCTTCCAGTTTCCGGCGATTACAGGTTTACGCATGAATGAAGTTTCCCGCAAAGGCGCAAAGAAAAGCCTAAGCTTTATCAGTCAGAGCTTCGACACCCGGCAACGTGTCGCCTGAGATGAATTCCAACGTGGCGCCGCCGCCGGTGGAAATATGTGTAATCCGATCCGCGACGCCCGCACGCGTGACGGCAGCAACCGAGTCACCACCACCAACAACCACGATCGCTCCCCGGTCCGCCGCGCCAGCTACCTCACGAGCGACACCGATCGTCCCCTGATCGAACGGCGGCTCTTCAAAGACCCCCATTGGACCATTCCAAATGATCATACGCGCGTCCTGAAGCGCGGCTGAAAAGTGGGCCACAGTCTCGACGCCGATGTCCATTCCGGCGAGACCGATGTTAGTAAACTCGATCGGTATCGTCTTCGCTGCGATCTGCTGCCCTTTGATCGGTTCGTAACTGTCGACGACCTGGTGGTCCGTCGGCAGTAAAAACACAATCCCCTTCTCTTCGGCGCGCTTCTTTATCTCGAGCGCAGTTTGCAACATCGTGTCTTCAACCAACGACTTGCCAACCGTGAACCCCTCAGCTTTCAAAAAGGTATAAGCCATCGCGCCGCCGATGAGGATCTTGTCGACACCGCGATCGATCAGCGCGTTGATGACGGGAATCTTGTCGGACACTTTTGCGCCGCCAAGTATCGCCACAAACGGATGTTCAGGATTGTTAACGACCCGGCCGAGATATTCCAACTCTTTCTGCATCAAGAGGCCGGCCGCGGCTTTCGAAACATGACGCGTGATGCCAACTGTCGAAGCATGCGCGCGATGCGCTGTTCCAAACGCATCGTTCACGTAAACCGAGCACAACGCAGCCAACTGCTTCGCAAAGCCGTCGTCGTTCTTCTCTTCCTCGGGATGAAAACGAAGATTCTCGAGCAGGACCACATCACCAGCGGCAAGTGCAGACACTTTCGACTCGGCCTCTGCGCCTATACAATCATCGGCGAACTCAACCGGCCGTCCCAACAACGATGCAAGATGTTCAGCCACCGGGCGCAGAGTGTACTTATCGACTCGCTGGCCTTTCGGACGTCCCAGGTGCGACGCGAGAATCACGCGCGCCCCTTGATCGATCGCGTATTGAATAGTCGGCAACGAAGCTGTTATTCGTGAATCGTCGCCGACTTTCCCATCCTTTATAGGAACGTTGAAGTCAACACGGATAAATAGCCGCTGGTCGTTTAGATCGAGATCCTTGATCGATAGTTTCACAGTCCTTTACCCGCGATGTATTTGATCAAGTCCCGAACGCGGCACGAGTAGCCCCACTCGTTGTCGTACCACGAAAGCACCTTCAACATCTTCCCGCCAATCACTTTCGTGTACTCCGCATCGACGATCGACGAATTCGGGTTGCGTTTGAAGTCCATCGAGACCAACGGCTCTTCGGAGAAGGCGAGAATGCCGCGCAGCTCTTCATTCGCCGCATCCTTAAACGCACGATTCACGTCTTCAGCAGTCGTCTCCGTTTCGAGATCCATCACCACGTCGACAAGCGAAACGTTCGGCGTCGGCACGCGCACCGAGATGCCGTCAAACTTTCCTTTCAACTCCGGCAACACGAGAGCGACAGCCTTCGCCGCACCGGTCGACGTCGGAATCATCGACAATGCCGCGGCGCGCGCGCGTCTCAGATCCTTGTGCGGCAGATCGAGCAACTGCTGATCGTTTGTGTACGAGTGAATCGTCGTCATCTGCGCCGAGCGGATGCCAAACTTCTCATGGACCACCTTCGCCACCGGCGCCAGGCAGTTTGTCGTGCACGATGCGTTGGAGATGATGTGATGCGCCGCCGGGTCGTACTGTTCTTCGTTAACGCCCAGCACGATCGTGATGTCTTCATTCTTAGCCGGCGCGGAGATAACGACTTTCTTAACACTGCCGCGCATGTGCTTCTTCGCATCTTCGGCCTTGGTGAAAATACCGGTTGACTCGATCACGATCTCAGCGCCGACTGACTCCCAATCGATCGCGGCCGGATCGCGTTGCGAGAAGACGCGAAACTCGTCGTCGCCAACCTTGATACCATTCTCGGTGCTGGTGATCTCGTGGTCCAAATTGCCGAGGACAGAATCGTACTTCAGAAGGTGCGCCAGCGTTTTCGTGTCTGTGAGATCGTTAACAGCCACGAAGTCGATGTCCGGATCGCCGATGGCCGTGCGAAAGATATTTCGTCCAATGCGTCCGAAACCATTGATACCAACCTTAACTGCCATTTGAATTCCTCCGCCGTTGATGATAACTAGCTACAAGTTTTTGTGCCGATTTTGGGACAAGACATGTTGCGAATGTGGGACAGACGCCAGCCTGCCGATGTGCTCGCGATCAGCGTTAATAGATAACCTCAGCGCGCGTTCATTAAAAGAAGCAAGATTATTCGGCGCGTTTCAGCGTGTCAAGCGAGCCGTGCAGCTAGTTGGAAACACGGATTTAATGAATGATAAACGGATTAGAAGGATGGCAAGGCCAACTTTATGAAACTGCATTTCTGGACACGACGTAGTAAACGCTTGATACTGCGGACCTTGGTTTGCCAGAATGTCGGTTCCATTCCCCTCTCTTCAACACCGGGAACTGGAAGGATCATCATTAAGGAGCTCTTCGTCTGATGTTTAATTTGATGTCTCGTACTTTAGTCAGGGCAGTGATTCTGTCGAGTGTCTTGTTCGCGGGAACAAGCGCCGCGCTGGCGCAAACACCGCAGTCCACGCCTCGGCCAACTCCGCCGCCGGGTGACCCGACCAGGCCGCCGGGACAAGATCCAATCCCCGGAACGACCACCCCGACGACGCCGACCCAGAACCCGCAGGCACCCCCGGGAGCACCGCAAACAAATCCAGCAGCACCGCCGGGAACCATTCCGTCGCAAACGCCTGTGCCGGGCGCGACCCCAGGAACCGCGACGCCGGGAACGACGACGCCAGGAACGACGCCGGCGCCGGCCGGAGGCGAACCGCTGGGACCTGTTCGCGACCCAGTGATTCCAGCCTTCCAAGCGAAGCCGCTGCCGCCAGTTCCGAGTCTCCAGCGCTTGGGTGTCGGCACTGAGACAGTGCCGCTCTCGTTGAACGAAGCGATCAAGCGTGCGCTCGAGAACAACAACGACATCGAGGTCGCTCGCGACGACGTGCGCTTCGCCGAAACTCAGTTACACGCACTCGAAGGAATCTTCGATCCGATATTCTCGATCACGCCGCAGTACGACAAACGGATCTCGCCGCAGCAAAGCTCCCTCGGCGGTTCCGGCCAAACCGGCACGACCAGCACCACAACTTACACGTGGAGCCCGGGCGTCACGAAACAGTTTGGACGCGGCGGTGGTAACTATTTCCTTCAGTTCGCCAATTCACACACAAATACCAGCAACAGTTTCAGCTTGCTGAACCCGTTCTACTCTTCGAATCTTTCGTTGAGCTTTACGCAACCATTGCTGCGCAATCGTTCCATCGATAACAACCGCCGCCAGATTCGCATTCAACGCAAGCGTCTCGATCAGTCAGACGCCGACTTCCGCCAGCGCACGATCGACGTGATCACGCGCGTGCAACAAGCTTACTGGGAACTCGTGTTCGCCCTGCGCGATCAGCAGAACCAGTTGAGCAACCTCAACCTGTCGCGCGAAAGCCTGCGAAACATCGAGGCACAGATCGCCGCCGGCGCACGCGCTCCACTCGAGAGAGCGGAAGTCCTGACTGAATTGGCGAATCGCGAAACCGCGTTGTTGACCGCCATCCAATCAGTCGCGATCTCGGAAAACAATCTGAAGGTGTTGATCTTCAAGGATCCAAACAGTCCCGACTGGTCAGCCCAGCTCACGCCAACAGAAACGCCGAAGTTTGACACCACGCCAGTAAACCTGCCCGAGGCGTTGAAAGCGGCGCGCGACAACCGGCCCGAGTTGCGGCGGTTGCGTCTGCAAAACGATATCAACGATATCGACATCCAGTTCTTCAAGAACCAGGGCAAGCCACGCATCGACCTGGTAGGAACCGTGGCGACGACGGGTCTTGCAGGTAAAGACGTCTCGGGCGCGTTGCCGCCGGGATCCCAGGTGCCATTGATCTTCGGAAACCCGCTAACCAACGAGAGTGCCTTCCTGTTCAGCCAGATCCGCGCGATCCAACTCGCTCAAGGATTGCCGCTTGCAGAATCGCCGTTGGTGGACGCGCAGGGTGGACCAAACCCGAATCTGATCGGCGGCTACGGACGAGATCTGCGGAACCTGTTGAGCGGCGATACGCGCAACATCACGGTCGGCGTCACGATTGAGTTTCCGTTCAAGAACAAGACAGCGGAAGCCAACCTGGCAGGCGCGAGGATCCAGAAAGAACAACTGATGGCCTCGACGCGTTCGCAGGAGCAGATCATCGAGGTTGACGTTCGAAATTCAGCGCAGGCGGTTGAGTCCGCACGCCAGCGAGTGCTTTCGGCTCGTGAAGCGCGCGTCAACGCCGAGATGCAACTCGAAGGCGAACAGCGTTTGTACCAGGTGGGACGTTCCACGACGTTCCTTCTGTTCCAACGTGAAAATGCGCTAGCCAACGCTCGTGCTTCCGAGTTGCGCGCCGAAACCGACTACAACAAGGCCCTGGCTGACCTGCAACGGGCGACTTCGACCACTTTGCGAGCCAATAACGTGGTCGTCGACAACCCTGTCGGTCCATAAGCAGTCTTTTAGCTATATAATGCGATCCGTGTTTCCTTGTAACCGGGGAAACACGGATTTCTTTTTTTGCATGAAGATCACCGCCACGATCATCACTTTTAATGAGGAATCGAATATCAAAGCTGCCTGTGAGTCAGTTGCATGGGCTGATGAGATCGTCGTGGTCGATTCAAACTCGACTGATGCCACTTGCGAAATCGCCGCGTCATGCGGCGCGCGCGTGATCACGAACGAGTGGCCTGGATTTGGCGCGCAGAAGCAGTTTGCCGTCAATCGCGCGCAGCATGATTGGGTCTTCAGTCTCGACGCTGACGAACGCGTCTCGGATCGGCTGAGAGAGTCAATTGAAGCGCTTAAAAATCATCACCAGGCACAAACTAGAGACGGTTACGTGGTTGCGCGCCGGACTTATTACCAGGGGCGTTGGATTCGTGGTGGAGGCTGGTATCCCGATTACCAGTTGCGGCTCTTCAACCGGACCAAAGGTCACTGGAAGCTGCGTCATATTCATGAGTCAGTGGTGATGGATACAGGCGCATCTGTCGGCGAACTCAAGGGCGATCTGCTGCACTACACGTCGCCCAACGCCGCGCATCATCACCGGGTAATCGGCGAGCGTTACGCACCGCTGGCCGCGCGGCAGATGTTTGAAGAAGGACGCCGCACGTCGGTCTTCAAGGTTGCGTCGGCTGGGCCGGCGGCGTTCATTCGCAGTTGGTTGTTGAAAGGTGGCTTTCGAGACGGGCTGGCCGGGTTTACCATTGCCAGCTTTGCCGCGCATCACGCATTTTTGAAACACCTCATGCTTTGGGAGATGCAACAACACAAATAGATCTTTGTGCTTTGTTCTTGGTACTTTGTAATTGCGTTTTATAGCTCTGCCTAAAAACCACGAACAAAGTACAAAGCACTAAGTACAAAGTACAATGCTTGATCTCAGCTTAGTCCCGCACTGGATGGGTTACGTTTTTGCCGGAATCTTTGGCGCCATCATCGGCAGTTTTCTCAACGTCGTAATTCATCGCGTGCCACTCGAAGAGTCGATCGTCTTTCCTAACTCACGTTGTCCTTCATGTGGCGCAGTGATCGCTTTTTACGACAACATTCCGATCGTTAGCTATGCGTTGCTGGGTGGGAAGTGCCGGGGTTGCAAGGGACCGATTTCGTTTCGCTATCCGGCGGTTGAGTTGCTCTGCGCGGCATTGTTTGTGGCGGTGGCGTGGCACGACGGGATGAGCGTCGCGTTGCCGTTTGATCTCGTGTTTGTTTCGGCGTTGCTGGCGCTGATCTTTATCGACGCTCAGCACATGATTCTGCCGAACGTTATCACCTATCCGGGGATCGTGTTTGCCCTTGTCGCCCGGCTTGCGATTCCGTTGCTGACTCATACGCCTCATTTCGACGACTTACCGTCGCTTATCAATGGACCATTAGAGGGCATGCCGGTCTGGGTCGCATCGTTGGGCGGCGCGGTGATCGGCGCATTGGTTGGCGGTGGTTCGTTGTGGTTGATGGGCTTTATTTGGGAAAAACTGCGTGGTGTGGAAGCGATGGGACTCGGCGATGTGAAGATGATGTTCATGGCCGGCGCTTATCTTGGCTGGCGGCTCACGATTTTGACGATCTTTATCGGCGTACTGACGGGATCGATCATCGGCATTCTGCTGATGGCACGCCAGCGCGAACGAAGCATGCAGATGCTGTTGCCGTTTGGGATTTTCCTGGGAATTGGCGCGATCGCTTCGCTCTTGTTTGGCAGCCAACTGGTCGATTGGTATGCCGGGCAGTTCAGGTAACACGGATTGCACAGATCTTGACACGCAATCGTTTCCAATTCGGGTTGACGATGCTGACGGGACTGTTCCTGTTGGCGGTGTTGTTTGCGATTCTGCTTTACGCCTTCACGCCTGCTACTCCTCTCGCTCGTGGTCCAATCCTGCTGGCTTCGTTCATTGCCATATTGCTTGGCAGCTTGCTGGCGATCCTGTTTGTCGTGCGCTGGGTGCTGCGTCCATATAACCAGCTTGTCGGCGAGGCGCAGCGCGCTTCGGTGGTGAACCAGGTGATGAAGTCGCAGGACGAAGCGGAGTTTGTGCTGGAGACGTTTCAGTCGGTCGTCGCGCAGTTGCAGAATCAACGAAAGGAGTTGGAGAAACTCAGCGCGGAGGCACGCGAGCGCGCCACTTCGGCGGAAAAGTTCAGCGAACGTATCGTCGCCAGTTTGCCTTCGGGATTGCTGGCGTTTGATGCCAATGGACTATCGATCGCGGTGAATGCGCCGGGCCGGACGTTGTTGGAAGTTGACGGCAAAGTGCTCGGCGAATCGTATGCGCAACTGTTTGCCGGTCACGCGGAACTCGCCGCGATGGTGGCCGATTGTTTGCAAACCGGAACGCTGTATCGACGCACCGAGATCGAAGCGATGAGTGGGAGCGGGCAGTTGCGACGGCTCGGCGCGACTGTGGCGCCAATCGAATTGGGACCGGAACGTGGACCACGCGGAGCGCTCTGTTTGCTGACCGACATCACGGAAGTGACGGAGTTGCGCGAGCAGGTCGCTTTGAAACGTAACCTTGAAAGTCTCGGCGAGATGTCGGCGGGACTGGCGCACGAGTTCAAGAACGCGATCGCGACGCTTCAGGGTTACGCGCAACTGCTACAGAGTTTGGAGTTGAACGAGAAAGCGCAGACGGCAACGGCGTCGCTGCTGAACGAAGTGCGTAATCTTTCGTCAATGGTGACGGCGTTTCTCAACTTCGCGAGACCGCAGCCGCTGCAAGTTGACGACGTTCAATTGAAAGAATTAATCGAGGAATGTGCGGCGGAATTAAAACCGTTGCTTGACGAGTTAGGCGTGAAACTCGAGATCGACGCGTCCGAACGAATCGTTCGTGCTGACGAACGGATGCTGCGTCAAGCTTTGATTAATCTTTTACGCAATGCTGCGGAAGCTATACCGGAACACGGATCGGAAAAATCCGTGTTCGTAAAAATCGACAACGAAATCGAGATCCGCGATACCGGAACCGGAATTCCACCGGCCCAACTGCCAAAGATCTTCATCCCTTTCTTCACCACGAAACCCAAAGGCCACGGCATCGGTCTCGCCCTCACGCACCGTATAGTCACCGATCACGGCGGCACGCTCACCGCCGCGAACGCGCCCGAAGGCGGCGCAGTGTTTACAATCAAACTCCCTGCTCAGTAAATCTCGGCGAACCAGTTCAGAGCCACTCGCGCCCCCCTCCGCGAGTGGCTCTGCGTACTGGAAGATGCTGGGCTTTTTCACATCCCCCAGTGGCCGCGCTATTTGTTAACTCAGTGTTCCTGTTCGCGTTCCTTAATGAACCGGCTGATCGTGTCGACGAGTGACGTTACATCTTGCGGCTTTCGCAAGAACATATCTGCTCCCGCTTCGCGGGCGGCAGCTTCCACCGGACTTGCCGCTAACATAACCATTGGCATGTCACAACGGTGATCCAGTTCACGAGCGCGGTTTATGATCTCCACTCCATTAGCACCCGGCAGGTCATAGTCAACGAGTAATAGATCGTATTTATCCTTCCCGGAAATCTTCTCGAGCGCCGTGGTTCCATCCGCGCACGACTCAACCTGCCAACCTTGATTCTCAAGCGTTTCCTTCACCATGGTGGCGACCATTTCATTATCTTCGACGTGCAGAATTCTCACGGTGCTGACTTCGTCGCTTTTGTTTTTAACAACAACGAACGCTGCACCTTTATTAGGAGCCTTATTCCGGGCGCTTGCTTTGATGCGAGGGATCATTTTGCGTAGATCGCTATGTCGATTGTTGAGGATCTTCTGGAGACCCTGATAACTGAGTTTAAGAAGACGTGCGGCTTGTCTAATTACTCCATCTGTAGCTTCCAGCGCCCGCAGAATCAGGCGGGCCTCATACTGACCTACTGACTGTTCCAGCGAGATAGGTAACTCGGGCCACATCATACGAGACAAAAAACGACGAAAACACTCCTTTTGGCGACGGAGCAGGTCTACATTCTGTGCTTTTTCGAGACGTTCGTTAGCGCCTTCCAGAATGGAGAATAGTTCCTCATCAGAGAGCCGCCCTTGAAGGTGCTCAACCAGCGCCAACGCCGCAAGACCCGCACTTTCACGATCCCCAGCTTCGTCTGCTATTTGTATTGCACGTTCAAACGCTGCATAAGCCTGGTCATCATGCCGGAGCGCGGACAAGACAATCCCGTGCGTGGTTAACGCTTCAGCGAGCATCGAGCGCTGATCTCCGTTTTCTAACAGTTGCACAACCCTTCGAGCAGTTGCACAGCCCTGCGAGCACTTCTTTCCGCCTGCACAACCGCGCCCTCGGCGAGCATGAACTGGGCGCGAGTTTCTGCGACTTGTGCCTGGTGAGCCACATCGCCAAGTGTCGTGAACAGTATGTCGGCGCGGTCAAGATGCTGGTATGCTTCTTCCAGCCTGCCTAGCTTGAACAGCAGCATTGCCAGGTTGTTCTCAACACACGCCTGATCGCGGTCGTGACCGGCCTCCTGGAAGTGATCGCTTGCAGCCGCATACTCGATTAGAGCTCGATCAACGTAATCGGTGCGGCTCTCGATCTCACCAAGATCCCTGTGCACATTGGCAAACTCATTGTGAAATCTTCCCTTGAGAATATGATTAATACTCGCAGCGATGAGCGATGCTGCCGGTCTTAAGAGATTCAAAGCATCGTTTAGTCTCCCGGCGAGTTGTTCAAGAACAGCACTTTGCAATAGCGCAACCGCTTTTAGATCACCGTCTCGATCATCAACTCGGCTAAGAGCTTTCCTAAACCACGCTCGCGCTGTATCCAGCTCGCCTTCCCGTCTGTAGCAAACCGCCATTTCGATTTGCGCTTCAGCAACCTTCTTCAAATCGTTGAGCGATTCAAAGATTCGAATGCTCTCGCCAATTTGCTCCTTAGCCGCTTGCTGTGCGCTTTCAATTTGCTTTGTGCTGCCAAGCCGACCTGTAAGCGAACCGGCGGTTAACAGGACCTCTGCTCTCGTGCTTTCCGTGAGACCTTCAACGTTAGGGGCAGCTCCAATGCCAGTCCACAGATCCCCCATCGCTTCACGTGCAGCTTCGTAGTTACCAGCTTCTTCAAACTGCTTTGCGAGTTTGCAGCGAGCAATTGAGCGCTCCTCAAGCGAAAGAGTGCGGTCTTGAATTTGGTGAAGAAGGTCTTTCGTTAAGTTCATTAGGCAAAATTTTTCGTCGGCGCTGAGCGTCGGCGGCGAACGGTTAAAAGGGTGTTCAGTGAACGCCCTCGGGAGGTGGGCAAGAACTGAGCGGCGGGAGATTAAACCTGCTAATGCCTTGAATGCAATACACTCCCGAAAAAAACTATTTTCACAAAGGCCGAAAAATAAGGCATTTTTTCAAGTGGCAACATTGGTAGCAGATCCTGGAGCCATTTGCGTGCTTGTAACTGTCCAGAGCGGGCTCATCCGGTTGCGTGAAGGTCTGTTTCGACACATTACCCGTCCGTGAGCGATTCAAGTACATCCTGGTCGTAGCGAGTTCATCCTAATTCCGACAACGGTAACCAACACGATCGTCGACAGTATACAAGTGGGAGCGGCTCGATAGGAATAGATGACGCCAAACGGGGCTTCACTTACGCGGGGAATGTCGGCGGGGACACTGTCTCGGTGATAGGCACTGAGGGGATCAGGGCAAGCACTGATTGATGCGGCAAAATGCCATTAAGACCGGCCTTGGCTGTTTAGCCCGGCGCAGATCCGCGTGGGAAAAATTCCATCCATCGTCGATCGACGCGTTCGCGTATATCGTCACGCACGATCAATTCATCCGGAAATCCCGGCTTGGTGCGCGCGTCGATCACCACCGGCGGCTTGTAGACGAGATGATGCCGGTGAACGCTTGTCTCGGCCGCGTAAATATCCGCAGCGGGCTCGAACCGGGTCCAGGTGGCCCACAAGAAATCCGGTGATGAACGCGCCACGGTGGCATCGTCGTGCAGAACGATGAACGGCCACCCGGCAAATACCGGATCGCGTGCCACACGCATCGCGAGCGATTCATCCTCCGCGAAAGACGCGCCCTGCAACACCAGGCACCCCGCGCAGAACACTTCTGCGCGCGAAATAAAACCCGGCAACTGGCCGCGAAACTCACGGGGCAACTCTCGCACGGGATCACCCAAACCCAGCATAATCGCCTTGCTTCCTTCGTTCACTTTGCCGCTCGTGTAATCCAACGTATCCATCGACACGTTTGAGAAAACAAACAGATCCGTTTCCGGCCGGAAACGAGCGAGCACGTGTTCCAGCAGTCGCGGAAAGTCCTTCAACTCCTGCGGCGTGTCAGTAAGTATTAAAAACTTCGTCAACGACAACTGGCCTTCGCCGAGAATGCGAAAACCGGAAACAAGCGCTTCACGCCCGTAACGTTCCTGCACCACCGCTGCCGCAAGCGAATGAAATCCCGTTTCGCCATACGTCCAGAGATCGCGCACCGACGGCATCACGAGCGGAAACAGCGGCGAGAGCAACTTCTGCAAGTAGTCGCCGATGAAGAAGTCTTCCTGTCGTGGTTTGCCGACGACTGTCGCCGGATAGATCGCGTCGCGCCGGTGAAAGACCGCGTCGACCTGAAAGATCGGATAATCGTGAAGCAGCGAGTAGTAACCGTAGTGATCGCCAAATGGTCCTTCCGGTCTTGTCACGTGCGGCGGCGCGTGTCCGACGATGGCAAACTCAGCTTCCGCGGCTAAGCGGTGACCATTGGGCGCCGGCGTGCGCGTCATCTTCAACTTCTCGCCTTGCAGCAGCGACGCGAGCACCAGTTCAGGCACGTCCTCCGGCAACGGCGCGATCGCGGCGAGGATCAACGCCGGTGGACCACCGAGAAAAACCGTTACGGGCAATGGCTGCCCCAGACGCTCAGCCTCCTGGTAGTGAAAACCGCCGCCCTTCTGAATCTGCCAATGCAGACCGGTCGTATGCGCGTCGTAGATCTGCATGCGATACGTGCCGAGATTGTGTTTCTTCGTAACCGGGTTCTCGGTATAGACAAGGGGCAAGGTGATGAATGGACCACCGTCTTCCTGCCACGTCGTCAACACCGGCAACTGATCGAGACGCGCCGGACGATCCACAACCTGCGTAACGGGCGTGCGGCCCGTCTTTGTCGTGCCGAGTTTCAGAAGATCGAGGGCGATTGAACGGTGCTGCCAAAGCTCAGCCGGACGCGGCGGCAGAACGGACTCGGCGATGTGGACCAGGTCGCGAACCAGCGCTTCCGGTTTGGGACCAAACGCAAGTTCGAGGCGCCGGTTAGTGCCGAAAAGGTTTGTGACGACGGGATAACGGCTTCCCTTCACCCGGTCGAACAAAAGCGCCGGACCACCCTCGGCGATGATGCGACGGTGAATCTCAGCCAGCTCGAGGCGCGGATCGACCTCGGCTTTGATGGTGATGATTTCGTTTTCTCTGGTAAGTAGGTCGAGGAAGCTGCGCAGGCTGGGGTGCATTCGGTTTTTGTACTTTGAGCTTTGTACTTGGAGCTTTGAGCTTTGTACTTAGAACTTGGAGCTTTGTACGACTAAACAAAGTACCAAGTACAAAGCTCCAAGCTCCAAGTTCTAAGGTCTGTCTTCCACCGTTCCAACAGTGCGCGGGCGGCCACGCGTTGGCTGCGCTGTTTCACCCAGGCGCTTCTCGATTTCGTCGTGGGCGATCTCGGCGGCTTCGGCAACGTATGGTTGATGCGATTCGCGAAATGGTTTGACGATTTCGAGCGTCTGCGCGTCGCCGGTGCGTGCCAGAGCCTTGAGCAAACCCGCATTCACGCGCGGTGCATTGTTCTGTTTCTTCAAAAAGGGATAAAGCAGGTCGGGACTTTCCAACTCCGACAAGTAACCGATCGCCTGTTCCTGTCGATCGGAATCAAGGTCGCGCACGATGCTATACAACGCTTCCGATCGGCCCATGCGATACAGGGCCCAATCGAGTGCCAGCCGCACGTCCTTGTTTTTCTCCTGGAGGTGGTAACCCTGAACTAGCTTCAGGTGTTCGGTAGCGGCGAGCCGCGCCAGCGCCTCGGCACTGCGCTGGCGGAGCAACGGATCGGTGCTGCCGAGTTGTTTAGCAAACTCCGCCGCGTTCGATCTCGCGTCTACGCCGTCAACCGGCTGCTGCCCATACGAGATGCCAACACACAGAACACAAATGACAAGCAAACTTCGAATCATCATTGGCCTTCCTGCTTTTTCCTCCGCAAGAGAGCGGTGTTGAGATCCAATTCCGTCACCGGAATCACTTCCACGTTCGGATACTTCTTTTGCAACTCGGGGAGAAAAGCCTTCGCATTGCCGACGACGATGATATTACTCGTCTTCGCGTCGAGACGCGTGCCGGCAAACTTCTGCACGTCCGCCGTCGTGATCGACTGCACGTTGTTGATGTAACGATTGATCTCGTCGAGACCCATGCCGTAAAGCGCGAGCGAGGCAACCTGGGCCACCAGACCTGTCGCCGTCTCCAGATTACGCGAAAAACCGCCAATCAACACAGCCTTGCGTGGCGTTAACTCCGCATCCGCCGGCGGCGCGGAAGACAACCGGCCAATCTCGCCCAACAACAGATCCGCCACCACAGCGCCCGACTCATTCTTCGTTTGCGCAGACGCGATGAATGGTCCAACTTCGCGCCGCGTGTCCAACGACGACGCCGCGCCATAACTCAAACCACGCTTGATGCGAATCTCCTGGTTAAGACGTCCCGAGTAACCACTCAAGACCGAATTCGCAACGATGCCGCGAAAGTAATCCGCGTCCTTGCGATTGATGCCGGCGCGCGCGAGAAAGACCGCTGCCTGGCCCGCATCAGGTTTATCGATCACCACCACACGTCCCGCTTTGCTGGCAGTGTTCTCTTGCGAAGCGCTGACGGTTGGCAACGGCGTGCTCGGTTTCTGCCAGTCGCCGAAATACTTCGTGCCCAACGCGAGGCCGTCTTTCGGAGTGATGTCGCCGCCGATCACGAGAATCGCATTGTCCGGACGATAGTAACGGCTGTGGAGTTTCGTGATGTCTGCCGCGGTAATGCGCGTGAGCGACTCAGTCGTCCCGCTCAGCGGATGACCATACGGACTGTCGCCAAACACGACGCGCGCCGCTACGAAACGCGCAATACTTCCCGGCTCGCCAAGTGCGAGCGTAATGCTGTCGAGATACTGTTGCCGCAGCCGTTCGACTTCCTCGCTCTTGAACGTCGGCCGCCGCACCACGTCGGCAAGGATCTCCATCGCCTGTGCGATCTTCGACGACATCACGCTCACGTTCGCGTAAGACGAGTCCCAGCGCGCGCCCGAATCGAGCGACCCGCCGAGGCTTTCGATCTCCTGCGCGATGCGCGTGGCGTCGCGGCTCTGCGTGCCTTTCGTCAACAGGCTCGCCGTCATATCGGCGAGTCCCGCCAACTCCTGCGGATCGACCTCACCGCCATTCTTGATCAGCAACTGCGCAGACACGAGCGGCGACTCGGTTCGTTGAATAACGATCACGCGCAATCCATTCGGCAATGTTTCTTCGACCGGCTTCGGAAACGTTCCCGAACGCGGCGGCGCGGGTGGTGGTGGCGTTGCTTGCGGAGTTTGAGCCCAAACGACGAGCGGCAAAGTTAGAAGAGCAAAAAGCAGCGGTATACGTTTCATGATTTTCATTTGGCCGCGCCCTCCCCGCTGGTCTTCGCCGGCTTTGAAGTTTCAGGAAGGTAATACATGACCAGTCGATTCGCATCGGTGAGGTATTTCTTCATCACGCGTTGCACGTCGGCGGCCGTGACGGCTTGCAAGCGCGCGAGATCCGTATTGACTCGCGCCGGATCGCCTAACAACACCGCGGCTTCACCCAACGCGAGCGCCTTTCCGTTGCTCGTCTCGCGTTGTCGCAGTTGGTCAGTAATTATCTGGTTCTTTGCTTTTTCCAGTTCCGCCGCCGAGACCGGAGTGTCCTGCAATTTCTTGATCTCCGCCAGCAACGACTTCTCAGCGTCCTCCGGTTTCTTTCCTTCGGACAAAACAACAGTCAAGACAAACAAACTGACGTCTTCTCGCATGTCGGCGGTAGAACTGGCTTCGGCCGCCAGTTGTTGCTGATAGACGAGCGCGTTATAAAGCCGCGACGATTCACCGGAAGAAAGAATCGCATTGGCCACGCGCAACGCCTCGGAATCGGCGTCGGCCTGGCGTGGCGTCAGGTAAGTCACGCCAATCGCCGGAAGCTCGTTTGGTCCATATTCAGTGAATCGCGATTCCGTTTTTCGTTCCGGTTCTTTCACCTGCACACGCGGCAACGGCCGGCTTGGTTTCGGAATCGATGCGAAATACTTGTCGACCCACGCGTCAAACTGCTGCTGATCGAAATCTCCGACGACGACCAGCGTCGCGTTATCTGGACGGTAGTAAGTAGTATGGAATTCCTGAACATCCTTGAGCGAAGCGGCATCGAGATCTTCGATACTGCCGATTCCCGGCCGCTTGTAAGGATGTTGGGCAAATGACTTCTGCTGGAGCAGGTAAAAGAAACGTCCGTACGGAGGCGCGAGCACGCCCTGGCGAAATTCTTCTTTCACGACGTCGCGTTCCGATTTGAAGTTTGGATCGTCGACGTTGAGGGCCGCGAGTCTGTCGGCTTCGGCCCAGAGCAATGTTTCGAGATAGTTCGACGGAACCACTTCGAAATAGACTGTCACATCGTCGGCGGTGAAGGCGTTGTTGAAGCCGCCGACGTCTTCGGTGAGACGGTCCATCATCTCCGACTTCATGTTCTTCGTGCTCTTGAACATGATGTGCTCGAACAGGTGCGCGAAACCGCTGCGACTCTGCGGATCGTCCTTGGACCCGACGTGATACCAGACCTGAATCGAGACCGTCGGGCTCGACGAATCAGGCGCGCTCAGCACGCGCATGCCATTCGGCAACGTGCGATCGCTGAACTTCATTTGCGGCATGCGCGTCTGGCCTACAACGGCAAACGATGCCGTCACAAACAGGCTCACGACAGCGAGGAATCGAATTAGTTTACGAACCATTAAGTTTGCTCCAGTTTGTGGGAGAGATGCGCCAGGAAGATTGAATAAAACTAGTCGAGATCCATCGGATTGCGGTAAGGCTTGTCTTTATCCTTCTCTGCACGCTTCATCGCCTCCTGAAACTTCTCTTCGAGAATGCGATCGCGATCTTTCATGGAACTGAGTTCCTGCGCGAAGATCTGCTCGCGCATCTGTTTCTGTTTGTCGAGCCCTTTGACCATCTCGTCAAAGGACGCGAGTGGTTTAGCTTTCTCTTCGTGCGAGATGATGACACCGGTTTGCGCGTCGATCGTCAGCGTAGCTTCGCAACACGGACAAATAATCGTAAACCTCGACTTGTCAGCCATTGAGCCTCCTCCTTGCGAGGCCCGATAGTATAGCATTCTCAGATCTCAGATCTGAGATCTGAGATCTAAAAGGGCCGCCCTACTGCGAGCGGCCCTCGTTAGTTGCGCTGATGCAACAACCAGTCTTACGGAATGACTTTCTTTACCGCGCTGCCGGCTTTCTTGGCGCCTTCGACGGTCTTCTCGCCAACCTTCTTGGCGCCTGACACGCCTTTCTCGCCAGCCTTCTTGCTTACGTCGACAGCTTTTTCTCCGACGTTCTTGCTTTCGTCAACCGTCTTTTCACCTACTTCCTTGGTCTTGTCGACGGCCTTTTCACCTACGTTTTTCGCCTTGTCTCCGGCGTCCTCGGCCTTGTCAGCGACTTCTTCGCCTACGGCCTTCGTTTCTCCTGCGGCGTCCTCGGCTTTGTCAGCTACGAAGCCCGCGGATTTCGCGACCGCATCGCCGGTTGCTTCCAGCACGTTCTCAGTGGTGTTTACTTCGCGTTCTTCACCGCGTGGCGAATACGCCCGTACCGTTCTCCGTCCGTCGCGCGTGGTGACTACAACCTTCGATATGTTCGGATTATTCCGGAAAGTTCTGGTTTCAGTTCGTGTTCCGCTCGCGTCAACTGAGGTGGTGATCTCTGAATTGTCGGGAGCAGGCACCGGACTCGCGGCCGCGGTCGCCGCATTCTGATCGGTGCTTTGTGCATTGTGAGTAGAACAACCTGCGGCCAGTGCCACAAGCAATAACATTGTCAGCAGACAAATCTTCTTCGTCACGCTTCTATCCTCCTAAACCTAGATAAAGCTGCGATAAATTTTCGCAAGCAACGTGCCACCCAGTTTCCCGGTTTCCGCCTATTGTTACGCCGAATTACGCGTTATACAAGCAGGGACGAAGCGCAAAGTGAGACGGTGGACGGTTCGGAGCGTTCAGTTACAATACGGCCAAATCACGGCGTCCCCTGACGAACAAAGCCTGATTTTTCATTGACTTTCGGTCGGAATTCCATTAGAAGCACTCTCTACGCTGCCAGTGGATCTTCATCAAGGCTTTCAGTTGAGACGAACAATTATCTTCCCCAAGGAGCCCTTTTCATGCGCAGACTGCTTTTCCTTGCGATAGGAGCTTTTCTTCTCGCCGTTACGCTGCTGCCGATGCAGCCGCGATTCGTCGTCACCGCAGTTTCGGACGGCGAACGGCTGGCGATGTACAGCAAACCCGCAGTCGTCCGTATTGTCGACGGGGCCGCCGGGCAGATCCGGTTTACGGCGCCTAATGGCCAGGCGTTTACGTATGACGTCTCCAGTGTCGCTCTTGGATCGGGCTTCTTCATCAGTTCCAACGGCTACATCGCAACCAATGCCCACGTCGTTTCAACTACGCGTGACGGCGAGGATAAAGCCAGGCAGGCGCTCTTCTGGAATATGCTCCAGCAGATCGGGCAACAGCTCAGCCGTGACCCGAGAACTCTGGACCAGGACTTCTTCATGCAGCGCAGCCAGTTCGTGAGTTTTCAGAAATTCCATCACGTGATCATCCCCGACGGCAGCTCTTTCCCGTTTGAGATCAAGCAGTATGGCGCGCCGGTTGGCTCGAGTGCCGACCAGGGCAAGGACGTAGCGATTGTAAAGATCGAAGTGAAAAACGCTCCGATACTCAAAGTCGGCGACTCCGATCGGGTCCAACTTCAGGACCACGTAACGGTTATCGGTTTTCCCGGCGCTGCCGATACCTTTCAATCGGGAATGCTCAGTCAGAAATCAGCCTTCGAGGCGAGTATCACTGACGGCAAGATCTCCGCGCGAAAGCAGTCGTCGAGTGGCGCTCCGATTCTGCAGACAAGCGCTTCGGCCACACACGGAAACTCCGGTGGTCCGGTGTTGAACGACGCGAACGAAGTGATCGGTTTGTTGACCTTCCGCGGCGATACAGTGAACGGACAGGAAGTTTCCGGCTTTGCGTTTGTCGTTCCTTCCAACACCGTGATGGAGTACGTGAAGGCCGCCGGCGCAGCCAACGAGGAAGGGTCCACCGATAAAGCATTCAAGGATGGGCTCAACTACTACTGGAACGACCAATACTCATCGGCGATTCCGAAGTTTGAAGAAGTAAAGAGACTGTTTCCGCAACACTCGGAAGTCGACCGTTTGATCCAGAGCAGCCAGCAGGCGAAGGCCGAAGGACGTGAGAAGTCGAGTGTTTCGATCTGGCTGGTCGGCGGGATCCTTGGTTTCCTGTTTTTCCTCGGCGTGATACTGATCATCGTCATCATTGTCGTGGTCGTGATGCGAAAGCGTAAGAAAGGGAAAGCGGGACCGGCGCCGGCTCCAGCTTCCGGAGGCAAAGGACATCCAGTTCCCTCGCCTGCCGCATATTCACCTACGCCGCCATCGCCGAGTCCATCGCCTGCGCACGCAGCGCCGCCTCCACCACCGCCGCCACCCGCGCCTATGCCGATGCCGCACGTCGTGGCTGGCGATCAGGGCATGACGGTGGACTTGTCGCGAACGGTTGCGATTACCGCGGACATCGATGGCTTCAATAAGAATTACGGATCGATCAGGTTCGTCTCCGGACCGCTCTCGGGACAACAGTTTCAGGTCAAACCTGACGGAGACTTCATCGGCCGCGATGGTGGATCGTCACAAATCGTGATCGGCGATCCGCGCATCTCGAAACGACACTTGTGGATTGGTGTAAAAGGCGGGCGCGTGGTGATCGAAGACCAGAACTCGCGCAACGGAACGTTTGTCAACGATCCGCGTTCAGCGCGTGTGACCGAAACGTCTTTGAACACCGGCGACACGGTGATCCTCGGCGAATCAGACGTCGCCCGATTTGAGTTTCACGCGAGTTAGAGCTTGGTGCTTGGTGCTTGGTACTTAGTACTTTGTTTCGCTGATTAGTGAACAAAGCACAAAGTACAAAGCACTCTTAACTCATCAACTTTTGGAAACTCGAGTCGAACAGTTCGACAAGTTCAGCCGCCGGCCGGGGCCTGCTGAATAAATAACCTTGAATCTCATCACAGCGGAGCAATTGCAGGAAACGCAGTTGCTCCGCTGTTTCCACACCTTCCGCAATCACTCGCAAACGCAGGTTGTGCGCCAGCGTGATGATGGCCATCACGAGCGCTGCGTCGTCAGGATCCGTCGTCAAGTCTCTCACAAACGACTGATCGACTTTCAGCATGTCGATCGGCAAACGTTTCAACGATGCGAGTGACGAAAACCCGGTGCCAAAATCGTCGATCGAGAGATTCACACCCATGCTCTTCAAACGATTCAACACCCCTGCGGCAAACTCGGCGTTCTGCATGATCGAGCTTTCGGTGACTTCCAAATCAAGATGCTTCGCCGCCAGTCCCGTCTCGTCGAGAATCCTGATCACCGTTTCCGACAGATCGCGATCGTGAAACTGCCGCGCCGAGATGTTCACCGACATCTGAATCGGCGCGAAGCCACGATCCTGCCACTCCTGCGCCTGGGTGCATGCGTGACGCAACACCCACTCGCCTATCGGCACGATCAAACCAGTATCTTCCGCGAGCGGGATGAACTCCGACGGCGAAACGAGCCCGAGTTGCGGATGCTGCCAACGAACGAGCGCTTCGACGCCGGTGATCGCCAACGAATCGACTGAAACACGCGGCTGATAGTGAACCAGGAACTCTTCGTTCTGAATCGCCCGCCGCAGGCTGGTCTCCAGCGCCAAACGCCGCGTGGCGAGTTCGTGCATGTCGGCGGTGAAGAACTGATAGTTCGCGCCGCCTGATTTCTTCGCCTTGTAGAGCGCGGCGCCGGCGTTCTTCAGGAGCGTCTGGCTGTCGTCGCCGTCAAACGGAAACATGCTGATGCCGACACTCGCCGTGCCATAAAGCTCGTGTCCGTGTAACGGGAACGAGAACTTCAACACCTGCGCCAGCAACCCGATCGTTTCCATGATGTCTTTCGTGCCGTCAATCTGCGTGCGCAGGAGAGCAAACTCATCGCCGCCAAAACGCGCCACCGTGTCTGACTTGCTGATGCAACTCTTCAATCGTTCGCCAAATTCGCGCAACAAACTGTCACCCGGTCCATGACCGAGCGAGTCGTTCACTTTCTTGAACTGGTCGAGCGAGATAAACAGCACGCCAAGCGACTGATCATTGGCGCGCGCGATCGCGACCGCTTGTGTGAGTCGATCTTCAAACAACGCGCGATTCGGAAGTTGCGTGACTGTGTCGTAGTAAGCAAGCCAATCAACCTCCGCGGTGCGTTGCTGTAACAGGTTTTCGATCTGTTCCTTGTAAAGCCGCTTCTCTTTGAGCAGGTTGGAATGTTTCAGCGCGCGTTCGACTGACGCTTCGACGTGACGGATGTCGATCGGCTTGGTGATGTAATCAAACGCTCCGACTCGCAACGCCTTGATCGCAAACTCGATGTCCTGGTTACCGCTGATCATGACGACCACGGTATCGGGCGCTAACGAATGGACGCGTGGCACGAGTTCGAGCCCGCTCATGCCGCCCATGTCTATGTCGCTGATTACGAGATCGAAGGTTTCGTGAGAAAGGGCTTGCAACGCTTCTTCGGCAGAACCTGCTTCAGAACAGCGATAAACACTTCCCAATAAGTCGACGAGCAGACTTCTGATCTGCCATTCGTCGTCGATGATGAGAAGATTTGCTTTCTGCGTTTGAACTGGATCCATCTGTTCGGTGTTTATAAGCCCTTACACTGCCCGGGCACCCACGGCTCACGCAACACGCGATCGTAGCTTGCCTTCACATCTTTCAGGCTCCAGTCTTTTCTCTGCCAAATCGACCCGTCCGAGTATTCCACGCGATTGATGAGAACACTCTCTTTGAAACGCGATTTGTCAGCCAGGGCGGCGACGCTCACCACGTCGCTCGGTCCCGACAAACTGAAACCTTCGAGTTCTTTTTCCTTGTCTGGGCGAATATTTACACCGCACAAAAATTGCCGGCGCGCGACCAGCTCGGGATTGGCTGTGTCGTAAAACTGGTATTCCCAAAACACGACCTCAGCAACCAGCGTCGCGCCGTTTTTGACTTTAATGCGATAGGAGTAACCGTCGCGTGGTTCCACTTGCGGCGCACGCGACTCCTGCACACTCTTTTCCATCGCCGCGCTGCGGCCGTCGAGTGTGTCCTGATTTGGATCCCTTGCGCCTCGTGGTTCGTTCATCCGCGCATTGCGCGCAAAATTCTTGTTCTGGGGGATAACCTGGCGCTCGGGAACAGCGACCTCGCCTTGTTTTGAATCCGCTTTCTGACGAGAGCGCGCCCACTTGAAGCTGGCGACGCTCATCGGCGCGCTGTTGTTGGCTGGTGCCGGAGTTTGTCCGAACGCAACGAGACTAAACAGCATCAGGAACGGCAATAGAACCTTCATGCTTTGCCTCCGCTTTACCAGGTATGAGGGCTGTCGGCCCAGTGGCGAGAGTATGCGCCAGTTATGTTCGGTATTCAACTATTACCTGCGCGCTGGCGTCAGTTTCATCCGTGACACAAAAAGTCTTGACAGGTGAATCGGGCGTTGGTATACGCATCTGGCCCAGTTCGAACCTCGTACCGCATTAAGGTTCCTTTAGCCTCCCAGCCAGGAACTCTTAACAACTCTTGAAAACGGCATACCTGTGCCGATAAAGGAAGGCCCTACTAATGAAAAACCTAAAATACCTGCCCCCAATGTTCAGTATTGTGTTCGTTATAGCCTGCTTTGCCCTTTCAGTCTCGGCCCAGTCGATCGACGACAGGAACCAGTTTGCGAGCGCGAATGGTCTAGGATCGAGTGTCAGGTGGGACGTTAAAACGTCTCACGCCAGCGCGACGCTGACCGTCGTCGGTCCCGACGGCGAAGTTTTTACGCAGGAATTTCAAAGTGGTAATGCACCCGAGTTTCGACTCACTAATAAGAAAGACGAGCGATTGCCGGATGGTCTATACATTTATGAACTGCGTTTGACGCCGGTCTTCGCGGCGGGAGTGAAAGAAGCGCTGAAAGCCGCGCGCGAGAAAGGAAACGAGAAAGAGGTCCAACGCGATTTGAAAAGACGAGGCCAACTGCCTTCGCAGTCGTTGGTCCAATCGGGAAGTTTCCAGGTAGTGAATGGAACGGTAATCGTCGCCGGCGCGTCTGAAGAAAATACCGGCGGCCGTACTGCCGTAAACCAGCAGCCAGCAACTCAACCAGCAGCAAAGCCGGCCGCGGCGCCTGCGGCATCAACCGCTCGCATCAACTATAAAGTCCAGCGACATCACCCGCGCTTCATGGTTTTCGACCAGGTGATCCCGGACGATCTGATCGTTCAGGGAAGCATCTGCGTTGGTTTTGACTGTGTGAATAACGAAAACTTTGGTTTCGACACGATCCGTCTCAAAGAAAACAACCTGCGAATTGGTTTTGACGACACCAGCGTCGGCGCATTTCCGTCCAACAACTGGGAAATTCGTGCTAACGACACCGCCAGTGGCGGCGCCAATTTCCTGGGCTTTGCCGACATGAACACAGGAAACCTGTCGTTCCTGGTGGAAGCCGGCGCCATTGCCAACGCGCTCAGAGTTTCCAGCAACAGCAACGTCGGGCTCGGAACAGCCACGCCCGCTTTGGACATTCATGCAAACACTTCCGACACGCCCGCGATTCGGCTGGAGCAAAACAACAGCGGCGGTTTCACAGCCCAAACGTGGGACATCGGCGCCAATGAAGCGAACTTCTTCGTTCGCGATTTAACCGGCGGCTCGCGTCTGTCATTCCGCATTCGTCCGGGCGCGCCGACCAGCAGCATCGACATCGCTGCCAACGGTAATGTCGGCGTCGGCACCGCCAGCCCGAAGACCAGGATCGATCTCAAACAAACAGAAGACTCGTTTATCGGCGGTCTCCATCTTCGTCGCGCCACCACCAACGACACGTGGGGCCTCGCTACCGGCAACGACAACAACCTTTACATCGGCTACGCGAACGATCTTTCGCTCGCGGATGCCGCCACCGACTTCACGGTGGTCCCGATGATCATCACCGCCGGCAATCGCGTCGGCATCGGCACGCTTACGCCCGATCAGAGATTGTCGGTCGGCGGAGACGCCAGCAAGACAACCGGCGGTTCGTGGCTGACGCTTTCCGATCGCCGTCTCAAGAACATCAAGGCGCCGTTCACGACCGGTCTCGATGCAGTCATGAAGTTGCAGCCGATTCGTTTTGAATACCGCACGAACGCCGCGCTCGGTCTTAATTCAGACCGTGAACTCGTCGGCTTTAGCGCTCAGGAAGTGCAGCAGGTTGTTCCCGAAGCAGTCCGCACTAACAGCGAGGGTTATTTGATGGTCAATAACGATCCGATCATCTGGACCATGCTGAATGCAATCAAGGAACAACAGAAAGAGATCGTCGAACTCAAACGACAGATCCGGCAGTTGCGTGCGACAACCCGTCGTCGCAAGTAATCGCGAAGAAAAGAAAAGGGGTGGCGCTTGCGAGGAGCGCCACCCTTTTTTTCGGAAACACGAGAACTAAGGTTTCGGCGTCAACGTCACCGTTACTTCACTCACCTGATTTTCAGCCACAACCACCTGCTGCGTAGTCGACAGCGAATTTTTACCGTTCCAGTAAGCCACGGCGTATACCTCGTAGATTCCCGGCTTCAATCCCATCACTGAGAACCGCCCGCGAGCATCCAACTCCGCTCCATTATGAAACTCTTCACCAACGCGTTTCACGGATACTTGCACTCGTTCCATCGCCGGCAACTCTACGTTCTCGATCTTTACGACACCACGAATACCACCCCTGTGACATTTGACGAACACACGCAAATCATTGATTTGTTCTTTGACCTCGACCAGGCGCGCCGCGACCATACCATTACGCTCGATTCTCGTGATCTCGCATTCTGGACTCTCGCTTCTGCCACCGCCAAAAACACTAAACTCAAACATTCCGGGCTGCAGGCCACTCAAGCGAAAACTGCCAACGCCATTCACCATTCCATGCACAGGCTGATAGCGCCGGAATCGCTCCTGGTCGCTCGGACGGTTCGCCATTATCATCATTCCATTCAGTAAGACGCGCGCCTCCTTCTCATCCATCCCTTCGACAGTAATCACGCCGGATACGGTATTGCCGGCAGAGGTTTTAATTAGTAGTCCGGTAATGTCCTGGTCCGTCACTTCAAATCGCACGGGTTCAGCGTAGAATTCATGAGTTGAAGAAGGTTCCATGAAAACCGCGTACTTACCCGGCGTTACGTTGTTGAACGCGAATTCTCCCTGTCCGGTCGAAGTCATGCCGCTGGTGGATGAACTGCCGTGCTCGTTATATTTCTCCAGGCCATAAGTAACATTAGGTATCGGCTTACCTGTTTCTGCGTCGACGAACTTGCCGGTGACCCTGAAGGTAACCTGTGACCGGCGCAGAACGATGTCGATGTTAGTTGCTTCACCATCTTCGGCGACTTCAACCAGCGTCGGTTTATTCGCATCGGATGGCGCGGAATAGTACGTTTGCTTGTAGCTCCCTCCGGTGCGGAACCCCAAATCCTCTTCCTTAATTCCTGCCGAAACGCGGTATTTGCCAGGCACCAGGCCATAAGCTCGATACACGCCCCGATCGTCAGTGCTGGCAGAAAAAAGATTTATCCGGCTGAACCGTTCCTGCGAGGGATTGTCTTCGGGGCCAGAAATCGCTACGTGCTCCTCGATAACGGGGCGTCCTTCGCTGTCGGTGATGCGGCCGGTGATCACGCCGCCGCGAACAAGTATGAAGTTGACGCTGTCGTACGTTTCGCCTTCGCCAACGATGAGCGTCTTGATCGGTTCACTTCCTGACACGACGAACTTCGGAGACCCGATCATGATTTCAAACGTTCCCCGCGGCACATTTGAGATTCGATAGTTGCCTTCGGCGTCGGTGATAGCTGTCAGGCCTACTCGCGTCCGGCCCGAGTTCTTGTCGCGGACGGCTACGCGAATTCCACCGATACCATTGCCTTTCAAGGTGATCTTGCCGCTGATAGTGCTTGTTCCGATCTTCTTTGCCGGCGTCTGGGCGACGACAGAGAGGCACAAGACACACAAAAGAAAACCGGCTGCTTTGAAGGTTGAGGATGCCATAGTGAGTGCCCTTTCAAAGATTGAGGACGACGGCAATGATAACTAAACGACTTGCTTTTGAAAATCAGATCGTAGGCAGAAAACGAGCCACGATGCGTTCCAGTTCCGTCATATCGATCGGCTTGCGCATGTACTCGTCGCAGCCGCGCGCAAAAGCTTTGACGTGTGAGTAAGACATCGGATAAGCGGTGACGGCAACGATGGGAACACTTACGAGCTCAGGCTTTTGACGAATGCATTGCGTGGCGGCGATGCCGTCGAGGATCGGCAGATCGAGATCCATCAGAATCAGGTCCGGACGCGTACGGTCGGCGATATCGACGGCTTCCTGGCCGTTGCATGCTTCGACGACGCTGTAGCCAAGTCCTTCAAGGCCTTTCTTTAGGAGCAGCCGGGTGTCGTCGTAGTCTTCGACGACCATGATTGTCAGGTCTTTCTTCATAGATCTCGCGTTCTTAGCTGGTTGTTGTCGGGAGAAAGGACCAGCTTGCTTAGGGGAGCTTAGTGTTGCCCGATTTTGCCATTGAGCCGCGGATTGAGCAAATCCGTCTTCGATCATGGCCGCGTAGGGGCGAGTGCCGGGTTGAAGATCGCAGCTACGCCTTCGACCAGCTTCGACTGGTTCGCGCGAGCCTGATTGGCAAATAAAACAATCGTGAGCTTGTCGTCCCGGTAGCGAACGATCATCGCTTTGAAGCCCTGCCATGAGCCGGTGTGCAGAACGTAACGATGGGCTTTGAACTGGCCCGTTGTCCAACCGAAACCGTACGGACGCGTTTGACCGTTGTTCAGTTTCACTGGAGTCCACATTTGTTCGAGGCTCGATCGCTTGAGGACTTTTTCGGTGTAAAGAGCGGCGTCCCACTTCGCCATATCGTAGACGTTCATGTAAAGCGCGCCGTCCGCGGTTGTGTTCAACGACGGCGAGACCCAGTTCTGGTTTTTCAGTTCACCGTTTTCGAGACGATAACCTGCCGCGCGATTCGGAATGATGTCGGCTTCGCTGATCACGCGCGTCGTCGACATGCCGAGTGGCTTGAACACGCGTTCCTGGAGAAAGTCGCCGTAGAACTTGCCGCTTACTTTGTGAATCAGGATGCCGAGCATCACGTAGCCGAGGTTGCTGTAGCTCCAATTTTCACCGGGTTGAAATGCGAGTGGGATCTGTTTGGCGCGGGCGTATAGTTCGTCTTCGGTGTAATCGCGGCGGTAGTCGAAGTCTGGCGGATAATCGGTCATGCCGCTGGTGTGCGTGAGCAGGTGGCGGATCGTCATGTTGCTCCACGCTGCGGGAGTGTCGGGAAAGTACTTCGTGATCTTGTCGTCGAGGGCTAGTTTGCCGTCTTCCATTAGAAGCATCACGGCGGTGGCGGTGAACTGTTTGCCCATCGAACCCGATTGAAAGATCGTTTCGGGTTTCACGGGTATCTGGTGTTCGACGTTAGCGTATCCATAACCCCTGGCGAGCACGATCTGTCCGTTCCTGATCACCGCGACCGAGACGCCGGGAATCTTTTGCGCCTTCATCTCGGTTTCCAAATAAGCCTGGACTCTCGACTCCGCGCCATTTTGGGCCAAACAGTTGATTGAAAGTAAAAGGATTAAAAGGAGTGCGGCGCGGAAGTGTTTGATCATAGGTTTTTGAACGGTTATGGTTTACGGGACTGACGCAGTTTATCATTTGCATCCCACGTGGATATGATTTCACCCGGTATTTCGTTATCGCGATCCGGGCACGACCCGAGTGGCAACCCCGGCCGGTTCGCAGCTTAGCGTCATCCGGAGCTTATCCCGCTCGAAATTGAAAAGAAACGTTCGGTCGCCCTTTGCGAAACTCAGTTTCGTCGGCGAAAGCGCAATCAGACGCTCGCGCCGGTCACTGCCACGTTGGTAGTAAAGACTGCCGTCGTGCTCGCTGATCGTCACAGACACGTCTCGACTCAGAACGTATTGGCCCACCAGCAATTGTCGTTGCCCAACTGTCAGATGATATTGGTCGAACTGGTCCGAACCCGTAAGAACCAATTTCGCTAAACGCCGCGCAATCAAACCCGCGTCGGGACGATCGGAATCGTTATTGACCAATACGATCACGTTCAGATCATCGTCGGGCAAGCGAATCGCCTTCGCACTAAATCCATTGATCCATCCGCCGTGCTCTATCGTCCTGCGGCCTTCAAACTCGCACATCTTCCAACCAAACCCATAGCCGGAATGCGACCCGTCAGGCAATGTTCTCGTGGACCAGGCGCGGTCCAACAAGTCTTTTCGCACGACCGCGCCGCTTCGCAAAGCGATGTCCCAACGCAAAAGGTCGTCGACGGTTGACACGAGGCCGCCCGCCGAATGCGGCACGCTCATGTTGAGGTATGAAGCATTAAGCACCTGCTCGCCTGCGAACGAGTAGCCACTGGCGCGGCGCGGAACGACTCGACGGTCATCACCATAATAAGAGCTGCTCATTCCAAGCGGCCGGAATATTTTCGACTCGAGATAGTCGCTATAGCTCAAGCCACTGGCGCGCTCGACGATTGCACCAAGAAGGATGTAACCAGTATCGCTATATTTAAAACCACTGCCGGGCGTGAAGTGCAGTTTCTCGTTCTTTGTTAAGGCCAGGAGTTCATCGACCCGATAGTCGCGCCGCGCGAGATTCTCAAAGTCGTTCAGATCAACCAGATTTGGCAGACCGCTGGTGTGTGTTAACACCTGTTCGATGGTGACGGAGTAAGGAAGCTCGGGATTGTAGGTTCGCACGTCGTCATTGAGGCCGAGCTTGCCCTCAGCGACGAGCTTGAGGATGGCCACTGCCGTGAACTGCTTGGTTATCGAGCCGATGCGAAACACCGCATCGGGCCTCATCGGCACTCCAAGTTCAAGATCTGCCAGACCGTACGCGCCGCGAAAAAGAACCTTGTCGCGGTGAGCGATCAGCACCACGCCGCCTGGCCGATTCGGATGAAACTCCTTCGTCAGCAGCGCCTCGATTCGTTTAATCAGGAGGCGACTTGGGACGTCACTCTTTGGGCGCGCCGAAACAATCGAGGTGAAGGTCGCAAGCAGAACACAAAGAAGCACCAGGCGTGCGAATACCGAAGAACCCATTGGTCTTTTGCGACGCAAAACAACTAATCCGCGATCAACGTCGCCTTCGGTAATTTTTGTGGCGGATTCTTCCAATCGATTGGACCACGCTCAAGTGAATGCTTCAGAAACGGCAGCACGACGTCGCCCCACGCCACGACGAAATAGTCATAAACCTGGTTCCACTCAGCGCCCTCGCCCCAACCAGTATGGGTTAACGACAGTTTTGTCTTGTTGGACTCCAACTCCGTCAGTCGAATTACAACGCTAGTGCGCTGTTTGCGAATACTTGGAAAATTTGCCGGCGCATCCCAGGTGAAAGAGAGAAGCTTTGCCTCCTGAATTGCGAGGATCAGGTTGTTTTCAGCACCACGAAGTCCTGCCGGCGCTGACGGATTAAACAAGATGTCGTATTTCCCCAGAACCCGAAGATCGATATCGCAGTCGGGAGCAAAGAAAGTTCGGATCCCTTCCCTGGTGGTCCAAGCCTTCCAGACTTTATCCACCGGCGCGTTCAAAACGATTTCGAGTTTGATCGCTCGATCGGAATGTGTTTGCTGAGTTAATTGAAGTTCACCGGCAAGGGAAACCGGCGCAGCCATTAACAACGTCACTAACAGTAGGATCGTGATTGGGGTTTTCATTGCATCTCTCCTCCTGCTCTAGCAATTTCTGCCTCGCGGCCACCACGGAGCTTCATCACAATAATCAAAAGGGCGCCAACAGCCTCGATCATCGCCATGCCGGCCGTGCGCCGGCCGGCCCACACATTGAGCACGTAGCCCCAACCGAGGTCGTAACCCTTTCGCGCGCGTTTAGCTCTTCGTCCCCAACGTTCCCATCCGGTTGAGGTTAGTTCAACTCGAGTGCCAGCGCCTTCAGCTTTGAATTCAATCTCAACATCCTGCGCAGTCGATGGATCGCGTGAGGGATGCCAGGTAAACCTCACGCGAGTCGGCGGCTCCCAAAGTGTCACGCGTCCCCATTGAAACCGACGTCCATCAACGTGTTCTTCGTAGATGCGCCCACCTTCATGTTGCTCGAAGACGACTTGCTTTAATCTGTCACAACCAATCGAATGAGTCTGGCTGGGCCACCATGATCCAAACTCCTCGGTGAATCGTCGAAAAGCTTTTTCCGGACTCGACGAGACGGATATCGAGCGTTTGATAGGACGAATTTCAACGGAGCTCATGGAGTTGGTTCTTCCTTTCGCGGACCCGGATCGCCTGCGGCAAAGGCTTCGAGAGCGTCATCCCACAGCGACTCGACGTAACGGCGCAGTTCGGCCAGACCTGCGGGATTGGGACGGTAATAGCGGCGAGCGCCCTCGCGGCGATCGATCACAAGGTTGGCGCTTCGGAGAACCCGCAGGTGTTGAGAAACGGCCGGCTGGGTGATGTTCAATCCCGCCGCTAACTCCCCCACCGTGAAATTGTGCTTTCGCACCAGATCAAAGACCTGCCGCCGAGTCGGATCTGCTAATGCCGCTAAAGCCTGTTCATAAGCCATGACTTATGTAAGCATATGCGCATATATCTGGTCAACGGATTTTTCTTTATTTACGTAATGTATTTTCTGATAAGACAAATGATGCGTCATGTCTCGGCGGAATATCTCAAAGGTCTGCACTACGTCGTCATGACCAACTCCGCCAGCCTGCTTAGCTCAACTAAAGGCAAGTTTGAATCGCAGGGTAGACGATTCAGAGCAGCGGAGGCTAATGGCATCTACTCAGGCGGAAGCATCTACCTGGTGATGGACCGGATCCTGCGCCCCTATCCGGAGGCGCTACTGTTAGTGCCGATATTCAAGGCAGTGGTGCCTTGCACAAAAAGTGGCTTATCGAGAGGAAGATGTCTCCCGCAAAGGCGCAAAGACGCAAAGAAACCCTTAGTAACGCGGCAGCGCTTTGCGCCTTTGCGGGAGACTTTTTATGCAAAGCAAGGCAGTGGCGATCAGCGAAATTCTTTATCACGAGGTCGGTCATCATATTCAAGAGCTCGGCTTAACCGCCTGCGAGAGTTACTTATGCGCACTGAGGCAATCAAGAAGCACATCATCGACAACGGCGAAGAGATCCGCAGACTGAAGGCTCGTATCAAGGAGACTTATAGCAACCGGGGCAAATTTCCAGGAGCAACCCCACTGTGGGAACAGGCCTGCGCGGAGTTTCACGCCCGCTACGACTCACTTGCCTTTCCCGGCGGCTACGACACGGCCCCGCAACGCATAATCCAGGGCGATCCGGAAGCAATTGAGGTGGCTTTGTGCTTCGTCGAAATCCGCCCCTACTTCCACGGCTCGGGCTACATGTTCGAGACCCTGATGCGAAAACTAAAACGCGCCCCGCTCAGCGAGAAGCAGTCAGAGCGCTTTGCAACCGTGTTGCGGGCGTATCACGAGTGGCGTCAGAAAAGGCGAGAAGGCAAACAATGATGGCTTTGTACAAAAGTGCTTTGTGTGGAGGAAGAGGTCTCCCGCAAAGGCGCAAAGGCGCAAAGCGCTGCCGCGTTACTAAGGGTTTTCTTTGCGTCTTTGTCTTTGCGCCTTTGCGCCTTTGCGGAGACTTTTTTGTACAATGATCGCACTTCGCAACAGCCTCACTCACCTTCCTATTCGCTCTGCGTAAAACGCAGCACAGCCTGAACAATCGACAGTCGCGCGAATTGGCGAGACTCCGGGTACTGGAACTGTTCGGCGGCTGCCACGGCACGGCGGAAGTCGCTCTTTGCCAGAATCGCTAATTCCTGGCTGTAACGGACCACCATCGATCCGAGCATGCTGTTCCCCGGGACGGGCATCTCGCCGGGTTTGAAGATGTGGACCTCGAACCCGCTTAGCGACTCAGCGGCCGACAGCAGTTCATTGAGTTTGGTTACGCCTGATTCCAATAGTTCAAGACTCCGCTGTGGTTCAATCGAGCCTAAGACATGCGCGACCTGTAACTGATCTTCGAGCTGCTTGTAAGTTTTCGCTGGACCCGTCACGAGGCCGAACGCTTCGTCCAGGAACTGGCGCGAGTATTTTGGATTGTCAGTCTTTGTGGCTTCGACTAACTGAAGCAGCAGACTTACCCGGTCACTCTTCGAACTCCCTTCAAGGATCTGCCGCAGCTCTTCAAGTTGTGCGGCCTTGCCATTGCGAAGCTGCTGCTCCGCGGCAATCCGCTTGAAAACTACACCGCGCATGTTGGCATCCAGATGATCGTTGGCGATCTGGCGCGCGCGGTCCGCGTTTCCCTCATCCAGCGCTTTGACAGCCGCTTGCTGGTAAAGCGGTGCTCGCGCCTCGGACGGGACTGAGGCTGCCGCAGTCAAGAGATTATTAGAGGTTCCTTGTTGAGTGAGGTAGGTTAATTGATCCAGGCCATTGCGTGGTTTGTTGGAATCAGACTGTTCGCTGATTTTCTGGCGTACGGCTTGGGCGCGCGCGGGCAAGTGTTGATCAATCTGCGGTTGCAACGCGCGTAGATTCAGCAATAGATCTCGAGCGTTGTCCAGTTGGTTCGGCGTGAGACTTGTGACCGGTTTGAGGGCTGTGTTAACCACGGTTTCCAGTAGCTGTCGATATGCGGCGGACGGCTGCTCCGACGATCGTGGTTCTGCTCGCAACATTCCCAGCGCGAGGCTGGTAGCGCCATAACTGGCAAGCAAAGCATCCGGCTTCAATCGGTCCAGGATCTTTTCGGTCAGTTGCGCTGCGCTAGGTTTGTTTTTCTCTTGAAGCTTCTCAAGCACGGAAACTATGGTTACGGAAAACTCTCCCCGATCGAGCATCGCCTCGGCCTTGCGTTGAGCGAAGTCAGGATCCGTTGCCATGACCCGAGTGAGCAGGAGTTGTTCCAGGTACGTCTCATCGTCGGACGCGCGGCCATCCGGCGCCCGAGCCTTCTGTTGTCGCGTCCTCTCAAACAACTCATAAGCCAGAGCCGGGTCGTAGCGTGCCGCTGTCAGTACGAGTTCGTGGCGCAACTGGGTTGCCGATTCCTGTTGACCGAAGTTCTGGTCGAAACTCTTGTCTGTTTGTTTTTTCAGTTCGAGAAGATTTGCGGCGGCGTCTGTAAACAAAGAACGGGCGCGGGATTGGTCACGCTTCCAAAGCAGATCCGCGGCTGTGATCTGCAAGCGGCTGCGGTTCTGCGGGAGTTTGAGTGTCTGCGTACTTGCGATCACATCTTCCAGCAACAGATAGGCCTGATCCTCAATCGCGTTCGGCGGCGCAGTCTGATCCTGCGCTGTGGCGGAGACAGCATTCGCCACGAAAATATTTAGTGTGAGCAAGAAGCAGATTAATGATTTCATTTTCACAACACCTCGATAACTGCGCTGCGGACTCTGCGTCTCTGCGGTGAACCTGACGTAAGAACAACCGCAGAGGCGCAGAGGACACAGAGACTTCGCCGGAGTCAAATCAGGACACTCTAATCGGGGTCACTGTTGGACCAACGTGAAGGTTTCAAAAGCCCCTATCGCCGCAGCACTGCAGTTGACTGTTCCACCTCCGCCATTTACGGCACTCACGTAGTGAAAGCCGTTTGGTCCACGGAGAGCAATCGAATCACCTCCGCTGATAGAGCCACTGCCGCCAACCTTCATAATCGTGAAAGTCTCCCACGACTGGGCCCACCCACTGGTGGCAACGTCACCGCCGCCGGCGTTGAAGGCCATGAGGTAATAGTTTCGGTTTGTCTGAACATGCACTGTATCGCCGCTCATCAAACTCCCGCCGTTCACATCGATGATCTTGAACTGTGATGTGAGCGAATCGATGTTGCTGGCTGTTGCGGTGAAGTCACCGCCACCGCCGCCGGGAGCAGTGAGATACCGATTGTTATTGCTGGTGCGGAACGAATAGGTTGGTGTAGACGGATCAAACATCGTCGAAAAGCGGAACGTGTCCGAGTCGGTGAGATAAAGGTTGTCGCCGTAAACCGGGAAGATAATCGGCGATCGCATTCTCGCTACTACTCGCCACTGGTAACGGGTGGAGTAGACAAGTCCGCTCACGTTTACAGAACACGTTCCGAACCCGTTACACGGAATGTTCGAGAAGACCAGGGTCTCAGGAAATTCATTTCCGCTGGCGTAGATGTCGTACGTGACAACCCAGTTTGGGTCACGCCGGTTGGGATCCAACCCATCGGTCCATTGCAGGGTGAAACTCGTCGGTCTGTTGACAGAGTTGTTGGCTGGATTCACGGCCCCGGGTTTTCCGGCACGAGGCCGCGAAAAGACGCCGTTGATCGTGTTGCCACCCGGGAAATTTCCGATGAAGAACGGCCCATTTGCCGGGTATTCCTCTGAACCCCAGAAGATACTTTCGCGCCACAGGAACATGTAGTACCAACCCGCTCCGTGTTGCACGTTGAAACCGAAGAATCCGTTTAAGAGAGTAGGATTCGAGGTGGGGCTGCATGCGCCTGGTATGGGGTTACCGTTGTTGTCTATCTTGCAAAATTTGACTCGAAAGGACTGCGCGGGGAACGTTGCGCCGCCAGCCACTTGAATCAAGGCAATACCATTTACGTTTTGTGCGTTTGCCGCCGAGACGAAGGCAAACAGGGAAACTGCGACAAAAGCTCCGATCAAAAACCGTTTCATCTCAACTCTCCTTTCGACGCTGCGTAAGACCTTGGATACATGGTGCGGAATCGACGAGGAGTATTCCTGCGCCATGTGCCTGATGACCGCTGATGTTTATTGATCGCGTCGAATGTTTGCGAAACCTATCAGCAGGCGAGATGAAAAGTGTGAGGCCGGCTTTTGGAGTTTGTTGAGGACGAAATTGATAGCTTTGAGCCGGCTTTGACGCGTATTTGAACAGTGTCCCCATTAACGAAACTTACTTAGGAGAAGACAACAATGACAATCAGCACTTGGTTGATGATCCTCGCGTTGGCTACCGGAACCAGCCAGTCAATCGGAAATAACTCCATCGGGGAGCGGCCCAGCACCTTTCCTCGGAAAATCGCGGGTGAGTGCTGGATCAATGGAGTTTGGACCAACCCATGTACCGAAGCTGCGCCTCTCCCGCCAAACCCCGGCCCGGAAATTCTGACACCGGTTTAATTGGGTCCTAAAATAGTCTGACCAGGACCGGCACATACGCCCGCGTGTCTCGCACCAACACGACCTGCCGGCCGTCGTCCGACCACGCGAAGGACGTTATCTCCGCCTCTTTGAAATCGGTTAGCTTTCGAAACTGTCCGCCGTTGAGTGGTTGAAGCCAGATGTTTGAGGCGCCGCTGGCACTGCTGACATAGGCGAGTCCCGTCCCATCCGGTGTCCATCGCAAGCGGTTGTCGGGAGTGAGACTCATCCCGTGGAACGGAAGCGTCGCATCAGGCAAGGCAAACCGCTTCACGATCGTGCTTAATGTAAGGTCGTAGATTTCGAGATGCCACACCTGGCTGTCTGGTTGATCGTTAACAAAGAATGCCAGCAGTCTGCCATCAGGTGAGAGTGACGGCCCCTGCACTTCCCTGCTCAACAATATGACTGGTGGTCCACCGTCGATCGAAACTTTGCGAGTGTCCTTGCCGGTACGATAGATGACCCATTTGCCGTCTACAGTAACGGAGGGGAGATCTTCGTAGCTGCCGTTGGTGAGTTGGAGAGGCTCCGTTCCGTCGGAATTCATTCGCCAGATGTTCATCATGCCGGCGCGGGTGGAGCAGAAGACGATGTACCGGCCGTCGGGCGACATCGTTGGCTTGGAATTGTCAGCTTCGAAAGTTAACTGCCGCGTCCCGCTTCCGTCCTGTAACCAAAGATTGATGTTCTTGCCGTCAAAAACTGAGTAGATAAACCGGCCTTCAGTGCCGCGCTCTACTTCTGACAGTCCTTTCCGCTGCTCCACGCTCGTTACGGCCGGCGACGATCCTGGCGAGCCCGCCAGCGACACGTGCCAGATGCTCGAACTCCTTTCGACGTTTCGCGTCACAAAGACTCTCGAGTCGCTTGAGCCGCTGACGAGGGTGTAATTGTTCGGGTCGTTAGTGATTTGCCGCTGGTGTGTTGCGCGATCGCCGACCAGGTAGAGTTGTCCGGAACCGCCCGGCGTTTCGGTTGCGGCGACGATCATTCCACTGCCATCCGCCAGCCAGGATATGCGCGAAATGTAGCGCCACGGACCAGCCTTTATGGCCCGGGCAGTTCCGGACTCAACATCAACTACTTCGAGCGAGACCTCGGTGCGTTTTGGTCCGAGACCGTGCGTCACACAAGCAATGCTCTTTCCATCGGGAGACCACGCTGGTCCAGGACCTTGCATGTGAGACGAGAAGAACCTGTCATTTGCGAGCGTGCGCCGCACCAGCACCGACGACGAACCGCCATCCGCCGGCGCGATCACCAGATCTGCCGGATCGACCGCGTTGTTACTACGCACAAAAGCCATCCGCGAACCATCAGGTGAGAATGTCACGGCCGTGTTCACGTTCTCCAGGATTCGTCTTTGACCACCGAGTTTCGAAACACGATAGAGCGTTCCGGTCTCTGCCTGATTCTCGAGGTAGTAAACAAAAGTGCCGTCGGGTGAGAACGACAGGCCGCTGTAGCTCGCGTCTGAAAGTGCGGTAACCCGAAGATCGCTGCCGGTCGCCAGCTCTCGCGCATGTATCGAGTGCTTTCCGGCTTCAACGACGCTATAGGCCACGTATTGTCCATCGGGCGAGATCACGATCTCGGTTATGTCTCCGGATAGGTGCAGTCGTTCGAAACGCAGGTTGAAGGCGCCATCGAGCAGCGTGTTGTTGTGCGCGGTTTTGAATACGTAATAAAAAGCGGCGGCCGCTATCAGGAACACTGGCACAATCAGCGACAACTTCCTGAATGTACCGCTCACTACCCGCTCTGGCGTTTTTTGGGTTTGACCTGGGATCGTGTCTATTCGTTCGCCGACCGTGATAGGACGAAGTATTTCGGTCGTGAGAGCATCAGCATCGATTTGCCGCAGATCGTGAAGCAGTTCTTCGGCAGATTGATACCGGGCGTCAGGATCTTTGCTTAATAGTTTGGGCAATACAGCCGTCATCTCACGGGACAGCAGCTTGCTCATCGCACCGCTGTCCGGCTCACGCTCCAGAATCGCCACAATAATTTCACTGGTCGTGTCTCCAGGAAACGGACGCCGGCGAAACAGCAGCTCGAATAACACTACGCCAAGACTCCAGAGATCCGTTCGACAGTCGACAGGCTGCCGGCGTACCTGTTCCGGAGACATGTACTGCCACGTCCCCATCAACAATTCCGGCTGTGTGTGCAAAGACGAAGTGCCGTGAAATTCCGTCTCGTCTCTCACGCCTTCGATCAACTTCGCCAGTCCGAAATCGAGGACCTTTACGTGTCCATCGCCGGTGACCACGATGTTCTCCGGTTTGATATCGCGATGGATCACGCCGGCTTTATGTGCGGCGGCCAGGGCGAGACATACCTGTTTAGAGATGTCGAGAGCCTTTGCTTCCTCCAACGCATCCGTCTTCAGAAGTTCGCGAAGCGTAGAGCCTTTGACGTATTCCATCGTGATGTAATGGAGCCCGTTCGCTTCGCCAATCTCGTAAATGTGGGCGACGTTTGGATGAGCGATTGCCGAGGCCGCGCGCGCCTCCTGTTGAAAGCGGGCGACCCGCAGTTGGTTGTCAGTGATGGTGACGGGAAGAAGTTTGAGCGCGACTTTGCGATTGAGACTCGGATCGTGGGCCAAATAGACTTCGCCCATCCCACCGTGGCCCAGCACGTCGACGATCTGATAGCGAGCGACAGTCTCTCCAATCAATCCCATCCTCTCGGACCGCAGGACTTCGAGCGCCAGTGTCGCCGCCGGTTCCTCCATGAAGCTGTCCTGACGATTCGCGGAAGCAAGCAGCGAGAGAACCTCGTCTTTCAGACTTTCATCGCCCTGAGACTGCTGTTCGAGGAAGGTTTCGCGGTCAGCAGCCTCAAGTTGAAGGGCGGAGTTGTAGAGGACTTCAATCCTATTCCATCGATCTGAGTTCATTTCTATGCAATCTGTCCGAATCTTGGGTAGTGTCTTAATTTCAACTCTGCGTTCCTCTGCGTTCCTCTGAGATCTCTGCGTAAACACTGACTTTCAAATATTTAACGCAGAGTTCACAGAGGAACGCAGAGAACGCAGAGCCAAAGAAGATCGGGAGGCCTACGTTTGATCGCGTCAAATCGCTGCTGGAACTATCTCATTTTCGCCACTAACCACGAACTTCACGTCGCAGCCACGATTTGGCGAGGCCCCAATGGCGTATGACGGTGACTTCTGAGATCTTCAGCACTTCGGCAGTTTCCTCAACACTCAAACCGCCAAAATGCCGCAACTCGACTATGCGAGCTTTCAGGGGATCGAGTTTGGTGAGGCGATCGAGGGCCTCGTTCAAAGACAGAATATCTGCCGATTTTTCGCGAGACATGACGATTGCATCATCCAGGGCCAGATCGGACACACCGCCGCCGCGTTTGCTGCGCAATTGCCGGCGAGCATGATCGACCAAGATCCGGCGCATCAATTGAGCTGCGACGGCGAAAAAGTGCACTCGATTCTGCCACTTCGCCTGTCTCTGATCCACGAGCTTGAGATAGAGCTCATTTACGAGGGCTGTAGTTTGCAGCGTATGTCCAACACTTTCACGTCTCATGTGATAGCTGGCCAAACGCCGCAGCTCGATCTCCACATACGGAAGCAAACGATCGAGCGCCGTAGCATCGCCGTCGCTCCAGGCCAGCAGGAGTTGTGTCACATTTTCAGTGGTAGACATTGGCAGAAACTGTGGGCCGGTCACTTTCAATGCCAGGGAAAGCCCCTAACTCAGTATAGTCTGTCAATTGTACGAAGTGACTCATTAAATAAGTTCTCAGATTTGACACTCGAAAATCGTTGCTATATACAACGAGAGCGACTAATCCTCAACAAGGAGCTTTTCAATGTTTCTCACGGCTCACAAGACAATCTTTACTGTATTCGTAATCCTGATCGCAGCGATCGTCACGCCGGGAGTGTTTGCTGAAACGCCGCTTATAAACTCCCCAGCCACAGCGGGGCAACTGCTCATTACGGAATTCCGGTTACGCGGGCCCAATGGTTCGAACGACGAATTCATCGAGATCTACAACAACAGCGGCATAGATCACACCGTCACCGATTCCGGCGCCGGCGCCGGTTACGCTATCGCCGGATCCGACGGCGTAGCTCGTTGCGTCATTCCGAATGACACAGTGATTCCGAATGGAGGCTATTTTCTGTGTACAAATTCGGTGGGTTATTCGCTGGCAGCCAATGCCGGCGGTAACGGCATGTACACCAATAATATTCCTGATAACGCCGGGATCGCGATTTTCAATACATCGGTCGCGGCGAACTTTACACTCACCACGCGGGTTGATGCTGTCGGTTCAACTTCCGAAACCAACACGCTCTACAAGGAGGGCGCCGGTTATCCGGCGATCATACCGTTCTCGATAGATTACTCTTTCGTTCGTGACGAGTGTGGCAAAGGTGGCTCGATCTCGACCCTCGGCCCTTGTCCGTCAGGTGGGGCGTATGTCGACACAGATAACAACGCCACGGACTTCTTTTTCGTGGATACTAACGGCACAAGCGCAGGTGCAGGACAGCGGCTCGGTGCGCCTGGTCCGCAGAATCTGAAGTCGCCAATGAACCGCAATGCGCAATTCGCGTTATTGCTGTTGGACACGACAGTAGCCGCCGCCAGTGCGCCAAATCGCGTGCGTGATTTCACCAGCGATCCGGTTAATAACTCTACGTTCGGCACCATTAGTTTTCGGCACCGTGTAGTAAATAACACCGGTGGCCCGGTCACGAGGTTGCGCTTCCGGATCATCGATCTCAGCACCTTTCCAGCCCCGTCGGGGATCGCCGACCTCCGTGCACGCACCTCATTGCTGGTGGCGGTCTCGGGAATCAACGACCCGGCAACCTGCCTGGCATCCAACGGCGTGGCAACAACGCCGTGTACCGTCAACGTCCAGGGAACTACGCTGGAACAACCGCCGACGCAATCGAACGGTGGCGGCTTCAACTCCACCTTGTCTGTCGGCACGATCACATTGCTGACACCACTGGCAAGTGGAGCTTCCGTCAATGTCAGTTTTCTCTATGGCATTCAACAGACAGGCAATTTCAACCGGGCCCTGACCATCGAAGCCCTGCCGTAGCAAAGCGGGCTTTTGCAGAACATCTCTGCGTTCTCTGTGTGCTCCGCGTTGAAGTTTAGGTGTGAGCAATATTGAAACGCAGAGATCACAGACCCAGAGATGATCAGAGTGCACCTACAAGGCTGCGTGCAGCCACTGGACCAATCCGCGGACAGCGCTGTCCAGAGACGTCCACATCGTGATTAGCTCGTCCTGGTTTTCGGTTTGCTCCAGGCGATCGAGCATTTCCATGATTGGAGTTCTCACCTTGTCGGGTGGAGCGATTGTTTCCAACTCCTGCCGGAATTGCGCGACCACGCGCCGCAGGAGTTCGCTCGTGACGGATACGCCGAAAAACGAGATGGCGTCGCGGATCGAAGCGTACGAAAAGCCAAGCGATATCACCTGAGCCAGGAGACGCGACTTGGAATCCAATTCCTTCTCCAGCTTGTTTACGTCGGGTTCGACGAGAAAGAGGACCGGTATCTCAAACCGCCAACTGCGAGGAATACCGGGTAGTTCCTGAATATTCCGTAACAGGTTGACGATCTCACCGTGTCGCAGATGAGGGTTTGGCAACTGTAGCAAGTAAAACGCGTAAAGAAAGGCTGAGTCGGACCTGATGTGTTCGCGCCTGTTGCGGGCCTTCAATGAAGCGTCAAGTTGAAAGTTCGACTTCAGGATCTCTGTTGCAAGCCTGGCGTTGCCGTACCACTGCTCGAAGTAACTCGGATGGACCAGCGCAAGCTGATCGGTCGTAATCGAAGAAATTCGCTTCGGTGGAGGTATCCACTCTGCCTTGCGCATGTCCAGGTAAGAAAAAGAAGCGAAATCATAGTCTGCGATTTCCCAGGCCATCTCTCGACGGAGCGCGTCGACGATTCCCTCGATTGCACTAAGCCACTCCATATCATGTAGTGGTGCAAATGGTTGGGTGTGAGCCCCTTCCGGGAGAACAAGATTCAACTCGAAGTCTCGAACTTTGGCAGTTCCGATCGCGGTGATGTCGCTCAACAGCGTCGCGCTTAATTCGTCTGCCCGTTGTTCTGAAATCGGATGCTCAGTCTGCCTACCCAGGTGAATCGCAAACGCTCGCAGCCCGCTGTCATCTCCTGTGAAAGCTGCGAAGGCGCCTATTGGCGAAGCCGCCAACTGGACCGGATCGGGGTCGATTAAGACAACGACCAGGCTACGCCCATCGCCGGCAGCGTCGAGTAACGCGCCGGCTTCAAACGCCATCCAGTCGTGATTGGCTTCAGCCGTTACGCAAAGGATGCCGAGCGTCGAAGTCGTGAGTCCATCCAGGAGTTTGTTCGCCCAGGACTTTCCTTTTTCCATCTCGCTCGACAACCACGGATCGAGCGCCGGAAAGGCGACGCTAATCCACTCATGCACCGCGCTTGCAACTCGATGCGATCGATCGCCTGACCAACTGATAAATACTCTCATCGCGGCTCACCGGATCGCAGACCCGATCGTTCGTTGTGTATGAGGTGTTGCTTCACATACTTCGCGATCGCCTTCGCTTCACGATGGTACGTGGACGCGACGGCTCGGTGGACCAGCGCCAGACTGCGTGTCGTCAGACGCGAGACCAGGCGGGGAGCGCGCATCCATTCCTCACGTGTCAAGTCGAGGCACTCCAGATCCGCAGCTTCAAACGGCGCCAGGACCAAGCCGGGCATTCTTTGGATAGCCGTCATCCGCCGCATTACGGATGTCCAATCATGGTCTGTGGCTGGGGTGGAATTCGGCACAGGCAATACGCGGTCGGGCAAAACAAGTACGATTTGGAAGCTCTGTAATACTGACCCCGGCACCAAATCCAATTCGAAAAGCAGATCGTCGAACGTGGATTCGAACCGCGCGAGGGCAATCCGTTCGCTGCTCGGATTTGAAAGCATGAAAGAAAGATCACGCACGAGCCTGCGGAAATCCTCTTTGGTGGGTCGAACTGCTTGGAACAACCCGAGAGGTGACGACGAAAGAGCCGCATCCGGGACGTCGAGTAACACAGGCACGACGGGCCTGCTTGTTCCCAGCGCGCGAAAGCAGGCGCCAAGCTGAAGGTGCACCCAGGGAGAAGCAGCCTGCTCCCCCACCACGCACACCAGAGCAGCTTCCACGCCGCGCAGCGAACGAGCAAGAGTGACTTGCCACTGCGGATCAGCAAGAACGTCCGGCGCCTTCGTAATCTCGACACCGGGAAACACGTATCCTATCCACTTGAAGAGCGTGTCGTAAAACGCGGCGCCAGAGGCATCAAGCCAGCCGATAAACAACCGTCTGCTGGGATCAGGCGCAGTGGTTTGTGCTGTCGAGATGTCACTCATCTGTGAACGATAAGCAATCGGTACAACTTTTTACAATCTAATTACAGCCTGTGGAGACTTGGAAGTTCAAACAGCATAGGCTCTCAACATCGATTGAAAGTTGTCAGACCGAAAGGAAAGAAACAATGCACCCAAAACTTCTCCCTTTACTCCTGATCTGTCTTGTGGTAGCGATGGGGCACGGAACGTCGGTGGCCCAGACGACGTCGCAGCCAAATAACGCTGCCGCGCCATCGGATGCGAAGAAGATGTTTGCCAACATGAAAACCCTGGCGGGTTCGTGGCAAGGCACGATTATGAATATTTCGATCAACGTCACAATTCGCCTCACCTCCAGTGGCACCGCAATACTTTATGAGGCGAATACAGATGGAGGTGGCCCGCCCAACAATGAGATCACTATGTTCTACGTGGACGAGGCTCGCCTGGTAGCGACGCATTATTGTGATGCCGGAAATCGGGCTCGCTTTGAAGGAAAGATGGCGCCGGATGGAAAGACGAGCGAGTTCAATTTTCTCGATGTCGCTGGAAGCACTCGGGGAGGATTGGTGAAGCGTATGATGTTCACGATAATTGACGCGAACAAACACGTCGTAGAGTTAACTTTCATTAAACCAGACGGTAAACCGATTGAGTTGCGCGGCGAATTTGAACGGACAAAATGACGGCCAGGATGCGCCGGCGTGGTCGTGAGGAATCTGGAGCGGGCGACGGGATTCGAACCCGCAACTTCCAGCTTGGGAAGCTAGCACTCTACCATTGAGTTACGCCCGCTCGAATGAGACCACAGATTAACACGGATTGTTAGCTTGGAGTTAAGCCGTCGGTCATCAGTTCTACCAACAAACGATTGAATTGTGGTGGATCAGGAAGGTCAGAGCCTTCGGCCAGCAAAGCGTAGCCATATAACAACTCGGCGAAGTTGCGCAGTTTGGGATCGGCGTTGTCCTTCTCATAACGCTCGCGCATCTTCATGACGATCGCATGCCGGGGATTCAGTTCCATGATGCGCTTCTGCTTGGGACGGCCGCCCTGGCCCATCTGCAGCAGACGCTCCATCTGCGGACTGTAGTCCATCTCCGCGCCCACTAAGCAAACCGGCGAATTCGTAAGCCGGTTCGTCAGGCGCGCGTCTTTGAGATATTGGTCCAGGTGCTCCTGAATTGCTTTCAGCAACCCGACGCTCTCTTCCTGCTCTTTCTTCAACTCCTCTTCGACCTGCGCGCGCTCTTCTTCGCTGCCGAGCTTCACCGTTCCCTTCCCAACTGACTTCAACGGCTTCCCTTCAAACTCAGTCAGCGATTGGACCAGCAACTCGTCAACCGTATCGACAAGATAAAGAACCTCGTACCCCTTCGCCTTGAAAGCCTCCAGATGCGGCGAATTCTCGACCACGGCGCGCGACTCACCAGTCAAGTAAAAGATCTCGCTCTGCTCAGAAGGCATGCGCGACACGTAATCCTTCAACGTCGTCAACTTCTCCGCATCGTGCGACGACTGAAACAGCAACAGCGAAACAAGCCGATCTTTGTTGTCGTAGTCGGTAGCCGCGCCTTCCTTCAGCGCGCGTCCAAACTCGTTCCACAACGCGAGATACTTCTCAAACTCCTTATCGAAAAGCTGTTGCAAAGCGTCGAGCGACTTCTTCGTCAACCACTTGCGGATCTGCGTGATCTGACGATCCTGCTGCAACATCTGGCGCGAAATATTCAGCGGCAGGTTCGAGGAGTCGACAACGCCTTTCAGAAAACGCAAATAGTGCGGCAACAACTCCGCCGACTGCTCGATAATCAACACGCCCTTCGCGTACAAACGCAGCCCAGCGTCGAAACTCTGGTAGTAGAGATCATATGGCGCTTTTGAAGGAAAGAAGATCAGCGCCTGGTATTCCAAAAGGCCTTCAGCGCGCGCCGAAAAGTAATGCAGCGGATCGCTGAAATCATGCGAGATGTGTTTATAAAACTCCGCATATTCTTCCGGCGTGACCTCGCTCGCCGGACGCGTCCAAAGCGGCTTCATCGAATTCAAGAGCTTGTCTTCGACGATTTGTTGCGGCTCAGCGCCTTCTTTCGGCTTCCCTTCCTCATCACGCTCGATCTCTTCACGTTCGTCTTTGAAGATGATCGGATAGTTGACGAAGTCCGAATAGCGTTTGACGACGCGCGACAAAGTCCACTTGTCTGTATAGTCTTCAATGCCGCCTTCGTGGTCCACCGGCTTGAGATGCAGCGTGATCGCCGTGCCGCGTGCCGGTTTCTCAGCATCTGAAATCGTGTACTGCCCGTCACCTTCCGATTCCCAACGCGTAGCACGCTCTTCGCCGGCGCGACGCGTCAACAGCGTCACCCGATCGGCGACCATAAACGCTGAATAAAACCCGACGCCAAACTGCCCGATCAATGCTTCCAGAACCGAAGCCGACGCGCCCTCGCGCATCTTCTCGCGCAACTCACGCGTGCCTGACTTCGCGATCGTTCCGATGTGCTCGATCACCTCGTCGCGACTCATCCCGATCCCGCTGTCGCTGATCGTCAACGTCCGCCCATTCTTGTCGACTTCGAGACGAATCTCTTTCGTGGAATCTTCAGCGGTCAACTCCGGTTTAGTGAGTGACTCGAATCCGAGACGATCGAGGGCGTCAGATGCATTCGAAATCAACTCGCGCAGGAAGATGTCCTTCGTCGTATACAGCGAGTGGATCATGATGTCGAGCAACTGCTTCGTCTCAGCCTGGAATTGATATGTTTCAACTTGCGCCGCCATAACTGTCTTTACAAACGCCTCCTTCAAATTATTTCAAGTACGATTTAACAAGATCGTCCCATCGACCCTGCGCTTTCAGAATCAACTCGACGACTTCGCGAATCGCGCCGTTTCCGCCACTCGCCGTCGTCACGTAATGCGCCCGCTCGCGAACTTCCGCGACTGCATCGGCAACCGCGACAGCTAAACCCGCCTGGGCCATCAAAGCGAGATCCGTCAGATCGTCGCCGACATACGCGACTTCCCCAGCACCGATCTGCGCCTGGGCCAACGTGTCGGCAAACGCCTCACGCTTGTCTTCACGTCCCTGCCACAGATAGGAAACCTCAAGTGATTGAGCGCGTCGTTCGAGGGCGCTCGAGAGCCGTCCTGAGATTATGCCGGACATCAATCCGGCGCGATGCAACAACCCGATGCCGAGACCATCGCGCGTGTGAAACGCTTTCTGATCGTCGTCGTTTTCAAGAATCCAAACGCGGCCGTCGGTGAGTACGCCGTCGCAATCCATCAAGAGCAACTTGACGCGCGCGGCGCGTTGTTGAATCTCAGAGTTCTCCATGCTTATGCAAGAGTTTCCCGCAAAGGCGCAAAGGCGCAAAGAAAACTTAAGGTTCCCGCATAAATCCTTTGCGTCTTTGCGCCTTTGCGGGAAACTTCTTCGCTCTTCTATCGCACTTCGAAGAGTTCGATTCCCGAAAGCTTCAATCCGGACGGCGTGCGCGTCAACATCATCACGGCCGTGCCTTCACCTGCCTTGCCGAGTTTGTTCGCCTTGATAAAAACGTCGGCGGCGATGAGATTAGCGTTGAGTTGTTCGGTGCGCAACACGCGAGTCTCCCATACTTCCGTGCCGATGCTCGCATTGATAAAGCGAACCAGTTCGCCCGAGACAACACGCGAATCAAGATCGGGCTTCTTGTTGCTCACGACTGCCTGCGAAAACTGCGTGATGAACGCCCGTGCCGCATCGTCGATAACCGGTGCATTGTTCGCTGCCGTTTCCGCGCGAATACGCGCCGCACGAGCAGCCAGCGACGACGGATAATCACGGCTCGCGGCCACAGCATCGCCAAAGCGTTTCGCGGCTTCCGCGGCTTGTCCACGTTTCAAACTGATCTCGCCCAACCCGATATTGGCCCATGCCAACGTTGCCGTAGACGGCAATGGTTCTTCGAGCGACGAGCGAAAGAGCGTCTCAGCTTCTTCGAGCTTGTTCTGTCCGAGTAGCGAGCGGCCCAAAAGGATCTTCGCTTCTTGAAAACGCGGCGCGGTCGCAAGCATTGCGCGCGCAGTCGCTTCGGCCTTTGCAAAATCCTGCGCGCCTAACTGCAACGACGCCTCGTTCAACGCATCAGGCAAGTCTTTACTGCGCGGCACCGCATCGTTTCCGTAATCAAGCTGCGGATACAGCTTGTCAGGATCGACTTCAACGCGAACGATCTTCGCCGGAGTTTTGAATACCGCCTCGCCGAAGTTCTTAGCGGGTATCGTCGCCTCGCCGATCAGTCGCTCGCCTCGTTCAGTCGTAGCGGCGACGGCGACGGTAACGTCAGTTGAACCGATGTTCCGCAACGCCGAGACCCAATCGCCATTCTGACGTTGCGTCGGCAAACCAACCATCAGATCGGTATCGACTACCTGATCGAGCTGCTGGTCCATCAACGCCCGCAATGGATCACCGCCACGCGCAGCCAACGCTTCGCGCAACGCAGCCAGCGTCAAGCCATCTTTCTTACCGGATTCAAGCGCAGCGCGCAGCACGCCCATCAACGCATCGCGGCCCATTCGTTTGTCGAGCAAGCGCCAGAACATCGCGCCGCGATTCGGCACGGAGCCAAAATACGTGCTGTCGATCTGATTCGACCTCGCCAGCGGCGCATCACGTTGGGCCACCGCTGCGTAGGCCAATCGCTGCCGGTATAACTCGGAAAGAACCGCCTCGCGTCCAAACTGCTTTTCCAGAAACTGTGTCGCCAGAAAACGGACTAGCGCATCACGCAACACGCCGCTGCCTTCGGCACGCACCGCTGTTTGTCCACCAACCCAAAGCCGCGCGACTGTCTCCGCGACCGAAAGCGCCGTCGCTGCATCGATCTTCGGCAGACGCAACGTGTCGGCGTCGATCAGCACCGTGCCACTGTCGTTAAAGCCCGCGCCTCGTCTGACTGACACGATCCGAACCGGAGCATCCGGCGCTGGACCAAGTGACGCAGCAAAGAACGAGCGGGCCGCCGCTGTAAACGCGATCAAAGCCTCAGCACGTTTGCGCTCTTCGGCCGGAACACCTTTCTCCAACAGGACCGCGATACCTTTTCCTTCCGCGGCGCCTTCGAGTTTGTCCCAGTCGCCTTGCAGAAAGAACGGTTGACCGTGAAGCAGTGATTGTTCAAATGTGATCGAACCGGCTGCACCATTCTTCTCGACACCGGACGCGATCGCATTTCCAATGTTTACGGTCACACGAAACGGCGCGGTGTCGCCGCCACGCTGCGTGTAAGGCGTGTTCGGCATCGGATACCAGAACGACAACGGTAGAAACTGAGTACCGATCGGACTGATCGCCGCGAGTCCTGAGTTAGTCTCCACCGGCAACGTGTAAGTCACGGAAACGCTGGTTGCAGTTCCGGGAGTAGCAGCAGACGGCAACGCGATCTCGATTCGTTGCAGATCTCCTCGCGCTTCAACACCGGGCCTGAAAGTCGTGGCTGCCCCACCAGCCGTGACTGATTTCACACTCGCCTTAGAGTTAAGCCGGACCGTCATCGTTCGACTCGGACTCCCGCCGACGTTCGTCGCGTTGATCCCGGCCACGATGCTGATCGTTCGTTCCGCTTGTTGAACGTTGGCGTTGATGTCGAACAAGGTCACGAGCCAAACAGCGGGCGCAGTCTGCGTCTGTGCCGGAGCGGACGGTACCAGCAGACACACAAGAAGAGACAGTGAAAAGAAAATTTTCATGATTCGACTTTATTTCTTAGATCCCGGATCCAACAAGCTGATGGATATCGCGCAGCATGAACAGAAGCGGCTGAAGCCGGTTCAGCGGCAATGCATTCGGACCGTCCGACAACGCCTTTTCCGGGCAATCGTGAACTTCCATGAACACCGCGTCGACACCGCAAGCAACTCCCGCGCGCGCGAGGGGTTCGATGTATTCCGATTGGCCGCCAGTTGCATAACCCAACCCGCCGGGAAGTTGCAAGGAGTGGGTCACGTCGAAGACCACCGGCACGTCAAACCCACGCATGAT